>JBGSPW010000241.1:0-90131 GCA_041738395.1 Thermoflexales bacterium
GCCGCCGTTGTCGGTCAGGATGAGATTGAACACGACGCCATTGTTGGCGCCATAGAACCAGAAACTCAGGCCATCCGCGCCACTCCAGTCCTGGAAGGGGATGGTGTCTTTGCCGACACCCACGCCCCAGCCAGCCGAGACATAGTCGACCTGCATCACGGTGTTGCTGAAGACGCCGAGAGTGGACAGCGTGTTGGTCAGCACGACGTTCTTCACGATCGAGGAGCCGGTGTCCCCATACGTAAACCACGTGCCTACGCCGCCTGCCTCGAAATCAGCCACGACGGCGTTCGTGTTCTTGAACAATTTGATTTGGTCCATGAAGTAGGTGCCGCTGCTGGGCGAAGTCGGCGCGAAGGCAAAGGCTTCGACCGCGGTCAGGGTGGGGCCGTCATTGGGCGAGCCGCCCGGTTGATAGCCACCATCATGACTGAACGCTTGCCAGGGGAAGGTCAATTCCTTCCAGCCGGTGAAGTTGTCGGTGAACTGCGTGGACACGCGCTCGCCACCGTTGTCGGTGAGGAGGATCTTGAAGACTGCACCGTTATTGGAACCGTAGAACCAGAAATCGAAGCCGTCGTAGGCGCTCCAATCCTGGAAGGGGACGGTGTCCAGACCGGTGCCCACGCCCCAACCGGCCGACACATAGTCGACTTGCATCACGGTGTTGCTGAGCACACCGAGAGTGGATAGCGTGTTGGTCAGCACCACGTTCTTCACGATCGAGGAGCCGGTATCGCCATACGTGAACCACGTCCCCACGCCGCCCGACTCAAAGTCGGCGATGACGGGGAAGACACCGCTGGTAACCTTTAGCGGAGCTTGGGGTCCAGTCGCGCCATCGGTTTCTCCAGACGCCGGCACTGCGGTCGCTGTCGGGGCTGAGCCGCTGAACAGGAAACTCATGATCAACGCCAGCACAACGAGCAAGTTGAGCAATTTTACTTTAGACATGTTGCAATTCCTTTCATTTGATAGGCTTGATAATCCGGGCCAAGGGTGAACGATCAATCGTCGCAGTGTGATGGGCTGATGCCTCCTTAAGCAATCATTTTGAAGTCCACGTCTGTTGTGTGAGTTGAATCAAGCGGGCGCGTTGTTTGGCGGTGAGTTCCATTTCCGGCGAGTTGGCCGGGCCGGTGTCGTCGTTTTCGATAATCAATACTGTTGCTTCTTGATCGAGGGTGTGCGTGTGCCACGCGCCGCACTTGATGTTGTATAGCTTCAGCGGCTGCATGTCTTCCGCCAGAACCTCTTCCACCCGATCGGTGCCCGTGCCGACAAAGAGAATGCAGCGCCCGTTGAGCAGCACAAACACCTCATCGGTTGCATCATGACGCTGCATCTTGCCGATGTTCTGCGGCAGCAGTTCGTCGATGTAGCGCAAAATCGCCACGCGCCACGCGTCGTAAGCGATGAGTGGCAGATAACCTTCACCACGATATTCGCGGATTTCCAGTAGGCGTTGATCGATCATCCTTTCGCTCCGAGGCTCACGTCGAGCGTGTGAGATTGATCGGGGGACAGAGCGGCCAACACCGCCCGATCGATCCGCGCGGCCCCCTCAATCCGATTGAATTTCGCGGCAATCCCGTCGATCGTGATCGCAGCGATCTGATATGCGCCGTAGTCCAACCGTGCCAGGTTGTGATACACCACCTCGATCGTTTGTCCGGCGAACAGCGTTTTCAGACCGCACTGGCCTTGCGCGTCGAATTGCGCTGCGACCAATTTGGGCGCTAACGCCAGATCGCCCAACGCGCCCTTCACGCCAAAGACTTCCGTAACGAGCGTGAGCAAATACCAACTGGCCGAACCGGTGAGGTACGGATACATCCCGCGTCCGCGCGCGCTGATGTATTCCGGCAGACCGGGATAGATGCGGCTCACTTCAAAATTCTGGCAGTGCTGATAGAGTTCGTTCAGCACCTCGAAGCCCTCTGCAACGAAGCCGCGCTGATACAGCGCGTTGGCGTACATCACCGCCATGTGACTGAACATCGCGCCGTTTTCTTTGTGGCCGAACGCGAAACCGAAGCAGCGCCCCAGGTTGAGAAGCACCTCGCCGAAATCGGTATTGAGACGATAACCGCCCATCGTGGGTTCGTACAAATAGCGATCGGCGGCGTGCACGATCTCACGCGCCTGCTCATCGGTGGCGATGCCGCCCATCAGCGTGAAGACCTGGCCCGTCAGCGTCATCCGCACCCCGTTGGCATGATCGCCCTCGACGCGTTGGCCATCGTTGTCGTAGTAGCCGTTGAACCAGCTCAAGCCGTCGTGGTTGGAGATCCACTCCTGGGCGCGCAGGTGCTCTTTCATCCAGGCGGCCTTGCGGCGCAGATCGTTGGCGAGGTCGGTGACACTCACGCGCACCTTGTTGCCCGTCACCGTATGCCGCACACTCTCAAAGTAAACGTTCAACCGTTCATGCTTCGCCGTGATTGAGTTGTAATCAATCTTCTCGTCTAGCGTATCGAGCAGTGGGATCAACTCTGTAGCGATCTCCACTTCAGTGGTGCCCAACTTCTCCAGCGCCAACACCAACTCGCTGAGCTGCTTGAAGTTGCTGGCATACAACGCCGTGAACGCCACGCTCTCGCCGCGCGTGCGCGCCATGTCGAGGCCGTCATTCCAATCCGCGCCTTCGAGGCGAATGATGTTGTGTTCGCCGACGTTGAAGAACGGTGTGAGGTGTTGCAGCAACAGATGCTCCAGCACCGTGCCGCGGTACACTGCGTCGGACGTTGTTTTTTGCTGGGTGCCTTGCTCGATCTGCCAGGTGTCGTCGCGCTGCTGCGTGCGATAGATCAAGCGATCCTTGAAATAGGCTTGCTCGCGCAGCAAGAAGGCAAGGTCGCCTGTTTGATCGATGTATAACTTGGTGGTGAGCAGCGGCCACGCGCCGTGATCCATCCACACGCGCGGGATGTTGTTGCGATCGGCTTTGAATTCACCCGGCGCGCTGCCGATGATGGTGGCATTGCTGCCGTCGCAGCGCACACCCGCAAAGTTGCCGAAGAGCAGTTCACTCACGTCGCCCGTTTCGGTCATCAGCAGGGCCAGAATATCCTGCCACAGATCGCGCCAGCCGCGCCCGCCGCGTCCGTAATCGTGATAGGGCAGCCACGAATTGCCGGCGATGCGACGCAGGATCGGTTGCAGCGTCACCCACTTCAGCCAGTGATTGAAGCGTGAGTCGCCCGTATGAAAGTCCAGCGTTGCTAACTTCTGCGACCAGTAGGCTTGTGTCTCGGCCAGCGCTTGATCGAACTTGGCGACATTACCGTACCGTTCGATCAATTCAGCGGGCGGCGTGGCTCCATCGAGTATGGCAAGGACGAGAATGAACGATCGGCTGTGGCCCGGCGCAAGATCGATCGACGCAAAACGCAGGCCGCCCATCGATTCGTATCCGTCGATCGCAACCTCGGCCCCAACGCCGGGCTGATTGCTAACGATTGCTTCCGGCCAATCGAGCGTGCCGCCTTCGCCAATGAAGTCTTCGACAACGGGGTAAAACTCGCGCGGTGGAGTGCCATCTGCTTCAACACCCAGCACCGCGTAAGTGATGGAGTTTGGTTGATGGCCGCGCTCGTCGAAGGAGAGCGTCGGTTTCACCAGCACGCCGTAACGCTGCGTGCTGGTGCGATGCAGCAGCGACGTGACGTGCCGGTGATCGCGCAAGTTGTCGGCCGAGCGGCCATAGATTGGAATGGCGGCAGTGGGAGTCGCTGTCAACGTTTGATCGCCCACGTTCGTCAAGGTGACGCGCATCAACTCGACTTGATCGTGATTGGCTGGCACGACGTTGGTCACTTCAGCGCGCAATCCCAGCAATAAATTGGCGCGTTCCAGCGTGTGCCATAGAAAGCCGGCGCGCACCTTCACTTCTTCGGCAGCGCGCTGCGCCATCTGCGGCGCAGAGTTTCCTGTGACTGACCACGTGCCGAAACCTTCCACGTTGACCCAGAAGTTGCGGGCCGAGCGTGACGTGTGCAAGTCTTCAACGGATATGGGCAGCGTGAGGAAGGTATTTTGATTGGTCTTGATATCGCCGTGCAGCGTGGGCGAGACCACCGACACCAGACCGGAATCGTTCATCAGCGGAAAATACAGATAGCTGCTGGTGTGCGGCGCGTCGAGTTGGAATGAGCCGTTATCGTCACAGAATTGCCACGTGTTTGCGGTCATGTCGGCCTTTCGATTCTTAGAAACCGGGTTTCTACGTGCAGACCACCATTCCATTTTGAATGGAGAAACCCGGTTTCTGTAGGTCACGCCTTCAACGTCAAGCGCAAGCGATTCGCCAGGGGCGCGATGTGCCGATCGAGAATGGCAGAGAGATCGGGCTCGGGCGAGGCCAGCACGTCTGCCCAAATCGCCGGGATCACATCGACGAGATGTTTTTCGATCAACCCCCACATGCGGCCTGCCGGAAACGATCGCCCGTTCTTCAGCATGGGCGCGTAAGCATTGAAGGGCGGAGTCTGCAAGGCGGGCGCTTGCTCCAGTATCTGGAGGCGCGCCGGTAAACCGAAGGCGGGATAGAGTGTTTGCGGAGATTGTCGGCCGGCGAGAAATTCCACCAGTTTGATCGCCGCGGGGACCTTGCGGCTGTATTGCCAGATCGTTAAATGATAACCGCCCACAAACGGCACGCCAATCATGGGAGCAACACCCAGGTTAGCGCGCATTTGCGAATCGATACGCTGATCTTGCAGCAGCCAATGACCGCTGAAAGTGATGGCCGCTTGACCGCTGCGGAAGAGTTCGTCTGATTGGGCTTCGTCAAGTTGACGCGCTTCCGCCGAGAGATAACGGCCTAAGCGAAAATAATCTTGCATGCCGGTCAGCGCCGCTGCTTGATCGAGTGCCAACGTGCCGTCGCGCTCGTTGAGGAAGTCGCCGCCTGCGCCCCAGATCCAACTCGCCAGATTGTGCACGGCCAGTTGCGACTGCTGGGTGGGCAGGACCAGCGGCATGTGAACGCCGTGATCGCGCAGACGTTGCAGCGCGGTGTGCAAATGAGCAGACGATTGAAAGGCCGTGGACGCGTCGACACCGGTCTGTGCCAAGAGATCGCGGCGATAGCAGATGATGCGCGTATCGGTCAGCCAGGGCACGGCCCACACTGTCGGCGCGGCGCTTAATCGCAGGTCGGGCAGGGCCGCGCTTTGCCAACTGGAGGCGAGGAAACTTTCAGCATTACCCAGCGCGCGGATTTCGCTTTCAGGATAGGGGCGCAGCGCATTCATGCGGACAAAGTCGCCCACCCACGTAGAGCCAATCGAGGAAATGTCCGGCCCGTCTTCATACAACGCCATCCGCACCATCGCCGTCCACGCGCCCGCAAAGGGGAGCACCGTCAGACGCACGCGAATGCGCTGTTTCGCCTCGAACTCGGCCAGCAGCGACCGCAGAATGGCGATGGGTTCCGCGCCATGATCGAAAACAGAGAATTCGATCTCTTCCATAATGATTACTCCAGATACAGATCGAGGCGCGCCACTTCGCCCGATCGGATTTGCGCGGCCCACGGGGCGCCGATGATGCTGGCGGCGCTGATGATGTCTCCCGCCAACTCGATCGATTCACCGGCCCGATCGATCAGCACGATCCGCCGGATCTGCGTTGCTGCATTGTACGTGTCCACGCGGCGCGGATTGTGATACGTTACAACACACTGCCCCAGAAACTTGAACGTGATCGTGCCTTGCTCTGTGAACAACCAGCCGGGCAGGGCGGGCCGAAACTTCAACTGCAACTCGCCGTCGTTCACGCAGAAGGGTTGCGGCCCCACCATCATTAACTGCCAGATGCTCAAAAACTCGGCGGTCGATCCGCTGAGGCGCGCCACAAAACCCGCGCCGTGTAATGATCGATCGGGATGCGCGCTGCTCACGATGAACGACGAGTTCTCTAACGGACTGCGGCCATAGGTTTGAGGATCGAGGAACGGAACCAGCGCCGATTTCAAATCGCTGAAGAACTCTTCGTATAAACCCACGCGCAGCACTTCGAGCAGGTACTTGTATTCCATGTGCAGCCAGATCGATTCATTTTCCAGCCAGCCGGGCACGAAGGCCCGCGCCCGGCCGATGTCATGCGGCTGGGCGGCCAGCGAGGCGTTGACCTTGTACATCTTCAATTCTTGATCGAAGAGCGGGCTGGACTTGATCTGGCGATATAGCTGTACGGCAGCATCCCGCCCAGCGCGCCACCCAGCCGGAGGCTGGGACATGGCGTGAGCGGAACGAAGTGCAGTCGAAGCACGCCCGCCCTTCCGCTCACGCCATGTCCCAGCCTCCGGCTGGGTGGCGCGCTGGGCGGCATGCGCCCGCCCTGAAGTCGAAGGATGCTGGTCTGTTAATGCGGATATTGCCTTCAATGCACGCACTGGCCCTTCAAGGAAGAGGGGCAGCACCTGCGAAGTGAAGCGCTTCGCACGAATGAAAGGTCGGCCCTGCGCGTCAGCCTCACCAAGAATGTCGTAGTCTTCGACGCGATAGGTGAAGTAAGTGGGCGGAACACCGTGATTGAGCTCGAGGGCGCGCTGCGCACTGCTCTGCAATTTGGTGGCGAACAAAGCCAGCGCTTCAGCAATCTCGCGCGTTGAAACTGTCTGCGCTTCGCCGGAAAGTCCTAGGCGGATGGCGGTGCGATAATCTTCGCGGGCGGTGGATACCGCATCCCAATAAGTGAAGTCGCGCTGCGGATCGCTTGAGGCGTTGAACATCTGCAAGTGTGTTACGACTTCATGTAGCAGTGTGCCCACCTCGACAGGAAGTTCGATCGACTTCGGGGCGAGTGTGCTCGTGAGGAACTCAATGAGCCGCTGCAGTTCAAACGTCTCGGCCAGCGATGATCCGAACAAACCCGGCAAACCATTCAGCGCGTCATACCAGCCCGGCTTGCCCGCTTCCATCTCAATGCCCATACCGTACGGATCGAGCGTGGCGAATTTGATGGTGCCCAACATTACCAGCTTGTTGAACAGGGTCGTGCGGTACACCTCGCCACGCCCGTGATCGACGCGCAGCCAGTTTCGTTCGACCTCACGCAAAGCGATCAGCGCCGCTTTTTCTTCGTCATCGATCACGGCGTTGAACTGGCGTGGTTGACCATGCGCCAGGATGTATTTCTGGCTGCGCGGTTGAACCCGCACGGAACTATCGAAGAAGGGTAGCGACGATTCAAAGAGCAGGGCGTGTTGACGATCGGGATAGACGGCGAGGTAACTGTCGATCAGATCGAGGTTATACGTCCAGTGATCGATCCAGTAGCCTTCGCCAAATTTCGCTGCCAGGTGCTGCTCGGCGCGGCTCATGACCCGATCGAGAAAATCTTCGGGCGAGATGGACAGTTGAACATCGTGATCGACGATGAACTTCAACAGCTTGCCCGGTGTGAAGGGTTGGCTCAAGATCGCTGCCAACTGGCTGTCGGAATCGCCGCCGGGCCGGGAAAAGCGCCCGGCATCTTCGACGACGGCGGCTTGAGCGAAGCTGAGGACAGCCGCGCGTTGATCGTCCGATAGCGTAAAGGTGCTGCCTTGAATCACCAGCGGATTGTAGCCATCGGCCTGCATCAGGCTCATGAAAGCGCGCACGTTGAAATCGCCCACACGCGGCTCGAAGAGCACATCGCTGCGGCGATTCTGATTGACGTCGCGATACGCGCCGTTGCCTTGCGAGTAGAATTCGGCGGCCAGTGCAAAGGCGTTGTAGTCACGTTCCAGATCGCCGTGCTTGCGCGAGTAAAGGTGGTAGACTACCGCATCCTTCGACTGCGCGGCGGGCGCATGCTGAGCGGAACGCAGTGAAGTCGAAGCACGCCCGCCACTCCGCTCACGCCATGTCCCAGCCTGTGGCTGGGTGGCGCGCTGGGCAGCATGCGCCCGCCATGTAGTCGAAGGATGCGCAGCCTCCCAAACGATCGGCCAACCGCCGCGCAGCACGTTGTCGAGAAAGGTCTGGCGGCAATAGGCGTCGAAGACGGGATCAGCCGTGTGCGTGTCGATGACGTCTGTCAATTGCTGCGTTAAGGTGTTAGCCGTGCAGCGCATCTCGCGCAGGCGTGATGCGCTCAACATACGATCGTGCACAATGGGCAGCTGCGCCATGTGGCTGACGTGACCGTAGACGCTGTGGAGGGTGATCGTTTCGCCGGGTTGCAGCTCGATCGTTGCGCCGAAGAACGCGCACGGCGTTTTGCCGGTGGTGATTTGCTGCTCGGTCAAGAGCGAGGCCAACGGGGCCGCGACAAAGCGATCGGGGGTGTTGAGGGCCGTGTTGTAGCCGAACACGATCGCGGGATCGACAAGCGCGGGCAGTGGATCGGCGTGATCGCCTCGATCGATGAAGGCCAGCGCGAAATGTCCGGCTTCGATCGCTGCGATTTCGGCGCTGTCGGCCACACTGGCGCGCACGCGATAGAACGGCACACGCTGATCGAGATTGAAGACTTCCATCCACGCTTCGAGGGTGCGGCCAATCTCTTTCAATTGCGCGTTGTTGACGCCGTAGGGCGTGATGGCGGGCAGCCCGTCCAGCACTTCGCCAGTGATTGGCTGCGCGGAAATATTTTTGAATGTGATCTGGCGCACCAACCCCGCGAAGTTTTCCTGCGGCACGGTGAAATAAATGACGTTGGTCTGTAAGCCGATCGGGTGGTTGATCTCTTGCAGTTCTAACTCATTCATACCGATGACCATGCGCCGATCGATCGTGGTCGCATTGGCGGGCGCGAAGGGTTCGTAGAGTTGCGCGTCGATCTTGAGGAACGTGCGAAAGCCCAGATAGGGCGTGAGTTGATAGGCTTTGTTCGCGGGTTGAAACTCGACGATGGGCTGATCTTTGCTCTCCACGCCGAAGCTGGCAATGGCCTGTCCCCGATTGACTGTGAACACCCAGAGGGGAATGCCCAACGGCCCGGCGATGCCGGGCAGGAAACTGCTAAAAGGCCGGACAGAATCGTAATTCGATAAGATGAAGCGTTGCTGTTCGTCGAAGTGAGCTGTGTTCATGTGAAACTCGTGACGCGTGGCTGAAGGAATTGTTTGATCGCGGTCGCCAGATCAGCTAGATCTGGCGCGGTAAAGCGATCGAGCACGATCACGGGCAGGTGCCGCGCATAAAGTTGGGTCGCAATTCGTGCGGATTGCGCGCCTACCGCGATCGCCCCGGCAACTTGCGGGGCACGCAGCGCCAGTGACGGTTCTGTTCCATTGAGGAGGTACAGCGCGCACAGGCAGCGATTGATCTGGCAGGCCGTGGCAACGTCGTTCATGACTTTGCCCAGTTCGAGATCGCCAAACAGGACTTCGGTCGGCTCGGCCACGACGATGGCGATGAGCGGCAGACGGCGTTGGGCCAGCAATTGTGCGGCGGTGTTGGGTGCGTAGTGCGCGTAGCGCATGCAGGCCATGATGTGCTGCACGCGTTCACGCACCTCGGCGCTGACCCGCGGCTGATGGTTTAGGGCGCGCGAGACGGTGGAACGGGACACTCCGGCGAGGGTGGCGATTTCTTCAAGGGTGAGTTTGGCCATGGCGCGATCGTCTTTGCTCATAGACCGCGTCTCGCAGTCGGCCATTGGTGATGGCGACGCCTGCGCGGACGCGGGCGAAGAGCGATAGATTGGGACGCCTGCGGGAGCGCTCCCGCACGGGCGTTTCATGCCATTGTAAGGGCTTGTCTGTCCGGTGGCTTGGAGAAAAGCGGGAGAGAGGGGGATTTTTCCGAGAGAATGGGGCGTAAAACGTGAAACGTAAAGCCGAGGGAAAGGGCGGGGGAGGTTATAGGCGTGGCAACGGATAGACAACGAATCAACGGATGAGCCAATTGATCCATCTGTTTATCCGTTGTTCATCTGTTGCTTTGTTCTGTTTCCGTCCGTCAACATGGCGCTGCGGGCTTTGATCATGGCCATGCCGCAGCCCGCCAAACGTCGCGCGGTGCGGAAACATACAGCGACTCCACTGCAAAAAGGCTCTAGCCGCCGTCCCCGGCGGCGTGTTGCGCGTTCAAATCCGCCCCGAGGACGGGGCTTTGAACGGTTTTTTCAGTGGAGTCATACAGCATCATAACATTCTCGCTCTACTGGAGTGGGTTAAGCGTAGCAATGAAAAACGGATGAGCCAATTGAGCCCTCCGTTTTTCGTTATTTATCTACTAACTCCACTGCAAAAAGGCTCTAGCCGCAATACTGTT
This sequence comes from Thermoflexales bacterium, assembly GCA_041738395.1. Classification (GTDB taxonomy): domain Bacteria; phylum Chloroflexota; class Anaerolineae; order Fen-1058; family Fen-1058; genus Fen-1058. Next base: position 10,215 of record JBGSPW010000241.1, read on the forward strand.
AAGATAAGGCTCTAAGCCCGCGTCCTCGCGGGCGGGCCAACCGCGAGGACGCGGTTGAAGAGCGCTAACTAAACAGGATTGGCTCTAGTCGCCGTCCCCGGCGGCGTGTTGCGCGTTCAAATCCGCCCCGAGGACGGGGCTTTGAGTAGTTTTTTTCCAGTGGAGTCATCTACTGTAAGGCTTAACTTTTCTCCCGCCTGAACGCTTCCGGAGACAGGCCGACTTCCCGCCGAAACACGCGGCTGAAATAGCCGCTGTCCGAGAAGCCCACGGCCAGCGCGATGTCGGTGATGCTCTGCGAGGTGTTCTTGAGGAGTTGCCGGGCCTGATCGACGCGATAGCGATTGAGGTACGCAATCGGCGTCATGCCCACTTCCTGACGGAAGCAGTGCGTCAGATAGTCATCGCTCATGCCCACGTGCCGCGCCACATCTTCGCGCGTGATCGCTGCGGCGTAGTGTTCGTGCAGATAGGCCATCGCCTGACGCACGGCGCGCTGCGCCTCGGCGCTGAGCTTGCGTCGTCGTTCCAGTGCCGCGTCGAGGTGGGCCAGCGTCTCGTCCACGCTGAACAGCCCTTTGCGCAGCACCGTCGCCACGCCGCGATTCAAACGCGCCATGTCTTTTTCAGTGAGGGCCTGTCCCGTCAACACGATCACAGGAATATCGCGCGTCGCAGCGTTATCGCGCATCGCGGCCAGCACGCCAAAGCCATCGAGTTCGGGCATCATCAGATCGAGCAGCACCAGATCGGCGTGTTCGCGCTGCAAGAGATCGAGCGCCTCGCGGCCATGCCGCGCTTTCAAGATGCGATGTCCACCGGCGTGCGACTGCACCAGCCGCGCGTGCATCTCCACCGTGTTGGGATCATCGTCGACGATCAAGATCGTCTTGCCGCCGGCCTCGCCCGCCGCCCACTGTTGATCGAGCGCTTGCTTCAACTCGTTCAGGCCGATGGGCTTGCTTAACATATCGAGTTCCAACACCGTGCCGCTCGTTTGCTCGAGCGAGTAGAACAGCACTGGCGTGTGTTGGGTCGCCGGATTCGACTTCAGCCGCTTCAACACTTCCCAACCCTGCTGCGGGACGAGGCTGCTGTCCAACACGATCGCGCTGGGTGGCTCGCTGGATAACGTGCTCGACCAATCGGGCGTGGCGTCCAATGCGATCACGCGCGCGTCGAAGCCGCGTTGCGCGAGATGCTCGCGCAGGCGTTCACCGCTGCCCGCTCGTTCACTCAACACGATCACCGCGCGCTCGTTGAGGGGCGTGGCCGTCGGAGGCGCAGGGGCGATCGGGAGTGTGAAGAAGAACGTCGAGCCGGTGCCTTCTTCGCCGGATGACGTTACCCCGATTGATCCGCCGTGCAACTCGATCAGCCGTTTGCAGATCGCCAGCCCCAACCCCAAGCCACCGTAGCCGCGCGATAGGCTGCGCTCCGAACGGCGAAACTCGTCGAAGATCAACGCTTGCTCTGTCGGTGAAATGCCGAGACCGGTGTCGTTGATCGAAACGGTGACGGCGTCCGGCTGCGCGTCCACTGTCAAATGCACTGCACCGCGCTGCGTAAACTTGACGGCGTTCGCCACGAGATTCAGCGCTATCTGTCGCAAGCGCGTGCGATCGCCATAGACCCACGGGCCGACTTCGGGCATGGCCGCGTGCCACGCCAACCCTTTGTCCTCCGCCAGTTGTTGGCCGATCATGATCACCGTGCGCAGCGTCTCGCTCAGATCGATCACGTCGTTCGTCAGACGCAGCTGCCCCGCTTCGCTGCTCGCCAGATCGAGCACGTCGCCGATCAACCAACCGAGATGCTGCCCGCTGGCGTGAATGCGCTCGACATCGACGCGATAGCGATCGGGCAGGGGCGAGCCGCTTTCATCGCTCTCTTTCAATAAGAGATCGCTCAACCCGACGATAAGGTTCAACGGTGTGCGCAATTCGTGACTCACCGTGGAGAGGAAACGGCTCTTCAATTGATTCGCTTCTTCGGCGAGGCGGCGGCCCTCGGTGGCTTCGCGATACAATTGCGCGTTGTTCAGTGCGGCGGCCACCTGTTGCACGATCGCGCCGTACAACTCCAACTGGCTGGTGTCAAACACCGCGTAACCGGACAGGCCGCGTTGATGCGTTAAGGGCAACAGCGCCAGATTGAAGGGTTGCTCATTCTCAGCTTGCAGATCGGGTTCCCATGCCCGATGATCAGGCGGCGTGGGAGCCGCCCCTGCTAAGTTGATGAGATCAGGTGGCGGAAACTCGCGGCTCTGAAAATGCAGCGTGGCCTGTGACGGAATCACGCGCATGTTGCTCACGGCTACCCGATCGCCTTCCTCCGCTTCAAAGAGCGCAATGCCCGCCCACGGAATGCCCATCTCCGGCAAGTGCTGCGCCAACACAGCAAAGACTTGTGTTTCATCCAATGCGCTGAGCAGATGCGCCGTCAACACGCCCAGGCGATCGATGCGCCATTGCTGATCGACGCTGGACTGCTGATGCTGCCGTTGGAGATGACCCGCGATAAGCAGCCGCGCCCGATCGATTTGATCAGGCCGATCGGGCTGCGCCTTGCCCAAGATCGAAAGCGCTGCTTGCCAGATTGACACATCTTCCTGATTGGCCGCCGCCTGGGTGAGGATGCGATCGAGCATGGCTTCAAACTCATCGGTCGTGAAGACTGCCAGCAATTCTTCGCAAGCGTGCCGCACTTCATCAGCACTGGTGTGCATGGCTTCCTGCGACACGGCTGCGGTCATGCGCTGTAGGGGCAAGTCTTGCCCTTGTCCTGGGCGACCGCCAACTCGCTCACTTCGCTCGGAGCGCTTCGCGGGGTCGCCCCTACCACGCCCGCACCCGCACGACTCGCGCGCGATGAGGCGCGTAGGCACGTGAATGAGTTGCGGCGCGGCGGGTCGCTGTTCGATGTGCTGCACGATCACATCAATGGCCTGATAGCCCAACTTGAACAAGGGAATCTGCACGCTGCTCAACGCGGGAACCTGCACGGCACTCTCCGGTCGATCGTCAAAGCCGATGATGGCGACATCGCGCGGAATGCTGCGCCCCGCTTCCTTCAACGCTTGCATCGCGCCGAGCGCCGATTCGTCGTTGCTGGCCAGCACGGCGCTAAACGGCACACCGCTGGCGATGAGGTGCTGCATCGCCTGATAACCGCCATCGTAGACGTGACGACCGAAGGCGATCAACTGCTCTTCGCTCGTCAGTTGAAAATCGCGCACGGCGGCTTGATAGGCGCGCAAGCGATCGCCGCTGTCGCCGCCCAGATCTTCGGGCGTGCCGGCGATGAAGGCAATGCGGTGATGCCCGTGTTCGATCAGATGTTGCATCGCGGCGCGGATACCACTCGCGTTGTCGGCGACGAGCGTGGGTCCACGTTCTCCCGAACCGACAAAGATCACGGGATGACCAGCCGCGATCACGTCTTGAATGTACTGCGATCGATCGGGCCGCTGCAGCGGATTGACGACGATCAACCCGTCGGTGTTCCACGGGCCGACGGGCACGAAATCCGTTTCGGGCAGCAGTGCGGGCCAGGCGGGGCGCAGGGGATCGGTCGGGTTGGCCGAAGGCCCCATGCCGCAGGCCAGCAGCACGTTGCAGCCGCGATCGATCGCCGCCGATCGGATGCCGTGGAAGATCGGGTTGAGATAACTCAGCGGCGTGGCGGTCCAGTAAAACTGCCAGCCAGCCAGCACGCCAATCGTGGGTCGTCGGTAGTGGGTCATCAGAGTGAGATTACTCTGGTGAAGTCGAAAAGTCAAACGGTCTTTTCTGGCGGGGCACGGCGTTGTGACTGGAATGATGAGGTGTGGTATGCTGTGGGCAATCCTCAACAAGGCGAGTTCGAAATGAGCCTGACTCACAAAGAACGGATGCGGCGCGCGTTGTTGCACCAGCCGATCGATCGCATACCAACTCAGATTAACACCACGGCCGGCATGGGCCAGAAACTGGCCGCGCACTTCAACGTGTCCGTAACCGATTTGCCCAAGGTGCTGGACAATCACTTCGTGCGTGTTGATCTCACATACCCGACGCGCACGAGCGTTGATGCCAAAATTCGCTTCGATTGGTGGGGGGCGGGGCATGACACGGGCGAAGAAGGCTATTATGTTCCCATCAATCCTTTGAAAGATTCTCAAGACCTTGCTGCGTTTCCGTGGCCCGATCCATGCGATCTGCATTTGCTGGACGAGGCCGAGCGCACGATCAAAGCGTATGGCGACGAGTATTTCGTCGCGCCCAACTTCGGCTTTGCCTTGTTCGAGCGGGCGTGGTCGCTGCGCGGCTTCGAGCAGATCTTCATGGACCTGGGGCGCGATCAGGACTTTGTCGGCGCGCTGCTCGATCGGATCACGGCGATCCAACTGGTGTTGATTCAACGCTTCATCGATCTGGGCGTGGACGGCGGTTACTTCGGCGATGATTACGGGGCGCAGAAGAATCTGCTCTTTTCTCCGGTGCAGTGGCGCAAGTTGATCAAGCCGCGGCTGGCGCGCCTGTTTGCGCCTTTTGTCGAATGCGGCCTGCCGGTGGTGATGCACAGCGACGGGCAAATTCAAAAGATTCTGCCTGATCTTGTCGAGATCGGTTTGACGACGTTGAATCCCGTGCAGCCCGAAGTGCTCGATCACCACTGGTTGGGCGAAAACTTCAAGGGTCAATTATCGTTCTATGGCGGCGTTTCGACGCAGACCGTGCTGCCCTATGGATCGCCTGCCGAAGTGCAAGCCGCCGTGAAGCAGTGCGTGCACGACCTTGCGCCGGAGAATACCGGCTTGCTCATCGGCCCGTCACATCGCATGATGACGGATATCCCGTTGAGCAATGTCGAAGCCATGCTCACCGCGTTTCATGATTTGTAGGGACTTTATCCGGAGCACGTGTCATGAACTTTGCCGAACGCAAGACCTTCGTCGCCGAAAAATTCGTCGAGAGGTTTGGCAGCGCGCCAGAAATTTGGTCACGCGCGCCGGGCCGCGTCGATTTGATGGGCAGCCACACCGATTACAACCTGGGCTACGTCATGACGATGACGATCGATCGGGACACCTGGATCGCCGCGCGGCCTCGCCCGGATCGGAGGGTGACGATCTACTCGCTCAATACGGAGGGCGGCGGCGAATTCGATCTCGATCACATCGAACGTGATGCCACAGCGCTCTGGACGAATTACGTGCGCGGTGTCGCCAAATTTTTGCAGGAAGCGGGTCATTCGCTGGTGGGCTTGGATTGCCTGGTCCATAGCAGCGTGCCGTTCAGCAGTGGGGTCAGTTCGTCGGCGGCGATGGAGATGGCGGCGGGCGTCGCGTTTCAACTGGCGAGCGGTTTCCAGATCGATCCGGTGCAGCTGGCGCTGATCGGTCAACAGGCCGAGAACAAATTTGTGGGCGTGAACTCCGGCATTCTCGATCAGTATAGTTCGGCCATGGGGCAGGCAGGTTGTACGCTGTTGCTGGATTGCAAGCATCTGACCAGCCGCACCACGCCCATCGCCGCTGGATTGCAAGTGGTCATCTGCGACACACGCGCCAAGCGCACATTGGCCGGAACGGAATACGGTGAGCGGCGAGCGCAGTGCGAAGAAGGCGTGCGGTTGTTGCAACAGTGGTATCCAAACATCCAGGCGCTGCGCGATGTGACGCTGGCACAATTCGACGCACGCGAAAAAGATTTACCGGCTGTGGTCGCCAAACGCTGCCGCTTCATCATCGAAGAGAATCAGCGTGTGCTCGATTTAGCGACGGCCTTAACAGTGGGCGATGCGGCGCGGTTGAATCAATTGTTTGCGGCATCGTATGCGGGCGCGCGTGATCTGTATGAAATCGGCGCAGCGGCGATGGAGTCGATGATGCGGGCTATGCTCAGCGGGCCTGGTGTGGTGGCGGCGCGGCAAGCAGGAGCAGGCTTCGGTGGCTGCATGGTCGCCTTAGTGCAGCAGTCGCACATCGAGGCGTTTGCCGATCATGTGCGGCGCGTCTATGCGGCTGAAACGGCCAATGAGCCACAGGTCTATCCGGTACAGGCTGCGCCGGGAGCCGGGCCGTTGTAACGATCAATCGGGAGAGCGTCACAGCCCGATCGGGTGTGTAAGCCCGATCGGGTTTTTACTAGCTGCGTGCGCTTTCACCTACCTGCGGATCGTGCAGCTGCGTGATGATCGCCGCGCTGACGATCAACAAGCCCACCGCCAGCAGCAGCGACGGCGTGAACGATCCAGCGGGACTTTTGAGCGCTTCCATGATGTAGACGAAGATGACGGACGCTTGCCCGAAGAGTTGAATGAGACCGTTTGATGTGCCTTCGGGCGTGGGGAACGCGATCTCCGCGGCGTACTGCATCCCGATCGGACTGGTGCTGATCAAGAAGAAGCCCAGTGTGAACGCCGACACGAGTAATAGCCAGAATTCAGTCGCAAACGTCAGCCCGATCAATCCGGGAATGGCCAGTACGATACCCAATAGCAAAAACTTTTTGCGCTTGTGCTGCCGATCGGAAAAGGGCGGAATGATCACCGCGCCAAACAGGCCGCCCACCAGCATCACCGCGCCGAGCGTGCCCGCATCGGTGGGCAGGAAGCCGCGCGGGCGAACGATGTTTTCGATCCACGTGTTGATGCCGTTGAACAGACCCAATCCGATGAAGATCACGGCCAGATACAGCACGAAGTCCTTCACCTTGAAAGCGTGCTTCAGCCCGTCGAGCATGAGGGCGCGCACTTCCAGTCCGGGCGGGCAGGGCGGCGTGGGTGGATGCTCACGCGCGAAGACCACAAACAACACCGCCGAAAAGGCGGCGAGGCCGCCATAGATCAACTGCACGGTTGGGATGGGAATGCTTTCGATCAAGAGCGGTGTGAGCACCATGCCCAACGCCGTGCCGACGAGATTGGCGAGCGTCACCAATCCAACCGCGGTGGCGCGCTCCTCGATGGAGAACCACTGTGCCGGAACCTTGGTCCACGCGTTAAGCAGGAACGGCTGCGAAATGGCGAGGCCGATCGTGCTGATCAACACCAGCGTGTAGTTGTCTCCGGCCAGGCCGCGCAGTATGCCGAAGACGCCCATGATGACCGCGCCGAGGCTGACGGCTTTGCGGAAGCCATACGTGTCGATGGCCCACGACACCGGGATCGACAGCGGGATGAAGGCGATCATGAACGTCATCGCCAGCAGGCCGATCTGCAAATCGGTCACGCCGTAGAACTGCGCCGCCGGGCCGGTGATGGGCGCGTAGGCGATCCACAACATCTGGATGGTGAGGTTGATGAACATGAAGACGCCCAGCACCACCCAGCGATAGCCGTACAGCTGAAAGCCTTTGTCGTTCATCGCGCGCTCCCGATCTCAGCAGATTGATGTGCGTTCGATTGTATAAGGTAACGAGATAGAGGTCAACTTGAATATCGTCATGCGATCGAGTGAAAGTGTCAGAAATGAATCGAGAGAAGAGGCTGGTTTCAGACAGCGTCTTCTCTCGATTTTATTTGGCTTGGCGTTGTATTGCTCAACGCCCTCGGCGTCCCCCAAATGATGGGGATTTCATCAGCCGCCTGCCACCGCAATCAGTTTCTCAGGACGCCGTGTTGGGCCGCTTTACACTGGCGAAGTCTCACCGCTGGCACAAAACCACAGGTGCTCTAAACGAATCGGCGTTCAAGATAATCGGTCGAAGGTCAGTGCCGTCTGTTCTGACGCTCCATACATTGCTCATCGTCGGTTTGCTGCCTTCTTGGGAGAACACTAGCCGCGAATCATCTGGTGTCCAAGATAGATTCAATACGGCGTCATTGAGGTCGATTGGAATTTCCTGTGCGTTAGTACCATCGCTGCTCACTAGCGACAAGACACAACTTGAGCGTGAGCCAGCTGATTGCGAATCACACTGCGAAAAGGCGATGGTTCGACCATCTGCGGACAGACTCACTGTAGAAACAAATTTGTCAGTGCGGACGATTGTTTCCTCTTCCCGCGTTGCTGCATTCATTACCCGTAGTCGAGTATAGGTTTCCGTTGAGAAACCTGGCGTCTCGATAAACAGCATGAACTGACTATCAGGTGACCAAGTAACGAACCCAACCCAATCTAAGTCTTGAAAAATGGGCCACTGTTTTCCCGTGGTGCGGTCTTGTAACTTGTACCGGCAACCACCCTCTCCATAAGGGTTAACTTTGGTGCAAGTTAACCAATAGCGACCATTCGGTGACTGTGTTAAGACCAGCGATTCAGGCACAAAGGTTCGTTCACCATTGGTCAAATCAACGACTATATGATGGAACGGCTCGAGTCCGGCCCAAATCGTTGGGCTTTTCTCGAAACCAGATACACTGCCCTCTTGAAGTTGGAAAGCGATATGGTTGTCATCCAGCCATTTGACCTCGCACTCACTGTATGGATCGTTCTGGCCGGCCAGTACGCTGACCGCCCCTGTTGAGATATTTACTTGTTTGATAAAAGCGTCAATTGTCGGCGGTCCCTGATAAACGATATAGGCTATCTTGTCACATTGAGGTGACACATCAAACCAGTAAACCGGCCAGTCGATAGGTTCAGTAGTGAATTGGCGCTCACCAATGCCGCCAATTTCAGACGCCCACAGATTGCCAGATCGAAGAAAGACTACAGTGAAAGGTGTATCGGAATAGGGTGGGGATGTGGGCGTTGGTGATGGTAATGGTGATGGTGTTGGCGATGGCAATGGTATTGGACTTGGTCTTACTACTTTGAGGGGCGTAGGCGTAGGAATAAGGGACACACTGGAAGTCTCTATTGGTGAAACAGGGGCAGGCTGGCTTGTGCATCCTGTCAGAAAGATAACGAGCGTCGCCAGAATGCAGGCGAAAGGATTTGTGATGCTGATTTGCTTTTTGCTCATGTCAGTTGCACGATGGATTGCGCGCGAGGCCGCCCAATTACTGATTATCCCGATTCGTGTACACGAATTCCAACATCGGCATCAGCATACAACAAGTTGCCCCATCTGATCGATGATCTGGCTATGCTTTCTTGAAGATGAAAACCGGCCAGGTCTATGGGCGTCTGACTGCTACTTCCCCAGCACCATCCCCGCCGGATCGATCTCGTGCAGCAGGCGGCGTTCATTCTCGATCGGCGGATCGGTCGTGCCTATTTCCGAGGGGATCAGAATTTCGCACGCGCTGTTGGCGCGCACATCGGCGAGGGTCACACCAGGGTGCAGCGCCCGCAGAGTCAGCCGCTTCGTTTCGTCGTCGAAGCCATAGACGCCCAACTGCGTGATGACGCGATAGGGGCCGGTGTGGGTGGGGAGGCCGGCGCGTTCGCGCGCGCCCGGCCCGTCGAGGTAACCCGGCGTGGTGATGTAGTTGACGCGTTCGACAAACTTGCGTTTATCCTGCCGCATGATGATGATGGTGCGCGGGCACAACGAGCCGATGTCATTCGCGCCGCCGCTGCCGGGCAAACGTGCCGTGGGATGTTCCCACTCGCCAATGACGGTCGTGTTGAGGTTGCCGTACATATCGATCATCGCCGCACCCAGGAAGCCGTAATCTACGTAACCCGCCTGGCAGGCGCTCATCACATCGTGCATGCTGGAAGCCGCGGCCGCCTGGTAGAACGTGCGTGAATCGCCCACCGAGATGGGCAGCACGGGTACGCGCGGGCCGATGCCGCCTGCTTCGAAGATGATGAGCAGTCCTGGCGCGTGCGTACGTTGCGCCAGCAGCGCGGCGATCATCGGCAAGCCGGTGCCCACCAGCACCGACTTCTTATCTTCCAGCAATTTCGAGGCTACCGCGGTGAGTAGTTCGGTCGAGGTGTAAGTTGCGACTTGTTCAGTCATATCGATCGCCTCCATCATCGGCGTCATTGCGAGCCGCGAAGCGGCGAAGCAATCTCATTATCGGTGGCAGAAGATTGCTTCGTCGCTGTCCTTCGACTCCGCTACGCTCCGCTCGGGATGCGCTCCTCGCAATGACGTGACTTACTTCTTCCCCTTCAACCACGGCGCGCGCATGGGCGTTTTGAGTTGTTCGACTTGCTTCAAGAAATCCAGTTTGCGCAGGCCGCCCACCAGTTCGAGATAATCTTCGAAGTCGTTCACGCCGTAGACATACTTTTCAAAGTAGGCCGCCGTTCCTTCGGGGGTCTGGGCCACGTCCAGCCATTCGCCGATGTGTTCTTCGTCAAAGAAATAGTGGTAGGGCATCAACGTCGGATGCGCGCCGTGCGGCACTTCGCACACCGCATCGACGACGTAGAAGGGGATCGCCGTGTGGTGCGGTTGACTGCGAATCACGTCTTCCGCGACGATTTCTTCCGTGGTGATGATCACACGCCGCGCGGCGCGCGCCAGTTCGAAGTCTTCCACGATGATGCCGTCGATCTGGGCGTTGCCGTATTGGTCGCAGCGCGGCACATGGAACAGCGCCACATCGGGCTGCGCGGCGGGAATCAAGCAGACGGGCTTGCCACTCCACGGATCGGTCACGGCCTTGCAGGCGCTGTGCTTGAAGGTATCGGTGCCCAGCATGGTGCGTGCCGGGATGAACGGAATGCCCATCATGCCCGCCAGAAAACGCCATTGATAGCCGGCGTTGGAGATCTCGGCGGCCACTTTGACCTGGCCGCTTTCAACGGCTCGCCGGCCCGCGGGTGACAGGCCGCGCAGCTCATGCCCGAACGCGTACGCCACTTCGACTTTGCTGATGCAGCCCGCCCCGATCAGCAGATCGATATCGTGCACGGCGGTCTTGCCCGCCATGATCAGCTCGCGCTTCCGCTGGCGGATAATCTCATACACGATCGCCATGGCTACCCGAATGTGACCGAAGCCGCCCGACGCGATGAAGTCGCCGTCATGCACGAACTGCGCGACCGCGGCTTGAACACTCATCCGCTTGTCGCGCAGATCGCGTGACTTGTGCTCCATGATCCATTGGCGGTTCTCGTCGGGATCATGCCAGCCGATCAGTTCGCCTTCGCCTTCTGCGAGGATGTTCATTGCCACCTCCTTCACCCTCTCCCTTCCCGTGTCCGCATAGCGGCGGGACGGCTGGCCGCTAGGGAGAGGGACGGGGTGAGGGTTCGTTACACCGGCGGTTGAAACGCCATGATCGTCACCGTGCCGTACAGGAACGCGACCACACCCAACACGATCGCCGCGCCCGCCAGCACACGCTTGAAATTATTGACGCGCTGAATGTCTGTCAACACCACATACGAGCCGGCCAGGGCGTGCATCAACACGAAGAACAAAAACGCGATGTCGATGACTTTCCAGATCGGGTTGCCCAGGCGTTCGGCCACAACTTTGTTAAAATCGATCTCCCACGGTGGATAGTGCATCACCGCCATGTGAATTCCCAGAAAGATGACGAGAGCGATGGCGCTGACGCGCTGCATTTGAAAGATTCGCATGGATGGCTCCTGTAGTGCGTGGTGCGTGGTGCGTAGTACGTACCGGGTCGAGACGTTACGCAATACGCACTACGTTTTACGCCTCATAAAACAACGCTTGCAAGATCAGCAGCCCGCCGATGGCGGTCAAGAACGCGGCCACGGCGAACGCGGCATAGAACAGGCTCTTGCGATAGTCGATCACGTTGAAGTAATGGACGATCAACAAGCGCACGCCATCGAACGCGTGATAGGCCACGGCGGCGATCAGCGCGATCTCCATGATCTTGAACAGCGGCCCCTGCACGATCCCCAGCGTCGCGTCAAACGCCTCTTTGCCCTGTGTCGCCGAGCCGATTACGAGGATGTGTGTAAACAGATACAGAACCAGCACCACGCCGGTGAAACGGCGCAGCACAAAACTGATGAACCCGGTGCTCTTATACATAGGTCTCCTTGATGAGTGTCCGTCATTGCGAGCGCTTTTTGCGAAGCAATCTCGGTATCATGTACAGGAGATTGCTTCGTCGCAAACCACGTTCCTCGCAATGACGCTCACTTTGTGGGCAACGCCAGCGTCTTCTGCCGTTCCTGCCGCGCTTCCTCGCAGGCCTGCCGCTTTTGCGCCAGCTTGCGCAGCGTCTCAATCGCCTGGGTGGGGTTCAAGTTCTTGGGGCAGGCATCGATGCAGTTGAAGATGGTATGGCAGCGATAGACGCCGTCTTCGCCGGATAGCTCGATGAGCCGTTCGCCGGGCGCGGTGTCGCGCGGATCGAGCACGCGCAGGTACGCCTTCAGCGCGGCGTGCGGGCCGACGTACTGCTTGGTCATGGCGATGACCTGACACGCCGAATAGCACGCCCCGCACATGATGCAGGTTTCGGCGTTGTGCAGCGCCTCCACCTCTTCCGGGCTGACCCGAAATTCTTTCTCCGGCACGTTGTCGGGCGGAATCAACCACGGCTTCACGCGCAGGTATTGTTCCCAGAAGCTGGTGCGATCGACGACGAGGTCTTTGATGATGGGCAGATAGGGCAAGGGCTTGATCGTCACGCGGCCCTTATTATCCAGTTCGCGCGTGAGCGGCGTTTTGCACACCAGCAGGTTGCGTCCGTTGACGTTCATCGCGCACGAACCGCAGATGGCGTGGCGGCACGATCGGCTGAAGGTCAAACTCCCGTCGAGCTCAGCTTTGATGTAGTGCAGCGCATCGAGGATCGTCGTGTCGGCTGTCAACGGCGCCTTGAATTCTTGCATGTACGGCTTCTTGTCGTTGTCCGGGTTGAAGCGTTGAATCCTGACGGTCGCCGTTGAAGGGATGGGATCATTTGGCATGGTCTATATACCTTTCTGTGCAACGTGGTGCGTAGTGCGTGGTGCGTGAGAAATGAGTTACGCACTACGCACTACGCAATACGTATCAGTATTTGCGTTCCTGCGGCGGATACTTCTCGTAGTTGATGTTCACGCCCTTGAAGCTGAGCTCGGGTCCGCCGTCGCGCTTGTGTGCCACGGTGTGCTTGAGCCAGTTCTTGTCGTCGCGCCCGAGGTGATCGGTGCGCCAGTGCGCGCCGCGACATTCGGTGCGGGCGATGGCTCCGGCCACGATCACTTCGCTGAAGTCAAGCAGATGCTCTGTTTCCAGCGCGCCCAGTACGTCGGTATTAAAGCGGCGGCTCTTATCACGGATGGGCGCGTGCGCGAAGCGCTCTTGCAGGCGCTTGATGTCCCGCATGGCGATCTCCAACTTCTCGCCGGTGCGGAACACGCCGCAATTGATTGTCATCGTTGTCTTCAATTCATCGGCGATCTTGTCGATGGATTCCTTGCCGGGATTGTCCATGCGCGATCGGACACGCTGCCGACTCCGTTCAGCCGGATCATCAGTGATCGGGTACTGCTTGGCCCCGCCTTTGATGAACTCCGCAATCGCATAACCGGCGCGTCGACCGAACACCGAGGCTTCGAGCAGACTGTTCGTCCCCAATCGATTTGCACCGTGAACGCTGACGCAGGCGCATTCACCCGCCGCATAAAAGCCCACGACGGGCGTCCCCTGTGCATCGGCGATGACCTGCCCGTTGACGTCGCACGGGATGCCGCCCATGCTGTAGTGCGCGGTGGGTTGAATGGGGACGAGCTGATCGATCGGGTCGGTGCCGACGAAATCGATCGCCAGTTCGCGCACCTGCGGCAAGCGCGCCAGAATCTTCTCGCGGCCCAGATGGCGCAGATCGAGATAGATCGCATCGTGATCGGCTTCGCCGCCGCGCCCTTCGTTGATCTCCTGCTGTTCCGATCGGCTGACCAGATCGCGCGGGGCCAGTTCCATCTTCGATTTGGCGTAACGCTCCATGAAGCGCTCGCCTGTGCTGTTGACCAGGTAGCCGCCTTCGCCGCGACAAGCCTCGCTCATCAAAATGCCGTGCTTGTACAGGCCGGTCGGGTGGAATTGTACGAACTCCATATCCATCAACGGCACGCCGGCGCGATACGCGATCGCTACGCCGTCGCCGGTGTTGGCGTGCGCGTTCGAGGTGATCTTGTAGGCGCGGCCATACCCGCCCGTGCCGAACATCACGGCTTTGGCGCGGATGGTGTGAATCTCGCCCGTGAGGATGTTCATCGCGACGACGCCGCGGCAGACGTTGTCTTCGACGATCAAGTCCATGCAGTACCATTCGCTGTAGAACTTCACGCCGTGGCGCAGCGCCTGTTCGTGAATGGTGTGCAACAGGACGTGGCCGGTCCAATCGGCGGCGTAACAGGCGCGCGGGGCGCTATGTCCGCCGAAGCGCCGCTGCGCGATGCGCCCATCGGGCAGGCGGCTGAACACGCAGCCCATGTGCTCGTACTCATACACCACCTGCGGCGCATCCTTGATCATGATCTCGATCGCATCCTGATCGCCCAGCCAGTCCGAACCTTTGATCGTGTCGAAGACGTGCAGATCCAGGCTATCGGCGGGTTCGCCTCCTTCGGGCGCAGGCTCCAGCGGCCCTTCGGCGCCGGCGTTGGGAACGGGACGCGTGTTGCCCAACGCTGCGGCGATGCCGCCCTGCGCCGCCCCGCTGTGCGATCGCAGCGGGTGAATCTTGGAGAGCACGGCGACATCTTTGACGCCCTGTTGGCTGGCGATCATGGCGGCCCAGGTGCCGGCCAGTCCTGCGCCAACCACTACAACATCATGGGTGAGGGTGTCTGGTTGTGTCATGAAGTTCCTTTCGGTAGGGTGTGGAAACCAAGTGTGAGGCGGTTTCATTGTATGCCTAGATTGGGGTTAGGTTATAGTGACACACATCACGGGTAAAGGATGTCAATCGATAGGATATGCGGCGAAATTGATCGCCCGGATGACACAAATGGCCGTCGGGGCCAACAAAAAACGATCGGCTGGCCGCACCCCCGATCGTTTTTACTCGCTTCCAGAGAAACGTGGCGGTTCGAGTCATTTGCTGACCCACTCCCGCCTTCTGTTCAGCCATAACCTAGCCCCTGTGGCGTTGCTTGAATTCGTCGAGAATGGCCGCGGTCGCCGTGGCCCCCGATCGGCTTGCGCCCGCATCGATCAGCGCCAGCAGTTGATCGAGCGTGCGCACGCCGTGCGCGGCTTTCACCTGCACCTGCGGCCCGACGGTCGCGCGCATCAACGCGATGTCTGCCACCGTCGCGCCGGTGGGCGCAAAGCCGGTCGAGGTTTTCACGAAGTCCGCCCCGGCTTCTTCCACGATCTGGCAACCCAGCACTTTCTCGGCGTGCGTGAGGTACGCGTTCTCCAAAATTACCTTGACGATGGCGTGGGGATGCGCGGCGTTCACCACCGCGCGAACTTCATGGCGCACGGTGTCGGCGTGTCCCGATCGCAACGCGCCGATATTGATGACCATATCGATCTCGGTGGCGCCGGCCGCCACCGCTTCCTGCGTTTCAAACACCTTCGTCGCGATGGTCGAGTTGCCGTGCGGAAATCCGACGACGGTGCCCACTGCCACATCCGAGTCGATCAGGTATTTTTTGGCGAGCTTGACGTGACAGGGCTTCACGCATACCGATGCGACGTGATACTTGTTGGCTAATTCACAGCCGGCAATCACGTCGGCTTCAGTCAATTCGGGACGGAGCAGCGAATGATCGATGGTCTTCGCCAACTGCTCATACGTCATAGTTTTACTGTCTAAGGTTGGGGCTGGTGACATGTCATGCTCCTCATGAGTTTTGATGTTTGACCACTCAGAGATGTTCTCCCATGCATTGAAGGGCCACTTGACTCTCCGCATCGTATCATAAAACGGCTCATGCGGCTTGTCGGAGAGACGCCGAAATGTAAGATGATGTAAAATCACACACGCGTGATCGGTGTGAGCACGAACACGACGGTCTACCCGATACACGTCAGCAACACTCACCTTCGCAGGAGACGCCATGCCGAACTCCAACCGGCTCTATTTCCTCGACAACTTGCGCGCCCTGGTCGTTATCCTGGTCATCGTGTTGCACGGCTCCATGACGTACATGGCCTATGCGCCCGCCTGGTGGTATGTGCTCGATCCGAACAACAGTGTGATTTTCACGCAGCTGGCGCTGGTACTCGATGTTCCCATCATGCCGATTCTGTTCTTTCTGGTCGGATATTTCGCTCTGCCATCGCTGCAGAAGCGCGGGGTCAAGCTGTTCTTGAAGGAAAAATTCATGCGCATTGGCATTCCCTGGATTTTCGGCGCGCTGTTCCTGGCTCCGCTCATCGCCTATATGATTTACTTTTCGCGGCACATCCCGATGAGCTATCTGCAATTCTGGACGACGGATTTCTGGGGCGCGCTGTATCAGCAGGCGGTGTATTGGTTCCTGGGAATTCTAATGTTCCTGTTCCTTGGTCTCGGCCTCGTGTATTCGCAGAGCAATCGCCTGCGCACCTCCACCCGGGTTATCTCGCTTCCCCCGCGCACGCTGTTCGTCAAGTTTGTGGTCATCATGACCGGGGCCTTTTTTGCGATCAATCTGTTTTTCCACATCGACAATTGGTCGCACATCTATCTGCTCGCCTTTCAACCGGTGCGCGTCCCGCTTTATATCGGCTATTTCATGCTGGGGCTGTATGCCGAGCGGCGCGGGTGGTTCACGATTGGCGGTTTCAATCCTGAGCTGGGTCCGTGGGCGGCGACTTGTTTCCTTACCGGCCTTGGTTATCTCGGTTGCCGCTGGACGGCGGCCGCTCCCAGCCTGTTCCTCATGATTATCACGGCCAGCCTGTTTAACGTTTTCTGCTTGTCGTCACTGATGGCGGGTGTGCTGTTCTTCAGGCAGAAGGTGAATAGCGCGGGCGCCGTCTGGGCGAGCCTGGCGGCAAATTCCTATGGCATTTACTACATTCACCCGCTCATTCTCTATCCGTTGGCCTATGTGTTTGTCGGAATTTCTCTGCCGTTGATCATTAAGGTACCGGCAGTGATTGGGTTGGCGATCTTGCTGTCGTGGGGAGTGAGCGCGCTGCTGCTGAAGCGGCTGCCAGTGGTGCGCGCCATGTTTTGAAGACGGCAGCGAGTTAGTTCTTTTTGCCCCAACCTTCCCGCACGGCGCGCAGCGCATTGCCGCCCAGAATCTTGCAGATGCTTTCCTCGCGAAACCCGTCGACCAACAGACGCTGCGTCAGGCGCGGCATTTCCGAAGCGTCCTTCAAATCTTCGGGCGGTGTGGTGAATCCGTCGAAGTCGGTGCCGAGGCCCACCGCCTCTTCGCCGGCCACGTTGACGAAATATTCGATCGTGCGGGCAATGTCATTCAAACCCTGCCCGTGGCCGTGCGAGATGAGCCAGTAGGGCATGAAGATGACGCCGACCACGCCGCCGTCACGCGCGATGCGTTTCACTTCCCAGTCGCGCAAGTTATAGGGCGTGGGGTTGTAGTCATATGCGCCGACATGCGTGGCGAGCAGCGGCACTCGCTTGCCGCTGGCCTCGGCGATATCGAATATTTCTTGGCGCGCGGCGGGTGTGCTGTGCGAGAGATCGATCAAGATGCCCAGTTCGATCATGCGCTCGACCACGCGTTTGCCGAGATCGGTCAGGCCCAGCGTGAGATCGCGCCAGAGTTCCGGATTGGAAGAGAGATTGGCAAAGTCTTCTGGAAATGGATAACAAGGATTGACCACGCGATTGGGATAGAAGTGCGCCAGGGTGATGTAGGCGACGCCGCGTTGATACAGCGTATCGAGGTTGCGGAAGATGTCCGCCTCGGTGTCGTGGGGGCCGCCCAGGCTGTGCGCACCTTCCACCACGTGCACTACGGCGGTGCGCCGCTGCTCGATCGGTTGGCGCAGGATCGCGTCGAGTTCGCTCACCGACTTAGCCAGCTGCACCTCGTCGGACGCCTGCACCGAGTTCTCCAGATCATCCATGATGTTCAACGTGGCGTTGATATAGGGAACTTCCACCAACGTTTTCCACAGATCGGGCCGCAGAAATCTGAACCATTTGATCACGGGAAAATCTTCCAACAGGCCGCGTTCCGGCACGTGAACGACCGAGAGAATCGCGCCGTATCCACCGGCCTTGAGCGTGGGCCAACTGGTGCGCACGGCAAACGGATTGAAACTGCGTGACACCACGTAACGACGGTTGAGGTCCTGCTTAATTACCAGGCGGCTCATGGCGGGGTGAATGTGCAGATCGAAGACGGGCTTGGCCGCGTGAATGTGCTGCCAGCGGGATGCGATGTGGTTTGTCATGGCAACCTCCCCTGGATTGAGACAAACGGCGGACGACGACAGCCGTGGTTGACTTGATTATAGGATGACGGCGGCGAATCGGCAATCACGCGTATAATTCGAACAGCATGAAACTGCGACACCTGTGGGCGTTCATTCGATTGACGCGACCGCTGTTTCTGGGCGGCGGCGTGATCTTGTATTTGCTTGGCGCGGCCCTCGCGTTGACGCGGGGCACGGCGCTCGCCTGGCCGCGTCTGCTGCTGGGGCAGCTGCTCGTCACGTCGATTCAGTTGATGACGCACTACACCAACGAATACTACGATGTCGATGTCGATCGTTTGATCGGCGATCGGCGCACGCCGTTTTCGGGCGGCAGTGGCGTCCTGGTCAGCGGCCAACTCGATCCGGCAGTGGCCCTCCATGCGCTGCGCGTCTGTCTGGGAATCGCCGTCGTGATGTTGATCTTGAGCGGACTGGCCGTGCCCGTGATGTGGCTCATCGGTTCGATCGCTTTACTGGGCGGCTATTTCTATTCGGCGCCGCCGTGGTCGTTGGAGGGCAGCGGCAGCGGCGAGTTGGTTACGGCCTTGCTCACGGCCCTGTTGGTGCCGCTGACGGGCTACACCATGCAGACGGGGCGCGTCGACGCGAGCGTGCTGGTCTTCGCCGCGCCACTGATCTTGATCGATCTGGCGATGATCCTGACCTTCGAGTTTGCCGACTACCCGGCGGATCACACGCAGGGGAAGAGAAACATCACCGTGCGGATCGGCCTGCAGCGCGCGGCGTGGCTGCATCAGGTCTTGCTGATCGGCGGACTGGTGCTGCTGTTCGGCCTGACGCCCGTCCGACCCTGGATGGTGTGGGTGGTGCTGCCTCTGGTGGTGTGGCAAATCGCCGGAGTCGCGTGGCGCAGCCGATCGGGGTGGCGGCAGTTCGCGCTGTTGTCCGGCGGGGCCGTGCTGTTGTCAGGACTCATCCCGGCGTTGTGGCTGATTGATTTGCTGCTCAGCGCAAAGTGGCTATACTGAACTTGGAATTCGGAATGCGGAATGATGAATGCGGAGTGCGGAATACCTCCGCGGTCACGATCATTCCGAATTCCGCATTCCCACTTCCACATTTTCTAAAGGAGGAATCATGACTGGCAACGCTGACCTCAAGGCACGCACGAAGTCGTTTGCTTTACGCATCATCAAGGTGGTGGATGCGCTGCCGAATACCCGCTCGGCCAATGTGCTCGGTCATCAATTACTGCGCAGCGGCACTTCGGTGGGCGCGAATTATCGCGCGGCCTGCCGGGGACGCTCCACGGCGGAGTTTATCGCCAAGCTGGGCATTGTGGAAGAAGAGGCGGACGAATGCGGTTATTGGCTGGAGTTGCTGGTAGACAGCGGCCTCATGTCCAAAGCGCAGCTGGGTGATCTGATGCAAGAGGCGGATGAGTTAGTCGCCATCACGGTGGCTTCGATCAAGACGGCACGCAAGCGAAAATAATTCGGAATGCGGAATGTTGAATGCGGAATGTTCTTGGCGTGACGCGATCCATTCCGAATTCAAAATTCCACATTCCGCATTTGATTCATTCCGAATTCCGCATTCCCACTTCCGCATTCTCAAGGAGGACTCATGCTGAAGGAAAAGCTGCGCGCCTTCTACAACGATCGCCGCAAGAAAGGCCCGGGCCTCATCGCGCTGGGCATGGTCGGCCTCATCAATTGGATCGTGTCCGATGTGCTGAACTTCAGCGCGCTGGTGAGCCAACTCAACATCGATATGTCCGGCTTCAAGCAGGTCGCCAATACGCTGCTGCCCGATTTCGGCTTATTTGGCACGCTCTTTGTTGTGGCGCTCATTTGCTGGCTGTTCGATTGGGATCGGATAACGCGCGCCATCTTCTTCGTCGCCAATACCATCGCCACGTTTCTGGTGGCCAACTACGCCTTCGATCTGCTGTTTTCGATCACCAAGCGATCGGGCAACCGCGACGCCGCGTTCCTGATGATCGATGCGGTGCTGGTCTGGCTGATGAACTTGATCGTGTTCACGATCTGGTACTGGATGCTGGATCGCGGCGGCCCCGATCGACGCGGCACGCCCGACGAGCGCCGCCCCGACTGGCTGTTTCCTCAGGATCAATCCGCGGTGGAAGGCTGGGAAGACTGGAAGCCGGGCTTCAGCGATTATCTCTACGCGGCTTTTGCGTACAGCGCGTCCTTCGGCCCCAACGACACGCAGATGTTGGCGCAGCGCTTCAAGTATCTCAGCATGGCGCAGACGCTGCTCTCATTGATGGTGGTGGTGATGGTCGCCGCGCGGGCGATTAATTTGTTCACGGCGTGAAGGAAATGCGGAAGGGGGAGTGCGGAGTTCGGAATGCGGAATGGGGAATGCGGAATGATGAATGGGGGATGCCTGGCTCCGCTTCATGTCACGCCCCCGCAGGCGGGAATTCGCGGTTCGTTTTAACAGTTTGGCTTTTGACGGGGTTTGCGGTAAAACAGGAGGTGGCTGGGGAGCCTCGTCCCTCTCCTGTGGCACCTCACCTCACCGCTGCGATGGGAGAGGGACAAATTTACCAGAGAGATTTCTCATTTGAGCGCTTATCATGACTGATGCTGTTCCTTCTCGATCGTTACGCGTCTTCCTCTGTCACTCCTCCGCCGACAAGCCGGCCGTGCGCGAGTTGTATCAGCGCCTGTGCGCGGATGGCATCGACGCGTGGCTGGATGAAGAGAATTTATTACCCGGCCAGGACTGGCAACGCGAGATTCCGCGTGCCGTGCGCTACGCCGATGCGGTGATAGTTTGTCTATCCAAAGGTTCGATCAACAAAGCGGGCTACGTGCAGAAGGAAATCAAATTTGCCCTTGACGTAGCCGATGAGCAGCCAGACGATACCATCTTCCTCATTCCGTTGAAACTGGAAGAGTGCGATGTACCAGAGCGTTTGAGCCGCTGGCAGTGGGTCAATCTTTTGAGTCCCACCGGCTATGAGCGGCTGCTAAGGGCGCTGCGTTTTCGTGCCGCCAATCTGGAAGTAAAGACTATTTTGACGCCATCTGCATCATCACCTAAGGTGGTGCCGTCCCCACAGGCTTCCCATGTCAGTGGTGGGGTGAACATCGATGGAGATGCCCGCGTAGGAAACGATGTGGTAGGGCGTGACAAGGTCATTCAGGCTAACACCTACATCGAACATGCCACAATCGTTCAATCTACGTCACCGATTCAAGAGAGCCAGGTTGTTCGCTCGCGCGACAAAGCCCCCGCTGCCAACGTGCAAACGTGGGGCGGCCTGGAATTTATCCGCATTCCGGCGGGTAAGTTCCTGATGGGCAGCAAGGATGATAACGCGCAGGCATATGATAACGAGAAGCCGCAGCACTCGGTTGAGATTCCGTATGACTACTGGCTGGCGCGCTATCCAGTTACGAATGAACAGTTCGCAAAGTTTATTGAAGGGGCCACATATAAATTCAGTCTGGAGAAAAACTGGAGGAGGAAAGCTCACCACCCGGTGGTGAATGTTTTGTGGTATGACACTGTAGAATACTGCCAGTGGTTAAACGTGATAATTGCCTGTGACGTTCAAGGTGTTCACATGCAAGTCCGTCTACCTACAGAAGCTGAATGGGAGAAAGCGGCGCGTGGCGAGTCCGGCAATGAGTGGCCATGGGGTAATGAATTCGCTCCTGCGTGGTGCAACAGCAGTGAAAGTGGCAAGCAAGATACTACTCCAGTGAAAGCATATTCGCCGCAAGGGGATAGCCCTTACGGCGTTGCGGACATGGTCGGTAATGTGTGGGAATGGTGTCACTCGCTTTATGAAGCATATCCCTATCAGGCGAATGATGGTCGAGAGCGGGAAGGAATCTCTGACGGCCGTATAGTACGTGGCGGCTCATTCAACGACCATCGGAGTAGTGTGCGCACGGCCTGCCGTCTCAGGTTTGATAGTCCTGATGAGCACCGCAACAATCTTGGGTTCCGGGTGGTGGTTGCTCCAAGACTCTCTTGAACGGAAGACCTGGCAGGTTTTTCAACGACGGCAGGCCATTGCTCGCAGTGAGCAAGCGTGGTCAGATGCGTTGACCAGATGATCTGGTGAAAACCTGCCAGGTCTGCGCCGACTTTTCAGCCGCGTCCAATTCCGAATTCCGCACTCCGCACTCCGAATTTTTCTTGTATGCACTGGAATCATGAATCTATGACCGACACTTCTTCTTCCCGATCGCTGCGTGTCTTCCTCTGTCACTCCTCCGCCGACAAGCCTGCCGTGCGTGAGTTGTATCGACGCCTGTGCGCGGATGGCATCGAGGCATGGCTGGATGAAGAGAACTTGTTGCCCGGCCAGGATTGGCAGCGCGAAGTTCCCCGCGTCGTGCGTCAATCCCATGCCGTCATCGTGTGCCTGTCGAAAGGATCGATCAATACAGCGGGCTACCTCCACAAGGAAATCAAGTTCGCCCTCGACGTGGTCGATGAGCAGCCCGAAGGCACCCTCTTCCTAATTCCGTTAAAACTGGAAGAGTGCGATGTGCCCGAACGCTTGAGTCGCTGGCAGCCGGTGAATCTACTGAGTCCCGGTGGCTACGATCGGTTGCTGAAGGCGTTGCGGTTTCGCGCCGATCAATTGGGCAGGGCAGTGCTGGATTCACAACCTTCTGCGGACACATCGTCCGCTTCCCTGTCCAACGTCAGCGGGGGCGTGAACATCGCGGGCGACGCTCAGATCGGCAACGATGTGGTGGGCCGCGATAAAGTCATTCAGGCCACCACCTACATCGAACATGCCACCATCCTTCAAGCCGCGCCCCCAACAGAGAACCAGTCAGCGGCGTCCGTCGAAGCGCCCATGTGGGAGGGCGTGGAATTTGTGCGTGTTCCGGCGGGCGCGTTCCTGATGGGCAGCCGCGCGGATAATGCGTTGGCGTCTGATTCCGAGAAGCCCCAGCACCCGATCGAGCTGGCCTACGATTATTGGATGGCGCGTTATCCGGTGACGAATGAGCAGTTCGCCCGGTTTGTTACGGCGGCGCAGTACCCGTTCGATCTGGCGCAGTGGCAAACCCGATCAGATCATCCCGTGGTCAAGGTCTCGTGGCTTGATGCGCTGGCGTACTGCAAGTGGTTGAACAACTTGGTGAAGGCCGAGCGCTACGCAGCTTCGCAAGGATTGGTGCTGCGTCTGCCCACCGAGGCCGAATGGGAAAAGGCCGCGCGCGGCGAAGCTGCGGAGGCGCGTGAGTGGCCGTGGGGCGCTGAGTTCGATCGGGCTAAGTGCAACTGCGCGGAAGGCGGTAAGAAAGGCCCCACGCCGGTCGGCGCTTATTCGCCGCACGGCGATAGTCCCTATGGCGTCGCGGACATGGCCGGCAATGTGTGGGAATGGACCGTCAGCCTGTGGGGATTGGATCTTTTCCACCCGCAGTATCGTTATCCGTATCAACCCCACGATGGGCGCGAGAAACTCGACGCGCCCCCGGCGGTTTACCGTGTGGTGCGCGGCGGCGCGTTCAACTCCCGATCGAGCAGCGTGCGCGCCGCGTCCCGCTACTGGTTCGATCCGCGCGCGCGCAACGAGGGCGTCGGCTTTCGGGTGGTGGTCGCGCCGCGAATGGCGTGAAGGTATCGTAAGGGCGAGGCGGTCGCTCCGTGATCAAGGCCGTTCGTGTTGATTGAGGTGGCGACCTTGACGATCAACCAGAATTACCGCGCGACTGCCTCGCCCCTATTTGGCCGTGACTACCGGTAGATTACCGGCAGATAGACTTTTAAGATTCTGGGCGTGAATAGAATCGCCCGGCCAGTGGCGAGCTTGTTCTGATTGAACTCATACTCCAGGCCACGTAAACCCTCGTAACTTTCAATTCCTACCGAAGTAGAATTCAATGTTCCCGTCAGGCTCTGATACTGAAAAAGAATCTCGCCGTTTTCATACAGCACCGTTTCAAAGGTGATCGGCTTGGTTGGTGCGCTCAGGTGCGAGACGCCTGCCCATTCGGCGGCGAAGTAACGATTGGGCGGACTGCCGCCTTGCTTGAAGTAGATCGCCTGGTTCGCTTGATTGGGGCAGACCTGCAAATCATCCCAGAACGGCGCGATGAAGTTGTTGGGCACGACCGGATTGGGAATGTGGCGATTGGTATAAGCCGTGTCTGGCCCGCC
This sequence comes from Thermoflexales bacterium, assembly GCA_041738395.1. Lineage (GTDB taxonomy): Bacteria > Chloroflexota > Anaerolineae > Fen-1058 > Fen-1058 > Fen-1058. The sequence continues at coordinate 34,490 of JBGSPW010000241.1, forward strand.
TAAGGCGAGATACCCGTTGGTAACCAGGTAAGTCGTGGTGTAGTTTCGGCCGTAGAAGAAGAAATTAAAACCGAGTGGCGTCGGGCCGGCGGAACGATCGTCACCGAAGATGAACGAACGGGCACCATCGGTCGCGTCCAGCCAGTTGAACGTCGGACCATCGGGCATCGTCTCATCCTTGAAGCGGTAACCGGAGGCATCCGGCCCGCCATACGGCGTCACGACACCGGTGGCCGAACTGAGATTGTTGTTATAGATCGTCTCAGGATCGCTGGTTGAAACACTGGCCTGGTTGGTGAGCACCGCGAGGTTGGGCGCGCCGCCATCAATCTGGATCACAGGATAGAGGTCGCCATACGCCCCAGGGCCAAGTGCCCCGAAATTCCAGATGACCTGATTACCGACAAAGGTGGGGGTCACGGCCGTTCTCAAATCGATGAACGCGGGATTGTAAATATGTCCGGTCCACGTGATCCACGTGGTGTGGGCCGGCAGGGTATCGGTCAGGATCGTATTGGTGGCCGTATAGTTGCCATCGTTCTCAAATCTGATTTCATACTCGATTTGTTCCCCGGCCTGGAACGATCCCCTAGTGACCAGCTTGCTCACATTGAGGTCCCGTGTCGGGGTGACAATCATGGTCGTGTTGGTGTACACGTTGTTCGTGAGACTGATTTCAGGATCGGTCGTGGTGGCGCGCACTACATTGGTCAGGACATTGCCGGGTTGCACGCTGTTGGCGATTTTGACATCCACCATGAGCGCACTATCTTCGTCACCGGCCAGCAGCGCGCGGGTAAAGACCAGCACACTGCCTGTCAGCACGACATGCGCCTCAGGATCCCCTCCGTACGATAGGTAGGTGACGTTGACCGGAAGGACATCGGTGATGATGAGATTGGTCGCCGTCAGGCTGCCTTGATTAGCGTAGTTGATCACATATTGAGTCGTGGCTCCGACGAAGGGTGTCCCCATCATCCATTTGTCGACGACGAGATCGCGCGCCGGGGCCGTGACCGTCAACACTTTGGTGACTTGGTTGTTGGCCGGATCATCATCACCGCCGCTGCCGGCGATCTGGGCCACGTCCACCAACTGGCTGCCGATGGCGGCCGTGCCGGTCAGCTGCACAGAAAATCCCAGTGTCCCACTACCACCGGGCGGGATGTTGCCCAGCTGCCACACTAGCTGCTGGCCGTTCACCGTCGGTGAGATGGTGCAGCTGTCGATGCTCTGCAAAGTCACACCGGCGGGCAGCGTATTGGTGATCACCACCTTGTCGGCGGCCATGGTGCCGGCATTGTTGAAACTGATCGCATACGAGAATTTTCGGCCCGGTTCGATTTTGCCGCTGGCGAAAACTGAGACCGATAAGTTGCGCGGCAGAGCGTCGGGCGCCAACGGTTGGCTCATGATCCCCACTTCGCCGGTTTTCGTGATCGTGATGCTGGGGCTGACTCTGATCGATGCGCTCCGGGCCGGGGCCGATTGAGTGGCTGGAGTGGCCAGGGTCGGCAGGGCCATGACCAAGAGCACTAGCAGGGCGGGTCCGATTGTACTGATCAGCAAACGAGCAAAGCGTGAGTGTTTCATGGTTTCTCCTTCATGCAGTGGATGATATTCGGCAGGCGACAATGTAACTGGCGTGCGGCTGCCCGGCACAACGGTACTACATCCGGGAATCCATTTTCGAAACGATGGCGCATGCAAAGGCGGAAAGTCATTTGTTCGGATTGTCATCCTCCTTGCCCGTGTCCGACGTTTGGCGTCGGCGGGCCGCTTGGTGCTTCGTTCTCTTCACTGCTCCATAGCGATCGCCTCTCGTCGCTTGAGGCGGGCAATTCATCCAGGAACCTGCCAATGAAACCACATTGTACTGCCAATGAGAAAAAATGTTATTGCTCAGCCGTCGCACTATGCGCCGTGACGGCTGAGTAGTAACGAAAAAATGAGGAGTGCACGAGGCGAAATGAAAAACGTGGGCTGTGGAATTTTCCTCAGCCCGCTTCTCGATTGAGCGGTGTGCAATTTGATCGCGTCTACTTCAATTGATTGGCTAGTTCGATAATGGCCGTGGCCGTCTGCTGCTGCTGTTCCTCGCGGCTGATCGTCGCCATGCCATCACCTGCCTGCGGGCCATAGTTGCCATACTGCGCGTGATTGCCGCCTTCGATCAAGACGACCTTGGTGTCGGCGGCTGGATTCCCGCCTTCGCGGGAATGACAGAGCCGTAAATCAAAGTGGAATTTGCTCTAGTAAAACGTCGTTCTGATTACCGGTTGAAACAATTCTTTGCGATGCGTGCACACCGCATCGATGGCACAGTGCGCGCACTCGGGCGCGGTCATCTCCGGGCAGCGGCGGCGTGCGTTGAAGAAGAACCAATCGACGGCGCCCATGCTGCGACCTGCCAGAGATTGTACCTGCTGAATAGCATGGTAAGCGGCGAAGCGCACCGCCCATTCATCTCGTCCCGATAATTCTTCTCGCCCGATGATTCGATCTCGCAGCTCAGTATCGACTACTTCCACCAGCCCTGTCCGCAAGCACGAGCGCATCAGGTGATAGTCGATCACGGGCGGCTCCGCGTCATTGCGACCCCGCTGAAAAACGCGGGGCAGGTGAGCACTCTGAGCGGAGCGTAGCGGAGTCGAAGAGTGTGACGAAGCCATCTCAGCCTCGACCGAGAGATTGCTTCGCTCCTGCGCCGCTCGCAATGACGCTGAAGGCGGGTGCAAAAACTTCTCCGGTCGTTGCTCCAGAATCAAGGCCAGCAGCATCGCCTTCTTGCGGAGCGGATCTTCTTTGTAACCGCCCATGTGATCGAGCAGGCTCAAGAAAGTTTGACGTGGTTGTGCTGACGCATTGGATGTATTGATGATCGCCTGTGGTGTCCAACCCAGTGCTTGCATATCACGTCCATACGCCTGCGCCAGGTCAAGATGCAGATCGAAGGCGGGCATGGGATTCGATCCGTCGTCGGCGCGCAGAACCGCTGAGAGTTCATCTCCGGTGGTGGCCGCCTGCCGATCGGGCCGGAAGAAACCGCCATCCCGATCGATCATCCGCCGATACGCGGCGAACAAGTAATCGGAGCCTTTGAGCGAGCGGCCATCCAGCGTGGCGATCAGCGGATGCGAATAATGCCTCACCCCCGGCCAACTCCCTCTCTCCTGATGTGTGGTGTTCAAATCAGGAGAGGGGGCTGGGGGGTGAGGCGTGAATTCCCAAAATCCGAATTGTTGCAGCGTGACCGCAAAGAACCAGTCGAGCGCGGCGGGATCATCGACGTAGGGAAAGAAATCGCCGACGAAGCGGAACGGCTGCACTTCCGGCAAATGTGCGATCAATTGCGCAACGCGTTGAACTTGATCGTCGTCGACGCGCACACGCGAATCAAGCATGGGACGGGGCATCGGTTGACTAGACAGCAAGCGGGTCGGCCCCACCGCGCCGATCTCTTCGGCGGCGAGCAGCACTGCAGCTTGCGCAGCCATCACGGGATGTTCGCCGCGCGCGATGTGGGCCAAGGTCGCACCACAGAAGGTATCGCCTGCGCCGGTCGGATCGAGATCGTCGGCTGGTTGGCCGGGAACGGGCGTCACGTGATCGCCTTGCACGACCAATGCGCCGCGTTCGGCCAGGGTGATGAAGATGATCTGTCCGGGTCGCGCCTGAACCTTGTCCGGGCCGCCAAATAGCAGATTCGCTTCATTCTCGTTCATGAAGAAGAAGTCGCACAGGCCGATCAGCTCGCGGACGGTGTCGGGTTCGTTTATGCAGACCTTGGCATAGGTGCCCGCGGAAATTCGAAATGCGGAATGCGGAATGATGAATGCGGAATGGATCGCGTCAGGCAAGGAGCAGTCCGAATTCCGAATTCCCAATTCCGCATTCCGCATTTGCAGGGCCTTCGCAAAGTTCAACTGTCTTTCTGCGGTGCGCAGCGCGGCGATGTGAATGAGCTGGGCGTTCAGTTGATTGCTCGGAAAATTCTCAGGCGTGATCAACATCTCGCCGCCCCAGGAGGCGTTGAGCAGCGCCGCGCGTCCGCCGCCATAGTGCGCGATCTCGAAACTCGGCAGTTGTTCGAGCGGGACGCTGGGGCCGATCCAGGTGATGTGTTCGGCCGCTGGCCGTAGAGGCGCAGGGATTGGATCGGGACGCGGGGCGAACATGCCGACGCACGCGGGCTTCGACTGCACGGTGTTCCGCTCAGCTTGCGTGCAGGCGGCGGCTAGCGCGGTGTATAGTCCGGCACCGCCGGGTGAGTGAACTGTTTGTCCGTTGACGAGATGCAGCACATCCAGCGAGGCAGCGCCGACGACGAAGATGTCCAGGCCGTTCGTCACCGGGATCATGCGCTGTTGCGATCCGGCAAAGCAGATTCGTCGATCTCGACTACGAAGACGGGCACACCGGCTCGACTGCACGCTTCCACCAGAACCGCGTGATAGGGTACCAGCTGTGGATCGCGCGCGAAGGACTCGCTGAAGTACACCAGGCGGGTCACGCCGTGCCGTGCGATCTGCTCCACGACCCGCGAGGCCAAGGCGGGCACTTCAGTGTTCAGCAACAAATGATCATACCAGGGCAATAGCTGATCGGGTGGAAGGAAGCCGTACTCACCGGAGAGGATGAAGAAGCTCAAGCCTAATCGTTGAGCGGCGTCGTGCACGGCGTTGATGCGGGCACTGAGATAACGCTGGCTGGCGGGAATTTCGCCGGGGGCATCACTTTTGTTTTTGGAGCAGTAGGTGCAGAAGGCGTACATGTGATCACCTGTGTCGATGCTGTGGGTTGATGTAATTCTATCACGAGCTTAGGCGCACCGAATGACAGGGCACGACAAGGGCGAGTGCGTTTGACACCGCCTCGCGCTTACGGTAAGCTGGCGCCATGAAGACCCTGACCAAACCAGACCTCCTCGCCGCCCGTGAAGTCCGCTACCGCCGCCGCATGAACCTGCGCGTGATGAATCAACCGCAGGCCGTTGAGTTTGTGAATGACGTGGGCTTTAGCTTCTTGTTCCCCATTCAAAAGATCGAACTGCCTTCGCTGTGGGATGCGATCGCCGGTCGGGTGGTGAAGACCTATCCTCAGCACAAAGGCTACGAGATCGAACGGACGTGGGGCTGGAAAGATGAGTCGCTGGCTAAAAAGTGGTGGTACTACGGCAAGCTGATCCGCGACAAGGCCACGCTGGTCAGCCTGGATTTCTTGCCCAACTTCTACGCGCTCAGCGAAAACTTCGGCGACTACGAACACGATTATCTGGAAGAGTATAAAACCGGCCAGTTGACTTCGGAAGCGCGGCAAGTGTATGAGGCGCTGTTGAAGAACGGCGCGCTGGATGCGGTGCGCTTGCGGCGTGAGGCGCACTTGAGCACGGATGCGAATAAGGGCCGCTTTGATAAAGCCTTGACCGATCTGCAGACCGGTTTGAAGGTGCTGCCCGTGGGGATCGCGCCCGTGGGCGCGTGGCGCTATGCGTTCATCTACGAGATTTTGCCGCGCTGGTTTCCGCAGATTCCCGTGCGGGCGCAGCGGATCGGTCGGGTGGAGGCACGCCGCCGCATTCTCGATCGCTATCTGCACAACGTGATCTTCTCCACCGTCCCGATCGCCGCGCGCTTGTTTCGTTGGACGATGACTGAAACGCAACAGGCGGCCGAGACGTTGGCGGCAGACGGACGTCTGGAGTTGAATGTCAAAGTGAGCGGGATCAAAGACTTACAGATAGTGACGCACGGGTAAGGCGAGGTGTTGCCTGCCGGCAGAAGATGTTGTAAACTGACTGCGGATGTACGGCGATAAGGTTGGTCATGACCAGCTGAAACGAGACCCCTCAGGAGGCACCGTATGTATCACCGTATTCTCGTCACGTTGGATGGATCATTGTTGGCCGAACAAGTGCTGCCCCATGTGAAGGCGCTCGTCGAGTGCCAGTCGGACGTACACGTGTATCTGCTGTCGATCGCGCAGCTGGTCGATTATGCCGCCGCTTCGGCGATGGCGTATCCCATGTCGATGCTGCCGAGCCGGGTGGTGGACGAAGACGCCGAGCGCCGCCGCATCGAAACCGATCTGCGCGATTATTTGCGCAGCATCGAGCATCAACTGCTGCGCGAAGGCGTGACGGTGTCCTGCGAAGTGCGCTTTGGCCGGCCGGCTGAAGAGATTATCTCATTCGCCCATGATCTGAAGATCGATCTCATTGCAATGAGCACCCACGGTCGATCGGGGTTGGCACGCTGGGCGTATGGCAGCGTGGCCGATCGGGTGTTGCACTCGGCGCGCTGCCCGGTGTTGTTGGTGCGTGCGAAATAATTGGAGGAAAACGACCATGGATATAGGAATTCCCAAAGAAAAGCGCGAGAGCGAATATCGTGTAGGCCTGACGCCGATCGGGGTGCAGCTGCTCACCGCCGATGGGCACACCTGCTACGTCGAACGCGGCGCGGGCCTGGGTGCCGGCTTTAGCGATCGGGATTACGAACAAGCCGGGGCGCGCATCGTCTATCAGCCGCAGGAGGCGTTTGGACGCGCCGAGCTCGTGCTGAAAGTGGCGCGGCCCACCGCCGAGGAATGCGAGTGGTTGAACGAGGGCCAGACGTTGATGGGGCTGCTGCACCTGGCGGCGGCCCGCCAGTCGCGCGTGGCGGATTTGGTGGAGAAGCGCGTGACGGCGATCGGGTACGAGATGATCCAGTTGGATGATGGATCGCTGCCCGTGCTGACGCCATTGTCGCAGGCGGCCGGCCGCATGATGGTGCAGGTGGCGGCGTCGCTGCTGCAAAATGACAAGGGCGGCAAAGGCATTTTGCTGGGTGGCGTGCCGGGTGTGCCGCCCGCCGAGGTGGTGATCATCGGCGCGGGCACGCTGGGCACCTGCGCGGCGCGATCGTTTATCGGCGTTGGCGCCACGGTGTATGTGCTCGATCGTGATTTGCGCCGTCTGCAGCAGGTGGATGCCCTGCTGCATGGCCAGATCGTCACGATGGTTTCGCACGATTTCAACCTGCGTAAAGTCGCTAAATTCGCCGACGTGCTGATCGGGGCGGTGTTGGTTCCCGGTCAACGCGCGCCGATTGTCGTGACGCGCGAGATGGTCAAGACGATGAAGCCGCGCAGCTTGATCATCGACATGTCGATCGATCAAGGCGGCTGCGTGGAAACCAGCCGGCCAACAACGCACGCGTCCCCCACGTTTCTTGAAGAGAATGTCATTCATTGCTGCGTCCCCAATCTGCCTTCGGTGATTGCGCGCACGGCGACGCACGCCTTTAACAACGCGGCCTGGCCGTACATCCAAGCGATCACGCGGCTGGGGGTTGAAGACGCCTTGACCGCGGATCCGGCTTTAGCGCGCGGCGTCAATATCCGCCAGGGCGCCATTGTCAACCCGGCGCTGCTGGCGAGCGAGGTGCAGTGATGGCCGGGTGGACTTCGATTTTTCAACAACGGACCACGACGCCGGAAGAAGCCGTGCGTTCCATTCAATCGGGGCAGCGCTGTTTCTTGACCGGCAACTGTTCGGTGCCGCAGAAGGTGATGAAGGCGCTGGTGGACTACGCGCCGAATCTGCACGATGTCGAAATCTTGCAGGTGTTAACGATTGGCAATGCCGACTACGTGAAGCCCGGCATGGAAGAGCACGTGCGCGTGAATACGTTATTCATCAGCGACAATGTGCGTCTGGCGGTGAATGAAGGCCGCGCCGATTTCACCCCGATGTTTCTGTCGGAAATTCCCAAATCTTTTAAGACAGTGCTGCCGGTGGATGTGGCGCTGGTTCAGGTCAGCCCGCCGGACGATCACGGCTATTGCTCTTTTGGCGTGGAAGTGGGTGTCACCAAGGCCGCGGCGCAAGCGGCCCGGATCGTCATCGCCGAAGTGAACCAGCAGATGCCGCGCACGCTGGGCGATTCGTTCATTCACGTGTCCAAGATCACGCATGCCATTCCGGTGGATTATAAATTGCCGGAAATGCAGATGGGCAGCACCTCGGAGATTGCGGTGCAGATCGCCAAGTCCATCGCGGCCCTCATCCCCGATGGCGCCACACTGCAAACCGGCATCGGCGCTATTCCCGACGCGGTACTGCAGCAACTCAACGGCCACAAAGACCTGGGCATTCACACCGAGTTATTCGCCGACGGCATCATCGATCTGGTGGAGCGCGGGGTGATTAACGGCGAACGCAAGTCGATCCATCAGGGCAAGGTCGTCGCCGGGTTCCTGCTGGGCACACAGCGGTTGTATAGCTTTGTCGATGACAACCCGATCATTGAGCTGCACCCGACGGAGTATGTGAACGATCCCTTTGTGATTGCCCAAAACAATCGGATGGTCGCCATCAACTCGGCGATCGAAGTCGATCTGACCGGGCAGGTGTGCGCAGACTCGATCGGGCCGCGGTTGTACAGCGGCGTGGGCGGGCAGGTGGACTTCATCTATGGCGCGTCGCGCAGCAGCGGCGGCATCCCGATCATTGCACTCCCCTCGTCGGCCTTGATCAAAGGCCAGAATACCAGCAAGATTGTGCCTTTGTTGAAACACGGCGCGGGCGTCGTCACCACGCGCAATCATGTGCGGTTTATCGTGACGGAGTACGGCGTGGCCGACCTCTACGGCAAGACGATTCGCCAGCGGGCCCGGGCCTTGATCAACATCGCGCATCCCGAGTTCCGTGAAGAGTTGGAGCGCCAGGCGCAAGAGTTGAAGTATCTGTAAAGTTTGGCTGGGTCTTGCCGCCGCGGGTTAGTCATGCTAGAATCAGTGTGCGGGCCGGTGGCGAAATGGCAGCCGCAGGAGACTTAAAATCTCCCGTTCGAGAGAACATGAAGGTTCGAGTCCTTTCCGGCCCATGTCTAAAGAAACCGGGCTTCTGAAGAGAAGCCCGGTTTCCGGTTTTTACGGTCCTTGTTGGTCACTATTCAGTCGTTGCGCGGCACCGTCATTCCCGCGTGTAGTAAGCGGGAATCCAGAGACGTTGCCAGTAACAAATCTGGATGCCCGATACGCCCAGCGCGCCTCCGCCGCATTGCGGCGGGTAAGGCGTAAGCACTCGGGCATGACGGCTGAGTAGTAACCCTCGTTGACGATTCGCCATTTTGATGTACATTTGACCTCGGCTTCAATCCCATACCAGAAGGTTCTCCATATGAAAATCGCTATCGCCGCCGATCATGGTGGATTTCCTCTCAAAGCTGATCTCGTCGAACTGCTGAAACAAGCCGGCCACGAGCCGATCGATCTGGGCGCGGCAGAATACATCGCCGGAGATGATTATCCTGATTACGCCCTATTAGTGGGCCGAGCGATACAATCAATGCAGGCCGAGCGCGGCATCGTGCTGTGCGGCAGCGGCGTGGGGGCCGGCATTGCGGCGAACAAGCTGAAGGGTGTACGCGCCGGTGTGTGCCACGATACTTATTCGGCCCATCAGGGCGTGGAACACGATGACATGAATGTGCTCTGTCTGGGCGCGCGCATTGTTGGCGTGGAGCCGGCCAAAGAAATTGTGCTGGCTTATGTGAACGCGAAATTCAATACGGGAGAACGTTATCAACGGCGGTTGAATAAGGTGCTCAAGATCGAGCGCGAGGGATAGAGCGATGGAGAGGATTCTCTCGTTCCCTCGTTATCTCCGTCCCTCCATCTCGCTGTCCTCTGCTCATTTCAGGCAAGGAGCTACAAATGAATAACTTACAACGATTGGCACAAGAAGGTCAAAGCATTTGGTACGATAACATTCAGCGCAAGATGTTGACAGGCGGCGGTCTGCGGGCGATGATCGATCAGGGGTTGCTGGGCATGACGTCGAATCCGACGATCTTTGAGAAAGCCATCGGCGGCAGCAGTGATTACGACGAAGCGCTGCAGAAATTGGTCGCGCGCGACGCCACGGTCGAGCAGATCTACGACGTCCTCACGATCGAAGATGTGGGCCTGGCGGCCGATCTGTTCCGCCCGGTGTTTGAGCGCACGCAGGGCAAGGACGGTTACGTCAGCATCGAAGTGTCGCCCAAGTTGGCGCACGATACGACGGGCACGCTAGCGGATGCGCGCCGTTTGTGGGAGACGCTGAATCGTGCCAACGTGATGATTAAGATTCCGGCCACGAAGGAAGGTTTGCCGGCCATCGAGCAGGCCCTGGCCGACGGCCTCAACGTCAACGTCACGCTGATGTTTTCGATGGCGCATTACTTGGCCGTGGCCGAGACTTATCTGCGCGGCTTAGAGGCGCGGGCGAAAGCCGGTCATCCGATCGATCACGTCGCCTCCGTCGCCTCGTTCTTCGTCAGCCGGGTCGATACCTTGCTTGACCCGAAACTGGAACAGGCCGGCGCGACGGCGCTGCTGGGCAAGGCCGCGGTGGCGAACTCGAAGCGGGTGTACGGGAAATATCTGGAACTCTTCGGCAGCGCGCGCTTCAAGGCGTTGGCAGCCGAGGGGGCGCAAGTGCAGCGCGTGTTGTGGGCCAGCACCGGCACCAAGAATCCCAAGTACCCCGACGTGTTGTACGTCGATACGTTGATCGGGCCGAATACGGTGAATACCGTGCCGCCGGAAACGTACGCGGCCATTCTCGATCATGCCGTGGTCGCCCGCACGGTCGATCGGGATCTGGAAGCCGCGCAGCAGGTCATCGCCGATCTCAAAGCGCTGGGGTTCGATCTCGACGAAGTGGGTGAGCAGCTCTCGATCGAAGGCGTGGACAAATTCAGCAAGTCATTCGATGGATTGCTGAAGGTCATCGAACAAAAGCGCGCCGCGTTAGGCCAATAGGCGTATCGTCTGGGAGTCAGCTAGTCGGTGGGGGTAGCGCAATCTTGTGGTTGTGTGACGACTCGACTCATGCCGATTAGGCTAATTGACTACATACCTTCATATCGGCTACAATGATGGCGGAGGGTTAAATCAGACCTATGAGCGCCAAATCCCGCGTAGAATCTGGTATCACCGGATTGGATAAAATGTTATCGGGCGGCTTTGTGCCAGGCACGGCTAATCTGGTGCGCGGCGCGCCCGGCACTGGCAAGACGCTGCTGGCGCTGCAGTATTTATTGCAGGGCGTGGAACGCGGCGAGCCGGGCTTGCTCATCTCGTTTGAAGAGTTTCCGCAAGCTTTGCAAAATGACGCGCAGGCGCTGGGCTGGGATTTGCGTCCTTGGCAAGAGCAGGGCCTGCTGCATCTGTATTTCACGTCGCCGCAAGTTTTGCTGAAGAGCCTGGAGGCTCCCGCCGGGCCGCTGAGCGAGCTGTTCATCGAGAAAAACATCCAGCGCGTGGTGCTGGATAGTGTGACGCACTTCACGCGCCTGACCAATGAGCCGCAACAGCTGCGCAGCATCTACAGTCGGTTGATTAACGCGTTGAAGCGCGAGGGTGCGACGTCGCTGCTGTTGGCCGAAGAAGGCCGCGTTGAGCCGCAGCGCGCCGAGCGCGGGGCCTTGTCGTTTATTGTGGACACGATCATCCTGCTGCGTTACGTGGAAGTGGAAAGCGCTATTCAACGCGCCATCGCCGTGATGAAGATGCGCGGCAGCGATCACGTCAAGGAAATTCGCCGCTTTGAAATTCGCAAGGGCGGTATCGTGGTGACCGGGCCGTTTGAGAATCGCGAAAACATCTTGACCGGCATCTCACATCGCGTCAGTCGATGAGCACAGACCTGGCAGGGTTCGCGCAGCGCCTGCCAGGTCTTCTCAGAAGGCACTATCCGGGTTTCTCCACGTTGGGCGTGTAATCTCCTTCCGAATCGAGAACCCGGTTTTTCATTGTCTGGTTATGGGCATTCTCTACATCGTTCCCACCCCCATTGGAAATCTGGAAGACATCACCTTGCGCGCTTTGAAGGTGCTGCGCGAAGTGAATTTGATCGCCGCTGAAGATACGCGCCGCGCGGCGATTTTGTTGTCGCGCTTCGATCTGCACACGCCGGTCACCTCCTACTTCGAGCACAACAAACTCAGCAAACTTGATCGGATTCTGGCCGCCTTGGAGCAGGGCGATGTCGCTTTGATCTCCGAGGCCGGCACCCCCGGCCTTTCTGATCCGGGTTACGAATTGATCCGGGCGGCGATCGAGCGCGGTCAACGGGTGGTGCCGCTGCCGGGTGCGACGGCGGCCATCACGGCCCTGGTGGCTTCCGGCCTCCCGACCGATTCGTTCGTCTTCGTTGGCTTTCTCCCGCGCAAAGCGGGTGAGCGGCAGCGCGCCCTGGCCGAAGTAAAGTCCGAACGCCGCACGCTGATTTTTTATGAAGCGCCGCATCGGGTGCGCGAGACGCTGGAGGATATGCTGACGGTCTTCGGCAACCGATCGATTTGCGCGGCCCGGGAGTTGAGTAAAGTCCACGAAGAAATCTGGCGTGGATCGATCTCTGCCGCGCTCGAACGCTTCAGCGCCGAGGCACTGGGGGAGTTCGTACTGGTCGCGGCGGGTGCGCCGGAAGAAGCCCGCTGGGATGAGGCGCGCGTGCAGGCCGTGTTGCTCGAAGAGCTGGAACATGGCGCGTCGTCGAGCGAGGCGGCCAAGCGCGTCGCAACCTTGTCGGGCTGGAACAAGCGCGACGTGTATGCGCTGGTGAGCAAGGACTGATCCGCCATGCTCATTTTGAACTTTGCTGAGCAACATCACTAGCCGCGCGGGCGCCCCTCTCTGCGACATACTACTGTTCGATCCAGATTCAAGGCTTCAGCCGGAATCTGCCTGCGTCCAGGCCGGCGGCCCGCTTCGCGGAAAGCCGCCCTATGATTCCCGCTGCAGTCGGAAGAGTCCGGGCGTCCATCATTACTCATCCTGTGAGGTCTAAGCCATGACTGAGTTTTCTCCCGTTCAACGCAAACTCCATAACTGGCAAATGCTGCTGCTCGATCTGACGCGCGCCAATCGGCTGTTGTACTTCAAGATTGATCGCGCCAGCTCGGTACCGATTACATCGCCAACATCCGCCGGTCTGTTTCAAGCGTTGGTGACGCAAGGCAAACGGCTCACTTTTCCGACCGCCGATGAGACGGTCGTGTTTGAAGAAGAACCAGAAGAAGTGCCACAGCCGACCCTTGCAGCGCCCGTGCCACCCGCAGCCGTTCAAACAACCGGCGTCGAAGTTTGCTTGAACCCGCCGCAAAGCGGCGGCGAGCCGCTGGGCGCAGCCGGAATGAATGATACGTTACAAATTGTTCCGCTGCCCGCCGCTCAATCGATAAGCCGCGGCGCCGTGTTGGATGCAGCTTCTGAGACGACGCCAACGCCTGCTGTACTCGCACTGATGGATCCCAAACCCCGCTACAACACCCTGGCCTCGGCGTTGAGTGAAACGCGACTGACTCGCGCGCTGTACAATCTCCGCGCCCGCGCGCGCACGGCGGCAGAAGAGCAGGGCGTCAATGTGCTGTATGTCGCATTCGGCCTGCTGCACTGGATCGATGCTGAGACGAAAGAAGAGGCGCAGTCGCCCGTGGTGTTGGCGCCCGTGAAGTTGGAGAAGGAGCGCGGTCGCGAGGCTTACGCGCTCGAGCTGCTGGAAGACGATCTGCTGTTGAATCCCACGCTGACCTACAAGCTCAAGACTGATTTTGATCTGTGCCTGCCCGATCTGCCGGAAGAGATCGAAGAGACGGGCCTTGCCGCTTTCTTCGATCAGCTGCGCGGCTTGATCGCCAACCGATCGGGGTGGGCGCTGACCGACGAGGCGATTCTCGGCGTGTTCTCGTTCCAGAAGATCAATCTGTATCAGGATGTGGTTGAGCATCAAGATTTGTATACCGCGCATCCCCTCATCGCGGCGTTGGGGAGTGGTACGCCGCTGCCTCCGCCACCGCAAACGATCCTTGCCACAGAATTGGACGCACGCGTGCCGCCGTCGAATTCCTATCAGGTGGTCGACGCGGACGCCAGCCAGCAAGAAGCGATTGAAGCGGCCAAAGTGGGCGCGAGTTTTGTGCTGCAAGGGCCGCCGGGTACGGGCAAGAGCCAGACGATTACGAACATCATTGCCGAGAGTCTGGCGGCGGGCAAGCACGTGTTGTTTGTCAGCCAGAAGATGGCGGCGCTGGAAGTGGTGCAGCATCGTTTGAGTCAGGCGGGCCTGGGCGATTTCTGCTTGCAGTTGCACAGCCACAAACGCGATAAGCGTGAAGTGGTGCAAGAACTGATCGCTTCACTTGATGCGCCGGCTGTGCAGCTCAAGCCCGATACTCAAACCGCGCTGCTGGAGTTGGAGGAGACGCGGCGCAAGTTGAACGCGTACGTGACGGCGTTGCACACTCCGCGTTTTGCGCTGCACCAGACGGTGTTTCACGCGTATGGCGAAATGGCGCGCCTGGCCGGCACGCCTCCGGTACGCTTCGAGGTCGGCGATGTGGCGAGCGTCGCTGCGCCGCTATTTGTCCGGCGGATGCAGCTGCTCGATCAGTTCGAGGCGCTGCCGGACATCATCGATCGCTTTCAGCAGCATCCATGGCGGGGAGTGGTCATCCGATCGGTCAGCTTTGCCCAACGCGATCAATTGGCGCAGGCGCTCGCCGAATTGATCGACCTGCTGCCGCAGTATGCCGATCGCATGAAGTCGCTGGCGGCCAGGTGTGTCCTGCGCGCGCCGAACCACTTGAGTGAAGCCGCGATCTTATTGGATTTCTTGAAGGACAACGAACCGCGCTTGTTCACGCTCGATCTCGATGGGCTGGATCAGCGCTTCGAGCAGGACTATCGCAGTATCCTGCGAGTGATGAAAGGCAGCTATCGCTCCGAGTTGAAAGAGCTGGATGAGCTCAATCGACCTGACGATAAACTGGACTACGACGAAGCGGCAGAACTGCTGAAGCAAGCCCGCGCGGTGAAGCAGCGGCTGGCCGGTGAGGCGGCGCATCCTTCGACTCCGCCGCTGCGCGGCTCTGCTCACGCCCTATCTGCGGAGCAGGGGCGCGCTGGGCGGGACGATCGGGTGGCCGATGTCCGATCGTTTGTGGCCGGGACGTTGCTCGTGCGTGAGCAGATCGATCGCGCCGTGAGTGTCTTAAAAGATGTGTACGGCAGCGCGGGTCCCGTGATCAGCCAGAACCCCTATGATCAAGCGGAGTTTGCGGCATGGTCGGGTTGGTTGATACTGCGCCAACAGAGCCTCGATTTGCTGGGCCCTTACACCGCGTTACTGCGCCTGAGCGATGAAGGCGGCACGGTGGGCCTGGGCGGTTTTGGCAAAGCGGCGTTGGCGGCGCAGCTGCCAGCCTCGCAGTGGAAGGACGCGTATCAACTGGCTTTTTGGCAGGCGTTTGTCGATGCCGCCGCGCAGACCGACGAACTGCTGCGCAGCTTCGACAGCCATTCGCGCGCGGCGTTGATCGATCGTTTCCGCGAACTCGATCGGCAGCAGTTGATTTTGAATCGCGCACGGGTTCAGGCTTTGATGTCGGATCAACGGCCCGCGCACACGTGGATTAACGCGACGACGGCAGAGACGGCGATCTTGCGGCGCGAAGGCGCGAAGAAGCGGCGGCTGAAACCGCTGCGTAAGTTGCTGGCCGAAATTCCGCGCCTGGTTACGGACTTGAAGCCGTGCTTGATGATGTCACCCGGCAGTGTCGCCACGTTGCTCGATCCGGCGGTGTTTAAGTTCGATGTGGTGATTTTCGATGAAGCGTCGCAGATTGCGCCGGAAGAAGCGGCGGGTGCTCTCATGCGCGGCATGCAAGCGGTGATTGCCGGCGACACGAGGCAGCTGCCGCCCACACGTTTCTTCAGCGTTATCGGCAGCGATGATGAAGACGCGGCGTCTGCGACGGCGTCTGAAGAAGAGGGCCGCGTGTTTGAAAGCATCCTCGATGAAAGCAGCGGGCTGAATTTGCCGCAGAAGCTGCTGCGCTGGCACTATCGCAGCCGCGATGAAGAATTGATTGCGTTCTCCAATCATCATTTCTACGGCGATCGCTTGTTCACGTTTCCCAACGTGCAAGAGAACGGTCAGGGCATCGGCGTCGAGTTTGTGCACGTGCCTGAGGGTGTGTATCGGCGCGGGCGTAAACAGCGGCGGAACGAGGTGGAGGCGCAGCGCGTGGTCGATTTGATCTTTGAACATGCCGAGCAAGCGCCACAGCAAACCTTGGGCGTGATCACCTTTAGCTACGCCCAGCGCGATGCCGTCATCGCCGAGTGGGAGAAGCGCCGGCGCGAGCAGCCGCAGTTCGAAGTGTTTTTCGACGAGAACGCGCCGGAGCCGTTTTTTATCAAGAATCTGGAAATGGTACAGGGCGACGAGCGCGATGTGATCTTCTTTAGCGTGGGCTATGGCAAGGATGAAGCCGGCAAAGTGCTGATGAACTTCGGCCCGTTGAATCAAGATGGCGGTGAGCGCCGCTTGAACGTGGCCGTCACTCGCGCGCGATACAACGTGAAGCTGGTCAGCTCCATCATGCCGGAAGATATCGATCTGACGCGCACGCAGAGCCGGGGCGCAAAGTTGCTGCGTGAGTATCTGTTCTATGCGCGGGATGGGATGCAGACGTTGGATGCAACGCCTGTTCCGCAGGTGGACGCGCAAAGTGAGTCGTCATTTGAGGAGTCGGTTTATCAGGCGTTCACCGCGCAAGGGCTGACGTTGCAGAAACAAGTGGGTGTGTCGAATTACCGGATCGATCTGGGTGTAGTCGATCCAGATCAACCGGGGCGCTACCTGCTGGGCATTGAGTGTGACGGGGCAATGTATCACTCTGCTCCGACGGCGCGCGAACGTGATCGTCTGCGGCAGCAGGTATTGGAACAACTCGGCTGGAAGATGCACCGTATTTGGTCGCACGATTGGATTGCCAATCCATCCGCTGAGATCGAGAAGGTCATGGCGCGCTTGAATGAAGCGCCGCTACCCGCACCTGCGCAAACGCGCGAAGCCCGCGTCCTCGTGGTTGGCGAGCAGATGCCAGAAACTTATCTGGCCGAAACACAGACCCCCGCAGAAGTGAAGAGTCTGCCGACATACGTGTGGCCTTACCTCTATGCCAAACTTCCGCAGTACGCCGGCTCGTTGAGCAACGCCGTGCCGCACGATCTGGTCGATGATGTGAACAAGGTGGTCGGCACCGAGGGGCCGGTGCATGTCGATCTGGTCTATGCCCGCCTTGGGGCAGCCTGGAAGGTCTCGCGTCTGACTGCCAAGGTTAAGCAGTTGATCGATACAGCGATTGGGATCGCAATACACGATCAACGCCTCGAGCAGCGTGGGGACTTCGTGTGGCCGATCGGGTTGACGACGCCCATCGTGCGCGCGCCCAAGGAGGGCGACGAGGTCCGCGCGATCGATCACATCGCGCCCGAAGAGATCGCCGAAGCGGTATTGTTGTGCGTGCAGGAAGCGCGCAGCTTGACCGAAGACGATTTAGCGCGAGAGACGCTGAAGTTGTTGGGTTATGCGCGCCGCAGCAAAAAGATCGATGAGGCGGTGACGAGCGCGATCAGCGGGTTGAAGGCCGGCGGGCGCATTGCGCTTGAGGGAAATGTGGTGCGGCCAGCGGCTTGAATCTTTGCCAGCTATTGAGCGGTGAAATTACTGATCCAGCCGGACAACACCCTGGCCATCGGGCAGGATTTGCAGCACGGCCACCGGCCCGTGCGTCTTTTCATGGGTGATGCCCGGATCATTCAGGTTAGCCGCGACTAACCGCACAAACACGGCCACGGGATAGTCGGCGGTCACATCCAGACCATAGGCAGTGGTTGACATCAAGTCCTCTGCGCCCAGGGATTCTCCCTTCCACAGGCCGCCTGAACCTGTCTGACCCTTGATGCGCTCATCCCAATCCACCGACATGCCCTGCCGGTAGCCTTCGGTCAGCACGACCGTAATGATATAGACTCCGAACCTGGTTTGCCCTTCCGCGGTGTGGGCAGCCGTGTGGAAGCAGTACGGGGCTGGGCCATCTGGCAAGGTTTGTAGCGTGACTGTCACCTGATTTCCTCTGTATTCCTGTTCGTAGAGTGGATAGGGCAAAACGAGCGGCTCGGACTGTTTTGCCGGGATCGGAGTGCAGCTCCCGGCTGACAGCAGAAGCACCAGAACCAATGTCGCAAGCACCTTGTTCATCGCTGCCTCCGTGAATGAGTTCCAAATCGAAAGCAATCTCTCTTCGAGGTTGCCCAACGTATTAAGGGTTGATGCGGCGCGGATCAACCCATAGGCCCCAAAGGAAGCAGAGGAGAGCCGCCGCATCAATCCTGAGTTGAACTAAGCCGAGTGAATCGGCTGGTGGCAGAATCTGGGATTTAAGGTAACGATCAATAGTCGCTTGCGCAACGACGCCGTTAGTATATTCACAATCATTTCATAAGTCAATTCAATCTGGAAGGGCCGTACAACAAAGCGCCGGATTTCTTGCGGGAAATCCGGCGCTTGATCTTGTTCTTTATCAGGTGTATCTACTCAGCCTGCCGATCGTCCACAGCTAACGCAGATTAAACTGATGAAGAAATCTGTGACATCTGTGAAATCTGTGGACAACCAGGAAGGTTCGGCAACATTGCCTGAGTAGTAACCATCAGGTCGTTTAGCGGACAGGAACTTCTTCTTCGTCGTGCTTGACCACGGTGACGAAGCCGCCGAACAGGCGATACTCATCCATGCGGCACGAGTTGATCAACTCGCCGTTATAGTAGGTCATGTCCGGGCAGCTGTCGCACATATCGGCGGTGCCGTCGGCCATGATGTCCGGCGCTTGAATGATGCCGATGCTCTGCACGTACACCGGATCGAACACCTGCAGTGGGTGTCGCAGCAAGCTCTTCCAGTAAGCTTTGTGGGCGGCACGCACGGTCTTGTCGAAGAACGAGGTCAAAAAGATCTTACGTCCCACTTTCGACTCGCCCAGGTAAGCCAGATAGCGCCCGGTGAACCAGTGATGCCCGGCCTGTGCGATTTCCATCGTCCTGGGGCCGATCGAGCCGAAGATCTTCTTGCGGGTGCCGATCTGCGCGCCGGCCAGCCACTTGATCGTATCGACCTTCCACGTGCCGCCCAGATAACCGGAAGCGTCATATTCCGGGATGTTGGCACGGAGTAGATCGTAGATTTCATACGACGTAATGTCGTGGTCAGGCGTGACTTCGCTGGCATAACCCAGATGGCGCGCATCGACGATGGCATCGCCTTTTTGATAGGTGATTTCTTCATCCAGCGGCGCGGTGCGGAAGCAGATGAAGACCAGGCCGTGCACGCGATCGATGTTCTTCTGCGCCCACTTCACCATTTCGGGAATGTGCTGCACCGTGGACGGATACACCGTGCTGTTGAAGATCACGTACAAGTTACCGACATCGTAAATCATGTCGGCGAAGTGCTGGCGCAGTTCGTTGGTCTCCACCTCGTTTTTGTCACGCCATTGCGGACGGCCCTGATTGCTGTCGATGTGGATGGTGAAGCCTGCCAGCCCCGCCTTCTTTAATTCCACGACGGTTTCACGATCCAGCTTGACACCGTTGGTCAGTATGATGGGCTTGATGCCCTGCTGCTTGGCAAAAGCCACCACTTCCATGATCTCTGGGTACATCAGCGGCTCGCCGCCTGCAATGGAGAGGTTATCGACGTTGCGCCACCTCTTCAGGAAGAGAATCTCCTCTTTGATCGCTTCCAGGGTCTTGTGGCCGGTTAGTTTTTGCCGATAGCAGCCCAGGCACTGCAAGTTGCAGATATCGGTGACTTCCAACCACCCGATGGGGTTATCGTTCTTCGACCACGGCAGGCGGTAGATGTCGCGTTTTTCGAGAGGCATGCTGAAACTCCTTAATATATGATTTCTTTCGTCCTCTTCCTTGGCTAAATCGGGGTTGAGTATAAATCAAATTGCAGAAGCCTGCAATAGGGACAGAATTTTTTTGACAAACGAAGTATGCCACAGGCCGGTGAGGAGGTAATCCACCTTGGGGTGGATTTTGCGGTGGATGTGAGCCAGTGGGCTAGGGGAGCCAGGTCACTTCAGGCATATCAAAGATGAGCTGTGGGCCGTAAGCTCTAGCGGGCGTCTGAAACCCGATTGGGGCGTGGCCGCCCAACGCTTTTTCCACGATGGCTAAGGTCGTGAGCACGGTTAAGGTGTAGCCGTCCGGCGCTGTGAAGCGGGCTGTGATGGCTTGACCTGCGTCATCCCGCACTTCGCCCCAGACGAAACTGGTGCTGCGCGCGCGTTGTTCGGCGGTGGCTCCGCGCGGTAGGCGTTTAACCTGCCACTGGAAGTAGCTTTGTACGGGCGCTGAACCAAGTAACCGCGACAGATACCGGCTGAGTTTGATGAAGCGGCGGCCCCATCGCGTAAATGCCATGTACACTTCGATGTTGGGGATGCCGGTGGTGTAATACGCGGTGGACACATCGCCCCACGGAATGGTGATGGTTGCGATCGGGCCGCGCCCGTTGCCGAAATCGATGTGGCGCGTTTTCCACGCTGTGGGCACTGGCATCAGTTTTCCATCACGGCGCACCGTGCCCCCCCTCGACATTCCTTCCAGTCCGGTAAGGGTTGTGCCGCGTGACATGCTACCCAGACCGCGAAATGCCAGCGTCAGATGGGTGGCCGATGGCAACAGCGATTTTAGATGTGCCGCGAGGCAATCGGTAGGTACGACATCAAAGCCGACGCCGGGCAACAACATACTGCCCGCCAGTTTCGCCACAGCATCATAGGTGGCGGCCAGCTCAAACACGGCAATCTCGCCCGTGATGTCCAGGTAGTGGGTGTGCGTGTGGAGGCAGGCCTCGATCATTGGTTTGGCGGTGTGCGAGAAGGGACCGGCGCAGTGCAACACAACGGCACATCCACTCAGCCCGGCTTCGATCGCCTGCGGATCATCCAGTCCGAAGATGCGCAACTCCAATCCGAGCGAAGCCGCCAGAGCTGTGATAGATTCACGATTGCGGCCAGCGAGTATTGGACGTAGACCGCGCTGTGCGGCTGCCCGGGCGATGAGTTCGCCGGTATAGCCATTCGCGCCGTAAAGCAACCAGGTATTTGAAGTCAAGCATTTCCTCGTAAGATGGATCGAAGGTGCTCGGCAACAAACCGATCGACTTCAGTAGGATAAGCGTAGCCAAGTTGAGCAGCCGCCTCGTGAGCCAAACGTCGAAACAGATCGAGCGTAGCGAGGAAGGCGCGTTGTAAGTCAGCGGCCTGGTAAGTCGCAAACGTGTCTGGTAATGCGGCTAGTGCATCTCGATCGGCCCACTCGTTTAAGAAACGACCGTCGTACCACACGTCGCGCTGACCCTGTTGTGCTGATGCCTGCCATTCCAGCAGGGTCAGTAAGAGCTGTTTCATCTCATTGTCGCATAGCTGCTTGGCGCGCCAGAGGTCATTGCGGCGGATGAACTTGGCCGCTTTAACCGCGTCGAGCAACATACGGTTGATCAATGCGGTGAATGCCTCTTGAGTGGGCAGTTGCGGCGCGTCAATTTTTGGCAAGCGCAATTCAGCCGAAGCGCCCGTCTTATCGAGCAGCACTCGCACACCCCGTCGCAGCACGACGGGGTAAGGAAATGCGTCGAGCATTTCTTGGAGTGTCGCGGTTGGATCGATCGAGAGAATGGCAACGTCGAGTTTGCTGCCATCGTCGTAGAGCGCCAGCCACTCCCGATCGTTTTTGCCAAATGAATCCGAGACGGCTGCGCGAACGTGACCAAGTGCCTCCAGCCATGTTGCATCGTTCAAATACGATGGGGCATCCTGAGTGAAGACCACCAGGTCGAGATCAGACCACTCGTCGGCCGGGTGAACCAATCGGGCGCGCGAACCGACGACAATGACAGCACGAATAGCGGGCTGGGTCAATGCCCAATCGATGAATCGCCGCTCAAGTTGGGGATAAATGCTTAACGGCATGTTAACACTTACGGAGACTGTCTGATCCGGATGGAACATATGACACTGCCCCATCAAGATTGATGGGGCAGTGTGCTATTCTCGCAAATAATCGCGCAGCTTGCGCGCGTGGGTGGGATGGCGCAACCGCGAGAGGGCCTGTGCTTCAATTTGCCGGACGCGTTCGCGCGTGACGCCTAACTTCTTGCCAACTTCTTCCAGGGTGTAGGATTGACCGTCCACCAGGCCGTAGCGCAATTGGAGAATGCGCACCTCGCGCGGCGGTAAACTGTTGAGGATTTCGGTGATTTGCTCGCGCAACATGTTGTTGGTCACGGCGTCAATGGGCGCGATCGAATCTTCATCCATGATGAAGTCACCCAGCACCGAATCCTCGTCTTCATCCGTTGGCGTTTCCAGCGAAATGGGCCGCCGGGCGACCTGGATCATTTGCTCGGCTTTTTTAACCGGTACCTGCATGGCGTTTGCCAGTTCTTCTGGATTGGGCTCGCGGCCCAGCTCTTGCGTCAGCGAATGACTGACCCGAATCAGTTTGTTGATCTGATCGCCCATATGAACCGGCACGCGAATGGTGCGTCCCTGATCGGCGATGGCGCGTGTCACCGCCTGGCGAATCCACCACGTTGCATAGGTGCTGAATTTGTGGCCGCGATGGTAATCGAATTTGCGTGCCGCACGGATCAGGCCGATGTTGCCTTCCTGAATCAGATCGAGGAACGGCACGCCGCGTCCGATGTATTTCTTAGCGACGCTGATGACCAGCCGGCTGTTGGCCGTAATCAAATGTTCGCGCGCGGCCTTGGCATCTACCATTACATTTTCCAAATCCAGACGTTTCTTGGGGTCCAAGCCTTCTTTTTGCAGGCGCTTCATGGCATGCTTGCCACGTTCGATGCGCTTGGCGAGGGCAACCTCTTCTTCGGCGATCAGCAGCGGAATGCGGCCGATTTCCTTTAGATAGAGACCGACGGTATCGTCCGTTTCGATAGCGGCCACCGTGCCATCGTCTAGCTCGTCGGTGATCTCATCTTCTTCCGGGCCCTCTTCTTCCGGCGCTTCACCGATTTCGATACCGTGCTCTGTCAGCGTGGCAAAAATCTCATCCAGCTGATCGATATTGGTTTCGGCTTCAGGAAATAACTCTAGGATTTCGTCATAAGTGACGTAACCGCGTTCCCGGCCGATGGCCAACAACTGCTCTTCAGCTGTGCTGAGGATGGTGTCTTCCACGATCAAGGCTTCTTTAGCGATCGCGTCCTTCTGTTCCTTCGGCTGTTTCAGCACCTTGTCTTGAACGGCCGGCTTTACGACTTTTTTCTTGGTAGTAGTTGCCAAATTGCTCACCCGTTGATTCGTTAACCCCGCTAGGGGGGATGGAATTACAGAAATAAAGAGCACCTATGTGCGCTCCCTGTGCTGGCACATCGTGCTCTTAGGTCTTCGGCGTAGGTTGCCGCTTGGTCATAAACTGCGCTGAGTACATAGTACAACATTTAACGATTCATTGTCAAGCGCTAATATAAAGACTGTATGAGAAAGTTCTAAATTGTCTATTTTGTCAAGAATTCGTAACTATTTCTTGCGCTAATTCGTTGCCAGGAGGTGACATATATCAGTCGGTGTAGTTTATCAGTCACACGATCCATCCATAAGTTGGTCAGACTTGCGGGGTGGATACACGCTACGCGAGCGTTTGGGAGCGGCGGATGTACCCACGCAAAGCGGCCGGAAGCATCTGACAATAACCCCGCTCAAGTCGGATGAGCCGAAATTGCTCAAGCTGTGGGGAGATTATTGGAAAAGGGTTTACTACTCAGCCGTCATTGCGAGGAACGAAGCAATCTCCCTCCGATCGGCCCTGAGATTGCTTCGCACGCCCTGTCCGACGCATCGCGTCGGGGGCGCGCCTGGCGAAAGCGCTCGCAATGACGCAGGCTGAGCAGTTACGAAAAGGGTTGCTTGTCTTCCGATCTTGTGGTAAACGTTAGCGCCACATGCAATTTGCCACTACGCCGCTAGTGAGATGTGGTACTTGACCAAATAGTCATTTCATCTACAATGTACCCGGTGTTTTTAGTGAATGGCGCTGTCATTCCTCCCAACTTCAGGTGAAAAATTGATCCTCTTGATAACCCTCAGTCACTTTCAGTCACCGCTCGTTCAGGGTCGTCTGATCACAAAATCCCAGTTTTGTTAAGGAGGCAGTGTGAATCTTTTAGGACTGGCCAGACATGGCCTCAACGACTTCGAGCAGATTGCCATTATCTGCGTCGTCATCACAGCGTTTATCAGTCTCGCTTACGCCTGGTGGCTGCGCGGCAAAGTGCTCAAAAATGATAAGGGCACAGCCAAAATGCAGGAAGTGTGGAACGCCATTCGTATCGGCGCCAATAGTTATTTGAGTCAGCAGTTGCGCACGATTTTGCCACTGATCGGCGTCCTGACGGTGTTGATGTTCCTCAGTGTGTATGTCGTGCCACCGAGCAGGGAAGCTGAAGCGGAGTTCGGCGCGGCTAGCGCGCAGATCATCGTCGCCATTGGCCGCACGATCGCCTTCATTATGGGCGCGTCGTTCTCGCTGGCAGTGGGCCAATTGGGCATGCGCATGGCGATTCAGGCCAACGTGCGCGCGGCCTCGGCGTCGCGGCGTGGTTTTAACGAAGCGCTGTCTATCGCGTATTATGCCGGGACGATCACGGGTATGTTGACAGACGGCCTGGGCCTGTTTGGCGGCACCGTGATTTTTATTTTCTTCGGCAAGGCCGCGCCTGATGCTTTGCTGGGTTTTGGCTTTGGTGGCACGTTGCTGGCGCTGTTTATGCGCGTGGGCGGCGGTATCTACACCAAGGCCGCGGATGTGGGCGCTGACCTCGTGGGTAAAGTGGAAAAGGACATCCCTGAAGACGATCCGCGCAATGCGGCCGTGATTGCCGACCTGGTCGGCGACAATGTCGGCGACTGCGCCGGTATGGCGGCCGACATCTTCGAGTCGTACGAAGTGACTATCGTGTCCGGGTTGATCCTGGGCTTGAGCCTCGTCGCCTTGACGGGCGAACTGAAGTGGATCGTGTACCCGTTGATCATCCGCGCGATCGGCGTCATTAGTTCGATCCTCGGCACGTTCACCGTGCCGATCTGGGAATCCATCCCGATCAAGTTCCTGCGCGCGCACGACGCCGAAGAGTCGATGTTCCGCTCGTATGAAGTGTCGAGCGTGTTCACAATCTTCTGGTCGTTCGTGCTGGCGCTGACCTATGCCCATGATTGGCGCATGGGCGCGTTGACCGCCATTGGCGTGGGTTTGGCCGTCGCCTTCAACCCGTTGACGTCGTATTTCACCTCGACGAAGAAACCGCCGGTAAAAGAGATCGTCAAAGCGACCAACACGGGCCCGGCCACGACGATCCTCAGCGGTCTGTCGATCGGCATGGAGTCGAGCGTGTGGGCGCTGGTCGTGATCGTCGTGGCGTTCATCGGCGCTTTGTTGTTGTATGGGGGTGACGGCGCGACCTACGTGCTGTACGCGGTTGCCATGATCGGTATCGGTATGCTGAGCCACACTGGCAATAACGTAGCGATGGATTCGTACGGCCCGATCTCCGACAATGCCAACGGCATCGGCGAGATGGCCTGGCACGACCTGGAAGATGCCGAAACCGTTAAGGCGCGCCAGATCATGGCCGACCTCGACGCGGTGGGCAACACGACCAAGGCGATTACGAAGGGCGTGGCGATTGCGTCCGCCGTCATTGCCGCGGTTAGCCTGTTTGCCTCGTACATCACGGATGTCATGCGCGTGCAACAGCAGCTCGGCGTGGTGCCCGTGCTCGATGCGATTCGTATCTCGGAGACACGCGTGTTCATCGGCCTGCTGCTGGGCGGCGCGCTGCCGTGGTTGTTCAGCTCGTTGTCAATTCGCGCTGTTAGCCGCGCTGCGGGTCAGATCGTCGAAGAAGTGCGGCGGCAGTTCAAGATTCCGGGCGTGATGGAAGGGACCAGGACGCCGGACTATGCGCGCGTGGTGAGCATCAGTACGGCCTCCGCTCAGAAAGAACTGATCCCGCTGGCGGTGATCGCGGTGGTCGTGCCGCTGTTCGTGGGTATCGTGCTGCAAGTTGAGGCGTTGGGCGGCTTCCTGGCGGGCATCATCCTCAGCGGTCAATTGCTGGCGGTGTTCATGTCTAACGCGGGTGGAGCGTGGGACAACGCCAAGAAGTCGATCGAAGATGAGCCGCGTGATCTGAAGAAGAATACCGGCAAAGGCTCCGAGCGGCACAAGGCGGGCGTCGTGGGTGATACGGTCGGCGATCCATTGAAGGATACCGCCGGTCCGGCGCTGAACCCGATGATCAAGGTGGCGAATCTGGTCAGCTTGATCGCCGCGCCTATCATCGTGCGTTATAACATGACGAACGCCGATGGATCGCTCAACATCGTGGTGGCATTGGTGGCGGCGCTGCTGTTGGCAGGCACGATCTGGGCGCTACGCGCGTCCGGCAAGGAAACGCCTACCGTGCAGTAGGCCACTCTCAACTGCGGTAAAGCACAGAACCCGATGGGTGCCCTCGGCCCGTCGGGTTCTTTCTTCGCTTGACTCTGGCGCTATGCGTCAAGTAAAATGACAGTATGACGACAGGTTACTTCTTTGACCCGCTGTATTTGCAGCATGCCCAGCCCAATCATGTGGAAGGACCGGAACGCCTCAGTGCAATCAATGACGCACTCGATGAGACCGGTATGCGCGATCGGCTGGTGACCTTAACGCCGGAGCCGATTTCCATCAAGCGTTTGTCACGTGTGCATCAGTCACGCCACATCGAAAGAGTCCGAGCGGTCGCCGCTCGCGGTGGCGGTGGCTTGATGGGGCTGGGCGATGAAACCTACGTCGCACCCCGATCGTATGACGCGGCCCTCCTAGCTGCCGGGGCGGTGATCACCGGTGTCGCAGCGGTACTGCGCGGCGAGGTGAAAAACGCCTTCGCCTTGGTTCGTCCACCGGGGCATCACGCCTTTGCGGATCATGGCGAAGGCTTCTGTTTGTTCAACAACATTGCCGTGGCGGCGGCTGTGGCGCGGGCTGAGTTCGATCTCGAGCGCGTCTTGATCGTCGACTTCGACGTGCATCACGGTAACGGGACCAACGCCATCTTCTATCACGATCCCAGCGTGTTGTATTTCTCGACACATCAATGGGGCATTTATCCCGGCACCGGCTATTGGGATGAGGTCGGCGCAGACGAGGGCGTAGGTTACAGCGTTAACGTGCCCATGCTGCCCGGCTGGGGCGATGTGGCCTTGCAGCGCATGTTTGATGATCTGCTCACCCCGATCGCGCAGCGCTTTCAACCGCAGCTGATCCTGGTCAGCGCCGGTTACGATCCCAGTTGGACGGATCGTCTGGGATCAATGCTGGTCACCACGCCGGGCTTCTTCGCTTTGACACGGACGCTGGTGCAATTGTCCGACCAACTTTGCGACGGCAGATTGGTCATGACTTTGGAAGGCGGTTACGGCCTGGCCGGTTTAGCGTATGGCGTGGTCGCCTCGTTTGCGGCGATGCTGGGCGATGAGGCTGTCGCCGATCCGATCGGGCCTGGCCGCTATACCGAAAAGCCGTTCGACGAAGAGTATCTTGATCAATTGCGCGCTGTGCACGGTCTGTCTGCGTTGTGATCCGGTGACGCGCAGCACATAGTACTAGCAATTCACTTGCACAAAACATTGAACCATAGCATAATGACTTCACTTCACACGACAGGCGAGGCGATATGGCAGAAGTAGCGCTCCGCGATTACCTTAATGAAATTGACAATCTGATCGACCACGGCTCCATCGAGGTGGCCCTGCAGCACAGCCGTCACATCCTGCTGCAGTACCCCAAGGCCGTCGAGGTTTATCGGCTGATGGGCAAGGCCCTATTGGAGCGGGAGGACGATCGGGCGGCGCAAGATGTCTTCCAGCGCGTGCTCAGCGTCGATCCGGAAGACTTTGTGGCTCGTGTCGGATTAAGCATCGTGCACGATCGCAACAACGAGCTGGATCTCGCGGTCTGGCATATGGAACGCGCCTTTGACATCGCGCCGAGTAATGCCTTGATTCAGGGCGAGCTGCGCCGTTTGTATGCGCGGCGCGATGGCGAGCCACCCGATCGAATTCCCTTGACCCGCGACGCGCTGGCGCGCATGTACGCCCAGGGCGATCTCAATGCCGAGGCGATTGCCGATCTGCGCGAATTACTGCGCGAGCAACCCGATCGGATCGACTTACAAGTTGAAATGGCCGAAGTGCTGTGGCGTGATGAGCAACGGGTAGACGCTTCGGAGCTGACGCAGAAGGTTCTTAATGCGCTGCCCTATTGCTTGAAAGCTAATTTGATTATGGGCGCGATTCTGCGTGACAGCGGCGCGAATGGCGAAAGCGAAGAGCCCTTCCAACGCGCGCAGGCCGTCGATCCTGAGAATGTGTTCGCGGTAGGCTTCTTCGGCGGGCAGGGGCCGTTAGGGCAACAGCCGGTGCTGCTGGATCGTCTTGATCTGCAGACTGTATCCGACATGCTTGAATCTCCAGAACTGGTCGAGCAAGCGGAAGAAGTCCCCGACTGGCTGCGTGGTATTTCTGATCTTGAACCACCCCTGTTGCCGGAGTCTGAAGTGGCGCATGCGCCGCGTTTGGCGACCGGCCTGCACATGCCGGATGTGGCGACGGAAATACCGGATTGGCTGCAAGGCCTCACCGCCGAACCGAGTGCCGCGGAAGCCGATGTGCCCGATTGGTTGGCGACTCTGACCGGCGCCGCGGTGGCTGGTGTTGAGGCCCAGACTCTCACCGAGCGTGAGAAAGCTGCACCCGAAGAGTCCCACCTTCAGCCAACCGAGGAAGAAGTTCCTGACTGGATCAATCAACTAGCTAGTACCGGTGCGCTCACTGCGCCCGAAACGATTCCTCCCGTCGTTGAAGACGAGCAACCTGCTTGGATGGCGCAATTACGCGAACCGCCGCCTGCGCCGTTGTCTGAAACGATTTCAGTCTCTGCGGATACTCAGACGCCCGATTGGTTGGCGACCCTGACCGGCGCTGCGGTGGCTGGCGCTGCGGCCCAAGCCCTCACTGAGCGTGAGGAAGCTGCACCCGAAGAGTCCCCCCTTCAGCCAACTGAGGAAGAAGTTCCTGACTGGATCAATCAACTAGCTAGTACCGGTACGCTCACCGCGCCCGAAACGATTCCTCCCGTCGTTGAAGACGAGCAACCTGCTTGGATGGCGCAATTACGCGAACCGTCGCCTGCGCCGTTGTCTGAAACGATTCCAGTCTCTGCGGATACTCAGACACCCGATTGGCTGGCGCAGCTTCAGGCCGCTGAGCCACCACTGGAAGAAACGCCGGTTGGTGAAGAACCCGATTGGTTGGCGGAGCTGCGCGCTTCTAGCGGTGAGGCTGCCATTGAGCCTGAGCCGTCTTCGTTTGATCTTGGTGAAGCACTTGACTCAGGCGCGGGTAAAGTCGCAGCGGGCGCAGTCGGGTTAGCCGGCCTAGCCGGTGCTGCTATTTTCGCCGCTCATGAAGGCGAAGAAGAAGTGTCGGCAGAACCCCAAGTGCCAGCACCTGCCTTAGTTGCGCCAACGCCTGAAGTGTCATTTGGTATGGCTGAACCTGCTGCTGCGCCAGAAATTCCAGAGGAAATGCCTAGTGCTGATGACGCCTTGGCATTCTTTGCCAAGTTGGCGGCAGGCAAAGAAGATCAATTGCGGGCACAGGCTCAAGAAGATGCTGATGTGCGCATGGCCGAAATCATGGGCCGCAAACCGGCTGAGGTGAAGCCGGCCGAACCTGTGCGTGAAGAATATCCGGCGAGTGGTGTTGTTGCCGGTGCGGGTGTGGCTGCCGCAAAGCAGGAAAAGCCAGAAACTCAACCTGAAGAGGCCGCTCCCCTCCCCAGCGCGCCGGTGGCTGCGGCGATCGTTCCCGAGGAAATGCCCAGTGCCGATGACGCTTTGGCTTTCTTTGCCAAGTTGGCCGCCGGTAAAGAAGATCAACTGCGTGCCCAAGCGCAAGAAGAAGCCGACGTGCGCATGGATGCGATTATGGGCCGCAAACCGGCTGAACCTAAACCGACGGCTGAGCCGACTGAGGAAGAAAAGCCAGTCATTCGCTTGGCCACGACAGGCGAAGCGGCGGCTGGGTTGGTGGTGGCTGCTACCAAATTGAAGAATAAACTGGAAGAACCAGAACAACTACGGTCTTCCGTTGCGCCAGTGGTGGCGGTCGATCTGCCCCCGGAAGTTCCCGAGGAGATGCCGAGCGCCGATGATGCCTTGGCTTTCCTGGCGAAGTTGGCGGCGGGAAAAGAAGATCAATTGCAAGCTGAGGCCCAACGTGAGGCCGATGTGCGCATGACCGCGATTATGGGCCGTAAGCCGACTGAACCGGTGGCAAAGAGCAAGGTTCAAACACCTCAACCGATTGAACCGGTCGTTGCCGCTGAGGTCAAAGCGGAAGTCCCCGAAGAAATGCCCAGTGCTGATGACGCTTTGGCTTTTTTCGCTAAGCTCGCGGCGGGTAAAGAAGATCAATTGCGGGCACAAGCGCAACTTGAGGCGGATGCGCGCATGGACGCGATCATGGGGCGCAAGTCTGTCATCGCAGCCAAATCTGTGCCCGAAGAAAAACCAGGTGTTGGCTTGGCGGTCGGTGCGGCAGCTACGGCAAAGAAGGAAAAACCAACGCCTCCCGCCGAAGTTCCTGCGGAAATGCCCAGCGCCGATGATGCTCTGGCTTTCCTGTCCAAGTTAGCCGTAGGCAAAGAGGATCAACTACGCGCTCAGGCCGAGCAAGAAGCTGAAATACGCATGGCGGCGATTATGGGGCGCAGTGCTCCGTTAGAGTCCGCTAAACCGATCGAGCCGGAGACGTCCCCCGTGCTTGAGATCGACACTGTGTCGGTAGAGGAGTCAACCGACTGGATGGCAGATCTCTCTGCCTCAACGATGGCTGAACCAGCTCCGGCCAGTGAGCTTCCTGACTGGCTGAAGGAGATGCGCCCATCTGCCGACACTGTGACAGCAGAACCAGCCAGTGAGCTGCCTGAGTGGTTAAGGGCCATGCGCCCTGATGAATCGGCCAGCACCGGATTGTCGGCGCGATTGGAAGAAGAGGCCGAGACAGAACTAGAGGCGGCAGTGCCCGCTACCGAACTGCCCGACTGGCTGCGTTCGATGCGGCCTGACACCGCGAGCGAGGGTTTAACGCTTGAGGCCCTGGCGGCCGAAGAGGAAGAAGCCGAAGCGGCTGTCATGCCGACCAGTGAACTGCCCGATTGGCTTCGCTCTATGCGGCCGGCTGAACCTGCGATGGAAGAGACTAGCGCAGCAGAGGAAGAAACATCATTTCCGCTTGGTGGGCTGGCGGGAGCGGCGGTATTTGGATTAGCAGCGACAATGGGCGATGAAGAGCCAGCTAGCGCTGAGCCTGAGCCTACGACAGAGGAGTTGCTGGCCGAACTCGCCGCATTGGAGCAAGCGGTATCTGAAGTGGAAATCGAGCCAGCCCAGCCCTCAATCACTCTCTCGCATGACTGGTGGGCTCAATCGGCTGAGGATACCGACGAGGAACCGTTGAAGGATTTGCCAGAGTTCGTTTTATCTCCACGGGCCCGTGCTGCTGAAAAAGAGAAAGACCGGGCCATCGCAGTTGCTGAAAAGTCGAAGATCGAGCCGTTAGCCTTGCCTCAGACGGGACCATTGCGCTTAACGCAAACCGGCCCGCTGCCACAGACCGGGCCGTTGGTTGTGCCAGAACCTGTGGCGGCTTCACCTGAGGTGGAAGCCTTGATGACGCGGGTGTCTAGTGATCGCAAGGATTATTCGGCGCGGTTGGATCTGGCGCGAACCTATTGGGCCACCGGCAATCGCGAGGGTGCGTATACCGAATATCTGGAACTCGCCAATGCGGGTGAATATACGAAAGAGGTCATGAGTGATCTGGCGACCATCGTTGAAATTCATGATCGGCCTGACTGGCACCGTATGTTAGGCGATGTCTGTATGAAAGCAGGCAAATTGTCCCAGGCTTTGGCGCACTATCGCAAGGCGCTGAACGAACTGTAGCAATCTCATTTTTAAGGAGAGTTTCTGTGGAACGAACGCTGGTCATTCTTAAACCTGATGCGGTTCAGCGCGGTCTGATCGGTCAGATCACGGCGCGGCTGGAGCAGCGCGGCCTGAAACTGGCCGGCATGAAGTTTATCCAGATCGATAATGATCTGGCGGCGCAGCATTATGCCATCCATAAGGGCAAGCCTTTCTATGAGGGCTTAATCAAGTACATCACTTCAAGCCCGGTCGTCGTGCAAGTGTGGGAAGGCAAGCGTGTGATTGAGACCGTGCGGCGCACGTGTGGCGCCACCAATCCCATCGACGCTGACCTGGGCACGATTCGAGCTGATTTTGGCGTGGAGATTGGCCGCAATCTGATTCACGCGTCCGATGGAGCGGAGACGGCGGCCTATGAGATTCCTCTGTATTTCCAGGATGCTGAGCTGGTGAGTTGGTCGCGCGCGACCGATCAATGGATCGTGGAGTAGTCCCCAATAGTTGGTGGAACGAATAGTTTGCGTTGATCAAAAGACCCGATGGGCTGTCTTGCCCCATCGGGTCTTTTATTGTTTAACGCTGGCGTCCGAAGATTCGCAGCAGGAGCAGGAACAAGTTGACGAAATCTAGGTAAAGTTTCAGCGCGCCGATCACCACGATCGAGCCGCGCCCTTTCTCGCTGTTCAGGCCGGCCGCTGCCATCTGCTTGATCTTCTGCGTATCGTACGCGATCAGGCCGACAAAGATACCGACGCCGACGTAGGTTAGAATCCAGTAAAGCGCCGAGCTGCGCAAAAAGATATTCAACAGCGAACCCAGAATGAACCCGATGAGCAACATGATCATGAGACTGCCCAATTTGGTAAGATCACGTTTGGTGACAAAGCCAAAGATACTCATCACCCCGAATGTCCCGGCGGTAATCAAGAATGTCATCGTGATCGAGGCCTGGGTGTAATAGAGCAAGATGGCGGACAACGAAACGCCGAGCAGGGCCGAGTAAACCAAGAAGAGCCCGACGGCTACTCCTGTGGATAAGCGTGCTATCGCTGCGGACAGGACGATGACCAGCGCTATCTGCGCAACCATTAACCCGATCGGCACCCACACACTGGAGTAGATGAAACGCAGCATTGAAGGGGTGACGCTGACCCACGCGGCAACGATGGCCGTGACCACCAGGCCCAGCGTCATCAACAGATAGACCTGCGAAAACACAATCTGAATCTCGCTGCCATATCTTTCCACATCTACCGCGCGGCTTCGCGGTTGTGTTTGTTGCATGTGAACCTCCTGGGTAATTTATTGGATTTTCAACACGATCGGCGCTTCTTTCCAGAGCTGTTCGATCTGGTAATATTTGCGCTGGCTAGCTGAGAAAATGTGAATGATCACATCACTGTAATCGATAATAATCCAACCCGATTCGGCCAGACCTTCGCGCCGGCGCGGTTTGAGATCATACTTCTTCAAAGTGTGTTCTGCGATACCGTCGGCGATAGCTTTCAGCTGTCGTTCGCTGGTGCCGGTGCACACGATGAAGTAATCAACGTAGGGCGAAAGAGGGCGCAGATCGAGCTGCACAATATCTTCGCCTTGCTTGTCCTCGATGGCGTCGACAATGCAATGAGAAAGTTCTAATTCGTCCAGAGGATGCCTCCTGAAAAAGATAGATTGACTGACGGCGCGCTAGTGCGCGCTTAGTTGCTGGATTGTTGCATATTGCGCTCGGCCTGTAAAATGGCCGAGCCGGCGATGATCATGAATAGAGTGGCGGGAACACCCCCGGAACTGCTGCTGGGCGTGCCCAGCTCTAGCCCTAGAGCCGGGGCGCCGACGATGAGACCGGCGCAGATCAGGATCCAGCCTAAGCCGCTCATTCCCGCGGTGGCCCAGGCCGGGCTGTGGCTTGTCAGCGCCAAAAAGCAGGCTAACAGCATGGCGATCGCGCTGATGACCAGCGCCACCACGGCGAAAGTCCGGCCTTCATTGTTGAGCGTACCATAGCGGAACAGCGTCAAGAACACGATGAGATACATGGTTGTGCTAATCAGGCACAGCCATAGCGTGACCACGAACACAATGTACTCGCTATCCCGGCGAGATTCATTCATGGTGCGCCTCCCTGCTTATCTTAGGTTAAATCGTAACCGCAGCGGCGCGGAAAGTCAAGACTGACAAGCAAAGAGGCTGTCCTGAAGAGAGGACAGCCTCTTTTGTAACTTAACTGGACTACACGAGGCGTTTAGTCGTACAGCACTGCTGCAATCGCCGGATCGTCGATGTTGGTCTTGTCGAACCACTTGAAGCCGGTATCGATGTTCTTGGGCAGGGTCTCGCCCTTCATGGCCTTGACGGCCGCTTCCACGCACTTGTAGCCGATGCCGATCGGGTCTTGGGTGATAGCACCCGCCTGGAAACCTGAGCGGATGGCGTCCTTCTGCTGCTTGCCCGAATCGTAGCCGATGATGGTCAGCTTGCCGCCCATGTTCAGCTCTTTCGCGGCATTGAGCACACCGATGATCGAGCCTTCATTCGCGCCGAAGTAGCCCTTCAGATTGGGGTGCGCGCCAATGACGGCCTTGGCGATGTCGGTGGACTTGAGCTGGTCGCCGGCGCCGTACTGGGTGTCGACGATGGTGATGTTGGGGTACTTGGCCTTCATCTGATCGGTGAAGCCCTTCACGCGATCGATGCCGGTGCGGCTGGTCTGGTCGTGGGCAATGATCGCCACTTCGCCGGAACCGCCGATGAGCTCAGCCATCTTATCGGCCGCTGCGGCTGCGGCAGCCACGTTGTCCGTGGCTGCCGTGGCAACCGGGATATCGCTGTCCACGCCGGAGTCGAAGCCGATCACCGGGATGCCGGCCGCCTTGGCCTTCTCAAGTAGCGGAATGAAAGCCTTGGAGTCAACGGCTGCCAGGCAGATCGCTGCGGGCTTCTTGTCGAGGGCCGTCTGGAACATCTCGACTTGCTTGTCCACCATCGCCTCGGTTTCCGGGCCCTCGAAGGTGATGTCTACGTTGAATTCCTTCGCGGCTTTCTCAGAACCTGCCTTCACGGCTTGCCAGAACTGGTGCTGGAAACCCTTGGAAATGACGGGGATGTACGGCTTTGCCGCAGCAGGCGCTTGGGTTGCGGGTGCTGCAGCGGGTGTGCAACCAGCGATCAGGGCAACGACAATCAACAGAGATACTACGACGAATAGATTCTTAGACTTCATCTCAGATTCCTCCTTGCAAGGATATGTTAGTCAGCTCCGCGCGGAGCTTTTCAACCAGTGAGATAGCGTGATGTTTCACAAAGACAATGTTCAATTGACACATGCCAACGTTACGCAGCCCGAATGATTTGTAATGTGGCGCAGGTTCCTCCTTTCAGCACAGACTTATCGCTTGCGGCGGCGATCCAGATAAACAGCCAATACCAGAATCGTGCCGGTCACCACAATTTGCCATTCCTGCGGCACGGATAGAATCCGCAGACCGTTGGCCAGCACGCTGATGACAAACGCGCCGATGACGGTGCCTAAGATTGTACCCTCACCACCACTGAGCGATGTGCCGCCAATGACGGCCGCGGCAATGGCATCCAACTCGTAACCCGCACCCAGTGCCGGCTGCGCGGAGTTGAGGCGCGCGCCAATCAACACGCCAGCCAGACCGGCAAACAGGCCGCACAGCATATAGACAGCGGTCTGCCAGCGATCGACGTTGACGCCAGATAGCCGGGTCGCTTCCACGTTGCTGCCCATCGCAAAAGTGTAGCGCCCCAGAATTGTCTTGGACAGAACGAAGGCTGCAATCAGTGCCGCGCCAAAGAGAACCAATACCACGTTCTTGATGGGATCGAGGGCAGGAATGATCGACCCCAAAATAGACCCCATCGCCGTCTGGTTGAAGATGGGCGCATCGTTGAAATAGATGGGCTTCAGCTGAGACACGACGAGCGACAACCCCTTGGTAGCATACAACATTCCCAACGTCGCCACAAAAGGCGGAACCTTCATCTTGGTGACCATCAAACCGTTAATCGTACCGCACAGGGCGCCAGTCGCCAGCCCGGCCAGAATACCGACCAACACCGGCTGTTGCCACACGATCATGACTTGGGCGGTCATGACGGCGGAAAAAGTCATGACTGTGCCTACGGATAAGTCGATGCCGCCATTGATGATGACAAAGGTAACGCCCAGCGCCAACACACCGTTCACGGCGGTCGCCAACAAGATGCCGCCGATATTGTCGGACGTCAGGAAGAACGGCGAAGCCAAGCTAAACGCGACGATGAGGACAATCAACCCGCCAAATGCCAGAAATCGTTGCAGAGTATCGGATCGAAGCAAGGTGGGTCTTGGAGCAGTTTTAGCTTCCATGTTCAGGCATCCCCCAGAGATGTAGAGGCTAGCGCAGATTCATCGGCCAGCAGGACTTCGCCGCGCTGAGTGGCATACTGCATGATCTTTTCTTGCGTCGCTTCGGCAATGTCGAGTTCACCCGTGATCCGGCCTTCACACATTACGACCACCCGATGGCTCATACGCAGGATTTCCGGCAATTCCGAGGAGATCATGATGATAGATTTACCCTGCTGCGCCAGGTTGTTGAGCAGGTGATAAATCTCGCTCTTGGCGCCTACGTCAATCCCACGCGTTGGCTCGTCAAAAATTAAGATGTTGGTATCGGCGGTCAACCATTTGCCAATGATCACCTTTTGTTGATTGCCGCCCGACAGGTTTTTTACCTTTTGCTGCACGCTCGGAGTTTTGATCGCCAGCATCTTGACGTACTGATCCGCGGTGGCCCGCGTCTTCGATCGGTTTACTTGCCCGAACGCCCTTAGGAATTTCTTGAAGGCCGCCAGCACCACGTTTTCTTCCACGTCCATACCCAGCGCCAGACCATAGCGCTTGCGATCTTCGGAGAGGTAACCGACGCCATGTTTCACGGCGTCGTTGGGACTGCCAATGTGAACTTTGCTGCCTTGCACGTAAATCTCGCCGGAATCGATCGGGTCCGCGCCAAACACCGCGCGCGCGACTTCTGTGCGTCCTGCCCCGACCAATCCACTGAAGCCCAGAATCTCGCCTTTCTTCAACTGAAAACTGACATCCTTGATGACATTGCCCCGGTTGAGATGCTTGACCTCCAGCACCACTTCTTCGCTGGGATGCTCGGGAACCTCAGGCGTGGATTCAAAAATCGTGCGCCCCACCATCATGCTGATGATTTGATCGATTGTGGCGTCCTGCGTCTTGACAGTATCGATGTAGCGCCCGTCGCGCATCACCGTTACCCGATCGGAGATCTGGCGAAGTTCTTCCAGCCGGTGCGAGATGTGGACGACGCCCACGCCCTTGGCGCGCAGATCGCGGATGATGCGGAAGAGCTCATCAATTTCCGTGTCGGTCAGGGCGGCCGTCGGCTCATCCATGATCAACACTTCCGCATTGAACGACAGGGCTTTGGCGATCTCGACCATCTGCTGCTTGGCCACCGACAAGTCGGCAACTTTGGTGCGTGGATCAAGATTCAGGCGCATCAGGGCAAATACCTGCTCCGCCTGGGTGTTGATGGCCTTTTCGTCCAGCATGAACCGGACATTCTGGCGCGGCTCACGCCCGATGAACATGTTCTGCGCCACGGTGAGGTGCGGCATCAGGTTGAGCTCCTGATGGATCATGCTGATGCCCAGGTGCTGGGCGGCACGGGGGTTGTGGATTTCGACTTCTTTGCCTTTGTAGAGGATGCGACCGGCATCTTTAACATAGACGCCAGCCAGAACTTTCATCAACGTGGATTTTCCGGCACCGTTCTCGCCGACCAGCGCGTGAACTTCACCGGAGCGCAGCTCGAACTGACATTGACTAAGCGCGTGAACGCCAGGAAAGGTCTTTTCGATCCCTTCCATCAAGACTAGCACTTCACTCATGGATGACCCTCAGAGCCGTAGAATGCACTTCGGTATTACATGAGAAGCCCGGTTTGGCTGGACAAGGCCCAGCGGGTACAACTTATTTCAGATTTCGCCTATGCTGGGTGCATATTTGCGATAAACTTATGTGGAGGTATGGTATGGATACCATATGAAATCGATAACATACTATCATATAAAATCTGCGCTGTCAAGAACTTTTTGAAATTGATTTGACCATTTTGGGTAGTATCACTTGTTGGACTTAACCCGTTTTACCCAGACGGCCATCTCATTTCTTGATCGAGTGGTTAGCGACCTACCGTCACGGCATGACTACCCCGATGGTCAACAAGATATTGGCGTAGATGCGCTGTTCGCCGGTCGCAATGACCAGAGTCGTGTCGCACTCGCGGGCTACGTCGTAAAACTCAAACCGGCCCAGGCGCTTCAAGTCCACGTCTTGTGGCAGTATACTACGAAAATCAGCGAAGATGGAAGGCTCATCGCCCGAGACGGGCTGCATGACTTCGGCGGCTTCGATGGGCATGGTCTCAACCAAAACCCGCAAGACGTCGGTGACAGTCAGCAGTCCCGGTGCCAGATTCAGGTAGACTCGTTTGGCCGCCGGGTTGGCGCCTGTCCCGAAGGGAAAGTTACCATCGGCGATCAGCACTTTTGAACCATGACCGGCGCCGCCAAGTGCGGCCAGAATTTCGGGATGCAACAGTTGGGTTTTGAGCATGTGATACCTCCATGTCCGAGACAGGCAGAGCGATATGATCGTTCTTGAGCATGAAATACCTCAGCAGCCAGTTGATTTATATCTCGCCGCATAACGATACATTGACGCCCAGTTTGTTCAACGTGGCCGCTTTGGCGTACAGCGCCTTGCGCGCAGCGGCTTTGCCTGGCGCATAGACCACTTGAATGTGATTGGCTTTGTGGCGTGCCATGAATTGATCGCGCGTAATGCCTTTCATGACCAGGTGCATCATCGGCCATTCCGAGGTCGTCAAGCGCCAGCGCTCTTCCGTCTCTGCTTGCGGAAGTTCGACCGCTTCACCTAGGCCCAGATCGCAGTTGAGTTTTCCATTAGTCACAAACACACGGCTCCACACGATCCAGCCCGGCTTGCTGACGCCCTTGATCGATCCGCCGCCCTTGGGGAAGTACATGGCAGGTTGGCGTTCGCTGGTGGCGCCAGCGAATCCGCCGATCAAGTGGGCAGGCGGCACGCTCCCGGAGATTTCCAACACCCACACAAAATCGTTGATTCCGTTGCCCTTGTACCATCGCCCCCAGCGGACATCGTGCAACGTGGTCTCAGGCGAGAAGCCCAGACGAGTCCACAAGCCGTTGGTGATCAGCGCGTCCAGCCCGGCGCACTCGTCCACTTCGTTGAAGTGGGGCAGGGCGGCTCCCGCGTACAATTCTGCGCCGGTTGTTTCGTGATAGACGGGCGGGCGCTCCACATTATTAAGCAGGCCTTCGACCAGGTCAGAGGCTGCCGTTAAATCTTTAAGACCTTGCTGATATTGAATCCCGATCGTGGCGCAGCCAAAATCATCGGCGATGCGCA
Source organism: Thermoflexales bacterium (assembly GCA_041738395.1). Lineage (GTDB taxonomy): Bacteria > Chloroflexota > Anaerolineae > Fen-1058 > Fen-1058 > Fen-1058. Next base: position 73,936 of record JBGSPW010000241.1, read on the forward strand.
AGGCCGCCACGTACATCTTGCACTGCTGCAAGATTTGCTGCTCGGTGAGTTCGGTGGCTTCATCGGTGCCCAGATCGAATTTCATGCCGCGCGCTAGCAGCCAGTCATAGATGGCGCGCGCCTCTTCATCGGACACGGTCAGCATTTTGGCATAAAGTGCCGATTGGCTTAGCCGTTCTTTGTACACACCCAGCGGGAAAAGCAGTTCGTCAGGGATGATGGCGTTGTACATGCCCATACAGCCCTCGTCAAAGATGCCCATGATCGCGCGCTTCTTCAAGAATTCTTGCGCGAACTTAACGCCGAGCTGGGTCGCTACGGCCGGTGCGGTATCAGGTACATAGCGTTGAACTTGCGGCGTGACGGGTTTCACATAGCCTTTGGTGAGCCAGGTGTGTAGGCCCTTGACGAAGAATTCGTCAGTGAAGTCCTCGCTCCACAGCGTGCTGTACTTGCGGCCTGCCTTGGTCAGGCTGCCATTGAGGTTGAGCATGCCCACCAACCCTGGCCAGGTGCCGCTCCAGTTGGCAACCGTCAGCACTGGGCCGCGATGTTCCAGCAAGCCAGGCAGCACGTGATGGGTGTACTGCCACACCGCTTCGGCTACGATGACGGGGGCGTCTTTAGGAATCTGGCTGAAGACTTCCAGCCCGTATTTTTGGCTATCGATAAAGCCGTGCTTTTTCGCGGGATCGTAAGGGTGGCCGCGTTTGACTTTGCCACCTTCGCGTTCGACGGCCGCGATCAGCTGCCGTTCCATTTCGGCCTGAGCCGTTTCACAATTCTGATTGGCAGACAGTCGCAAATCACCGCTGGCTACTAGATAAATGGTCTCCATGAAAATCCTCCAGTGAGTTTAGGCTGATTTAGAAAGATGCTCAGGCTGGCGTGTGGCGCGTTTGCCCACACGATTGGCGCACCACCAATTCCGGCGCAAGTACAACCTCGCGCGTCTTGGTGTTATGCGTGGCGGCCAGGCGTTCCAGCAACAGACACGCGGCCGTTCTTCCCATTTCGTAGGCGGGTTGTGCGACCACGGTCAGAAACGGTTCGATGGCTGAAGCGTAAGGGATGTCGTCAAAGCAGACGAGTGCCATATTTTCTGGCACCTGCAATCCCATTTCGCGCAGCGCCTGCAAAGCGCCGACGGCGATCAGGTTATTAGCCGCAAAAATAGCTGTTGGGCGTGGTTCACGCTCGACCAGGCGCTTGACGATTTGATAGCCGCTCTCCTGCTTGAATTCACCCTGGAAGATGAGGTCTTCTTCGATGGGCAGGTGATGCTTACGCAGCGCAGCACGATAACCCTCCGCGCGATCTTCGGCTGAAGAGATCGTGCTGGGGCCGTTCACCAGTGCAATCTGCTGATGCCCCAGACCGATGAGGTGCTCGGTCAGCAATTCTGCTCCGCCCCGATTGTCCCCACAAACCACATCGGATTTGAATCCGTCCACACGGCGGTCGATCAAGACACACGGGAGTTGATGGCGCTTCAGAATGGTGAGACGCAGTTTGTCGTTGGTCGTGGGCGCAATCACGATCCCGTCGACGCGACGCTGTAGCAGCAAATTGAGGTAAGTCGCTTCCTTTTCAGGATTTTCGTCGGTGTTGCACAGAATGGTATGAAAGCCCTTCTCGGCCGCGGCATCTTCTACACCACGCGCGATGGTCGTCCAGAAGGGGTTGGTAATGTCGGAGAGGAGCAGGGCGATGGTGTGGGTTTGCTTGGAGCGCAGACTCTGGGCGAGTGTATTCGGGACGTAGTGAAGTTCGTCAATCGCTTTCTGCACGCGTTCACGGGTGGCGGGATTGACGCTATCCGAATGGTTAATCACGCGGGAGACTGTGATGGGGGCAACGCCTGCCAGTTTGGCCACATCCTTGATATTGACCATGCCCGTTCCTTACGCGTGCGCGGGACTGCTGAAGCGGAAAATTGGTACCGTTATCATGGTAACGATACCAATTTAATATAACTGATTTCAAGGCGGGCTGTCAAGTAGAAATTTTGTGCTAGGCGGCGCCTGGTCGTGCTGGCTAGACGCAATACTGTTAAGATAAGGCTCCAAGCCCGCGTCCTCGCGGGCGGACCAACCGCGAGGACGCGGTTGACGAGCACTAACTAAACAGTATTGTGGCTAGACGCGGCCAGAAACCAGGATCATGTTGGCGTACTGTGTGGTGTCGCCGGTGCGAATCAATCCGATGGCTTGCGGCACGCGCTTCTTAAATTCCATATGTGGCTCAAAAGTAACGGGAATGCCGGCAATAGCCGCCCCAAATTGGTCGCGCATGCCCGGCGAAATTTCGGCTTTGAATTCTTGCGCCATGAAAATCTGGCTGATATCGAAGTTGGGCCGGATGGCATTGAGCACTTGCAAAACGGTGGGGATGTCGTCAACCAACGCGAGGTCGACGGTCTCGATCTGCGGCCAGAAGGGAAACCCCCGATCGCAAATGACTAAGAGGTTGGTATGCCGCACACGCGCCAGTAACGAATTGAGCTGCGGATTAAGGATACCTTGCTTGAGCATTTGCCACACTCCTTAGAGCAATTTCCTAAAAGGTTGACGCTTCCGCTGGATGGTTACACGCTCCTCGATCAGGTTGTGGCCGCGAAGCGTGTAACCATCCGCCGTGAGTATTGGCGTAAATCAAAACGGAATTCGATCTAGATTGGATTTTTACAACAGCCGGCTGTAGCCATCACGTTTGAGTATATCGACTAATTCACGTACCGCTTGTTCTTGCTCTTTCGGACAGACCAACACCGCGTCGTCTGTAGCGACAATTACCAGACCCTGTACGCCGATGGTGGCAATTAACCGTTTATCGCTAAAGGTGAGCGTATCGCGGGTGTTGAGACCGACATGCGGTCCGACCACGATGTTACCTTCTTTATCAGCAGGCAGCAGCGTTAACAGGCTTCCCCAACTGCCCACATCCGTCCAGCCGATACTGACCGGGATAACAGCCACATCTTGAGCCTTCTCCATTATCCCATAATCAATCGTCTGTTTGGCAACGCGCGGCCAGACGTGGGTGAGCGTCGTTTCGTAAGCAGACGATTGCAGGGTTGCCGCCACTTCGCTCAGCTGGGCGTAGAATTCGCGCATCTGCTGTTCAAACTCTGTCAAGATGCGATCCGCGCGCCAGATGAGCATGCCACTGTTCCACGAATACTCGCCACTTTTCATCATTGCCGTGGCGGTGTCCTGATCGGGCTTCTCAATGAAGCGTTCAACCCGAAAAGTCGGGAACTCTTCGATCGTTCCCAAATTTGCCCCATGATGTATGTAGCCGAAGCCGGTCGAGGGCGTGGTCGGCTTGATGCCGAGTGTGACCAATTGACCTGCCTCTGCCACTTGCAGGGCCGCGGTCAGCGCGTGCCGGAACTCTTCGACCTCGGTGATGTAATGATCGGCAGTGAGCACGACCATGCTGGCGTTCGGATCTCTGCGTTGGAGCTGGATGGCGGCCAACCCGATCGCCGGTGCCGTTCCACGGCCCTCCGGTTCGAGGATGAAGTTTTCGGCCGGCAGTTCGGGAACTTGCTCCATCAGCAAGGCCGCATGTTCGTTGCGTGTCACCACCAGGATGCGTTCAGGTGGAAAGAGCGGCGCGATGCGATCGGCGGCGTGCTGAAACATCGTGCGCTGCCCGATCAACTTGAGTGCTTGTTTGGGTCGATGCTGGCGGCTGAGCGGCCAGAGCCGTGTACCGCTGCCTCCGGCCATGATGACCGCGTAGTCCATGTTACACCTTCATTGCTTGTGATTAGAATCCGCGTAGATCGGTGCTCTGCCGTCGTGGCAGACCCTCTTTTGGAGTGCGCTTTAGCACCACATATTGAATGCCGTGCGCCTGGCAGAATTCACGCTTCTCTGGTTTGTCGCCGTCTTCGTTGACAGCGTACATGTCCGGCTTGATCAAATCGATTTCGGGTTCAGCGTCCATCCAGCCTTGACCCGTGGAGATCAAGGCTTGTTTGACGTAGCGGATGGATTGAACGAAGTAGCGGCGCTCATCTTGCGGGAACAACGGATGTCCTTCACCTTTAAGCAACCGCACATTCGCATCACTGCCGGCGATAACATACAGATCGCCCAGCTCAGACACCTCTTCAAAGAAGCGAACGTGCCCCGAATGAAACCAGTCGTAGCAGCCGGTCACGACAACCTTTTTGCGCGGTGCCGATTCATTGGAGTTAGCGATCGGCGTCACTGGAAAACCCTGCACATCTCGATCGGTCACAACCCGATAAGTCAGGCCGTGCGCGGCGCAGTAAACCTGTTTTTGAGGTGAAGCGTTCGCTTCATCGACCGCCCAGATATTAGGCTGTAAGCTGGCAACCGTTGGGAGAGCAGCCGGATCGATCGGGTTCGCAACCGCCGTAACCGCGCTCACATAGCGACTGGCTTGCAGCATATACGATCGTTCTTCAACTGGAAACTTGGGCGGCTTATCGGTCAACGCTCGCACGACTTCATCAGCCCACAACAGCACATGCACATTTCCAAACTCGGAGGCTTCTTCTAAGAATCGGACCTGCCTTGCTCTCAAATCGTCAAAGCTGCCGGTGACGACGACGCTGTTCATTATCATTCCTTGATGCGTATCTTCACGCGAATTGATCCTGGCACCGGTTCTTCAGAGACGACGTAGAGATAGCCTCCGCCGCAACCGGAGTACATCGCGCCCGCATAGCGAGATTGGTGGTAATGCAGAATCGCCATGAGATCGATCGGGATGGTGGCATGCCGCACCGTGTTAGGCAGGATCGCTTCCCAACATTGCATGCATTCATTCATCGAAGCGCCTAAGCCGTGCACATCCTTGTTCAGAATCGCCGTGAAGCAATCCTTGCCCGATTGACTTAGCCGTCGAATCCATTCCCGGTCCAGATGCTTCTCGCTTAACGGACTGTATCCAGCGGGGCGCGGCGCGATCGGGACCATGTGGATTACATCTTCCAGCCAGTGTGCTATTGCAGGATCGTTATTGGATTCGACATGAACCGGGAAGTACCCGCCTTCGCAGGCATAGTCGTAATCCAGCCGATTGATGCCCGGATAGATGATCCCGGCCATATCTTGCGATCCCGATGGTTCTGCCAAGCCATGGTTCTCGGCGTCATATAACTCGCGCACGAGTTGAGCCGGATCCCGATCGGGCAATCTTCCGCCCCACGATCGCATGGCGACCCGGCGCGTGCTGGTGCCCATGCCGCAGCGTTCCATGAACATGCAAACGGGTTCCAGCGCGACGACCACCATCGAGCCGGGTGGTTCGGGATTAAGCTGGGAAATAAACGGCTGATCGATCCAGCCACCGGCCAACGCCATCCGATAGGGGATCGCGCCGATCAAGTCTGTCAGGTTGCAGCCGCTCTGTTGGGCGTCCATGACGCTATCCTTTACCAGGTTTCTTCGACGACGCGCTTGCCGGACTTCCGATCGTTATACTGCTGTTCGATCCAGGCGTAGGTCTTAGTCATGCCATCCATTAACGGCGTGCGTGGCTCCCAGTGCAGAACTTGCTGAATAAAAGTGTTGTCGCTGTTGCGACCGGCCACACCGCGCGGCGCGTCCAGATCATATTTCCGCGCGAGCTTGATCCCGCCGATTTGTTCGACCATGTCTACGAGGCGGTTGATCGAGACGAGTTCGCTGGAGCCCAGATTGATCGGCGTCGCGATCAACTCCTCGCAGTGCATGATCATGTCGATGCCCAGGGTGCAATCGTCGATGTACATGAAGCTGCGGGTCTGATGTCCATCGCCCCAGATGGTGATGTCGCGCTTGCCTGTATCTTTTGCCTCAATGACTTTGCGGCACATCGCCGCTGGGGCCTTTTCGCGTCCGCCGTCCCAGGTACCGTTCGGGCCATACACGTTGTGGAAGCGCGCGATCGCCGTTTTCATGCCGCGCTCTGCCCAATACTCCTCGCAGAACATCTCCGACATCAACTTTTCCCAACCGTAACCACGTTCGGCCATCGCCGGATAGGCGTCTGATTCTTTGAGCGCGCGGACATCGGGATCTTGCTGCAATGTGGTGTTGTAAGCGCAGGCCGATGATGAGAAGAAATAGCGATTCGCGCCTGCCCGATAAGCGGCTTCGATCAAATTGGTGTTGATCAGAATGCTGCGCAGACATTCTACGCGGAAGCGTTCGATGAAGCCCATGCCGCCCATATCGGCCGCGAGGTTATACACTTCCACCGCGCCTTCGACTGCGCGAATGCAGTTGTCTTTCTCGCTCAAGTCCAGCGACAAGCATTCCACCCCGGGTACGCGTTGATACCAATAGGGCAGGGGTTTCTTGTCGATGGCGCGGATGCGCGTGTAGCCCAGATCATGGAAGTAACGCGTGAGCGATCCGGCGATGAAGCCACCCGCTCCCGTAATGACGATCAGATCATCTTTGTTCAAATCGCGCTTGATGCTAACAGACTGTGGTGTGCTCATGATTCGTCTCCTGTTTTCAGTTCTTCTGTGGTATCGATACCATGCAGTTGCAAAAAAAAGCACTAATTCCGTGCTTGTCCGCTCGATTGACGTACGATGATTTCAGTGGGTAGAACGACTTCTTGGCATTGCGCCGGGGTCTCACTAGATAATCGAGCCAGCAACAGCTGAGTCGCTTTCCTGGCCATCTCATAAGCCGGTTGAACAGCCACCGTGAAAAACGGAAAGGTCACCAGGTTCGCTGGAAGATCGTCGTAGCTGACCATCGCAATGTCTTCCGGCACTCGCAGGCCGGCATCTTGCAATGCCTTCAGCGCGCCAATCCCGATGAGATTGTTTGCGGCGAAAATGGCGGTCGGCTGCGGCTGGATCACGAGCGCTTTGCGCGTCATCTCATACCCACTGGCTTGCGTAAATGCGCCGTAATAAATGAGGTCCGTCACGTTGCAAAGCCCGGCTTCAGTCATCGCTTGACGGTAGCCGACCACGCGATCTTCAGCCGTAGAGACAATCTTCGGACCGCTCAAAACAGCAATTTGTCGGTGACCCAGTTCGATCAATAGATTCACCAGCTGATAAGCGCCAACCACGTTTTCGCAGCGGACCACATCAACCTGGGTGTTGGGCGGCATCTTGCGATCGAGTACGACCACCGGCGTGCCCTGTTTTTGAATCATCTCAACCGATTCGGGCGTGCTGCGAGCGGGCACCAGCAGAATGCCATCGACCTGTTGTTGCAAGAGCACCTGCAAATATTTCTGTTCTTCGGTCTCGGATTCATCTGTGTTACAGAAGACAACGGTAAAACCTGCGTCGCTGGCCGTGTCTTCGACGCCACGTGCCACCGTAGTAAAGAACGGATTGGTAATGTCAGTCAAAACCAGCGCCAGGGTATTCGTCCGCTTTGAGCGCAAACTGCGCGCCAGCCGGTTAGGAACATACTCTAATTCGGCAATCGCCGCCTCAACACGCTCGCGGGTATCCTGACTGGAATAGCCCGAATGATTGATCACGCGTGACACCGTGATGGGTGCGACACCGGCACGTTTGGCTACATCATGGATGGTGGCCATCAGAAAATATCTTCACTAGCAGCACAGTTGGCCTTGTAGTGTTATGAAATGCTGGCGGACCAATATGGTATGGATACCATATGAAATCGATAACATACTATCATAAAGAACTTTCGCTGTCAAGAACTTTTTTTAGAACTCGTTGCAATTCACATGGAAATTGAAGTCATCGCAAGCCTACATTCTCGAAGATGCCGACCTTTCTGGTGCACAGATGCCATACGCTGAGACGCTTGTGGACGGAGGTGTGACGATCGGGGTTGGCCGAAAATCGACCGGGGCGAGTTCGACACTCGCCCCGGTTGGAAAACCTGCACGTTACTTTTCGCGGAAGAGGCTTATGCCAGGAACCCGGCTTGCGTGATTAGTGTTCCGAACGTTCCCGGAATCGCCGTCTCCGAGCCATTGAATTCCCAACCTTCACGATTGTGGTCTTGCCCCGGCCAGTTCAGGGCAAATGAGAAGGCCGCCCCGATGTTCGGTTCTGTGCGTAGTGCTTTGATGTAATTAGCGTACTGCGCTGCTTTGTCCGCAACAGATACAGCGGCCGAGTTGTTGCTGAACTCCGTGATCATCAACATCTTGTCAGGGAAGCGCGACTTGAACTTGGCGCGCCAGTACATACCGGCATTGTCGCCATTCATGGGGAAGGGCGGTTGGTTCGGCGGTTGCTGCCAGTAACAATGCACGCCGATCCAATCACACGCATTAGCCGCCGCGGCCGATCCGTCGAGGAAGGCATCGACGTTAGGCTGTGGCGAGAGGCCCGGATAGCCCCATTTCGCTTCAGGGAAACGCGGCTTCAAGAGGTTGAGCACTTGTTGCAGCCAATTGCCGAAGTCTGCGCCACTGGCCCAATTCCAATTCATTCCTTCAATTTCCAGATTAGGCTCATTGTGCACTTCGAAGTAACGCACGCCTGCTTGATAACAAGCGGTCAACCCATTGTTGACAAAGTCCACAAAATTCTGCGGCGAGAATTTGTTCTTACTGCCCACGTCCACCGAGAAGAACAGGCGCGTCACGATGAACATATCCGATCGGATCTTTTTCAACTGCGCGATGAGCTGCTTGTTTTCATCGGGATCAGGCAAGGTCAAGGTCTTGAAGGCTTCCAGTTTCGCTTTACCCACCAGCGACAATTGACCCGGTGTCAGCGGCTGCGGATTGCCCATTCCAAGTCCCGCTAAGCATTTGCCCCATGGCACGGCGCTGGTCACTTGCGCGGGCGCACCAGTGCTCACCATGAGATCACTGCCGATCTTGACCGCGACCCAGCCGAGTTGATTGTCGGCAGTTCTCACTTGCCGCCAGGTGATGCTCCTCGCATCCGGCCCTACCTCTGGTCCGATCGCGGTGAGTTTCGTCCCTAGCGGCACGACGACGATCACCTGCGAGGTGCTGTTCTGTTCTTTGCGCAAATTCAGGCCATCGCTCGTGGCGACGAAAACATCTTGCGTCGTTTCGGTGGGCGGTGGATCTTTGCGCGGCGGTTCGGGCATTGCGCCAGTGCCGGAGGCGCCGCTGAGATCGGGCGTGAGTTTGTTGATCAGCATTTGCCCTTGCGACGTCTCGCGCGCCCAGCCATATTGATTGCGTGATGACTTCACCCACAGCCAGGGCGTGCCATTCGCTTCGACGACGCGTTGGAACACGGTCAGCCGCTCGCCGGCCTGCGCCCGATCGATCGGGTTGAGGGCGATGTTGCGCGCGTCACGGATCGCCAACCCGCCCGCATCACGAATCGGCTGCGCATCGATCACCTGCACGACGTAGGGATCAGCGGGCTTCGTCTTAGAAAGCAGGCGATCACCGGATATCGACGCTGCTACAAAGGCGACAACACCCGCGTCGGTTTTCACTTGTTGCCACGATCGGCCGGTGCCGTCGACGGCGCTTTCGGCGCCTAGCGCGGACAGATGCTGTCCGAAGACCACTCCGCCCGACGCCCCCGCCCCCGCGTTGGGCTGCAAGCGCAGCAACAGGCCGGCGGGCGCAATGACAAACGCATCGCCAGTAGATTGTCCGACGGGCTGCGTTACTGGTGCAGTTGTACCCTCACCACCGATGAGACCCTGCTTGGTTGGAAAGATCAGGCTGAAGTTAGCGTTCTCGCCTGCGGCAAAACCGCCCCAGGCGGACAGCCACGTTTGATACGAGTAGGCTTTTTGATAGCCGCCGGAGGTGCCGGGAAAATAATCGGGGTCGTTGATGAAGATGCGCTGTGCATCGTCATCATAGCCGATGACGACCACATAGTGCCCGCCGAGCGATCCTTTATCGACGCGTTCCGGCAGATTGGCGTACTTCACCAACGCGATAGGCGGCTGGCCGTTGTCGAGGAGCTGCTTTAATCCATCGAGCGTGAAGCCTTGCGACCAGTCCAGCGCCAGGCCAAACGCGCGCGCGGCATTGATGACTTGGGATTGCATCAGGCCATTGTCGCCTTGCTGATTGGCTGCCGCCACCACCGCGTTGGTGGTGAGCTGCTGCCCGACGCCGCCCAGGATCATGGCAATACAACAGGGGCCGCAGTCGGTTCGCTTCAAGTTCGCATCAGGATCGTTTTGACATTTGTACGGGACATTGAGGATTTTGCTGCCCATAAGAACTGTCTCCTTGTGTGGGGTGATCTGATTCTAGCACATTTCATGCTGTGTGAAGTGCAGGCTGATGGAGTGGATGAGAGACAGAGTGAATGAGGGATGCTCGCTATCTCTCTGTCTCTCATTCCCTCTATTTCTTACGCGCCACTTGATCGTAAATTGTCAACAACTCCCGCGCGGCCTTGTCCCATGAAAACACCTTCGCGCGTTCCAGCCCCAGCCCGATCGATCTCTCACGCAACTCCGGTTGATCGATCATCTGCCGTAGAGCGCGAGCGATGTCGTCCACATCACGCGCATCGACCTGCAAGCCCACCTCGCCGATGACTTCCGGCAGTGACGACGTGTTCGATCCGATAACGGGGGTGCCACAGGCCATCGCCTCCAGCAGCGGCAGGCCGAAGCCTTCGTAGAGCGAGACATACGCGAAGAGATCGGCCGCGGAGTACAGCGTAGGCAGATCGGCCTCGTCGACGAAACCGGGAAAATGCACGCGGTCCTCCAATCCCGATCGCTTGACCTGCTCGAAGATTGTCTCGTACATCCAGCCCTTGCCGCCGGTGATGACGAGATGCCAGTCATTTTGAGTGGAGCCGCGCGCGTTCTTCGACTTCGCTTCACTCCACTCGGAATGCGCGCGCGGTGCAGTCGAAGGAGGCTGAGCGTTGATGATTTGGGCAAACGCCTCGATCAAGCGCCCGTAATTCTTGCGCGGCTGCAGGGTGCCGAGGGACAGGATGAACGGCCTGGGCAGTTGATACTTCGCGCACACCCGATCGATCTCGACCTGATCCCCAATCGGCCCGAAGCGCGCCTCGACGCCGCTGTACAGCACGGTGATCTTCTCTGCCGGCGTGCCAAACAATTCGATGAGATCAGCCTTCGTCGCCTGCGAATCGGCCAGCACGTGGGTGGCGCGCTGCACTGAACGGGGCACCGCCTTGTTGAGGAAGTCGCGCAGACTCGGCCACGCCGAATCAGGATCACGGATGAAGGACAGATCGTGTACGGTGAGCAGCGTGGGCACACCGGGCAGAGTAGGGGGCAGCGTGAAATCAGGCGAGTGGAATAGGTCGACCTTGCCGACGATCAACTCGACCGGAATGGGAATTTGCAGGCGCTGCCAGACGCGCATCAACCATTTGTCGTGAAAAGGGAGACGGCGGACGCGGAGCGCGGAATTCGGAATTCGGAATTCCGAAATCCGAATTTTCTTGGGGCTGGCGTAGAAGAACGAATAGGAATTGTCGGAGGGCAGGGCGAGCAGGGCGCGCATCAACTCGCGCGTGTAGCGGCCAATGCCCGCGCCTTGCGTGGCGGCGGAGGTGTAGTCAATGCCGATTTTCATTTCCCAAACTTCACATCACCGTATGTGATAAACCGGTTCGAGAAGAAATTCCAGAACAACATGATGAATACGGCGACCGCCAGTGCGAGGTTAGCCGAAATTTGCTCCAGCGTCAGATGCAGGGTGTTTACAGCGAAATTCAATAAACCGGCAAATGGACCATACTGTATGGAATCCACCACGGCTTGAGCAGGCGCCTGTAACAATGCAAAGATAATCGACCGGATGACCAGCCCAATGAAACTCAGCGTGAAAAACATGCCGAACTGCCGCAGAATTGGCTTGCTGCGCGAGTCGGGATAGGTCCAGTAACGGTTCCACGTGAAGTTGTTAGTGGCCGCTGAGGTGAACGAGATCGCTTGCGCCAGTACCGGATGAAAGTTTAGCGCGCGCAGCAATAGATTGAAAATGCCGAAGTCCACCACAAAGCCGGTGACCCCAACCACCAGAAATTTGCCGAAGCGCTTAAATTCTTTGCGATTGGTTTTGGCTAAAGCGGTGATACGTGACATAGTTTATTATTGTCCTACTTTGATATGCCGGTACGTCACAAAACGATTGACAAAGAAATTCCAGAACATGGCGATGCCCACGGCCAGTGCCAGGGCGGCGTTGTTGCCCAGCACCTCAGCCGTATTCGACGCCACGCCGACCGATTCGAGCACCCCACTGATGGGGCCGGGCACAAACGTCAGAATCGGCACACGAATGAGCAGCGCGGTCGCGTTGATGATAAAGAATTGCAGATATTGCGGCAGCAGCGGAAATGCGCGTGATTCGGGGTAGGTCCAGTAACGGTTCCATAAAAAATTCTGCGTGACGGCCAATGAAAATGAGATGACCCCCGCGATGGTGACGGGCACGTCGAAGATGTGCGCCAGCAAGTTCAGCGTGCCGAAATCGACGACGGCGCCCAGCGCTCCGACAAACATGAATTTGAGAAAGCGCCTCGCTTCTTTGCGATTGCGCTTGGCGAAAGTAATTATCCGCGACATTATTCCTCTAAACGCTGACGGGTGCGGCGGGTTGAATGTGTTGATAAACCACTACGAGCAATCCCAATAGTGTACCGATCATCAAATGAGTGTTGTTGACGTACAAGTTGTCCACCAGCATGTGCGTGCCCAAGTAGACCCAGGCGCCCAGCAGGCCGAGGGCGATCGCACGTTCGACGCCGTGCGTGCGGCGAATCGTGCGAAAGGTCAGCACAAAGATGCTGATCCACAACAGCAGATACAACCCCAGCCCGATCACACCGGTTTCGGCCGCGACATTCAAATAAATGTTATGCGCGTGCCCCAGCGGCATCGGCCAGTTCAACAAACGATACTGCTCGTATAACGGTTGGTAGTTGCTAAAGCCAACGCCCGTCCACGGGTGTTCGGTCAGCATGTTCAGCGCGGCTTGCCAGTGCGCCTGTCGTTCGATCAGCGCGTAGTTCGCATCGTTGATCGGCACGCCGCGCACATCGCGGATGTCGAGCAGGGTGCCGGCGTCGGCCAATCGTTCGCTAATGGCGGACGGCAGCAGTCCCGCGTCCGATAACCCGATCAAGCCAATGAGCGCGATGGCGGCTAGTGCCACACCCATCCACAAGCGCTTGGGTGCAAACACGATCATGATGCCGATCGAGGCCGCGGCTCCCAACCATGCGCCGCGCGAGAAAGACAAGAATAGCCCGGCGGTCAGCAAGAGCGTGATGATCGCGTAAAACGTAATGCGTAATGCGTAATGCGTAATGCGCAAGGAGTGCCGAGCGATGAGTGAGTGGGCAACACGCAACACGTAATACGTGGTCAAGGCGATGGCAATCGGTAATATCATGCCCACAAACCCTGCAAACGGATTGGGTTGTTCGAACGTTCCGTACGCACGATAAACGCCTGCGGATAATTGGAAGCCCAACGGTCCCACGCCGCGCAGCCGCGCTTCGTAGATGCCGATGAGGGCTTGCAAAGTGGCCGTTGCAAAGATGCCGGTCAAGATCCACTGCCCGCCGCGCCGCTGCGCCACGTCGATGGCGAGCAGCATCACCAGGATGACCTCGATCCACTTGATCACCTCAGGCAGACCAAACACCAGATCGGGCGCCCACAACATAGTGACACCCGCCCAGCCGACAAACAGCGCCAACGGAATCAGTAAGGGCGATCGGGGAATGACCAGTTCGCGTTTTGCCAGGCCGCCCAAGACCCAGGCGCCCAACGTGAACCCGATCGTGATCTGTCCCGCATCGATGGGAAGTAGGCCGGGGTAATAGGTGTTCATCCACGCCGCCCACGGCCCGGCCAGCAGCGTCGCGATCAAACCAATGCCCGGTTCGAGCAGCGTGCCGCTGATGACACTCGCCACCAGCACTACGCCGATCAGCGCGGGTAGTGGCAACACGGCAATGACTAATGAACCAATGACCAATGACAAAACAATGATCAATGTCAAATGATCAATGATCAATGACCAATGACTCGTGGTCATTGCGCGTGGCGCGGGCGGCGAGGATGACGCGATCAAGAGCCTGATCCCTGATCACTTGATCCGATGGCGGAAATACTCGATGGTGCGCGTCAGGCCCTCTTCCAGCTGCACTTTGGGTTCCCAGCCCAGCAGCGTTTGTGCCTTGGTGATGTCGGGGCGGCGCGTCTGCGGATCGTCTGTGATGCGTTTCTCCGGCTGGAAGATGAGGCCGGCTTTATTCCCCGTCAGCCGATTGATCGTTTCGGCGAACTGGAGGATGGAGAGTTCGTTGGGGTTGCCGATGTTGACCGGCTCATGCTCGGCGCTGAGCAGCAGCCGATAGATGCCTTCGATCAGATCGGAGCAGAAACAAAACGATCGGGTCTGCTGGCCGTCGCCGTACACGGTGAGCGCTTCGCCGCGCAGCGATTGTGGAATGAAGTTCGGCACGACCCGTCCATCTTCCAGGCGCATGCGCGGGCCATAGGTGTTGAAGATACGCACGATCTTGGTATCGACGCCATGATAGCGATGATAAGCCATCGTCATCGCTTCGGCAAAGCGCTTGGCTTCATCGTAAACGCCGCGCGGGCCAATCGGGTTGACGTGGCCCCAATAAGTTTCCGGCTGCGGATGGATCTGTGGATCGCCATAGACTTCGCTGGTGGAGGCAATCAAGAAGCGCGCGCCTTTGGCCTTCGCCAACCCGAGTGCTTTGTGCGTGCCCAACGCGCCGACCTTCAACGTTTGAATGGGCAGGTTGAGGTAATCGATCGGGCTGGCCGGGGACGCGAAATGCAGCACGGCATCGATCGGCCCTTCGATATAGATGTAGTTGGTCACGTCCTGCTTGATGAACAGAAAATCATCACGCCCGGCCAGATGTTCGATGTTGCGCGTGCTGCCGGTGATGAGATTGTCCATCGCGATGACTTGATGGCCGTGAGACAAAAACTTATCGCACAGATGCGAGCCTAAAAAGCCCGCGCCGCCAGTGATGAGAACACGCATAGTGACTCCCTTGGTTTTAGTGGATGCCGCGGCAATTCTACCACAGCGAGGAGTGGCCGTGCGTCGGCTATGGGTAGAATCACGTCAAATGTGGATCAGGGTTTCTTCAAAGATGTTCAACGCGCGGCGATCGTACAGGCACACGACAACGCGTTCAAGAGCGTGTTCGAGAACGCGGTCGAGCGATGTTTTGTCTGTGAGGTAGTTGACGATGGTTGAGAGGATGACGTGCGCGGCTTCCGTCATGGGATAGCCATACACCCCCGTGCTGATGGCGGGAAAGGCAATCGATTGGAGGTGATGGTCGGCGGCGAGACGTAATGAATTACGCACTGCTGAAGCCAACAGTTCCGCATCACGCGGCGTGCCAGAATAAATAGGCCCGACCGTGTGAATGATATGCCGCGCCTTGAGACGATACCCCTTGGTGATCTTGGCCTCGCCGGTTTCACAACCTCCCAACGTGCGACATTCCACCAGCAGCTGCGGCCCGGCGGCGCGATGAATGGCCCCGTCGACGCCACCGCCGCCCAGCAGCGAATTGTTCGCCGCGTTGACGATGGCATCAACGTCGAGCATAGTGATGTCGGCCTGGATCAGTTCGAGCGACGCGTGGTTAATGATCATGGTGTATCCCTGTTGGGCAAGATAGAAACCGGGATTTCTCCAGTTCGAATGATCTGAAGCGTTTCGCCCGCGACACCTGGTGGGCCACCGGCACAGTACGCCGGGCATGGCCGGACGCGGGCGGCGAGCCAGATCTAAACCGTGTGGGGCTATTATAATCGAAGCGAGTGTCACAGAGCGCCAGGTAGGATGAGTATAGGACGAAGGTGGCTTCAAGCGATGGTCGCAATCGATCTGTCACTTTTTGACCTTGGTGCGCCGCATGAGGTAAAATGGCTCGACGGCTTGATGGGTACGTATCCCGCGCAGCGAAGCGGATAGGAAATTCTTCAACGGATTGCTGCGCGAATCGGATAAACGTAGGAGAACGGATTTGTCCCGTCGCGCCGAAGACATCTGTTGATTCGATGTCTATCCGTTGACGCCCTGTCACCGGCCTCGGCTCCCTGTACGATTTTAACGCGAGAATGTACTCGCCCGTGCTGGGACGGTTCCTCAGCGCGGATACGATTGTGCCAAGTCCGGCCAATCCGCAGGCGTTCAATCGGTATGCGTACGGATTAAACAATCCTGTCAAGTACCGCGATCCAAGTGGGCATGCAGCACAA
>JBGSPW010000048.1:0-5372 GCA_041738395.1 Thermoflexales bacterium
AGCGACCAGTACATCGCCGGACGAAGCTACTGCCTCGGCCGCGGCGGCGAGTACGCCGGCGGCGAGTACGCCGGAAGTGGCCCAGCCCGCCACCACACCGGATATTGAAAAGGTGATTAAGGCGCAGCCCGACGATTGGAAGCTCGGCCCCGATGGCGCCACGGTCACGATCATCGAGTGGAGCGACTTCCAGTGCCCGTACTGCGCGGCTGTCGCACCGCAGTTGAAACGCCTGGCAGACGCTTATCCTAACGACGTGCAGATCGTTTTCCGGCATTTCCCGCTGCCGTCTCATCCATTGTCGATGTTGAGCGCGGTAGCAACTGAAGCAGCCGGGGGGCAGGGCAAGTTCTGGGAAATGGAAGAGCTGCTCTTCGCTAATCAGCAAGCGTGGTCTGCGCAGTCTGAAGCGGACTTTCGCAAGACCCTCGCTGAGTATGCGGAAAAGATCGGGCTGGATGTGAAAAAGTTCGACAGCGAACTGGAGGCTGGCAAGTACCAGGCCAAGACACAAGCGGCGCAAGACCTGGCGATGCAGCTGGGGATTGGCGGCACGCCTTTCCTGCTGCTCAACGGCGAACCCTGGCCGCAAAGCCTAAGTTACCTATCATACAACAATTTGGACGGCGTGGTGAAATACATCGTCGAGCTGCCGAAGAAGCAGTACAAAGAAGCGCCTCAGATGCAGATCGACAAGAACAAGTCGTACACGGCCACTCTCAAGACCGATCAGGGTGATATCGTGCTCAAGCTCTACGCCGATAAAGCGCCCCTCGCCGTCAACAACTTTGTGTTTCTGGCGAAGAATGGCTGGTATGACGGTGTTACGTTCCATCGCGTCCTGGCCGATTTTATGGCGCAAGCCGGTGATCCGAGCGGTCTGGGCATGGGCGGCCCGGGCTACGAGTTCCCCAACGAAATCACCGGCCTGAAGTTCGACAAAGAGGGTCTGCTCGCCATGGCGAACGCGGGACCGGATACCAACGGCAGTCAGTTCTTCATCACCTATGCGCCCGCGCCGAATCTCGACGCCGCCGATCCGACCCAGGAAGCCAAGTACACAATCTTTGGCGAAGTAATCAGCGGGATGGATGTGGCGAAGAAACTCACCTTGCGTGATCCGAATCAAAATCCGGATACCAACGGCAGCGTGATCAAGACGATTACGATCGAAGAGAAGTAGTCCACAGATGAAGCAGATGCGCACAGATTGAACCTTGATCGTGTAGTTCGGAGAGCTCGTCGCTTTGGCCGATGTCCACAGATGAAGCAGATGCGCGCAGATTGAATTTGCGCGTATCTGCCTTCCTGGAGAATATCATGTCAGTTCACAATGAGAAAGACTATCCACACGCCGATTTGACCGGCAAGATCATCAAGTGCTGCATGGAAGCGCATTCATTTCTGGGGCCAGGCTTTCCTGAAGCGACCTATCACAAAGCGGTCCTCAAGGAATTACGCTGGGCAAATCTTGAATTTGCTTCTGAACGTGAGATCACAGTAATCTACAAAGACGGCGATGTCCTCGATGTGTTCCGTCCCGATGCGATCGTCGCAGATACCGTCATTGTGGAATTTAAGGCGTTGAGCGCTTTGAACGACGATCACATCTCGCAAGTCTTATCCTATCTCAAAGCAGCTAACCTGCAAATTGGCCTGTTGTTCAACTTCGGTGAGCAACATCTCCGCTTTCGCCGTTTGATTAACAAGTATTACGACTCAACTAAGTCGCCTAATCTTCCCCACTAATCTGCGCGCATCTGGCGCCTCTGAGGACGTTCAATGACCATCTTTCAAGCACTGATTCTCGGCATCATCCAGGGTCTTACCGAATACATCCCCGTCAGCAGTACGGCCAACTTGATTCTGGTTCCCTGGCTGTTGGGCTGGGATTTCGCTCCGAAAACGACAGAGGTGTTTGTTATTCTGGTGCAGTGGGGCACGCTGGTCGGCGTGGTGATTTACTTCTGGCGCGACATCCTGCAGATTATTCGCGCGGTGTTCAGTGGCCTGGCCCACCGCAAGCCCTTCGAGACCTTTGAGGCGCGGCTGGGCTGGCTGGTGGTGGTCGCCACCATTCCGGCTGTCATTGCCGGCGTTTTCATCAAGAAGTATCTGGCCCAACTCTATGAGATGTATCTTCTCATCTCAATTATCTTGATGCTGGGCGGCGTGCTCATGTTGGCGGCCGAACGCTTTGGCCAGCGCACACGCGATCTCAAACAAATGGCGTGGCTCGACGCGATCATCGTGGGAGTCTGGCAAATCCTGGCGATGATTCCAGGGTTTAGCCGGTCCAGTGTCACCATCAGCGGCGGCATGCTGCGCAACTTCAATCGCGAAGAGGCCGCCCGTTTCAGTTTCTTGATGTCGATTCCGGCCCTGTTAGGCGCGGGCGTCGTCGCGATCAAAGACTTGCTGGAAGTGCCGGGCCTGCTGGCCGCGCTGGCCGCACCGTTGCTGGTTGGATTTTTGGCCGCAGCGATCACGGGCTATCTCAGCATCCGCTGGCTGCTCGGTTATCTCAAGACCCGATCGCTCACCATCTTCGTCATCTATCGCTTCGTCTTCGGCGGACTGTGCCTGATCGTCGGCTTGATTCGCCTGGCCAATCCATAGCACCATGCTGTCACACTTCACGCTGCATTTTTTACGTTTGACGCTTTACGTTTTACTCGGCGCCTTGCTCACCGCCTGTGCCGAGACGCCCCAAGTCACCCGCACGCCCGTGAAGCTGCGCCTGGCCGAAGCGGCCGATCAAGCCGCCGTGCTCGATCGGGTGGTAGACGCCTATACGCAAAATCGTGAATGGATCACGATCGGCAGCAAGTCCGTCGCGCCAATCGACGCTGTGGCGCAGGTGCGCAATGGGCAACTCGAGGCTGCGATCGTGCACACGGTCCCCGATCAGAAAGACAAAGTCTGGGTGAGCGGCCTGGCTTACGATCCGCTGGCGTTGATTGTGCATCCCACCAACCCGCTCAGCAACGTCACGCTTGCGCAGTTGAGCGATCTTTTCCAGGGCCGTACCTTCGATTGGACGCCGTTTGGTGGCACAGGCGAAGTGATACCGGTCAGCCGCGAAGCCGAGGCGTATTCGCGCCAGCTGTTTGAGGAACGCGTGATGCAAAATCGCGCCGTGACCCGCAATGCCGTTCTGAAACCCTCGGCGAAAGACGTGCTGGATTTTGTGGCGCAGACCCCGGGCGCGATCGGCTATGTGCCATTGAGCCACATTGATGCGCGGGTGAAAACGATCGACATCGAAGGGGTGGCGCCCACCGTCGCAGCTGCGGCGAATGGCCAGTACGTGCTAACCTCACCGTTGTATCTCATCGCGCAAAGTGAACCGTCGGGAGACCTGCGAGAATTCGCGGCGTGGCTGTTGGGCAACGAAGGGCAAACGCTGTTAAGCCAAACGGGGTTGGGGCGAGTGCGTTGAATTAGCGAGCTGCACCGTCATTGCGAGCCCCTCGGGGGCGAAGCAATCTCGTTTTGATTTGAGAGGTCACAGATTGCTTCGTTGGCCTGCGGCCTCCTCGCAATGACGTGGACTACGGCTTCACGACCACTTCTGCATAACCCGCATAGATGTTGCCGGGGCCAAACGTATCCAACTGGCCGTCACCATTTTCATCTAATCCATCAGTTAGTTTCTTGTCAGACGACACCACAAACTCAACGATATGACTGCCGGGGTTGAGTGGGGGCAAGTCGTACACCCACGACATCGTCCCTTCACCGTCTTTCAATTGCGGCTGGCTCCAGTATTGCTCCGGCTTGATCACCGGTCGACCGTCGAGCGTGACGCTCAGCACAGTGCCGGCTCTGAATTCATTCACCAGCTCGATCGACTTTGCCGACCAACTCCAGCGCACCTCCAGGGGTTGGCCGACCACGGCCTCACGCCGGCAGTTGCAGAACGGATACAGGGTCGCTTTGCCCGTGGAAGGTGAACCGGCCGTGTGCAGGTTATCGAAGGCGCAGATGGTTCGATCGGGTTGATAGACGCCGCACCACAGGCCGACCGATCCCGGCGTGTAATCGATCGCGGCCTGTACCACCACCCGATCGTTCACGGCCACCGACACCGTGTTGCTGATCACCGTCAAGTGAATTTGATTGCGGGCGGGATTCGAGCGAATCAGCGGCGAAGCGCCGGCCGCCAGCTGTTGCGCCAGGTCGGCTTGCTTTCGATACAGGTGATAGCGTCCATCGTTGCTGAGATCAAACCAGAACAGATTCTCCAGGTCTTGCACTCCGAAGATGACCCCTACGCGGCCAGAGGGCGTGCCCGTGACAATCTGCGTGTCCACTGTCAGATCGAATGCGTCAAAGGCGACGCCGGGGTTCCAGTTGGAAATGCCATAGGGCTTGCCCGGATAGATCGTCTCGATCACGAACTGCCCATTCTCGATCGCGCTGCCACCGACCGACGAAAATTGCTGCGGCGCCCAGCCGTTACGGTTGTCGTCAAAGCTATCGATGAGCAAGATTTGCCGGGAAGCAGAGATCTCTGGCGGCGGGCAGATGCGCACATTGTCAAAGCGCGCATCGGTAGCCGCGCCAAACGAAGCCGCCGTCACTCCGATCGATCGCTGCGCGCCCGGCGCACCCTCATCTTGCAACACGGTCAATAGCACCTCATTGGCGTAAAACGCGATATCCGTTCCACGCTGCACGGCCCGCAGGCGATTCGGCTCCGCACCTTGCTTCAATGCCGAGGTGAAGGTCCAATCCTGAATCCGTTGTGTGTCGGTGAGTATCCGGCGCGTCACGGCGTAATTTTGATCGCCGTCGATCATCAAGGCGTAATAATCATTTGGGCCGCGCGCCGCTGCCACCAGACCCGAGCTGCCCGTTTTATCATCAGCGAACCGAACGTCGACGGCAGCGTCGTAGTCCGTCAACGACGGGCCGATCAGGCGCGTTTGCATTCTATTGGCGATGCTGATCAGCAGCTGATACGTTCCCGCGACATAGCCCCAGCGTGTGTCACCCTGCACACCGGTCGGCAAACCGCTGGCCGGATCGTCGAACGACTCGGCAAACAGCGGCGGCGTGCAGCGATCGACGGGGGCGGGTGGAGGCAGCGTAGCAGTGATGGTCGGCATCGTGGCGGGCGTGGGCGTCTGAGCGAGAATGTTCGATCCCAACTCGATCGTGGCCACAGGCCGATCGGGGGGCGGCGTGTTCGCGGAGAGGGTTAGCACACCGCCAATGCCCAGTAGGATCAAGGCGATCAGCGCCAAGACGATCCAGATCGGACGGATGCGGCGTGATGATTTTGCTGGAGCGTGTTTGGTGACGTGTACGGCTTCGGTCGGCAGCGCCGAGGGGAGCGGCGCGGTGTGGCCGACGGGGCCGGCGGC
>JBGSPW010000065.1:0-2306 GCA_041738395.1 Thermoflexales bacterium
ACACGGGTGATCACGCGAGCGCGCTGACTGAATGGCAGGCCGCTGTGACGCGCACCCCCACACCGCGCCTGCAAGCCCTCGTCGCCGCGCAGCGGAAGCAGCACATCCGCACGTTGATGGATCAAGATCAGCAGGCGGCGGCGCTGAAAGAGCTCGAGGCGGCGCTGGCGCTCACGCCTGATCGGGCGGATTTGCAGACTGCCCACCTGGTGGTCTTGCATCACCTGGCGCAAACTGCCGTGGCGCAGCGTCAATGGCCGGCGGCGATTGAGCGCTGGCAGGCCATGATTACGGTGCTGGAAAAACAGCCCAAGTTGGGCGTGCTGACTCCGCTGCTCTACAACCTCGCGTTGACGTACGAGCAGAATGAGCAGTGGGCGGAAGCCGCCGACGTGTGGGACAAATTGCGCGGCAAATTGCCGCCGCGCCCGTCGGCCAAATCACAGGCCGTGCTGCAACTGCCGCTGCCCGTGCCGGAGTTTCGCGCGTGGCTGCGCAAGCATGTCCTGGAGTGCTACAAACACTCCGGCAATCTCGAAGGGGCCATCACCAACTATCGGGCCTTGATCAAGTCCGCGCCCGACGATCTCGATCTGCGTTATGAATTCGCCGAGGCCCTGCTGTCCAATGCGCAGGATACGGCAGCGCGCAATGAATTGCAGCGCATCTTGCAGAAGGATGAGCAGCGTACGGCGGCGCGCTTGCTGTTGGCCGAGATTCATCTGGAACGCGGCGAGATGTATGCCGCCGAGCAGCACGTGCGCTTTGCGTTTGAGCACGATCCGAATAACCCCCAGGCGCGGCAGGCCATGAGCGATGTGCTGGCGGAGCAGGGCAACCACTGGTTCGACTCCGGGCGCTACGTCGAAGCGAAGAAATTCTATGAAGAGGCCCTGAAGATTGTGCCCGATCGCGTGATCCTGTTGATCTGGCTGGGCAACACCGAACTGGCCCTGCAGCACCGCGCAGAAGGCGAGCGCTATTTTGATGTTGCGTTGAGCAAGGCCACCGATTTACACGATTACGTGGCCGTGTTTCGCTGCTGGGTCGAGCACAACGATCAGGCTGCGGCCCGCTCGATCATCGCGCGCGCCGCAGCGGCCGGCTTTGCCACGTCACACTTTTTTGTCGATTTGGCAGGCATTTGCCTCGAACGCAGCCAACCCCCCAGTCTGATGCCGTTTTTCACGACGGCGAAGAAAAAGCCCGAAGATGTGTGGTCGAAATTTGGGCATGAGATGTTGCAACGCGCCGAAGCAGTGGCGACCGATCCGATTGCGACCTTGCGCGAAATTGTCGCCTTGCTGGGACAGAGCCAGTCCGAGCTGGCGCTGGACTACGCACAGCGGTTGATCAAACTGACGCCCGCTGATCCGATGGTGTGGTTGATGCAAGCGGTGATACACATGTTCGCCGGGCAGATCAAACAAGCCAAAGACACGGCGAAGCAGGCGGCCAATCTGGCGCGTAAACAAAACGACCTCAAGTTGCTGCGCGACATCGAGGCGTTTCGCCATGATCTCAACAATCCGTTTGCTTCCATGCTGGGCGGGATGTTGGCCGGCGGCCTGGACGATGACGAGGAGTGGTTCGCATGAAATTGCCAACGCTTTCACCGCACAGCAGCAGCGATCCGTATGCCGTGCTGGGCATCGCGCATACGGCTTCGACGGAGGAAGTGAAAAAGGTTTATTTTGCGCTGGTGCGGCAGCATCCGCCGGAGAAAGATCCCGAAGCCTTCAAGCGCATCCGCGCCGCGTATGAGCAGCTGCGCGATCCCACGCAGCGCCAGCAAACAGACCTGCTGCGCTGGCAGACGTGGATCGAACCGACCTTAGAGCCGCTCCCGACCCCGATGGGAGCCGCGATCGATCCGGCGTTAGCTCCCGTGCTCGATCGCGCCGATGTGATCCGCGCGGCCCGCGCCCTCAGCGATCTGGGCCGCACCGATTTCCGCGAAGACTTCCGCGAGGTGCGCGTGTGATGGCCGAGCCGGATGTGACGCAAGAGATTGCTGCGCTGCGCGAACTGATGGCCGCGTTACCGGCGGCCATTGAGAAACTCGATCGACAGGTGACGCGCGCGGGCAAGGAACAGTTCAAAGCGAATAACTTGCTGGAAACGCAGCAGCAAAATTGGAAGGCGATCCTCGATCAATTGCGCGAAGGCGAGGCGGCGCGCGACCGTGAAGTGACCTTGTTGCGCGAGCAACTCGATCAGGCCCACGAGGCGGCGCGGCTCGATCTGATCGCGCAGGTGCTGCCCGTGCTCGATGGGCTGGATGAAGCGATCAATGCCGGTGCGGC
>JBGSPW010000071.1:0-4182 GCA_041738395.1 Thermoflexales bacterium
AATCCGGCGGTCGCCGAGGCGATTGCCAAACAAGCCCAGACCTTGATCACCTGTCCCGAGATGTTCTACAACGATCGACGCGCCGAGTTGGAACGGAAACTCACCTCGATTACGGGGATGCCGCGCGTGTTCTTGTGCAACTCTGGCACGGAGGCGGTAGAGGCGGCGATCAAATTTGCGCGATTGGCGACGAAACGTACCGGCATCATCGCGGCGATGCGCGGTTTTCACGGGCGCACCTTCGGGGCGTTGTCGGCCACATGGGAGAAGAAATACCGCGAACCGTTCGAGCCGCTGGTGCCGGATTTCAGTCACATCTCATACAACGATGTCGCTTCGTTAGACGAGGCGGTCGATCACAAGACGGCGGCGGTCTTGCTGGAAGTGGTACAGGGTGAAGGCGGGGTGCGACCGGGCACGGCCGAGTTCTTGCTGAAGGCGCAAGAGATGTGCCGTGATCGCGGCGCGCTATTGATTCTCGATGAGGTGCAGACCGGCTTCGGGCGCACAGGCAAGATGTTCGCGTTCCAGCACTACGGACTTGAGCCCGATCTGTTGTGCCTCGCCAAATCGATGGCGGGCGGCTTCCCGATGGGCGCGACGTTGATCGGCGCGCGGTTGGGCGCCATGCCGTCCCAGGTGCACGGCTCGACGTTTGGTGGCAACCCGTTGGGGTGTGCGGCGTCCCTCGCGGCGATCGATTTCATGGAGAGCAACCATTTAGCCGATCGGGCGGCACAGTTGGGCGCGTGGTTTATCGATCAACTAAAGCAGATCCAATCGCCGCTCATCCGTGAAGTGCGCGGCCTCGGCTTGATGGTGGGCATCGAACTCAAACAGAAGGTGACGCCGTATTTGCAAGACTTGATGAAGCAGGGCGTGCTGGCGCTGCCCGCCGGTCTGACGACGCTGCGCTTTCTGCCACCGCTGGTCGTGGAACAAAGCGATCTGGCGCGGGTAGTAATTGCGGTAAGTGAAGTGTTGAGCACCAAAGTCGCGTGATGCGTGGTGCGTATTGCGTAAGTACCGAAATCTAAAGTCTAAAATCCAAAATGGACGATCCTTTTCGTTTTCGCCAATATCAACCACGAGCGCTGGAGATCATCGATACGACGCTGCGCGATGGACAGCAGACGTCGCTGCTGCACGATCATCACAAGTATTTTTTCACGCGCGCGGACAAAGAAGAGATCACCCGCGCGCTGATCATCTACGGTGTGAAGTTCATCGAACTATTTGCACCGCTGGTCAGCCCGCAGGAGCGCGACGACTGGAAAGCATTGCGTGCCGTGCGCGATAGTTTGATCACGCAGAAGGGTTATACGTTTTTGCTGGCGCACGTGCGCTGCCATCCGCGCGACGTGGAAAGCGCGATTGATGGGGGCGCCGACGGGCTGAATTTCTACATCGGCACATCGCCCGAGTCGCGCGCCTACAATCACGGCAACGACCTCGACACGATCGTCAAGAAGGCCGCCACGTTGTTTGAGGAAGTGCGGCGCAGCTATCCGCATTTGATTTTGCGCTTCAGCGGCGAGGACGCCTTTCGCACACGCGAAGACGAACTGTTCCACGTGTATGACGCGGTCGCGCCGTATGTCGATCGGTTTGGCACGCCCGACACGGTGGGTATCGCCACACCGCCCAGCGTGGCACGGCGCGTGCGCGTGCTGCGCGAGCGCTATCCGCAGGTCGAGCTGGAAGGCCACTTCCACGACGATCGCGGCTTTTCGTTGATCAATTCGCTGGAAGCCGTGAAGAATGACATGCGCTACATCAATACGACGCTGTTGGGCATCGCAGAGCGATCGGGTATTACGAGCATGACGGCGCTGCTGTTCAACCTCTACATCGATCGCGAATTCGACAAGCTGGAAGGCTATCATCTGCGCGGATCGTATCCCATCAACGTGCTGGCGGCTGACAAGCTCAGGATGCTGGTGCCGCCGCGCGAGCCGGTCAGCCTGACGAATCGCACGCACACGGCGGGCGTGCATCAGAATGCCGTGTTGAATGATGCCTCGGTGTATGAAGCGCATCCGCTCGATCTGTTTGGCGTGAGTGAAACTGAAATCTTGTTGGGGCCGTTGTCGGGCTGGAATATCATTCACTACTTCCTTAAAGAGATCCGCTATTTTGAGATCGACGAAGCGACGGCGAAAGAAATCGCCGGCGTGTTCAAAGAGCGCGTGTACAAACTGGCACCGAACATTTCGCCGGAACAGGTGCTGATCGATATTGCCGAAAAAGAATTCGGCCTGGCGCGGCTGAATCTGCCGCAGGCTGCGCCGCCGATCGTGCAACGATTGGATTCGTCCAATGGCGCGAAACCGGCCCTGGCGAATGGCATTCAGCTCAAACGCGCGACGGAGTTGATGTGATCGCCCGTCATTGCGAGAAGCGCTCTGAGCGGAACAGCATCCTTTCGCTGTGCAGTCGAAGAGTGCGACGAAGCAATCTCCTGCGGCAAGAGTGAGATTGCTTCGCCGTTCCACGGCTCGCAATGACGGTTTATTAGGAGAGTGTTGAGTGGGCTATACCTTTGCCGAGAAGGCCTTGGCGCGCGCGGCGGGTCTGCCTTTGGTCGTGGCCGGACAAGTGGTCGATGCGAAACCTGATGTCGCTTTGTCACACGATAACACCGCGCCCATTGCGCGCATCTTCCGCGCGATCGGGCTGGAGAAGGTTGCCATCCCCGATCGGATGTGCGTGACCCTCGATCATGCGGTGCCGCCGCCTACGCCCAAACATGCGCAGAATCATGCCGAAGCGCGCGCCTTCGTGGCGGAGCAGGGCGTTAAGAATTTTTTCGAAGTGGGACGCGGCATCTGTCATCAAGTGTTGAGTGAAGAAGCGCTGGTGTTGCCGGGACAATTGATCCTCGGCGCGGATAGCCACACTACGCACTACGGCTGGCTCGGCGCATTTGGCGCGGGCGTAGGTCGCACGGAGATGGCGGCGATCTGGGCGACGGGTGAGTTGTGGCTGCGTGTGCCGGAAAGCATGAAGGTGATGGTCACGGGCCGATTGGGGCGCGGCGTGACGGCGAAGGATTTGTGTCTGCATTTGATCGGACTGCTGGGCGCGGACGGCGGCCTCTACCAATCGATCGAATTTCACGGCCCGGCGATTGCGGCCTTACCCCTGCACGAGCGCATGGTAATTCCCAACATGATGGCCGAGTTCGGCGCGAAGAACGCGTATCTGCCGCCGGATGAAGTGGTGTTTGGTTATCTGGCAGAGAGGCGGCTCAAGGCGGAATGCGGAATGCGGAATGCGGAATTAGAAATCAGCAATCAGCAGTCGACGATCAGCAATCTTGCCTTGTATCCTGACGAAGATGCGACGTATGCTTCAACGCACATGATCAACGCCGACGAGATTGAATTGAAGATTGCTTGTCCGCATACGGTGGACAATGTGAAGCCGTTGAGTGCGGTCAAAGGCACGCGGATTCAGCAGGCGTTCCTGGGGACGTGTACCAACGGTCGGTTGGAAGATTTGGCTGCCGCGGCGGAAATCATCAAAGGAAAACGCGTGGCGGCCGGTACGCGCCTGTTGGTCATTCCAGCCTCGTCGGAGGTCTACCTGGATGCGTTGAAGGCCGGCTATGTGCAGACGTTGATCGAAGCGGGCGCGGTGTTCGGTACGCCGGGCTGCGGGCCGTGCATGGGCGTGCACATGGGCGTGCTCGCGCCGGGCGAAACCTGCATCTCGACGGCCAATCGCAACTTCAAGGGCCGCATGGGCCAATCTGATGCAGAGATTTATCTGGCGAGTCCGGCGGCGGTGGCGGCGAGTGCGGTGAAGGGCGTGATTGCTGATCCGCGTGAGATTGATTGATGCGGGACAAGAAGACTGGAAGACAAGAAGAAGAGATGACAGGATGACAAGATGATTGAAGCGCA
Organism: Thermoflexales bacterium; assembly: GCA_041738395.1. Classification (GTDB taxonomy): domain Bacteria; phylum Chloroflexota; class Anaerolineae; order Fen-1058; family Fen-1058; genus Fen-1058. The sequence continues at coordinate 3,909 of JBGSPW010000071.1, forward strand.
ATCAGCATTCAACAGTCAGCAATCAGCAATCGTCGGCAAAGTCTGGAAGTACGGCGACGGTGTGAACACCGATGTAATCTTTCCGGGCAAGTACACGTATTCGCTAAAGGAACCGAATGAGATCGCCGCACACGCGCTGGAGGATCTCGATCCGCAGTTTGCGGCGGACGCCCAGCCCGGTGATGTGATCGTGGCGGGCCGCAACTGGGGCAATGGCAGTTCGCGCGAGCAGGCGGTGACGGCCTTGAAGTACAAGGGTATCGCGGCAGTGGTG
>JBGSPW010000175.1:0-19560 GCA_041738395.1 Thermoflexales bacterium
GGGGCAGGTGTCGCGGCGGCCTGGCAAGCCGACAAGATCAATGCAAGGATCATCAAGACAGACAGTATACTAACCGTGCGCTTCATTTTTTCTTCTCCTTTTCGTGCTGAACATGAAGTGTGGCGCCGATCGATGCGATAATTACCCTCTAGCTGCAATAGCGTTCCTCCTTGTTGATGAGCTCATCCTGCAATCCAATGCCGCGCGATCATTTCGATACCACATCGCCCTCCGACACTCCGTCGAGGGCGTTCGAGTGAATTGGCACGCCCCAGTGGCGGAGCCTGTTGGTGATCAAGCCGATGCGTCCTTCGCCGATGGCCACATTGAGGACCATCGAGGCGCCCATGACGACGCCTTCCACCAGTTGGACCCAATAACCGCTGATGGTGGTCGCGACGATCCCGGCTTCCAGCGAGCCGATGATGTAGGCGCCGAAGAACGTGCCGAAAATGGAACCGAGGCCGCCGGCAATCGAGGTCCCGCCGACAAAGACCGTAGCCATGGTCGGCAGCATAAAACCTCCGCCCTGCGTCGGATAGAAGACATTAAGTTCAAGGGTCAGCAGCAACCCGGCAAAGGCCGCGATCACGCCCATCACCGTGAAGAGCCTGATCCGGGTCGCCTCGACGTCGATGCCCATGACCCGCGCAACCTCCGCATTGTCGCCGATGAACATGATGGCCTCGCCGAACTTATGCCGGTTCAGGATAAACCAGAGGAAGACGGCCAGCGCCAGCCCCCAGACTGCCTGGGAAGGCACAAATCCACCGATTCGGCCGACAAAGATCGTGTGCACGATATCGGTCGTAACCTCTTTAATGTTCAACTGAAGCCCGTTGGCCAGAAGAACCGTCACCCCGTACCAGAAGAACTGAGCGGCGAGTGTGGCCATGATCGAAGGGACGTGGACTTTGGCGACGAGTATCCCATTGATATAGCCGATCAGAGCGCCCCCGGCCAGGGCCAGGGCAAAGCCGACCCAGGTGGCCCAGGGCGCATTATTAGAGGTCTTGAAAACCCAGGCAAAGATGAAGCCGGAAAACGCAACCCCCGCGGGGAAGCTCAGATCCATCTCTCCGGCAGTGACAACCAGGGTGAGGCCCAAAGCGCAGACGAGCACAGGCGGCACCGTCTGCAGGAAGGACATATAAATCCGATACCCTGAGAAGACGGTGGGAGCCGTGATGATAAAGATGGCATAGAGCACCACTAGCACCGCGGCTACGGGGAGGCCTTCGATTCTTCGAAGGAATGCCAGAGGGGATCTTTTTTGTGTCATGACTCCGCCTTGTCTTTGAGTCCATGAGAGTATTCAAGCAGGAATTCATCCAACGCCTTCAGGGTGATATCTTTCTTGACAATGCTTGCCACGATTTCCCCGCGATCCATGATGACGAAGCGATCCGAGATTTCGTACACGTCCTGGATGTCATGGGAGATGTAGATACAGGCCTTGCCGCCGTCTTTGATCTGATGCGCAAAGTTGATGACCTTCCGCACTTCCTTCAAGGAGAGGGCAACCGTCGGCTCGTCCAGAATAATGAGTTCGGCTTCGAAATGCATCGCCCTGCCGATGGCGACCCCCTGGCGCTCACCGCCGGAGAGCAGCTTGACACTCGAATCGACGGTGATGCCCTTGCCCCGGAAGCCGATCGTGTTGACCATGATCTCACTGGCGATCGCCTTTTCCTTCTTCACGTCGATGAAACCGAACCGGCCGGTGATCTCACGTCCGATGAAGAAGTTCCGCCACAAGACCTGCTTCTCGCCCAGCGACCTGTCCTGGTAAACGGTTTCGATGCCATGCTCGTGCGCCCGCTTGACGTTATAGGTGCGGAGATCCACTTTCTGGCCGGCGATGTAGAGCTCGCCACTCGTCGGCGGAAACACGCCGGTGAGGATCTTGACCATCGTCGATTTACCGGCGCCATTGTCGCCGATGAGTCCGATGGTTTCGTTTCGACCGACATCTAAGTTAATATTCTTGAGCGCACACACGAGACCGAAGTACTTCTCGATATTGATCATCCGCAAGGCATAACGTTCGGCAGCAGCTTCTTCCATAATGGGAATCTCCTGACAGGATATTGGTTCCGGCAACGAAGATCGTTCACCTGTAGAAGGGTTGGGGTGAGAATCACCGTTGTCCATACACATTGGTGTAGCGAGCGTGCAGCTGCGCCACGTCTTCGGCCGGAAGCTCAGCGGGCGTGCCGATTTGCAGTGCGATCCACACGGTGCGCGCCACATCTTCGACCATCACCGCCGCCTTCACGGCGGCTTCCGCATTCTTGCCGATGGTGAACACGCCGTGATTCTTCAGCAGCACGGCCGGCGAACGCCCGATCGATTCCACCACGACTTTCCCGATCTCTTCGCCGCCGATCAGCGCGAAGCCGCCGCAGGGAATCGGCCCGCCGAACTCATCGGCGATTGCGGTCAGCACCACCGGGATCGGCTTGTTCACGGCCGCAAAAGCAGTGGCATACGGCGAGTGCGTATGCACGATGCCGCCCACCTCGGGCCGCTGCCGATAGATGTACAGATGGCTGGCCGTGTCCGACGAGGGCGATAGCTTCCCCTCGACGACTTTGCCATCGACGTCGATCACAATCAGCTGCTCGGGGCGCAGATCGGGATACTTCACGCCCGATGGCTTGATCACCACGAGGCCGGTTTCCGGATCGCGTCCGCTGACGTTGCCGCCCGTCCACTTCACCAGTTCGTTTTTGGGCAGTTCCAGATGCAGTTTCCAAACTTGTTCACGCAATGTGTCTAACACTTCGGGCCTCACGGAATTAAAAACTGATCCACGAATCTCACGAATCTTCTCGAATGGCAATTAGATTAGTGATAATTCGTGTTGATTCGTGGATCGCATTTAGCGTCTACAACCCTTTCGCGATCAAGTAATACACGTCGTTCCAGCGGATCTCTTTCTTGAACTCAGCCAGATCGGTGTCCTTATCGATCAACAACAACTCCAGGTCGGCCATGTCGGCGAAATCTTGCAAGTGCGCGGCCGTCACCGCCTGGCTGAAGCCCGTATGATGCGCACCGCCCGCCAGAATCCAGGCCTCGGCCGCAACTTTCAAATTGGGCCGAGGGATCCACAGGGCACGCGCCACCGGCAGTTTAGGCAGAGGCGCATCCGTGGGCACCACTTCGACTTCATTCACCACCATGCGGAAGCGATTGCCCATGTCCATGATCGACGCATTCACTGCCGGGCCGGTCAGGGTGTCGAACACCAGGCGGGCCGGATCAGCTTTACCGCCGATCGAGAGCTGATGAATCTCCAGGCGCGGCTTGCCACTGGCGATGCTGGGGCACACTTCAAGCATGTGCGCGCCCAACACCTTATCCCCCGACGGGCTGAAGTGATAGGTGTAGTCTTCCATGAAAGAGACGCCGCCCTTTAGGCCGGCCGCCATGACCTTCATGGCATGCACCAGCGCCGAAGTTTTCCAATCCCCTTCCGCGCCAAAACCGTAACCGTCGGCCATCAGGCGTTGCACCGCCAGGCCGGGCAGCTGCGCCAAACCATACAGGTCTTCAAAGGTGGTCGTAAACGCCTTGAAGTTGCCGTCCTTCAAGAAGTGGCGCATGCCTGCTTCAATCTGGGCCGCCTCACGTAACGACGCTACTTGATCACCGCCGGGGTGTAGTTCCGGTGCTACGTCATATTCATCGTAGTAGGCCGTCAGCAGTTGATCGATTTCCGTATCGGCGACCTGATTTACAATCTTCACCAGATCGCCGACGCCATAACCGTAGACGGCGTAGCCCAAACGTCTTTGCGCTTCGACTTTATCGCCTTCGGTCACGGCGACCTCGCGCATGTTATCGCCAAAGCGCGCCACTTTTGCGCCTTGCAGGTCATACCAGGCGCAAGCGGCCCGCGCCCAGGTCCCCAGGCTGGCCTGCACTTCAGCGTCCTGCCAGTGACCGACGACCACTTTGCGATTAAGTCGCAGGCGGCTGCCAATGAACCCAAACTCGCGATCGCCGTGCGCGGACTGATTCAGGTTCATGAAATTCATGTCGATCTCAGCCCACGGAATCTCGGCGTTATACTGCGTGTGCAAATGCACGAACGGCTTGCTGAGCGCGGTCAGGCCCGCAATCCACATCTTAGCCGGCGAAAACGTATGCATCCAGGTGATCAAACCGACGCAATTGGCCGCGGCATTGGCTTCCAGGCACAGCGTGTGAATCGCTTCGGGCGTCGTGAGCACCGGTTTGAAAACGACTTTGACCGGGATCAGGGCCGAAGCCGAATGTGCCTGCGCGATTTCCTGCGAGTGCGCCGCAACTTGTTCGAGAGTTTTGGGACCATAGAGATGCTGACTTCCGGTAACAAACCAGACTTCATATTGTTTTAGATCGATCATAGGGATTTCTCCTCGCTATCCTTAAAGATCTAATCGTCAATCTTCTACCTCAGCCCATCCACGGCAGATCTTTCGATGACAAGTCCCTTCTTGTAGCGTTCCATGAATGTCGTAAAGCCCTCCACATCCCTTGGATCGGGAGCGATCGTCGTGCTATTTTCTCCGGCAAAGACTTTGTTGGAGAGATAGGCTTCTAGGGGTTCATTCTTTGCCTGATGGAGCAGATAAGAGGCCAGCAAGGCAATCCCCCAGGCGCCGCCCTCTCCGGCGGTCTCCATCACGGAAACGGGGACATTCATCGCCGCCGCCATGATTTTTTGGCCCACTTCCTTGGTTTTGAAAAAACCACCGTGACCGAGGATCTGATCGATCTTCACTTGCTCATGTACAAAGAGGATGTCCAATCCGATCTTCAATGCGCCGAGCGACGAGAACAGATTCACCCGCATGAAGTTCGAAAGCGTGAAGCGGCTTTCAGGTGTACGAACGAACAACGGACGCCCCTCTTCAAGGTGCGTGATGTGCTCTCCCGACAAATAACTGTAGGCCAGCAGCCCACCAGCATCCGCATCGCCCGTGAGTGCCTTTTGATACAACATCTCAAATAGCTTGGATTGGCTGATCTCCACGCCAAGCGCATGGGTGAATTCCTGGAACAGACCGACCCACGCATTAAGATCGGACGTGCAGTTGTTGCTGTGTACCATCGCCACAGGCTTGCCGGTGGGTGTCGTCACCATGTCGATCTCGGGGTACAGTTTCGACAGAGCCTTTTCCAAAACGATCATGGCAAAGACGGATGTTCCTGCAGAAACATTGCCGGTGCGCTCGGCCACGCTGTTGGTCGCCACCATGCCTGTACCTGCGTCGCCCTCGGGCGGACAGAGCGGAATCCCCGCTTTGAGTTGTCCCGTGGGATCGAGCAGTTTAGCGCCTGCTTCGGTCAGAACACCTGCGGCCTCTCCTGCGACAAGGACTTTGGGCAGGATGTCCTGGATCTTCCACGGGAGCTTTTCCGCCGCGAGCCGTTCGTTGAACAGCCCGATCATGCGTTTATCATAGTCATTGGTCTGGCTGTCGATGGGGAACATGCCCGAGGCTTCGCCAACGCCCATCACCTGTTGCCCCGTCAGTTTCCAATGGACATAGCCGGCCAGGGTGGTCTGATGGTGAATGTCCTTGACATGGGGTTCCTTGTTCAACATCGCCTGATAGAGGTGTGCAATGCTCCAGCGTTGGGGGATGTTGAATTGGAATAGATCCGTGAGTTTCTCTGCGGCCTGTCCGGTGATGGTGTTTCGCCAGGTACGAAATGGGGCGAGCAGATTTCCGTCCTTATCGAACGGCAGGTAGCCGTGCATCATGCCGCTGAAGCCGATGGCGCCAATGGTCTGGAGCGGGGTGTTGTACTTCTCAAGAACTTCGTTGCCAAGATTCCGATAGCTTTCCTGCAAGCCTTTCCAGACATCTTCGAGACTGTATGTCCAGATGCCGTTTTCGTACCGGTTTTCCCACTCATGGCCTCCCGATGCGATCGGCGCATGATCCTCACCGATCAGCACCGCCTTGATACGAGTCGAGCCGAACTCGATGCCAAGAACAGTCTTTCCGCTTTCAATTGCTTTTTGGGTATCGTTGTGATTCATGTTCTTTCCTCCAGTTGTTTGGCGGTTAGTGGTTGGTGGTTGGTTGTTAGCCGTTAGCTGTTGGCTATTGCTCAGCCACGCGCAATGCTTCTTGCATCCTGCATCCTGCCTCACACCTCAAGAATTGCCGGACGCTGCCAGGTCTGACCATCGACTTCAATCTTCAACATTGGCCAGCCGGGAATTTCGGTCATGACTTCATTGCCACTGGGGCCGATCAAAACGGTGTCTTCCGATTTCGCGCCGGTGATCGATGGGTTCCACGCATAGACTTGCCCCACCTCGACGGTATCAGGCGAGTTGGGTGTGCCGACGTATTCGCGCGGCTCATAACCGGCCGGCCCGCCTTGATGATGCAGCTGCCATTCAGCGGGGAACCCCACCGCGCGATATTCGTCCGTGGCGCGTTTGAAGACCTCACCCAGCGTGCGGCCCGGCCGCGTAGCCGCGATGAACGCCGCGTCGATGCGCGCCACACCTTCCATCTTCTGCCGCACTTCATCGGGCAAGCGCCCGAAATGCACCAGTCGCGTGATCGAAGTCACTAGCCCGTGCTGCCGTCCGCACAATACCAGCATGGCATACTTTTGCAGCTTCTTGCCGAACGGCAGCGGATGGCGGAAATTGAAGATGCGCTCGTCGGTGGCGATGAGATTGACGATCGGTTGAACGCCGCGCGCCCGTGTTTCTCGATCGAGCAGGGCGGCGATCTCGTATTCCGATTGGCCCGGGCGCACCGCACGGATGGCGGCGTCCATCGCTTCGGCGCACAACTTGCTCAACGCGCGATAGCGCGCATCTTCTTCGGACAGCAGGTTGGCGCGCAGTCGCGCCATCTCGTTGGATAGATCGATCGCGCCGGGGTAGGGGCCATCGGCCGCGAGTTTCAATCCGTTCGTCAATTCCGCAATTGCAGGATTCGCCTTGTACCAGGGCGCGACCCGGAACTCCCAACCCTGTGCGGCGAGTTTCTCTTCCTTCTCGAAGCGCGGCGCTTCGATGTTGTCGGTGATTAGATACCGGCCCTGGGGCGTGATGAGGAGTGAACCTACGCCCGTGGTAGTGGCGGTATTGATGTACGAGGCCGCGCCACACGTGGCCCAGGCAAAACTGCTGACGCGCTGCAACAGCAAAGCCTCGGCTTGATGTTTGGCGAGCAGATTCTTGATGCGAACGAGTTTGAGTTCTAATTCGGCCATAGCATTCCTCTTCGATAGTAATAGCGATCAGTCAAAATCCGTGGGCCACTCGGGATGTTGGTGGTGCGCAAACACCCGATCGATTTGCTCTGGCGTGACGCGGGTCAGCGACAAGGGCGGAATGACATCGCGCGTGAAGAAGCCCACTTCGTCCGTCTCGTTGCTGCGCGTCGCTTCTCCGCCAAAAATCTCGCACCAGAAAAACAGCTTGTAGACGTGAAACGGAAACGGCGGCTCGTGCGGATGTTTGCTGCGATCGTACACGGCCAGCAGTTTCTTGACGCGCACTTGAAAGCCGGATTCTTCAAAGACTTCGCGCACCACGCATTCACTGGGCGCTTCGCCTACGTCGGCCCAACCGCCCGGCAGCGTCCAGCGGCCATCGGAACGTTCACGCACCAGCAGCAGCGCATCATTGTGAAAGATCACGCCGCGCACATCCACTTTGGGCGTGGTATAGCCGGTGTCGTGGGAAAACAGATCGAGCACCTGCGGGAGTTCGGTGTCCGATCGATTGGCCGCCATCTCCGCCGCGATATGGCGCACCTCTTCGTAGCGCTCCACATCATACGGACTTTCGGCGTACGTCAATCCGGTTTGCGCCAGCGCTTGCAGCCGTTTTGCCCAGTCGATCCAGATTGGTTCCATAGCATTCACCCTCACCCCGGCCCTCTCCCTAGTTGGGAGAGGGAGCGCGGAGTTCCTTTCTCCCTACAAGGGAGAAAGGTTAGGAATGAGGGTTTATCCCTTGTGATAGTAGACATCCCAACCCAGATACTTGCTCAACGCTTCGTTAACCGCGTCTGCGGTTTGCGACAGATTCACGGCGACATGATGCTCGAAGCCGTTCTCGCAAATGTAGGCCAGCAGCTTCTGCAGGTTCGGCACTTTCACCACGCCGTAACCGCCAAAGGTCTTGAGCGGATCGTTGGTCAGTTCACCCTGGCCGACGTAGGCCTGCATCTTGCCCTTGAAGTCATCGGTCGAGACGCGGCAGTAGGTGAACGGCGCGGCCTTCACGCGGCCTACCACCGTGCCGTAGGTGCTGTCGCGGCCGACCGTGCCGGCGATGATGGTTTGATAGTCCATCACTGGAATATCATCCGGCGCGATCGGATCGTCGACGAAGATGTCCTTTGGCAGATTCGAGCAGTGGAAGATCACGCCCTTATCGGGATCGTCACCGTAGTTGTTGTTCCAATCCACGATGGCGCTGGGCGTGCCCGACGCGAGCACCATCGCATACATGCCAACCACGCCCGCAATGTCCGTCTCGCAGGCTGACGGCATGAGCGAGTTGCTCATCATGCTCATCAGCGTGCAGGGCACCACGCCGTAGAATTCCTCCATCGACGTCCAGCATTGCAGCGCGCTGGCGACCAATTCGTTGTCCTTCATCCAGTTTTCGATCACCACGGCCAGCTTCGCAATTCGGATCAGTGATTCGCCGGGTGTATTCTGGATTGGGACGTAAGCCTTCACTTCGTCGAGCTTCGCCTTGAGCTGAGCATCGTCGGCCTTCAAGCGTGCCGCGCGGCCAAACACTTCCGATAGATCCAGCGTGTCGACCGAGATGCCCGTGCGTTCCAGTAGTTTCTCGCTGTAGCGGACGGTGTTGAAGGCCGTGGGCCGCGCGCCGATGGCGCCAATGCGCGCGCCCTTCAAGCCGCGCACCACGCGCGCCGTGCTGACAAAGCGGCGCAGATCCGCGCGGAAACTTTCGCTGGTCGGATCGACCGTGTGGCGCGTGGTCAACGAATACTTGATGCCGTACTGATACAGGTTGTTGCACGCCGACATCTTGCCGCAAAACGAGTCACGCCGATCGGCGATGGTCATCATCGTCGCGTCATCGGGCGTGGCCTGCACCAACACGGGCACATCCAACCCGGCCCAGCGCAGCGTATTCGCAATTGGCCGCTCTTCGCCGAAATTGGGAAGTGTGAGCAGCACGCCGTCGATCTCGTTCCGGTGCGCCTTAAACCGATCGGCCAGTTTGTGCGCGTCGTTGTTATTCTCGACGCTGCCGAACTTGCTATCTTCCGGCGTCAACGCGACGGCCTGGATGCCTTCCTCCTCCAAGACTTTCAAGATCGTTTGGCGGCCGGTGTCGGCCAGATGATCCGGAAAGAAACCGCGATTACCAACGATGACTCCTAACGTAGGCTTATTCATATTCTGTCTTCCTTTTTGTGTTGTCGAATTTGCGCATCTTTTAATGATTCATGTGACGCAGTAGGGCGAGTCACTGCTGTCGTTATCTCCACGCGGATGCAGGCTGTGAGTCCGCGACCATGGTCTCATATCATGAGTTCACGCACATAGTCTTTTAGCAGCGGCCCCAACTGCCGATACTTCGCAAAGCGTTCATCATAGCTGCGCTGCACCGGCGGATGCGGCTCGAACGTGCGCGCCAGTTTCACCATCGTTTTCACGCCATCGGCCAGTGTTGGAAAAATGCCGCTGCCTGTTCCAGCGATAATGGCCGCACCTAACACGCCCGCTTCGCTGATCGCCGGTTGCACGAAGGGACGCCCTAAAATATCGGCGCAGATTTGCAGCCATGCTTCCGATTTGCTGCCGCCGCCTGCCGCGCGGAAAGCGGTGATCTCAATCTCGCCGGGCAGTGACTCAAAACATTCGCGCAGATAAAACGTCGTCGCTTCCAGCAGGCCCTTCAAGATTTCGCCGCGTGACGTTTCCAACTTCAACCCGGCCATCACTCCGCACGAATCGGCGATGAAGTGCGGCGGCCCGGTCGCCGTGAAATGCGGCAGCACCATGACGCGGCTCGGCTCGACTGGCATCTCGGTGAGCAGGGCCGCATAAATGTCCGCGCCGGTTTCGATCGCTTGCTTGCGATCCAGCGCCGCAAAGGTGTCACGAAACCACTTCACCAGCACGCCGCCCTGGTTGTAAATGAAACTGACGAACTGTCCGGGCACGGCGTGATGTTCGGTGTTCAGGCCCTGCGCCATCATCGCGGCCGGGGCAGGGCGCTGATTGAACACGGGCGTCATGCAGATGTAAGTGCCCATGCCGTACACGGCCTGACCCGGTTCGATCACGCCGCAGCCGACCGCCGTGCAGCATTGATCGTGTCCACCGCTGATGATGGGCAGGCCGATCGGTAACCCCAACTCAGCGGCGCTGCTGCGCGAGACCGATCCGATGATCGATCCCGATGGCACGGTCTGCGGCAACTTCGATCGATCCAGCCCCACTCGATCGAATATCTCGTCCGACCAAGCGCCGCGATCGAGATCGAACAACAAGGTGCGATTCGCCAGCGAGTAATCGACCGCCGCCTCTGCGCCCAGCATGAACGACACGAAGCCGCTCCAGTGCAGGAAGTGATCCGTCTGTTGGTAAAGTTCAGGTTGATGCTGTTGCAGCCACTTCAACTTCGGCAGCGAATAATGATTGCCCAGCGTGTTGCCATTGATGCGATACAGCATTTCGTCAGCGGTGCAGGCTCCCATGCCTGCAAAACCGGCGGCGTGGGAGCCGCCTCTGCTTGTTTCCAAACGTTGCCGCAACTCCGGCAAATACTCCGCCCCACGCGCATCGAAGTTCAGCAGCGACGGGCCGAGTATCTTGCGATCGGCGGTGACGGGCACTACCGCTTCGCCCAGCGACGAGACACACAGCGCCTTGATCGGATCATCGTGCGCTGCTGCGCCGCCGGCGGCCTTGCCAATCGTCTGCTTGATCTGGCCCCACACCTGCCTCGAGTCGAGTTCGGCCCAGCCCGGCTGCGGATGCTGATAATCGTATTCCTCATAGGCCGACGTCAGCAGTCGCCCGTCTTCCGCAAAGACCGCTGCCTTGCAACCGCTGGTGCCCACATCGATGCCGAGGAGACTCATCTCGCTTCACCGTCATTGCGAGCATCCCGCCTGGCGCGCCGCCGCTTCGCGGACACGGCGTGAGCGGAGCAGCGTTTTTTGCTGCGTAGTCGAAGGATGCGAAGCAATCTCTTCCGCGAATGGACGCGAATCTGCGCGAATGTTTCGCCAAACTTAGTTTGAGTTATACCCAAACTGTCGAGACAGCAGAACGTTTTTCCAGTAATTTTCTCTGCCTTCTATATATTCTTTCGTCGCATGCGAGTCAGCAACTTCAAGAATTGAATACTGAAAATTGGCCGCGTATTTCACGCCTTTTTTTGACAGCAGAGCTCGCAGTTCCTTGTTTCCACCATGCTCCTTCTTCACGTAACTTGCCCACCTTTGCCAAATGCCACCTGCCCCATCCGCTTTCCCTACATACTTCTTTCCATTGTGAGTATCGGTGATCAAGTACACACCTTTGACATTTGAAAGTGCTGACTTCCATGATGGGTCTTGTACCGAAACAATGGTTTTGAGTTTATGATGGGGAACGACGACTCGGTTATAGCCCGGAAACGTTTCAACGGACATGCGAGTAGGTCGAATCTCATCAATTTCCAGTTGTTCTGCGTATTTGTATCCCCAAATATAGGCAGCACGAAATTCACGCTTGTAACGAACAATGATTCTGCCAATCAGGTCATCTGTATCTGGCACTAATTCAGTCTGGTACAAAAATGGCTGCTTCGCCCCTCTCTTTACCCCTAGAACCCTGTAGATACCACCATACAACCACCTATTGTCTTCGAGGCGTATCAGACTCAGGATATACTCGCATTTGAAATTCTCGTTATTCTGTTGTTCTTGCCACTCTTTGAAGCGACCATCCAAGAACGCATTGAGTGGCAACCATTTCTCGCCAGTGGCTAGATGGATTTTGTATTTGTAATGCTCAAGAGAAACGCCTTGGATCCTGAGCACATCAAGCAACTTGAGCATGATGCATCTCCCTTCAATAAAGCGTTTATCTCGCCACTCTCTCTCGAATCCCCGCGATCCCCAGATAATCCCGCAGCACCCACACCGTTCGTTCGTACACGGCCTGCTGCGCCTTCGCTACGCTGCCGGTTTCCGTGAGCGTTACTTCATACGGCTGCCGAATCTCTGTCGCAACGTTGATCTTGGCGATGCCGCGCTTCATCGCCGCTAGCACATCGGCTTGCTTCACGCTCGATCCGCCGTGCAGCACCAGTGGAATACAGGCCGCCCAATAAATCTGCTCCAGCCGATCGAGATTCAAGCGCGCCTCGATCTTCTTTTGATCTTTGCGGCCGGCGGCAATCGCGCCATGCACATTGCCGATGGCGACCGATAGCCAATCGCATTCTGTTTCACGCACAAACCGGCCAGCTTCGCGCACATCCGTGAAGCCGCGTCCCGACTTATACAACTCTTCGTACGACGGCAGCGGCCCGGTCTCGTGCCCCAGCACCGCGCCAAGTTCCGCCTCGACTGGAATATCGGAGGCGTGCGCCAGTTCCACCACTTGCCGCGTCACTTTGATGTTCTCGTCGAGCGGCAGGCGCGAACCGTCGATCATCACCGATTCGTAGCCCAGCGCGATCGCTTCTTTGAAGATCGGCAGCACCTCGACGCGCTGATCGTCTTCGTCGATCACCGGCACGTGATCGAGATGCAGCCGCACATGATCGGGCTTGCGCCATTTTGCAAATTCGGCGGCCACCGCAGCCGGCCCTTTGCTCTCGAACTTGATCCATTCGAGCCGCGCCGTATCGATCAACGCGAACGAATCCTGATCGACGATAGCCTGCACCACCGGCTCGATCATCGGCAGATAGGGCACGTTGAAGGCCGGAATCGCCAGGCCGAGTTGCTGGGCCTTATCGACGATGGTGTTGACACTCAGCACTGGCAGCACTCCTGCGGCTGTGTGATTTCGAAATTGAGATAATGTCCCAAGGCTTCCTTCAACGGCTCCTGCACGCAGCCCGGCGTGATGCTCACGTGATGGCGATGACCGTTTATGCCGATGTGCAGCAGCACATCCTGCAAATTGCGAATCTCCGCCACGCCTGCGACGCCGAAGAAATTATCGGGAATCGGATCGCGCGTGATGCAGCCTTCGCCCACGTACATCTTCACCTTGCCTTCGTCGGTCATCAAACTGCCGAAAGTAAAATCCATCGGCCGGATGCGCCCGACGTTGCAGCCGTAACCGTTGCCCTCGCCCACCGCATTCATCAAGATCGAGTGATCGGTAACGTGACCCTGTCCTTCCATCATGCTCGCTGGCAGCGGGCCGCAGTGGAACAGAATGCACTTATCATCTTCGTCGCCGTAGTTGTTGTTCCAATCGAGCAGGCCCACCGGTTCATATGACGCGAGGTGCAGCGCTTTCATCGCCACGGCGTTGCCCAGATCGACTTCGCACGCGGAGGCGAGACCGGTCTCATTCAACACGCCCATCGCCACGCACGGCGAGATGCCCATCTGTAATTGCATCTCCGTCCAACAGCGGATCGCCAGCGCGTCGAGCTTGGCCTCGTGTGCGACGTTATCCAGCGTCACGCCCAACCGCACGATGTTGTCGAACGCCCGAGCGGGCACGCCCTCCCACGAGGTGGTGTCATTCAACACTTTGGCCTTTTCGCCATAGGCCGCTGCTTCCGGCTTGACGGCTTTCATGCGTAGGAAGATGTCAGACAGATCGAAAGTCTCGACGGTGACGCCGTGCCGCTGCAAGGTGACCTCGTCGATGCGCACCGTCTTGAACGGCGTGGTGCGCGCCCCGATCGCGCCGACGACCATCCCTTTGACGCCGTTCACAACACGGCACACGCGATCGAATTGATCGATGTTCGCCTTAAACCGATCGGTTCCCGGCTTGACTGTGTGCGGCTTCATGGCCGTGAACTTCACGCCATACTGGCGGAACACATCCATGATCGAAATCTTGCCGCAGAACGAATCGCGCCGCAGGGCCGGTCCCATCTGGTCGTATTCGTCGGGATACGCCTGAATCCAGATCGGCACACCGGCTTCTTGCAGTGCGGCCACCGCGCCGGTTTCATCGCCGAAGTTGGGCAGGCACACAATCACGCCGCCGAATTTGCCGCGATTGGCGCGCAGAAAGTTGGCGTAGACCTCGCCTTCGTGCGGCGTCTCGACCGCGCCGTAGCGCGTGGCTTCGGTGTCGAGCATCAGCACCTCATGCCCCAGCGCGTTGAGTTCGCGCGTCATATCTTCTCGCGCACCTGCGATGAGCGACGCCGGAAAAAATCCGCGATTACCGAAGAAGAGAGCGAAAGTAGTTTTGTTCATGACTTGGGCCTCGTTAAAATGTAGAAGGTGGAATTCGGAATGAGGAATTCCGCCTTCCGCATTCGGCATTCCCCGTTACCAATAGTGCTGCACCTGCGGCTTGATGCGCTGTTCGTAGAGCGCGCGCACCTTGCTCATCGTCTCCTCTGAAATCGGTGGCAGATCGGCTGCGCGGCAGTTGTCTTCCACTTGCGCGGGACGCTTCGCGCCTGGAATCGTGCACGTTACCGCGTCGAACATCAGAATCCAGCGCAGTGCGAACTCGGCCATGGTCCAGCCTTGCGGCACGAGGGGCCGCAGTTCTTCCACCACATCGAGGGCGAGATCGTAATCGACGCCGGAGAACGTCTCGCCCCGATCGAATGCCTCACCATGCCGATTGAACTGGCGATGATCGTCAGCCGAGAAGGTGCTCGATCGCGTCATCTTGCCTGCCAGCATCCCCGACGACAACGGCAGGCGCGCCAGAATGCCGACCTTCAGCTGTTGCGCGCGCGCGAAGAACAAATCGGCGGGACGCTGCCGGAAGATGTTGAAGATGATCTGCACCGACTGCACGCCCGGATACTCGATGGCCTTCAGTGCTTCTTCCACGCGCTCCACGCTGATGCCGTAATGGCGCAGCTTGCCCTGCTGCACCAGATCGTCGAGCACGCCGAAGACCTCCGGCATGTAATACACATCGGTCGGCGGGCAGTGCAGCTGCACCAGATCGATCGTGTCCGTCTCCAGATTTTTCAAACTGCGCTCGATAAACGCGGTGAGGTTCTCGCGGTTGTAGCCGCTGGCGACGTGCGGCTCCAAGCGCCGACCGGTCTTGGTGGCGATGTGAATTTCTTCTTTGCGCTCACGCTTCAACTGTGCCAGCAGTCGTTCGCTGTGGCCGTCGCCGTACACGTCAGCCGTGTCGAAGAAGTTCACGCCCAGATCGACCGCGCGGCGCAAAGCATTCAGCGACTCAGTGTCATCCACCGATCCCCACGCGCTGCCGATGGCCCACGCGCCAAAACTCACTGCCGAAACTTTCCAACCGGTACGACCCAATTCACGATAGTGCATGTTGTTCTCCTCTAATGTAAACGAGCGCAGCATTCTGAGCGGAAATTCGTGCCTTGTGCGAATTGGAGTCGAAGAATGCGGATCTGCCGAAGACATGACTATTGCACAAGCCGCATCCTTTGACTACGCTGTGCTCCGCTCAGGACGCTAACGATCGGTAAGTTGTTTCTCGAATCGTATTCACCAGCGCCCAGAAGTTTTCCAGCGGCGTATCCAGTTGCAGGTTGTGCGTCGGCCCGATTAGCAATCCGCCGTTGTGGCCGATTGTCTTCAGGCGCGTAATGACTTCGTGCTTCACATCGTCCGGCGTGCCAAAGGGGATGGTCTGCTGAATGTCCAGCGAGCCCCAGAAGCACAAGCGATCGCCATGCTCCTTCTTCAGTCTTACGGGATCCATCGCCATCGGTTGAATGGGATTTAGTACATCAATGCCAATCTCGATCAGCTCAGGAATAATCGGATACACCACGCCATCGGTGTGATAGGCGATCTTGATGTCAGGATTGATGGCGCGCAACGACGCGATGAGGTCGGCCATACGCGGCTTCAAGTACTTGCGCCACATCTTGGGCGACATCAACATGGCACTCTGCCCGCCGACGTCATCGCCCAGCCAGATCATATCGACACCTAGTTTGACGAGGTGCTGCGTCACCGTCTTGTGATACTGATACGGAATATCCAACACCCGCTTGGCTTTGTCTTCATCGGCGGCCATATCCATCATCAACTGTTCGTAGCCGCGCAGCGCCCACGCTGTTTCAAAGATCGTCGTCGGCGTCACGCCGACAATCCAGTATTCGTCTTGGTACGTGCGGATGACTCGATCGGCTTCGGTGTACAGCTCGGGTCGATCGGGATTGGGCGGGGTGTAGCGATCGAGTGCGACGTCATCTGCTAATGGCGGTCCAAAGGGCTCGGTGTACTTACCCTTTCCGAAGCGTGTGTCGTACTCGATCGTCTTCCAGGCCACACCCCACTCGTCAGAGTAACTGTTGACGTTTTGATAGCCGTCCTGATAATAGCCGTTGACCCAGCCGACCGAAGTCAGCAGCATATCTTCGTCGAGGGCGCGTTCCAGTTCGTAGGTATTGCCGCCGCCGTGCGGATTGTGCAAGCCTTGGCCTTTGAGGGCCATGTCGGCCTTCAAGCGCGCGGCGAACTCCGGCGTGAAACTGATCTGCATCGGGCAGCGATCCGGTTCTTCGTGCTGGAGGGCCATTCGCACACGTTCGCGATGCTTCATCGATCATCTCTTCAGTTTGCGGCTCAGCACCGTTTGCAGCGACACAGACCCCACGATGATGAGGCCGTAGATCAACTGCGTCCAGAAACCGGTCAAACCCGCGGCCACGATGCCTGCATTGATCGAACCGATGATGAACGAGGCCACGAACGTGCCAAAGACGGTCCCCGTGCCGCCGAAGACGGAGGTGCCGCCCAGAAACACCGAGGCCAGCGTATTGAGCAAGTAACCTTCGCCCAATGTCGGCCAGAAGTACAGCAGTTCAGCGCTCACCACCAGTCCGGCGAAGGCCGCCGCCAGGCCCACCGACGCGAACGCGATCATCTTGGTGCGATCGACGTTGATACCCATCAGGCGTGAGCTCTCGATGTTGTCGCCGGTCAGATATAGGTGTGCGCCAAACTTATGGCGGTTCAAGAAGTACCATACCACCACCGCGACGACGATCATCCACACCATCTGCATCGGAAAGATGCCGATGCGGCCCACGAGCAGCGGATAGAGGAACGTTTGTTGAATTGGCACCAGTGATGTGCCGGTTCCGTTCGTAATGACCAGCACCACCCCGCGCCAAAAGAAACTGGTGCCGATCGTGGCCACCAGCGACGGAATGCCAATCTTCACGACGAGCCAGCCGTTCAGCAGTCCCGCCAAGGTACCCGCCAGCAAGCACGCGGCGAGCGCCAGCAGCACGTTGCCCGTGCTGTTCAGCACGATCGCAAACATGGTCATCCCAAAGGCCATGATCGAGGGGAACGACAGATCGATTTCGTTGGCGATGACCACCAGCGTTAGGGGCAGCGCCACCAGGCCGAAGAACGGCACGGTGGACATCAAAGCGCCGTAGATTTCCTTGTTGCGCCACGTCAGGGGCGAGGCCAGCGCGAAGACGAACCAGATCAGAATGCCCACAAACACAATACCAAATTGCAGGCCATACGGGCGCGCCTTTTGCAGCAGGCGATTGGAGCCGGCCCGATTGTTGGCCACGGGTTTAGCGGTTTCGACGGGTGTGCTCATTGCTTACTCCTTGCCACTTGCCGGCACGCCGTTCGTCAGGCTGCCCGTTTGAGCCACACGGTAGAGCCGATCGAGCAGCTCGTCCATCGTAACTTCGGATTTCAAGAACTGCCCGGCAATCGTGCCCCGATCGACCACCACAATCCGATCAACCACCGGATACACGTGGAAGATATTGTGATCGATGAAGATCGCGGCTTTGCCTTGCTTCTTGATATTTGCCACAAACTCCAGTGTCTTCTTGGTTTCCGACAGCGACAGGCCCATCGTTGGCTCGTCCAGAATAATGAGTTCGGCTTGAAAATATAATGCACGCGTAATCGCCACACCCTGCCGCTCGCCACCGGAAAAGTGCTTCACGGTTGATTCCGGCGTGATGGCCGAAGACGTGAAGCCCATGACTTCGTTCATCAGCTGCTGCGTCTCGTTCCGCATCTTCTTCACGTCCAGCACGCCTAAGCGATTGGTCAGTTCGCGGCCCATAAAAATATTGCGCCACAATGATTGCTTATCTGCCAGCGCACGCTCCTGATACACCACCTGCACGCCTAATTTGCGCATGCTGGCCACACTCGTATGTCCCAGCCGCTGACCTTTCCAATACAACTCGCCGCCCGCATCGGGCGGGTGGTAACCCGTAATCGTCTTGACTAACGTGGATTTGCCTGCGCCGTTATCGCCCAGCAAGCCCACAATCTCGTTCGTACCAACCTCGAAGTTGACGTCGTGCAGCGCCATCACTTCGCCAAACGTCTTGGAGATATTCTTCATTTGCAGGACATAGTCCATGGCTGGACCTCCGGGAGGGGTGCTGAATCCGATCGAGTTGGGGCAAACAACCCGATCGGATTGTCTGCCCCAACGATTGCTCCATCCGCGTTTAGCGGATTTCCTTCTCGGCCAGCGGGGCCAGGAAGTCGATGTTTTCCTTGCTGGCAAAACCGGCGCCGGTATCAATGTGCATACCCGAGAAGCCATAAGTCTTGTTCAAGCAGATCTGCAAAATCGGCAGATAGCCTTGCAGCCACGGCTGCTGATCGATCACCAGTTCCGTCCAGCCGCCCTTCACTGCGGCCACGGTCGCCGGTGACAGGTCGAAACCCGCCACATGAATCTCGCCCGGCTTCTTGCCCGCGGCCTTCAAGTACGTCTCAGCCGTCGCGGTCAAGCCACCGTGATCGGTCACCACCAACTTCACATCGGGATGCGACGACACGTAACCGGCAAAGGTGGGCGTGCCAGCCGCCGGGTCTTTATTGGTGGCCGCATCGATTTCGTTGTAGTCCACTTCGACGCCAGCTTCCTTCAATGCGTCGATGACGCCCTTGGTGCGCTCGCCACGGCTGGGCTGTGACAGCAGGCCCCAAACCATCGCGCGATCGCCGCTCTTTAGGGCAAAACGCTTGACGGCTTCCTTGCCCAGATTGAAGCCGGCGGTGTAGTTCACCGCACCCACGTAGCCAAAGCCATCGGCCTGATACTTGGCAAACATCTTGGGCAGCTCGGTGTTCTGGCTGGTCACGATGATGCCTTGCGCGCGCGCGTCGTCGATCAACGGATCAAACGAATCGTCGCCGGGATGGCCCATGACCGCGATGCCATCGGGCTTGGTGGCCGCCACTTCCTTGAATTGCTGCAGCATCTTCTGGGTATCCCAGTCGGAGAACACATAGTCCACCTTCGCGCCGAGGTCGGCCTGGGCTTGCTTAGCGCCGTTGAAGACGTTGTTGGCAAACACGCCGCCGGCCGGGCCGCCGGGGAAGAAGACGATCCTCACGTTAGAGCACCAGCCAGTGCCGGCCGCGGGCGCAGCCGCTG
>JBGSPW010000161.1:0-10440 GCA_041738395.1 Thermoflexales bacterium
GCGGTGGGCCGGGCGGCACTCCGCCGAGTGGCACGGCGCCGAGCAGCGACAGCACCACTCCTTCTAGCACCAACTGATCGGGTGAACTGAGAAGGTAGGGATGAGCGCGATGAAAGTCGCGCTCATTCTTTTTGTGGGCCATTCGTTGTGCAGTGCTCCTGTCGCTGGCCCCGTCATTCCCGCGCGTTGTAAGCGGGAATCCAGAAATCCTGTCAGAGGCGCGTGTTGATCAGTGCGCTGGATGCCCGACACGCCCGGCGCGCCCGGCGCGCTTCCGCTGCAAAGCGGCGGGTAAGGCGACAGCACGCTTCGCAGGGCATGACATCCGCAAGATGGCGCGTTCTCAGGCAATGCTCAGCTGGCCTCGATATTTCCTCAATAACTTCTTGCGATACTGGTGACATCACCAGATGAAAGTCTGGCGACAACATTCAAGGTTTTTGAGGAGAGCATCATGCAACGTTTGAGACTGAGTAGTACGGTACGCAATTTACTGGTCGATGCGGCGATCTTCGGCGGCTTTCTGCTGGCGACCGATCCGCACTTCACCGGCCAGACCATTCACGAGTGGCTGGGCATCGCCTTCGGGGCCGCTGTGATCGTCCATCTGTTGCTGCACTGGAAATGGATCAGCAACGTCGTGCGGCGCTTCTTCCGCCGGCTACCGGGCCAGGTCAGACTCAATTCGGTGCTGAACAGTCTGCTGTTTGTCGCCATGACCCTCATCGTTTTCTCTGGCATCATGATTTCCAAGGTCGTGTTGAACACGTTCGGGCTTACCGGCAGCCATGATGCTGTCTGGCGCTGGCTGCACACTGCCGCCACAGATGCGGCGGTGATCGTCGTCGGCCTGCATGTGGCACTGCACTGGAAGTGGATCGTGAGCACGGTTAAGCACTACGCTTGGCAGCCGCTGTTTGGACGTAGGCCGCGCGTCCAAGTGCCCCCGGTATTAAAGAGCGAACAGGAAGGTGCGCGATGAAAACGCTCGGTCGCATCCTGATCATCTTGATTGCCGTGTTTGT
Organism: Thermoflexales bacterium; assembly: GCA_041738395.1. Classification (GTDB taxonomy): domain Bacteria; phylum Chloroflexota; class Anaerolineae; order Fen-1058; family Fen-1058; genus Fen-1058. The sequence goes on from JBGSPW010000161.1 coordinate 1,026, forward strand.
CGTTGTCGGTGCAACATACGCCATCTCGCAAACGGCAGCTGTACAAGCGTTGGTCGGCCAACCGATGGAAAGGGGCGCCGCAGGGGACCGGCCCGCGCCTCCCGACTTTGCCAGTGGGCAGAACAATCCGGCGGGTGAAATGAATGGACGTCCGTCCGGCGGGCGTGAGGGCGGCGGAGGACAGATTGAGACATTGGGGCGGAACTTGCTCAAGCTGGGAGCCATCGTCGTGGCCGTGCAGGTGCTGTGGCCGATCGGGCGGAGAGTGAAGTTGACCATCGCGTCGCTGGTGCGGAAAAATCGATCCAACGTGAGACGCACCGCCTAACTGATCAAGGTGATGCCGCCGATAAGCATCGCCTTCATAGCCCTTATGAATTACTCATGTTGTCTCGATAACTTCTGCACAAGTGAGTGCGATACTGTAAACATCAAGAAGAGAAACAGAGGAAAACTATGACGAAGAAACGGATATTCATTTTTCTGGTAGTTGTCGTGCTGGTGGGTGCGGGCATCGCGTTCGCGACGACACGCTCACAAGCGTCCACCTCCGCCACTGAGATGCAACTTGGCGAGGTCACCCAGGCCACGCTCTCGTCGGTTGTGGAGTCATCGGGCAGCGTTATCCCGAAATCGAGGATTACGCTGGCGTTCGGAACTTCGGGAGTCGTCACCAAGGTGAACGTGCAGGTCGGCGATCAGGTCAAGAAGGGCGAGGTACTGGCTGAGCTGGATACGACCGATCTCGAGCTGGCCATCGCGCAGGCCGAGCAGGAATATCTGAATGTGCAGGCTACCTACAGTATGACCGTCACCCCCGATCCGAATTCGGTCGCGGCGGCGGAACTCGCGGTGAGTAATGCGGCAGCTTCTTACAAATTGGCACAGCAAAAGTATGCGGTGAACAAAACCGATCAAGTGATGATTAGCTGCAACAACCTCGCTAACGCCAAACAGTCTTACGATGATGCGGTGACGGCTTACAACATCTACATCACCAATTGGCGCGTCCAGGTTAACGGTACCGCTGATATTTCGCCGCAGAAGTCGCAGTTGGATCGCGCTAAAGCGGCGTATGAGCAGGCGGTGGCGAATTGCAATCTGACAAAAAGCAGCATCAATACCAGCGGTATCCAGTCTGCCTACGCCTCACTGGTGCAGGCTAAGGCGAATCTGGAGGCTTTGCAGAACCCTTCCGAGCGCACGCTCATCAACGCCGCGGCCGATGTGAACGATGCGAAGCTGGCCTACGATCAGGCGTTGCAAGATCTTGAGAACGCCAAGATCGTTGCACCCTTCGATGGAGTCGTGACCACGGTGGGTCCCGTCGTTGGTGCGCAAGGGGGCGGCAATACCACGATCAAGCTGGCTGATAACACCCAGTATCACGTCGATGTGCTGGTGGATGAGGCCGAGATCGCGCAGGTGAAGACCGGCCAACAGGTCAAGGTCACGTTTGATGCACTGACCGACGTCTCGACCACGGGCACGGTCACGCGCATCTCTCCGGCCGGGACAGTAAGCAATGGGGTGGTGAATTACACGGTGCGTGTCGATTTGGACCCGGTCACCGCTACGCTGCGTAACGACATGACGAGCAGTGTGAGCGTCATCGTCGGTATGCACGCGAATGTGCTGGCCGTTCCGGGCGGGGCGATTCGATCGGATACGGAGGGCGGATATTACGTGAATGTGGTCCAGACCGATGGCACTGCCAAGCAGGTCCCGGTGACGACCGGTTACACCGACGGTACGCTCACCGAGGTCGCAGGCGAGATCCAGCAGGGCCAGCAAGTCTACATCAGCGAGCCGACGACCACTACCACAACTCAACAACGAGGCCTCAACCTATTCGGTATGCGAATAGGCGGGTAAGTGAATTTAAGGAGCATCATGAAGAAGAAACGCACTTGGATTATCACAGGGATTGTCGCGGTACTCATTGCCGGTGGAGTGTTTGTGAGCACGCGGTCTACGACGAGTACTACAGGCAGCAACGCACTGGCGAATGCAACCACCGCGCAAGTGACGCGCACGACCTTGTTCACTTCGGTTGATTCGAACGGCAGCATTATCCCTCAATCTACGGTGGATTTGTCGTTCGGCTCTTCGGGCACGGTGGAGCAGCTCAATGTCGAGATGGGCGATCAGGTGAAGCAGGGGGATGTGCTGGCGACGCTGGATGCGACCAGTTTGCAGCTCGCCGTCACCCACGCCGAGCAAGCGTACATCCGGCAGCAACTGGCCTACAGCGAGACCGTGGAAGCCGATCCCACTGATGTGGCGGTGGCGGAAGCTGCTTACAACAGCGCGGTTGCTTCCTATAACGCGGCCCGGCAAGACTATAGCAACCTGGCCGTCAAAGAGAGCGTGCAGTGCTCGTCATTGAGCAGTGCCAAAACCAATCTCGACCGGGCGCAGGCCGAATACGATCGGTTGGCCAATGATCATCAGGCGAAGAATTATCTCAGCAGTGATTGGGGACCCTATCAAAATGTGGTCAACGGACTAACCAACGCGCAGTCGGCCTATGATCTGGCGCTGGCCAACTGCAATGTGACTAAGACCAGCCTCAACGATAGCTCGCTGCGCTCCGCGCAGTCGCAAGTGCAAAACGCAAAGGCCAATCTGGATACGTTAGTTTCGCCGCGCGCTGAAGAACAGATTCTGGCGAAGACCACCTTAGAGAAAACGCGCTTAGCGTTGGAACAGGCCAAACGCAACCTGACCGATGCGCAGATCGTGGCTCCGTTTGATGGCGTTATCACCGCGGTGGACATTACGGTAGGCGACACGGGCGGCGCGAGCACCGCGATGACCATCGCGGACGTCAGTCAACTGCACGTCGATGTGTTGGTCGACGAGACCGAGATCGCCAGCGTGCAAGCGGGACAAGCAGCCCAGCTGACGCTGGATGCGTTGACGGGCGTCACCTTGACTGGCAAAGTGGCCTACATCGCTCCCTCTGGATCGGTGAGCAATGGCGTCGTCAACTACAGTGTGCGCGTCAATCTTGATCCGACTGAGGCTCCCTTGCTGCTCGATATGACGGCCGATGCGTCCCTCGTCGGAGAAAAGCATGAGAACGTGCTGGCGGTGCCTACGAAAGCGATTCATACGGCGAGCGCCGGACAAACTCCGGCCGTTGGTCAGACCGGTCAGATGAGCAATACGGTGCAGAGTGGTCGGCCCATCACCAACACTCAGGGTGGACAGGGCGGCCCGCAGCGCATGACAGGAAGTTACGTGCTGGTGGTGGAAAATGGTCAGCCGCATCCGGTGCAGGTCACGGTGGGCATGACGGCGGGTGATTTGACTGAAGTGTCCGGCGATTTGAAAGAAGGCGATCAGGTGCTGGTCACGACGACCACCTCCAGCAGCACCACCACGGCCGATCAACCCGGCGACTTCGGCCCGCCCGATGGCGCGCCAGACGGTGGCATGGGTGGTCCGCCGCCCGATGGTGGCATGGGTGGTCCGCCGCCGGGAGGGTAAAAAAGAGTCAAGCATTCTGAGCGGAACGCAGTGAAGTCGAAGAATGCGGTAACGCTCAGAAGTTAGCCACTCGTACAAACCGCATCCTTCGACTACGTTCTGCTAAAAGCGGGTAGAACTCCGCTCACGCCTTACCCGCGCATGGCACGGAGGCGCGCTGGGCGGGATGCTTCACCAACTGAAGAATGAACGGCAGGAGAGCACAACATCATGATCGAAATTGAGAATATCACTAAAGTGTATCAAATGGGCGAAACCGAAGTGCGCGCACTCGACGGTGTTTCGCTCAAGATCGAAGACGGCGAGTGGGTGGCGATTACGGGCCCCTCGGGTTCGGGCAAGAGCACGCTGATGGCGATTCTGGGTTGTCTGGATTCCCCGACGAGCGGCTCCTACGTCCTCGATGGGATCGACGTGGCGAAGATGCGCGATGATCAACTCGCCTCGGTGCGCAACAAGAAGATCGGCTTCGTGTTCCAGCAATTCAACTTGTTGTCGCGCACGAGTGCCTTGGAGAACGTGGCGCTGCCGCTGTTGTACGCGACTGGCAATCATCAGCGCGATCGAGCAACGGCGGCCCTGGCGGCAGTTGGCCTGTCCGATCGGTTGGGACACCGCCCCAACGAGCTCTCAGGCGGGCAGCAGCAGCGGGTGGCGATCGCCCGCGCCCTGGTCACTGAACCCTCGATCGTGCTGGCCGACGAACCGACCGGCAACCTCGACTCGAAGACGGGCAAAGAGATCATGACGCTGTTCAGCGAATTGCATCGCACGCGCGGCATCACCGTGATCTTCGTCACGCACGATCCGGCGATTGCGGCGAATGCGCAGCGTATGATTCACATTCAAGATGGAATGATTGCATAGTTTACTCATTACTCATTACTCGTCAGCCGCGATAACGAGTAACAAGTAATGAGTAATTACTGGAGGCATCATGAGACTTAATTTTATGCAGAATGTACGCAGCGCCTTGCGCGCGCTGCTGGCGAATAAGTTGCGCTCAGCCTTAACGATGTTGGGCATCGTCATCGGCGTTGGATCAGTGGTGGCGTTGTTGTCGGTGGGTACTGGCGCGCAGTCCTCGATCACCAATCAGATTTCCAACATCGGCGCGAATGTGATTACCATTTACTCTGGCACGCGCAACCAGTCCGCACCGTCCGGGGCGGGCGGCGGTGCGACCGCGCCTTTGACTTACGAAGAGTCGAAGGAACTCAAGGGGTTAACGGGTGTGGCCGCAGTTTCGCCGCAAGTCCAGTCGCGCCAGACGTTGAAGTACCAGACCAGCCAGACTTCGGTGCAGGTGGTGGGCGTTGAGCCGGACTATGCCACCGTGCATCCCAATCAACTCGATCATGGCAGCTTCATCTCGGCCAGCGATGTCAACAGCAAAGCGCGCGTGGCTGTCGTCGGCTCGCAAGTCGTCACCGATCTCTTCGGTGGCTTAGACCCGGTCGGCAAGTCCATCAAGATCAACGGTATTTTGTTCCAGGTGATCGGGGTGTTGAAGTCACAGGGTTCGGGTGGCTTTGGCTTCAGCCGGGACTCGACGACGTATGTGCCGATTACCACTGCGATGGCGCGCCTGTCCAATGCGCGTGTCGGCAATCAGAAGTCTGTCTCGACGATTGAAGTGTCGGCGACGAATTCCGACAGCATCGACCCGGCCATCGTCGCGATCACGGCGAAGCTGCATGTCTTGCACAAGATCGGGGTCGGCGATAAAGACGACTTCACCGTGCAGTCTCAATCCGATATTCTGGCGACGGCGACCAGTGTCACGACGACCTTGACGGTCTTCCTCGGAGCCATTGCCGGCATCTCATTGCTGGTGGGCGGCATCGGCGTGATGAACATCATGCTGGTCTCGGTCACGGAGCGCACGCGCGAGATCGGCCTGCGCAAAGCAGTCGGCGCGCGGCGCAGTGACATCCTGTATCAGTTTTTGACGGAGACGCTGGTATTGTCGATTGTGGGCGGCGTAATTGGGATTGTCATCGGCTGGGGCATTGCGATGGCCGTCAGCGCCGCGGGCTTGATTACGACCGTCGTCTCGGTCGAGTCGGTGGCGTTGGCCTTCGGATTCTCGGCCGCGATCGGAATCTTCTTCGGACTGTATCCGGCCAATCGGGCGGCGAGCCTCAAACCGATCGAGGCGCTGCGGTATGAGTAGCACAAGTTGGGTAGCTTAGCTGCATCGATCAGCATTTGTGAGGGTTGCGGTGTCTTGACAGGGCGGGTCTATCACTCGCCCTGTCCGCATTCCTGAGTAACGACTCTGGCTCTCATTAATTTTTCATTTGACCTCAACCGGATCTGCACACGCTTCCGTTATTCTGATAATCAGATTCCTGCGCCAGTAACACGAGGCGGCGTTTGAGGAATCCCGCTATCCGAACAATCACAACATCTACCTATGGAGAACTTCAACATGAAACGTATCATCGGCCTCATCATATGCAGCGGCATCCTGTTCGCACTGAGTGGATGTGATGCCAGCGCCTCAACCAGCGCAGCGCAGCCCAAGGGAGGGTCAATCGCTGTCACGACACGCACCCCGAATAACGCTAAAGCAAGTTCGAACACTGCGGCAACATCGCCGCTCCCGACGGTTTCTGCGAATGCATCAGCGGATTCTGTCGCAATGAACAGCACGGCGGCAACGTCGCCGCTTCCGACTGAGTCGGCGGCAACACCGCCGAGTCCGGCGAAGAACGGTCAGCCACCAATGGTGCTTGGTGTGATGGGTACAGTCATCTCGGTGGACGGTTCGACTATTACTGTTCAAGACTCACGGCAACAGAGCAACGTTACAGTGTTCTTGACTGACAACACGCAGGTGTTCAAACAAGCCACTATCGCGCTGACAGATATATCCGTCGGTGAATCGTTGTTGGCCATGGGCAGCCTGAATGGCGATGTTTTCACCGCGGCTCAAATTCGCCTTGGTGTGGATGCTGCGTCGGCGAATGGATCGGGCGGAATGCCTCAACCCGCTGGAGCAGGGCAGCCCGGTGGTAACCCTCCAGACAGCGGACAGCCTCCGGCGGGCGGGCAACCGCCATCGGGTGGACAGCCACCAGCAGGCAATCAAGCACCAGCGAATGGTCAGGCTCAACCGGGAGGGCCACCACTTTCTGGCACAGTCACAGCAGTGTCCAGCGACACGCTGACGATCGAGACGGCGTCTGGCTCAACGGTGCAGGTGCGCCTTGATACGAACGGACAAATTATGCGGCAGGTGGCCGGCACGAGCGCGGACATCACACCGAATGTGCAGATCATGGTCAGGGGCGAGCAGAGCGACACGACGATCACGGCCACGCGGATTGACATCGTTCCGGCTGTAGCACAGTAATTGGCAAAGCGAAATGCAGATGATATGAAAATGACAGCGCTCGATTCACTTTCAATAGCCCTGGCACAACCTCAAGTGCGTCGCCTTTCGCGCGAAGTCGCACTGCGTTGGCTGGCCCTGGCGCTGATCGTCGGAGTAGCGGTGGCCTTACGCTTCTCCAATCTGGATGCGCTCGGCTACAGCAATCACTACTACACTGCCGGCGTTGAAAGCATGCTGCAATCGTGGCGCAACTTTTTCTTTGTCGCGGCCGAACCGGGCGGCTCGGTGAGCATCGATAAGCCGCCCGTCGGCCTGTGGCTGCAAGCGATCTCGGCCGCGATCTTTGGCGTGAATGGTTTCGGGGTGTTGTTGCCCCAGCTGTTGGCGGGTGTCTTGTCCGTGATGGTGGTTTATCATCTCGTGCGGCGCTCGTTTGGAACGACGGCAGGTTTGCTCGCTGCGCTGGTGCTGGCCGTAACCCCGGTCGCGGTCGCGGTGGATCGCAACAACACGATGGACAGCACGTTGATTCTGACGCTGCTGTTAGCAGCGTGGGCCTTTATCAAAGCCACCGAGACAGCGCGATTGCGCTTCTTGTTGTTGGGCGCGGTACTGGTTGGCGTCGCCTTCAACATCAAGATGTTGGCGGCGGTGTTGCCGTTGCCCGTTTTTTATGCGTTGTACTTTCTGGGCGTGGCCGAAAAGTTGTGGCGCAAGGTCGGTAAATTAGCGTTGATCACGATCGTGTTGTTGACGGTCTCACTGTCGTGGGCAGTGATCGTCGAATTGACGCCGGCCGATCAACGTCCCTACGTGGGCAGTTCTGCAAACAACTCGGTGATCGATCTCATGATAGGCTACAACGGTCTCGAACGGTTGACGGGCATGGGCGCGCCCGGCGGCGCGCCTGGTGGCAGGGGTGCCTTCGGCGGACCGCCCGGCGCTGCTCCAGGCCAACCACCGAATGTCGGCGCACGACCTCAGCGTCCTGATGGCGGCCCTCCACCTCAAGGGCAGAACAATGGTTTTCCCGGCGATGGACAAGGCCGACCGGCGGGTGGGTCGCCACAAGGTCCCGGCGGATTGGGCGGCGGTGGCGGAGCTTTTAACACAGGTCAGCCTGGTCCGCTGCGTTTGCTGACCGGAGCATTGTGCAATGAAATGAGCTGGCTGTTGCCCTTCGGCCTGTTTAGTGTGGTGCTGTTGGCATTTCGAAATCGCCCGCGGTGGCCGATCGGCCAGGCGCATCAAGCGGTCGTATTGTGGGGCGGCTGGCTGCTGATCGGCATGGGGTTCTTCAGCGTGGCGAGTTTCTTCCATTCGTATTATCTAGTGATTCTGGCGCCGCCGCTGGCCGCGCTGGTCGGTATTGGCGCAGTGACGCTGTGGAAGATGAGTCAGCATCATCGCTGGTTAGCCATGAGTCTGCTGTTGACGGCAGCTAGTGCGACGTTGAGCTTGCAGGTCGTGATATCTCGAAACTACACTACGACTACCTGGTGGTTGTTGATCGCAGGCATCGTGTTTGTGATCGGTGTTGGGTTGTTGGTCGTAGCGGCGTTGCGGCAACGACCACGTGTCCTGGCGTGGGGTTTTGTGACGATCGTCGCTGCGCTGCTCATCACCCCGACCGTCTGGTCGGAATTAACGAATCTCAATGCGAGTAATAATCAATCATTGCCGGGAGCCTATAGCGGTCAGACGCTCGGTCCCGACGGTCTGCGTGGCGTGCAGGTGAATCAGCCGCTGCTGGACCTTCTGCAGCAGAACACCCAGGGGATGAAGTACTTGATGGCGGTACCTAGCGCGATGCAGGGCGCTGACTATGTGATTGCCACCGGCCGCCCCGTGTTGTATCTGGGCGGTTTCATGGGCCGCGACCCCGTCATCACGAATGAGGGCTTACAACAACTCATCCAGCAGGGCGAGCTGCGTTACATTTATTCCGATGCTGGCAACGGTGGCAATCAATCGAATGTTTCGAGCTGGGTGCGTAACTCGTGCACGCTGGTGGAAGGCTTCAACACCAACACCCAGAACGCGGGTGCTCCCGATGGCACTCAGAATCGTGGAAACATGGCCGTGTCACTCTACGATTGCGGCTAATTAACTTCTGACTGACGCTCGCGGGGACGCGGGCTTAGAGCAACGAAGCGCTGCGGGATGAATGACGGACAAGCACAACTTGACAAGCCTCGCCATTGGCGGTATCTTAGTGTTTAGATAACACCAATTGCGAGGCGCCTGCATGGCTGCGGAAAAATATCCGAAACCGGCGGTAACGGTCGACGTCGTCATCATCACGTTGCGGGATGAAGAATTGCAGGTGCTGCTCATCAAGCGCGACCTGGCGCCGTATCGCGGGAAGTGGGCCATTCCCGGCGGCTTCGTGCACCTCGACGAAGCGTTGGAAGCGGCGGCGCGGCGCGAACTGCATGAAGAAACCGGCGTGTCCGAAGTCTATCTGGAGCAGTTGTACACCTTCGGCGAGTTGGGGCGCGATCCGCGCGGGCGCGTGATCAGTGTGGCGTACATCGCCTTGGTGCCCGCGCCATTGGCGGTGACCGCCGGCAGCGA
>JBGSPW010000176.1:0-5389 GCA_041738395.1 Thermoflexales bacterium
TCGTGATCCGGCGGGGCAGTTGTTGCCCGACGCTCAGCGCCTGACAAAGTTTGGCCGCTTCTTGCGCAGCACCAGCTTGGATGAACTGCCGGAATTGATCAACGTGCTGAAGGGCGAGATGAGTCTGGTCGGGCCGCGCCCGTTGCTGGTGCAGTACCTGGATCGCTACACGCCGGAGCAGGCGCGGCGGCATGAAGTAAGCCCCGGAATCACGGGGTGGCGCAAGTCAATGGCCGAAACGCGATCACCTGGGAGCAGAAATTTGAGCTGGATGTTTGGTACGTCGATCACGTCTCATTTGGGCTGGATGTGAAGATTATTGGGCTGACCGTCTGGAAGATCATCTGGCGTGAAGGCATCAGCCAGCCGGGGCAGGCCACCGCGGAAGAGTTCCGGGGATAGGTTTCAGCCAGACAGACCGGCGCGTGCGATCAAAAATCGGCGCTTACTTGAAAGCCTGCAGCCAGCGGATTTCATTCTTTATTTCGTCGGCGGTCACGCGGTTCAAAAGGTTGAGCAGGCTTTGTGGATGTCTTCATCCAGATACAGGCGGATAAAGAGCGGCGACTCAGCGCTCACGGTTTTCCGCCGTGATTCGCCCATCGGCCGTCACGGTTAAGCCATAGTGCTCGATAAGCTGCTTAACCTGGCTGGCCTCAATATCCTGTTCAATTTCCAACGAAAAGTCATGATAGTAACTGAGGGCCTCATAGACCTGGGCGGGAGTCAACTGGGGCAAACCATCGAGAATTTCTTCCGCGTCAAGTCCCATTTTGTAATAGCCGACAATGGTCTTGACCGGTATGCGGGTGCCTTTGATAATGGGCCGGCCGCCGCAGATGTCTGGCACACAGGTGATGTAGCGATAATCGGTGAGGGTAAAGGCGCTCATGAAATTTGCTCCTGTCGAATGGGCCTCAATCTTCAGGAAAATTATAGCATGAATTGAGGCCGCTGGCGTGATGCGCGGCGTGTGCGACTTGGTGTAGAAGATCATCCGGCGTGAAGGCATCAGCCAGCCGGGGCAGACAACGATGCGGGAGTTCACTGGGACGAAGTCATGACACGAGTTCTTATTGTGGGGGCAGGTGGACATGCACAGGTCATTGCCGATCTGCTGGCGAGCCGGGCGCGATCAGGTGAAGACATCGGTCTGATTGGATTTGTTGACGACGATGCGCGTCTGATTGGCACGGAGATACTGGGCGTGCGGGTGTTGGGCACGCCGGCTGAAATGGATCGTTTCGCGTTTGATGCCGTCGTCGTTGGGATTGGGGAAAATGCCACCTGGGCGCATATCTATCGACAACTGATCCGGCAAGGTCGTACACTGCTCAGTCTGGTTCATCCACGGGCGACTGTGGCGGCTGATGTTGAACTGGGCGCGGGCAGTGTCGTCTTCGCCGGGGCGGTGATCAACACCGGCGCGGTGATCGGTCCCGATGTCATTATCAATACCGGCGCTACCGTTGATCACCATGCGCAGATTGGCGCGCATGTGCACCTGGCCCCCGGCGTGCACCTGGGCGGCACGGTTACGATTGGTGAAGGGACCTTCATTGGAATAGGCAGCAGCGTCATTCCCAATTGCCAGATCGGGGCGTGGACGGTGGTGGGCGCAGGCGCGGCGGTGATCAATGACTTGCCGGCTCGCGTGACGACGGTGGGGGTTCCGGCGCGCATCATCGACCAGGCACATCTCAATTTAGCGAACGACGAATAACGAGGTAAATCAATGATTGATCACTGCCCGATTCCCATGTCTGCGCCCGATCTCACGCCCGATGATCTGGCCGCCGTCGAAGCCGTCTTGCACACCCACGTCCTCAGCATTGGCCCGCAGATTGAAGCGTTTGAGCGGGACAGCGCGGCTTACGTGGGCGCGCAGCATGCGGTCGGAGTGAATTCCGGCACGTCAGGTCTGCACCTGGGCGTCATTGCCGCGGGCGTGGAGTCAGGCGACCTGGTCATCACCACGCCTTTCTCGTTCATCGCGTCGGCCAACAGCATCCTGTACGAGCGCGGTGTGCCGGTCTTTGTGGATGTGGATCCGCGCACGGGCAACATCGATCCGGCGCGGGTGGCGGAAGCGGCACATGATCTGATGCAAGCTGCGGGAGGCGAGCTGCAAGAGCGGTGGCTGCCGCCGGCTTTGAGAAATCAGCCATCAAACATCGGCAATCTAAAATCCATCCTGCCCGTCCATGCCTTTGGGCAGCCCGCCGACATGGATCCGATCGTGGAAGTTGCCCGCCGGTACAACTTGCGCGTGATCGAGGATGCCTGTGAGGCGATTGGGGCGGAGTATAAGGGCCGCCAGGCCGGCACGTTGGGCGACATGGGTGTCTTCGCATTTTATCCCAACAAGCAGATGACCACCGGTGAAGGCGGCCTGATTGTGACCGACGACGAGGAATGGGCCGCCCTGTTCCGTTCGCTGCGTAACCAGGGCCGCGACGTGTTTGACGAGTGGCTGTGTCACTCGCGGCTGGGCTACAATTATCGCCTGGACGAAATGAGTGCGGCGTTGGGCGTATCGCAGCTACGCCGGCTGGACGAATTGCTGGCGAAGCGGGCGCGGGTGGCCGGTTGGTACAACACGCTGCTCGCCGGCGAGGAGTTGATTGAAGTTCCGCACCTTGCGGCTACAACGACGCGCATGAGCTGGTTTGTGTACGTGGTGCGTCTGCGACCGCCGGCCAGGCGTGATGAGGTGCTGCACCGCCTGGCTGAGGTGGAAATCCCCAGCCGCCCATACTTCACCCCGATTCATCTTCAACCGCTCTATCGCAGCCGCTTTGGTTATCAGCGGGGTGATTTCCCGATCGCCGAACAACTGGGCGATGTGTCATTGGCGCTGCCATTTTGGGGAGCGATGACGGAAGCTCAAGTCGAATGCGTGGTCCATCACCTGAAACGTGCCGTGGCCGACAGCGTGGCGGCCTAGGGAGTTGACCATTCAATATCCGGCATCGCCGCGAAGTCTACAAAGAAAGTTACTATTCAGCCGCATCCCGCCTGGCGCGCCGCCGCTTTGCGGACACGGCGTGAGCGGAGCAGCGGGCGCATTCCGCCTGGCGCGCCACCTCGGCTCTGCCGAGGACATGGCGTGAGCGGAGTGCAACGTAGTCGAAGAACACACCCACTGCGGAATCGAAGGAGCAGCTGACAACTTTTGCGTGCGCACGTCCGCTGAGCCGAAAAAAGTGACCCGCCGTGAAGGCTGACCGTTTAACCTTGTCAGACGAAATGGTGGCGTTGCGCTACCTGCGGCTGTGCCTGGGCAGCCGTTGGTCGCCGTCCGCGAAGGGAGATGGGTGAGTGGGGAACCCGTGGCGTGGCGATTGCGCCACGGGTGGCTGGATGATCGGGCCGGGACTCGCCTCGCGCGCGAGCGGCGCTGAAAGCGTGATAGAATTGGGCAGGAGGCGAAAAATGGCGGAGATGTTGCACATTCAAGTGTCGGAGGATGTTCGGGTGATGCTTAATCGCACGCCCGAAGAACTCAGCAGCGATGTGCGGTTATATGCCGCGTTGATGCTCTTCTGGCTGGGTAAACTGTCATCAGGTGCAGCCGCCGAATTGGCCGGACTGCCACGTGTCATGTTCCTCGATCGCTGCGCGGACTATGGTCTGCCCGTGTCCAACTTGACGGCGGCTGATCTTCAACAGGAGTTGGCCGCGTGGCCCGGTCAAATTTAGTCTGCGTTCCGAGGTGTTACGGCTGGCAGGTGAAGCACCCTGAGCGGCCAATATTTGACATGGCGCAGACTGCGCGTCGCAATGGATCGGGCTGTCGTGCGTCGATCGTATGCTCTAGCATTGTAGTTCAGTAGTGAAGTAGTTCGATGGTGAAGTGGGCGCGGCCGCAATCGGGCGCTCCGCGCGATCCATGCACCCTCAGCGGGGGGTATAATAGGGCGAACAGAGGAGGTACATCGTATATGGCCAGCTCACTAAAACAGAAACGACCTCGAACAGCTCAAGTTAAAGTTGCGGACATGACGACCGATGAACTGCAAACGATGTTGGAAACGCTGCTCGACCGAAAGATGTCGGAATGGATCGGCGATCCCGATGCCGGTCTGGAATTACGCCCCGAAATCATCGCCAGCATCGAACACCAGCGGAAGGAATACGTCGCGGGCAAGCGCGGTAAGTCATTGGACGAAGTCGCCCGGCGGTTAGGACTGGATTAGCCCATGTATCGCGTCGAAATCACGGCCGACGCCGAAAGCGATCTCGAACAACTGGATAAGTCGATTGCCGTGCGTCTATACAAGCGTCTCAAGTGGCTTGGGGAAAATTTCGAGCGCATCGTCCCGGAACCCTTGAGTGGCCCGCTGGCCGACTTGTATAAATTCCGTGTAGGCGATTACCGCGTGTTATATGATGTCCTTCGAGAAGATCACGTGCTTGTGATCCACCGTATCCGGCATCGCCGCGAAGTCTACAAAGCGAAATGAATAATCGTTTTACTGCTACACATTCGGCTATCGAAGCAGGAGTTGGCCGCGTGGCCCGGTCAAATTTAGTCTGCGATACGTCAGTCCTGCTCTATACTGCGAACGGGCTAAATCTTAACTTTTGACCACGCTCAGTCGCGCTCAGAGAAAAGTTAAAAATCTGCCCGTTTGGAGTATACCTCGGGCAGTATATACTGCCAACGGTCACAAATTGCGGAAAGACTTTGATCCGCGAATTAACGCGAATGTCCGCGAATTATTCGTGTAGATTCGCGAGAATTCGCGGAAGAAAAAGCGCAGTTTATGCCCGCGCGCAGTATACGAAGCCAAAATGAGAATTGCTGCTCAAATGCTGTGCCGTTGGCGCGAATATCTTCCTCCCTGACTTATTTAGAACAAGGAGTCCTTGTATGCGAAACAGAATGTGGAGGTTGACCGGCCTGACCAGCCTCCTGCTCGCCCTGACATTGATGAGTGCCTGTACGGCAGAACCAACTCCGGCGGTTAAACCGCCACTACTTCAGACGACGCTGGTCGGTCAACTGCCAACGGTGCAGCCGACTCGGCTAGTTCAAAATCCAACGGCGCCGGCGGATGACCGCACCGCCGTGGTCCAGCGTGGCACCATTCAGGCGGCCGTCAATGTCAGTGGAAAACTTGAACCGGTCAAGGAAATCAAATTAAGCTTCGGCGTGCCGGGGACCGTGAAAGATATCCTGGTCAGTGAGGGTCAATCCGTGAAAGCGGGCGAGATATTGGCCCGTCTGGATACCCGTGAGTTGGAACTGGCCGTGAATCAGGCCCAGCAAGCCCTGACAAATCAGCAGTTGGCGTATAGCCTGGTCATGACGCCGACCCGGTCCGATCTGGCGGCGGCGCGGGCGGCGCTGGCCAACGCCACGGCCAGCCTCGCCGGCCTGGAG
>JBGSPW010000185.1:0-5245 GCA_041738395.1 Thermoflexales bacterium
GGGCGCAGGCTGCGCGGGTGCGCCGCCGCCGCAGGCGGTCAGGCCCAGGGCGGCGATCATCACGAAGACAACAATGAGGAAGAGGAATTTACGATTCATGGATCTCCTTGTTTAGCTTAGATGTTGCGATCACTTACCGGAGCACTGACGGCAGATACACTGTGAACTTCACGCCATACAGCGTCGAGAGGCCGGTGGTGGTGCCTTTGCTAATGTTGGGAATAGTGCCGAATTGCGCCGAGGTACTGGTGGTGCGTACGCCCTGACTCTGTGCCAACGCAAACGGCAGGGTAGCCGACCAACTGCCATCGGCGGTGGCTGTGACGACGGCTAACGATTGCAGCGCTTCAGTAACGGCATCGTTGTCGTCCAGGAACACTTCGATCACGCAGTTCGGGCAGAGGCTGCTATCACCACTTGTGCCACTCACCGCCGTACCGTTGATGGTGGTGACTTTGGCCGACTTGAAGAGTTCAAACCCGTCGGGCAAACTGGGCATCAATTGAATCGCATCTTCCGGTCTGGCGCTGCCTGGCACCTGCGGCCAGCCGTTGGTTTGTTTGATGACATTGCGGCGCAGCGTACACTCATCATACAGAGCGTCGTTGAGGGATATGCCCGACAAACGGGTATTGACGATGGTGTTGTCGGCGATGACGGTGTTCTTGTAATCGCCAACCAGCAGTATGCCGCGCCCGCACGCGCCCACTTCGGTGTTATCGATGTCTACACCGATGCGGTTATTTTGAATGGTGTGGCCGGTGATGCCCGTCACGGTTACGCGCAGCGCGTCCGGTTGCTGCGATAGGATGAAGATTTCCTGGCGCAGTCCGGCGATGATGTTGTCCTCAATGCGTTGATTGGTGCCCTCAACGGAGAGGCCGCCGCCGCCCAGCCAATCTTCGGTGGTACACCACAACGCCGGATTGCCGTTCTTGACGACGTTGCCATCGAATTGGGTGCCCACGTAGTTGTTGCTAAAGATATTGCTGCCGCCGCGCACGGCCACGGCTACACCATCAAATCCAGCAAAGACATTATTCTGAACGGTGTTGAATTCTGCCGCGCCGGTACCACCCGCGAAGGCAATGGCGGTGCTGCCGCTGCCATCCTGCGGATTATTATTGCGCAAGTACACGCCGGTGCCCTCGTCGTTCAAGCCGAACCAGTTGTTTTCGATCAAGTTATTATCGGTATTGAGGAAGATGTGCGTGCCGAAGTCTTGAAAGCCCAGCCCGCGAATGACATGATAATCGTCCCCAGCGACATCGCCGACGACTAGCCCATTTTTCGCGGGGGAGGCCGGCCCAACTAAGAAGATCTTCGGCCCATTGGCACGTCCGCCTGGCTGGGTGCTGCCATCGATGATGATCTGACCGTTCAGCCGCCGCACGATAGTCGTATCCGTGGGGGCCGAAAAACGGATGTGCCAGATGCCCAACGTCGATGAATAGCTTTGTGTTTCGGTGGTGGGAATGTTGAACTTGATCAGCACGGGGCGCTGCCCGGCTGCTACATTGCGCGCCTGTACGATAGCGCGGCGCAGCGTGCAGGGCGAGGCGCTGCACGTCGTGCTCAGACTCGTGTCGGGATCAGTGCCGCTATTGACAGTGATGACGGTGGTGTAAGTATAAGCCGGAGCGGAAACGATGGGGCTGCGCTCGATGGGGGCCGCGATCGGCAGAGTGGCGCGATCGGGACCGGGGGCTTCCGCATAGGCAATGACGGTGAAGATCGACAACAACATGATCAACGTCACGCTGCTGCTGACAAAGAATCGACGGTTCATGGCTGGCTCCTGTGAGTGATTTCTGGTTCTTCTTCGGAGGACGAAGTGGCTTGCATTTGCTCGCGCAGAAACGCGAACAGTTGATCGGTTTCGGGGAAGGCAAGATGCTCGTGGGTGCGGGCATCTTCCAGCGAAGCGCGCCAGGGAGCGTCGTCGTCGCTGCGCCACAACCGCACTAAATAGGATAGGTAAGCCCGGGGCTTGTTCATTGCGTTTAGTCTACTCGCCCCGCGTCAAAGAATCGTTTAATTGATGGCTGTAAAGAAAATAGCCCCGTGAGGGTTTGAAAACCCTCACGGAAATCGGTGCGCAATTGGTGTATCATTGCCGTCGAGTTGAAAGACAGGGATCGTCTCCAGAAGATGCAGGTTGGGGCACAACCATCATCCCAAAGAGTCGCCTTTCTTTCAACTCGCTTTGTTTTTATGCCCGCATACGTTTAACCTGTGACGGGTCGACCATCTGAGATTAGCCACACCCGATTGATTTGGCGTTTAGACTAAAACCATAGGCGGTGTTTTCTAGGCCATTTTTGCGTCAAAACACCATATGTGTGGGGTCACCCCCGAATTAGTCTAAACTCAAAAGTGACAGACGACACTATTATAATAATCAATTGGCAGGTATCCTAATATTACAGCGCAAAGTTACCGCATTCTGACCAACCTCTGAGGCTTTTCCACTATCTCACACGCCAGATAGGGCAGCAGCTAGCCTGATTTGCGTTGAAAGACTATCTTCAGTGTTTGGGCGGTGCCGCCCTTGAGGAGGTTACGATACGCTAAGGAGGCTCACATGTCCGATCGAAGGGTGGAAATCCGGTTCGTGTTCGTTGTTGTCATTCTCCTTCTGCCAGTTCTGGTCCTCGGCCAGGTCGAAGCCAGCCAGCATACAACCTTCACCAACCAGCTCGCTTCCGACGACTGGGTCGCGACACCAGAAGCTTCGTTGGAATCAACGGCCGTGGGCTATGTCTATTATGACGGCACTCCGGTGGCCGACGCAGATGTTACCCTGCTCCGCGACGAAGTAGTCGTCTACAGCGCGACCACGGCAGTGAGCGCGAGTGGTGCGCCTTCCTTCACGGTTAGCCTCAGCGACCCGCCGATTAACGCCGCGCCATACGAACTACTGACCCTACAAGTAGAATATAGTGGGGAAATCAACCGTACCACCTTTATAGTGTTGCCCGGCGAGCAGATCTTGAGTGGCTGGCTTTCCTCGACCTGTGGCCCGACGGAGATCCCCGGCGGGATGATTGCCGTCGACACCACTTGGACGGCCGAATGCGGTCCGTATCAGGTGCGCTCGAATCTGCAAGTGGCAGCCGGAGCTACCTTGAGCATCGAAGCCGGCGCGACGATCCTGTTCGATGCCGACAAAGCCATTCTGGTGAACGGCCGGTTGCTCAGCCAGGGGACGTCCAGCGCCCTGGTGACTTTCACCCGGGACCAGGACCAGGCCTGGGCTTACCTTTCCTTTAGCGCCGGATCAACAGGCTCCAGCCTTGTTGACACCCTGGTGGAATTTGCCGGCAGTCTTAGCGTCGCCAACAACGCCGCCATTCGAATCGACGGTGCCGAGGTGACCCTTAGCGACGTCGTCGTCCGCGGGAGCGAGGGCGACGGCATCCAGGTCTTCAACAATGGCGCGGCGCTGATGGACGGCTTGACCGTCATCAACAACCAGGGCCGGGGCATTAGCGTAAATACGAACGTCAGCGGTCTCAGCATCCAGAATTCGCTCGTCTCCGGCAACGCTGGTGATGGGATATCGGTCGAAGGCAGCACCGCCGGGACCATCTCCGGCAATAGCGTAGAGTCTAATGGCAACAGTGGCATCAGGATCTACGCCGCCACTGGCCCCATCACTATCAGCCATAATCGCATCGTCGGCAACACGGCCAGCAATGGCGGCGGTCTCTACTTATACTACACCACGGGCGCCATCCACGATAATTTCATTGTCGGAAACCTGGCCACCTCCTCCGGCGGGGGCGTTTACTTCTACAGCAGCTATGATTTAGAAGAGTTCAGTCGCAATTACATCCTTTACAACCAGGCTCAAAGCAAGTCCGCGGCTGGTGGCGGCATGTACCTTCGCGCCAAAAATATCCAGGTAACCAACAACATCTTCGCCGGCAACGTCGCTTCAGAAACATTGACAACGCATCCCGGACCCGGCGGCGGTTTATCCGTTTATAATTATGGCGGTACCAGTCACAGCGTCACTGTGCGCCAGAATGCCTTTCTCTATAACCTTGCCGTGGAAGCGCCCGGGGGGGCGCTCTATTCCACCGATCCCTATCTGACCCTGGAAGCCAATACGATTGTCGACAACGCGGCTACCAGCTCGCCGGCCGGTGATTGGGGCGCGCTCCAACTGGGCGGGCTGGCCGGCATCAACAACAATAACCTCTTCAACAACCACACATACGATCTCTACAATGGCGCGCTGCTGGCCGAGGGTACGGTGAATGCCCGGTCAAACTGGTGGGGCACGACCGACCCGGCCGAGATCAGTCAGCAGATCTACGACTGGTCTGATGATGCGACCCACAGCGTTGTCGACTACGCCAATTGGCTGACCGCGCCCTGGATCGCAGCGCCGGTTTCGCCGCCATCAGGCGTAGCCGCGACGGTCGATGGCTCTTCGATCACCATCACCTGGCTGGCTAACCCGGAAACAGACCTGGCCGGTTACAAGTTGTACGTGCGCGCCTTTGGTTCACCCATCATGTCGGCCGTCTACGGCTACCTGGACGGCATTGACGTCGGCCAGGTGACCAGTTTCACCCTGGCCTGCCTGTCGCCCGGCGCCTATACCATCGCGGCCACGGCCTACGACCTATCTGCCGACGGCCTGGACGATTGGACCGACGGCAATGAAAGCTGGTTCTCCCGCGAAGAAACTGCTACTACCTTCACCGTTTCGTCCTGCGGCCCACCGGCCGCGCCCGGCGATCTCAGCGCAGCCACCATCTCGGCTGGCCAGATCGCCCTGATCTGGACGGACAATGCGGTTGACGAGACCAGCTACCGGGCCGAGCGCTCTCCCGACGGCAGCACGGGCTGGAGTGAGATCGCCAGCCTGACACCCAACGCGACCGCCTTTAACGATTCCGGCTTGGCCTGCGGCACGACCTACCACTATCGCACCCGAGCTTACCGGGTCGGCGATGGGCAGTACTCTGCCTACAGCAACGTGGATCAGGCCACGACCATGGCCTGCCGTCCGGCTGCGCCAACCGGCCTAAGCGCTGCGGCTATCTCGGCCAGCCAGATCGACCTGGGTTGGACCGACAATGCTTCGGACGAGACCGCTTACCGGGTCGAACGCTCGCCCGATGGCAGCACTGGCTGGAGCGAGATCGCCAGTCTGGCAGCCAACGTCACGGCCTTCAATAACTCCGGCCTGGTGTGCAACACCACCTATTACTACCGGGTCAGGGCCTAC
>JBGSPW010000187.1:0-26923 GCA_041738395.1 Thermoflexales bacterium
GATGATGGCTTTCACGTTCTTCGCGCCCATCACGGCGCCGACGCCGCCACGCGCCAGCGCACGGGTATCGTTGAAGATACTGGCAATGTTGGTCTGCTTCTCGCCCGGCGGCCCGATGACGAGCGACTGCCAGTCGCGCCCCCGCGCATTGCGCGGACAGGGCGTGTGGGGCAGTCGCCGGTTCCCATTGGACACGATGATCGCGGCCGTCGGCGATCACGCGCCGGAGCCCTCAGCGTTTACGGATGCGCCGCCTGACATTGAACACTACAACACGCTGGCCGCCCTCCACGAACATCGCGTGGCCAAATACTGCAACGTGCTCGGTACCAGCCTCGCCGGGATCGTGAGTTACGAAGATCGGATTGCCATGAACTACCTGCTGTCCCGATCGGACGTGATCGTCGATCGAGTGGGGTGCATCGGCCTGTCGGGCGGCGGCAATCGCGCCGCGCTGTTGAACGCCACGCACGATCGCATCGCCGCCGCAGTCATCATCGGTTTGATGACTACTTACGAGGGGTTGCTCGATCACAACCTGTCACATACGTGGATGCTGTTTCCGTTTGGCTGGGCGCGCTATGGCGACTGGCCCGATCTGGCCGCGTGCCGCGCGCCGTCGCCGCTGTTGGTGCAATACGATCTTGAAGATAGCCTATTCACCGAAGCCG
Organism: Thermoflexales bacterium; assembly: GCA_041738395.1. Classification (GTDB taxonomy): domain Bacteria; phylum Chloroflexota; class Anaerolineae; order Fen-1058; family Fen-1058; genus Fen-1058. The sequence continues at coordinate 672 of JBGSPW010000187.1, forward strand.
GGATGCGGGCGGCCGATGCGCGGCTTGCGGCGCACTATGCCGGCGTGGGCGCGCCGGAAAATTACGTGGGACAGTTTTATCCCGGCCCGCACAAATTTGATGTGGAGATGCAGACCGCGGCTTTTGCCTGGCTGAAACAGCGGCTGAGTTAAGACGGTTTGAAAGCAAGGCTCAAGCAACGCCGGCTGCGGTTGAGATGCTCGTCTCCAGGAAATGCGGGCTTGTTTCGTAACCCAACTGTAAGCATCCGGCAGGCGGATTGATCGAAAACGGCCTTATACTAGAAGCAATACTGTTAAGATAAGGCTCCAAGCCCGCGTCCTCGCGGGCGGACCAACCGCGAGGACGCGGTTGATCGAAAACGGCCTTATACTAGAAGCGACAATGGAAGGCGTTGCCGGGACTCCCTATCAACGCCAATGACCAGGGCTTAGGGAGGCCCTGGTGGACAGGCTGTGACACCCGCCCACCAGACTTGGTGAGCGGGTGTTTTTCAAGAAAGGTTGGTGAACGATGAAGCGCTTCGGACTGGGCCTATTGATGTTCGCACTCTACTTGATGCTCCATGGCCAACCCCCTGCTCTGGCTGACGCTGCGGCGTGGCAACTTCTATCCGGTCCCACCGGCGGCAGTGTGGCGGCTTTGGTCCTGTCGCCAGACTATGCCAACGATCGCACGGCCTTTGCCGGACTGCGCGACGGAGGCGTCTATCGCTCGATCGACGGCGGTGAGACGTGGCAACCATCCGGCTTGTCTGATCAAGTGATCGTCGATCTGGCGATCTCGCCTGCCTATGCAACCGATCATACGCTCTTCGCCGCCGTTGGGCTTTCAACCGGCAGCTTCAACATCTATCGCTCCACAGACGGCGGCGCGACCTGGCTGGCACCCTACGTCACGCCCTATGCGTATGGGTTCAAACCGCTGATCGGCCTGAGCATCTCACCCGACTTTGCCAACGACCACACCCTATATGCGCTCAATGGAGTGGAAACATACCAATCGAGTAACGGTGGTCTGGCATACTTCAAAGCGGGTGGGTGGTTCGCCTCGCATACAGTCACGCATCTTGCACTCTCGCCCGGTTATGGCGTCGATCACACGTTATTCGCGGCAACGCAAGACGATCAACTCTACAAATCGATCGACGGCGGCGCGCACTGGAATCCAGCCGGACTGAGCGGCGACATCATGGCGTTGGCCCTCTCCCCCAACTATCTCGGCGATCGGACTCTCGCCGTTATCGTCCGCGCCCCCAACGCCTACGGCTCGGTCGGCCATCTGCGCGTTTCGTACGATGATGGAGCCTCCTGGAACGACAGCACTCCTTGGCCGTTGGAGTACCCTGGGCAGGCGCGCTTGTTATTCTCGCCCACCTTCGTTCACGATCAATTAATCCTAGCCAGCAGTTCCGGCACGGCAGGGCCCTTCCGCTCGAGGGATGGCGGCCAGACGTGGACGCGGATCGATCCGGATGGGCTTGAGCGCAAATCGATTTTTGCATTGGCGATTGCGCCGGACACGGCGTCCCAGCCATATGCCTTCCTCGGCACCACATCGGGCTTCTATCGCTCGTTTGATCGCGGCGAAAACTGGTATCCCGACAATGATGGTCTGCCTTGCTTGACGATCCGCCGCATCACGATTGCGCCCGCTGATCCCAACCGCCTGCTCGTCGCCACCAGTTACTTTGAGCAGCAGCGCGCCGCGGGCTCGCTCCCGGTTGAGTCGGACAGCAATTTGCAACTGTCCATCGACGGCGGCCAAACCTGGCAGGAGGTCTCAGGCAGGCTTGATCAGGTGCAGCAAGTGGCTTTCTCGCCGGACGTGGCCCATGACCAGATTGCTCTGGCTTGCATCGGCGTGATCGATCAACAGGGTTACAAACAAGGCGGTATCTATCGCTCGATCGATGCGGGCGCTAGCTGGGTAGTCGTGTACTCCAGTTCCTTGTGCACGACTCTGGCACTGTCGCCCAACTTTGCCGTCGACCACACGGCGTGGGCCTACTTTTCAGCCGGGCCGTTGGATACCGGCATTTTCCGATCGGTGGACGGAGGCGCGACCTGGACCTTGTTGACAAACGCCATCGCCGCAAACCTGATCGTACCGTCGCCCAACTACGCGATCGATCAAACGCTCTTTGCCGCAACGCAAGACGGCCGCTTGCAAAAATCGATCGATGGCGGACAACATTGGACACCGGTGCTGAACCACCCGATCACAGCGTTCGCCGTTTCGCCCGCTTACGGCGCGAGTCAAACCTTGTACGCGGGAGCAAAGAACAGCGGCTCTGTTCCAGCGGATCTTTATCGCTCGCTGGATGGCGGTGCGACGTGGCAGAAACTCGTCACGGGGATTCCGTCTGCGGCGAGTGGCAAGAACCTCAACCTGGCGGCGCTGGAGTTTGCGGCCGATGGTTCAGTCTTAGTTGGCGTCACTTATGGTGCTGATGCCAGCGACTCGGCGGCCTACCGATCGGTGGATGGCGGCTCGACATGGCAGCTCAGCGGCACCGGTTTAGATCAGTTCAATCTGTTCGATGTCACATCGACTTCAAATAGTGTCGAGGGTAGTTCACATGGCGCGCTGACGTTTTACGCCGGCACCAGCGGTGGCCTGTGGCGCAGCGATCAGTCCCAACGTGATCCGACTGAACCGGGCGCGTGGGACAGCGCCGGACCGCGCGGTGGTGGCGCTGATGCCCTGGCCCTCTCGCCGAATTTCGCCAACGACGGCATTGCCCTGATCGGCGAAGTCAATTGGATTCGCCTCATCGACTATGGGCGCGGCCTGTTCAAGTCGAGTGACTGGGGCCAGACATGGCGTTCGGTGAGTCCCAGTTTTGGCAACTTGCTGCACCTGACCAATCCACCGACTACGGGCGGGGAAGCCGTCCATGGCTACACCTTCTCGCCGGGCTTCGCGACGGATAGGACTGTCTTCGCCGCCACATCATACGGGCTGTACAAGTCGACGGATGGCGGCGACACCTGGCAATGGCTGGAAGACGCCGCTTCAATTCCGCCCCTCGATATCACCCAAGTTGTATTGGCTCCCGACTACCCGACGAGCGGGCACCTGTTGGCTTCAAATCAGTATGGTTGTCTGGCGTTGAGTCAGGATTACGGCCAGACCTGGGTCAAATGTGTCATGCCGGCTTCGGTGTTCAATTTTCAGTATTCGCCTAACTTTGCCAGCGACAACACGATCTTCGTTGGTGGTTCCAATATCTATCGCACGACCGATCGCGGCCTGAACTGGACCCAGATCTTGACCGACACAGCGGGTCTTATCCTCTCACCCCAGTTCGGTGTCGATCACACCGCTTTCACGATTGGAGCAGGCGTATCCAAGACAATCGATACCGGCACCACTTGGACTTCCATCTTGAGCGCACCGGTGAAAAGCCTGGCGGTCTCGCCGCAATTCAATGTTGATCAGACACTCTTCGGTAGCGGCGTCACCGGCAGCAACGTCGTGTACCGCTCGCTCAACGGCGGGACGACGTGGCTGAGTGGCACGATCGGGCTGCCAACGACCACCAGCGGATCGATCTCTCTGTCGCCCGCATTTGCCACCGACCACATCGCTTATGCGATCGGCGACAAGGGCTTGTATCGATCCACCAACAGTGGCGTTGATTGGTCGATGATCCCGGGCTTCGATGAGCAAACCATCACATCGTTGATCTACGCGCCCGATTGGCCTACGCATCCCTACTTGTTCGTTACGACGGAGCAGGCCGTGTACCGCTCGATCGATGGCGGCGTCACGTGGGCGTCCATTCCTGATCTCGCGCACGTGCCGATCGGGCCGCTGGTCTTTTCGCCAGGTTGGCCCGCACAGCCCTACCTCTTGATCGGTTCGGCGCAGGGCGTGTATCGCTCGACGGATGGCGGCGCGACGTGGGCGCGCATGCCGGGCTACACATCGCTGTCTACTTCGTCGCTAGCCATGTCAGCCGATGATGCGGTGTGGTTGGCGGGCACTTCAAACGGTCTCTACGTGACCACCGATCACGCCGCTACCTGGGTACCGTTTGGATCGCCTCGGCGGTACATCTACCAGGTCGCGGTGTCGCCCGTTTACGCCGCCGATCACACGGCTTTTATGGAAGGCTCGTATGGCGGCATGGGGGCCAGCCTGCTGCGCACGACCGACGGCGGTGCGACCTGGCAAAGTGTGCGGTCGCTTGACTACAGCGGCGGGCTGGCGTTGTCGCCGCAGTACGCAGTCGATCACACTCTCTTCGTCCTCAGCAACGGCGTGTGGCGCTCCGCCAATGGCGGCGATACCTGGAGTCCGATCGGGACGTGGCCGGATTTCGCTTCGCCGAATCGGCATCTTGCGTTGTCTCCGAACCATCCCGGCAATCCCACGCTCTTCGCCGCCGGGCCGGGCTTCTGGCGCTTGCCGCCCGGTGAAACGGTGTGGCAGTCCGCGGCTTCTGGCCTGTTATCCGTGACCAACGTCAGCGCGCTTGCAGTTGCGCCCAATTACGCTGTTAGCCACATGCTATTGGCCGCCACGGTTGAATACCAAACGGTTGGCCTAAGTTCAGGTGTGTTACGATCGGAAGATGGCGGCATCACTTGGCAACCTTCGGACAGCGGCGTGCCCGACGCCGATCTGCGCTCGATCGCTTTCTCGCCCGACTATGCTACTGATCACACCGTGTATCTGGTCTCGGCTGCTCAACTCTATCGTTCGGCGGACGAAGGTCAGCATTGGACGGCGATCGGCGCGCCGCCGGGCTGGCCCGAGTTGAACAGCGTGACGGTGAGCGGCTCCGGGCAAGTGATCGTCACGTCAAGCGCGGGCGTGTGGCGCTACAATTCCGGCTTCCGTGACATTCTAATCAACGGCGAAGCCGAAGCCAGTAGCGGCTGGGAACTAATCGGCAACGCCGGCCCAGCGCGCAACGTGATCTTCAACGGCCAGCAGGCATTGCGTTTGGGTCTGGATAATGCTGCCAATACGACGATCGATTCAGCGGCAATTCAAACGGTCACGATCCCGGTCAGCGCCACGCTGGCGCAGTTGAACTTCCGCGCCTATCTGGCAACGGGCGAAACTCACATGGTCACGTCCACGAAATCACTGTCGACTGGGGACGTGCAATATGCGACGGTCGCTTTAGCGGGCACGGCGTCCATGTCACGCACCTTGTTCTGGTCGTTGTCGAACGTGCAGGCGTGGCAGCGCTACAGCTTCGATCTCACGCCGTTCGCAGGTAAGACCGTCATGCTGCGACTGGGTGTGGTGAATGACGGATCAGGCGGACAGACGGTGATGTACGTCGATAATGCGTCGCTCATCACGCTTGGCCCGGCAGGGAAACGAGTGTACTTGCCCATCATCTTAAAGAACTACGCCAACTGAGCAGGGGATACACGCGGAATCGCTTCGGTTCAGGCGAAGAGGGTCAATGGCGTTGTACCTCCGATAGCGACTGCCTGACTTGGGAGGAACTGAAATGAAACACTTGATGGCGCGTCTCAGCATTGTCTTAGCTGGTGGAATGGGTCTGACGCTGGTCCTGGTGTGGCCGTTGAGCAGTCCTCGCTCTGCGGAACACCCTGTGGCGTACGCCACCGAATGGCAGGTTTGTCTCAGTGGCTGCCCGTACGCTTCCATTCAAGACGCCGTCGATACCGCCAGCGACGGCGACGTGATCAAGGTCGCGGCTGGCACTTACACAGGGATGAATGTCCGCCCCCGCAACGACATTACTTCCACTGGAGCGGTAACGCAGTTGATCTATATCAGTAAAACCATCATCATCCAAGGCGGGTACACCACCACCAACTGGACGATGTCCGATCCCACAGCCAATCCCACGACGCTTGACGCAGAAGGGCAGGGACGGGTGCTGTACATCACAGGAGACATCAGCCCGACCGTAGAGGGGCTGCGCCTCACGGGTGGGAGTGCTGCCGGACTGGGCGGGCATCAAGCTCCTTTTGGCGATGGCGGTGGGGTCTATATCATTAGTGCTACGGCTACAATCCGAAACAACTGGGTGTTCAGCAACATCGCCGATTTTGGCGGCGGTCTGTACTTGTATGGCAGTGCCGCTATGCTCAACGGCAACACCGTCATTTCCAACGCGGGAGGCATGGGCGGCGGCGGTCTATACTTGGACTCGAGCGCTGCCACGCTTAACGGGAACATTGTCGTTTCTAATACGACTATTGGTGGCCGGGGCGGTGGGCTACACCTACTCCACAGTCCCGCTATGCTCAGTGGCAACACGGTCAGCGCCAACTACGCCAGACGCGGCGGCGGACTGTACCTGTACTACAGCCCGGCGACACTCAGTGGCAACACGGTCAGTGCCAACCGTGACTACTATTTCGGCGGCGGCGGTGGCTTGTTATTGATGAGCAGCGATGCTGCATTGAGTGGGAATATCATCATGTCTAATACCACCAATGATAACGGCGGCGGACTGCATCTGGACTCCAGCGCTGCCACGCTCAATGGGAATAGGGTCATTTCCAACACCTCTAGCTATGGGGATGGCGGCGGGGTGTTCCTGAGATCGAGCGCTGCCACGCTCAATCGGAACGTTGTCGTGGCCAATACTGCCATCACAGGCAGCGGAGGAGGGCTATACCTGGCAGGTGAGGGGAATGCCACGCTGGTCAATAACGTGGTCGCTGATAACCGGGCCAATGGCTTGGGCAGTGGGTTGTACATTGGGAGTTCTGCGCCCCGCCTGCTCCACACCACTATCGCGCGCAACAAAGGCGGTGACGGCAGCGGGGTCTACATCGACTTTGGCGCCACTCCCGTCATGACCAACACCATCCTGGTCAGCCAGACAGTAGGCCTTACTGTCACAGAAGGTTGTACTGCCACACTCATAGGCACCCTGTGGGGCGGCGGCGACTGGGCCAACGGCACCAATTGGAGTGGCGCTGGCACCATCAACACGGGCACGGTCAACATTGTCGGTGGTCCTAGCTTTGTAGACCCCGACGCCGGGGATTATCACATTGGATCCGACAGCGCGGCACTTGATGTGGGAGTGAACGCGGGTGTGATGCTAGACATGGATAATCAGCCGCGTCCTGATCAGACCCCCGACCTGGGCGCTGACGAATATTGGCCGCCCGGCGCGCTCAAGTTCGTCTATTTGCCGCTCGTCGCTCGCGCCGCTCCAACTTGTCCAGGAAATATCCTGCTCAATGGTGATTTTGAGCAAAGTCAGACAGGGTGGTACACATCCACCACCGGAACGGGGTGGACGCAGCATGATTTGATTGGCTCTGACGCCGAAGGGTTTTATCCCTACAGGGGACACTATGCCGCCAGGCTGGGGGGCTACGAAGGAGTCTGGGACGTCATCACGCAAACGGTGATTATCCCGGTACAAGGTGAGCTCACTTACTGGTGGAAAGGGAAAACTTATGAAACCTTACCCCACCACGACACATTCGAAGTGGCGTTGTTGAACCAAGACGGGACCCTAATTGCCTCGCTCGCTCATCACGACGACCAGGATGTGCAGGACACTTGGCAACAGGACATCGTGGATGTTTCGGCTTATGCCGGGCAGCCTCTGACCTTACGCTTTTCGTCCTATAACGACAACTACTATTTTACGGTATTCCATCTGGACGAAATCTGTTTGAGCCGTGTTAGTTCCCATTGAGGGAAACACTCACACGGAAGCACATGACCGCCTTAACCTGGACTGACAGCGCAGACAGCGTCACCCTGGCCGGGCAGATGTCCGCATGGGCGCAGTAGACTTCAGGATCGGCGATGTCGATCACCAGTGCGCGTGATGTTCTTCGGCCCAGCCGATGAGCCCATCGACGTGAATCACTTCGCCGTCGTCGGTGATGACGGTGCCACGATAGCGGCCAAACATCTGATGCACTTCGCTGGTGATGAGCAGCAAATTAGCCGTGGCGATGCGCTCGATGAAAGGCGTGAATTCCAGATCGAGACGGCCATCCGGTGACGACATCTTCCACGGTTGCTTGAAGTTCTGTGAACTGTACTGGAAATCGACCTGGCCTAGTTTGTGAACGCGGCCAGCGAGAATCAGCGCATTCTCGGTGGCTCTTGAGGTATCACCAAAGCCGAAGCCGAGATTCAGTCCGACAGTGCGGCCAGCGGGCAGGAAGCCCGACGCACTGGCCCACACCCAGAACGATCGATAGTCCCAGATGCCGCGCCCCCAATCGAGATTGCCCAACGTGTCAGTCGGCTTGAAGTCGATGCGATCTTTGCCCCAGGTGAGATGACCTTCCGCCGGCAGGCAATTGATCTTACGGTTGTAGTAGAAGCGACGCGCGGGAAAGCGCGCCGTGTTCATCGGGATCACAATCGTCATCGATTCATGCTCGGGCTTCAGGCGCAGCGCCACATCCGCAGCGAGATCCTTCCCGGCGAACTGCGGCCACTCCACCGAGATATGCCGCGCTTCTTCTTCATGGCGAAAGGCAAGACGCACCTTGCCGTTGTCGAAGGTGCTGTCGCCCTCGGTGCTGTTGCGAGGGATTACAATTCCGCGCGAGAGAGGAATCGTCAGAGCGGCTTCGTGGTATTCACCTGTGGCAAAGTCGATCAGGTAGATGAAGACCTGCCCGGCATAACCGAGGTCGGCCAGCGTCGCCGAGAAGAAGTGATCGGGTGTGGTGAAGCCGTAATAATCCCACCGCTTGATCCGGAAACGTTGAAGGAAACGCAGCGAATAAAAGCGGGCGTTTTCGAGATTGCAATCAAGCAGTGACTGGCGTGACCAGCCGATTTGCGTGAGCGTGCCGTCGGTATTCAACAAGGACGACGACTGCGTGAGTTCGGTCTGTGGGGATGGGGTAGTCATGTTGGCCTCGGTAGAAGAGTAGCCGCAAGGTCATTGTATGATCGAATGGGAAGCAGGTCAATTTCAACCTGTGACAAGTTTGGAGGAGGCTACCGTAAGAGCTTGTCGCGCGACGCCTATCCCTGGACCTGTGAAGTCGTCACGGGCTGTCTCACTTCGCAGGACATCATTCTGAATTTGCGACGTTGGCAGTTGATCGGAAGTCGCCGGCGTATTCTCCCCACGTGGAAACGCGCGTGGGCGGCTTGACTGGCCGATCACAGACCAGTGATGGTTCTTGCCACCACGTTGATTGCTCCATGGTCGTTCTGCACCACACCTTCGATCAGCACAAACGCGCCCTGCAAAACCGATCGATACTGCGCATACACCGCCGGCGCGAGGATCACATTCACCAGGCCCGCCGGATCTTCGACGGCCAGGAAAGCCAAGCCCTTCGCCGTCGGTGGATGTTGCCGGGTCACAATCAATCCGCCGATCTTCACCGTCTGACCGGGCTTCAACTGCGGTAGGTCTTTGATAGCCGTGGCTCCGGCTTTGGTAAACGCATCCCGGCGTAAGTCGGTCAGGTGCGCCTCCAAGCTGGCACCGGTATAGGCGAAGACGGTGGCCAGGCGCGTGTCGGCATCCAGCGGCGTGAGCTGCACCTGTTCATCGCGGCTGCGCAGGGGCAACTCGCACGGGCGTTTGGCGAGACGATAGGCTTCGGCGATGTCCCACAGCAGTTGACGCCGCTCGCCGACGTCATCGAGCGCACCGGACAAGACCAACGCTTCGACATGCGGCCGATCGAGACGCGTCCGTCGCACCAGCTCAGGTAACGATCGAAAGGGACCGCGCTGCCGTTCCGTCTCAATCACTTCAATTTGCTCCGGCCCGAAGCCCTGAATATCGCCGAGGCTCAGACGGATCGCACCAGCTTCGACGACGACCTCGGCCTGAGAGTAGCGCAAATCGATCGGCAAGAACTTCACGCCCGCACGCTGAGCTTCGCTCACCACCACATGCTTGGGATAGAAACCCATCGGCTGATGGCGCAACAAGCCGGCGAAGAAAGCGGTGGGATAGTAGCAGCGCAGCCAGGCCGACCAGTACGTGATCACAGCAAAGGCCGCGGCGTGTGCCTTCGAAAAGCTGTAGCCACCAAACGCTTTCAGTTGTTGAAAGACTTGCTCGGCGATTTTATTCGGAACACCCTTGCTCTGCGCGCCGGCGATGAATTTTTCCCGAAACATTTCGATCTACTCATCGGCGAGTTTGTGTCCTAACGCGCGCCGCAACAATTCGCCTCCGCCGGCCGTGAAACCACCGAAGGCGTCGGAGTCAAGTAACGATTGCGTTACAGAGTTTGAGAACCCAAATCTGGGAGTGTATCTTGGAAAAAGTGCCAAAGGGAGGGTGGAAGCAAGTCGTTTTGCGGATTTACAACTGGCTTCAATTCGTCTAGACTTTACTCACCTGCATCGGACTTCAATACCATACCGGGAGAATTTTTACTATGACCCATCTTCGGCCACGCGCCCGTGAAGCCGGTCTCGTCATTGGCGAGATGGCGACGGGGTTGCACAATGCCATCACCGACGTAGCCGGTGTGCATGTCGGGCACACGACGTTAATCAGCGGCAAGGGTGCGTTGCGACCGGGCGTTGGTCCCGTGCGCACCGGCGTCACGGTCATCCTGCCGCACGATGGAAATATCTTTCGCTCCAAGGTGGGCGCGGCCGTGCAGACGATCAATGGTTACGGCAAGGTGTTCGGCTTTGAGCAAGTGCGCGAGTTGGGCCTGCTCGAAGCGCCGCTGGCGCTGACGAACACACTCAACGTCGGTCTGGTGGCCGATGCGCTGGTGCAGCATGCGCTTCGGCAAATTCCCGACATCGGCATCACGACGAGTAGCGTCAACGTGGTGGTGGGCGAAACCAACGACGGCTATTTGAACGATCTGCAGGGACGGCACGTCCGGGCGGAGCATGTCTTTGCGGCGCTTGAGTCTGCTTCAAGTGGAGCCGTGCTTGAGGGTGCAGTCGGTGCAGGCACAGGGACGATGTGCTGCGGCTGGAAAGGCGGCATCGGCACGGCGAGTCGCGTCCTGCCGATCGAATTGGGGGGCTTCACGCTGGGGGCGCTGGTCCAGTCGAACTTTGGCCGGCCGCGCGATCTGGTGATCGCCGGTGTGCCGATCGGGCGATCGCTTCAACCGCCGACAGCGCTTAACCAGATCGATGATAAAGGTTCGATCATGATCGTGTTGGCGACGGATGCGCCGCTCGACGCGCGGCAGATTCAGCGCCTGTGTGTGCGAGCGGGTGCCGGATTGGCGCGGGTGGGAAGTTATTACGGTCATGGTAGCGGTGATTTCGTCGTCGGCTTCAGCACGGCCTATCGAATTGAACACGACCCGATTGGGTTGACGGGGACCCGCACCGTGTTGATCGATGAAGCGTCTGTCATCGACGGTTTGTTCTGCGCGGTGGTGGAAGCCGTGGAAGAGGCGATCGTCAATTCGTTGTTTGCCGCGGAGACGATGGTGGGGCGCGATGACCACGTTGCGCCCGCGCTGCCCGTGGACGAAGTGCTGGCAATCTGCAATCTGGCATCGGAGGCGCGCAAGCCATAAAAGCCGTCTCCATTTGCCCTGGTAGCACCGAACGCGACGGGGTCATCAGGTAATGGTTTGGATGCGGTTGGCATCCCCATCTTCGCAATATGACATCTTTCCCTAAAATAAGTAGTTTCCACAATAGACAAAGATGCACCTTTTGTTCTACAATGTCATGGTATTTGATACGTAGCCTATCTTGCTGGCGGCAAAAGAGAATAGCCATAGGCCAGCATCTGAGTTAGAGTCTTCATCTTGACTGATCCATCTGATATCCTCAAACCGAACACCATTCTCCGTGGGCCTATCTTCCCTGAGCCGATTCAGGTGCTCGTCGTTATTCCGATGGGCGCGTCGGTGAAGCTGATTGGCAAGGGGCTGCGCACCGGCCAGGTGCATGAGCCGATCCTGTCGCTCGACCAGATTGCGTCACTGGAAATTTCGCCGGAAACTGAGCCGTTCGATGGGGATGCCGGTCGCTTCCGATTAGGGATCGAGGCCGCGCGGCTGGGACTGGCTTACGAGTACGATCCGTACTTCTCCCTGTCGATCGCGCGGGTTGATCCGCTGCCGCACCAACTCGAAGCAGTCTATGACTATTTCCTCAAGTTGCCGCGCATCCGTTTCCTGCTGGCCGACGACCCGGGCGCGGGCAAGACGATCATGGCCGGGCTGCTCATCAAGGAACTCAAGATTCGTGGGCTGATCAAACGCACGTTGATCGTCACCCCGGCCAATCTGTCCTTTCAGTGGCAGCGGGAAATGAAGGACAAGTTCCGCGAGAACTTCGAGGTCATTCGGGGCGATGTGCTGCGCGCCAACTACGGCTCGAACCCGTGGCAGGAACGCAACCAGGTCATCACCTCGGTGTCGTGGGTGTCGCGCGTCGAGGATGCTAAAGAGAGCCTGCTGCGCAGCCACTGGGATTTGATCATTGTCGATGAGGCGCACAAGATGAGCGCCTACAGCGCCGATAAGAAGACGCTGGCCTATCAACTGGGCGAGTCGTTGTCGGAGATGACGGATCACTATCTGTTGATGACGGCCACCCCGCACAAGGGCGACCCCAAGAACTTCTGCCTGTTTCTGTCGCTGCTCGATCGGGACGTGTACGGCGATGTGCAGAGTTTGGAAGAAGCGATGCGGCGCAACGAAGCGCCCTTCTATCTGCGGCGGGTCAAAGAAGCCCTGGTCAGTTTCCCCGATCCGGACACGGGTGTCGTCAAGAACCTCTTCACCAAGCGCAACGTCCAGACTTCTGAATTTCAGATCAACGACGAAGAGTGGGATTTCTACAATGCCCTGACCCACTACGTCGAAGACCAGTCCATCAAGGCGGCGCAAGACCCATCGGCGCGCGGGCGGGCGCTGGGTTTCACGATGGCGATGTTGCAGCGCCGCTTTGCGTCGAGCATGCGGGCGGTGCGGCGCAGCCTGGAACGGATGCGCGACAAGCGGCAGAAGGTGCTCGACGATCCGCAGGCTTACAAGCAGGAGCAGATCGCCAAACGGCTGCCCGACGACTTCGACGAATTGCCCGATGACGAGCAGCAGGAGATCGCCGACGCGCTGGAAGAAGTGGTGGCCTCGGTGAGTCCGGGCGATTTGCGCGCTGAGATCAGTCAGCTGAATCGCCTGATCGATCAGGCGCGGGCGCTGGAACAGCGCGAAGTTGAATCGAAGTTGGTGCGGCTGCGGGAAACGTTGACGCAGAAAGGCGTGTTTGACGATCGCAAGATGAAGGTGTTGATCTTCACCGAACACAAGGATACGCTCGACTATCTGGTGGAAAAACTGCGCGGCTGGAATTTGACGGTGACGCAGATTCACGGCGGGATGAAGATCGGCGATCGGGACACGCCGGGCACGCGCATCTACGCCGAGCGCGAGTTCCGCGACGACTGCCAGGTGCTGGTCGCCACCGAGGCCGCCGGTGAAGGCATCAACCTGCAATTCTGCTGGTTCATGATCAACTACGACATCCCGTGGAATCCCGTGCGGCTGGAGCAGCGCATGGGCCGCATCCACCGCTACGGGCAAGAGAAGGACTGCCTGATCTTCAACTTCGTCTCGACCAACACGCGCGAAGGCCGCGTCTTGCAGAAGTTGTTCGAGCGGCTGGCCCTGATCGAGGCCGACCTCGATCCGAAGCACACCGGCAAAATCTTCAACGTGCTGGGCGAAATCTTCCCGGCCAATCAACTGGAACGCATGCTGCGCGAGATGTATGCGCGCAACCTCACCGATCAAGTGATCATCGATCGCATCACGCAGGAAGTGGACCCCGATCGGTTCCGCAAGATCACGCACTCGACGCTGGAAGGGCTGGCGAAGCGCGAGTTGAATCTGTCGGCGATTGTGGGCAAATCGGCCGAGGCCAAAGAGCGGCGATTGGTGCCGGAAGTGATCAAGGATTTCTTCTTGCAGGCGGGGCCACTGGCGGGCATTAACCCCCACCCTATCCTCCCCCGCTCGCATCCTTCGACTCCACTGCGTTCCGCTCAGGACGCGCGAGCAGGAGAGGGAGTCTATCGGGTGGGCCGCGTGCCGCGCAATCTGTGGCCGATCGGCGAACGGCTGGAGCCTCGTTTTGGAAAATTAGGCCGCGAGTTCAAGCACATCGTCTTCGACAAGCAATTGCTCACCGATGATCCGACGCTGGAATGGGTGACGCCCGGCCATCCCCTGTTTGAAGTGGTGCGCGAAGAAGTCACCGAGCGCGTGCAGTTCGATCTGCAACACGGCGCGGTGTTCTATGACTTGCAGCGGGCGCAGCCCGCGCGGCTGGATGTATTCTCGGCGGCGATCCGCGATGGGCGCGGCAATGTGTTACATCGCCGCCTGTTTGTCGTCGAGGCGCAGAGCGATGGAGCCTTGACGGTGCGCCAGCCGACGCTCTTCCTCGATGTATTGCCCGCACCGAGCGGCACGGCTACTCCCGATGGGACTGAGTTACCCGATCGGACGCAGGTGGAACGCGCGTTGATCGAGCAGGCGTTGCAGCCGTTCTTGAACGAGATCAGTCAACAGCACACGCAGGAAGTCGAGACGATCGCGCGGCATATGGAGATCAGTTTGAACGCGCTGATCGATCGGCAGCAGCGCCGGATGATCCAACTGGTAGAGAGTCAACAGGCGGGGGATAACAGTCCGCTGCTGGCCGCGAATATGAAGACGACGGAAGATCGCCTCGACGAGTTGAACGGGCGGTTGGAGCGGCGCACGGCGGAGTTGGCGCAGGAACGGCACTGCACGATTGCCGACATTCAGCCGATCGGGCGGGCGTGGGTGCTGCCGCATCCCGATCGAGCGACGCCCGGCCTCGCGCCGATGGTGCGCGACGAGGAGATCGAGCGCATTGCGGTGGAAGCGGTGACGGCGTATGAGGCCGCGCGAGGTTGGCAGGTGCAGAGTGTGGAGAGCGAGAATCGCGGCTTTGATTTGATCTCGCGCCGAGTGCATCCCGAAGACCCACAGACTGCGATTGAAGTGCGCTTCATCGAAGTGAAGGGCCGCGCGGGCATTGGCGAAGTGGCGCTGTCGTCGAATGAGTACAAGACGGCCGAACGCTTGAAGAACGATTACTGGCTGTATGTGGTGTACAACTGCGCGACGAACCCGGAGGTGCACGTGATTCAAGACCCGATCCGCGTAGGTTGGGAGCCGATCGTGAAGGTGGAACATTATCACGCCAATGCGACGCGAATTCTAGCTGCATCACTTGAAACATAGGGCTTTATCAGGCAGCGTGTGATATGATCGGCAGCAGGAGGTCAACATGATTTGGTCTGAGATTCGACAAGCCTATCCGGATCGCTGGCTCATCATCGAAGCGGTAGAAGCGCACACGCTGGATGAGCGGCGCATCCTCGACAAAATTGCGGTAATGGAAGCCTGTAACGACAGCGCCGAAGTGATGCAGGCCTACGAACGCTGGCATCAGGCGCATCCACAGCGCGAGTTCTATTTTGCACACACCGGGCGCGAAGAGTTGGACATTCGCGAACGGCGCTGGCTAGGGATTCGGAGGAGCCATGCAGCTTACGCTCCAAGATGATCTGCCCTTTGTGCGAGTCACGCTGGCGTATCGCGGCCAAGCGATCACCATCGATCAAGTGCTGCTGGATACCGGCTCAGCGTCGAGTATTTTTGCAGCGCACGCCGTAGCCGCGATTGATATCCTGCCGGAGATGACGGATACCGTTTACACGGTGCGCGGCATCGGCGGGACCGAAGCGGTGTTCACGCGCCGCATCGAGGGCGTGACGATTGCAGCCCAGACGATCGCTGACTTTGAGATCGAGGTCGGCAGTATGAACTACGGCTTTGACATCGACGGTATTCTGGGCATGGATTTCCTCACCCGCGCCGGCGCCATTATCAATCTCCGCGATTTGCGTCTCGACTTCGCGCCCTAGCTTGCCTGCGACCGCACTATTGCACCAACTCAACTATCGGAACTACATGACTAACTACCCTCCCCGCCTCATCGAAGTCGATCTACCCATCAAGCGCATCTCGGCGCACGCCCGGCGCGAGAAGTCGATCCGCCATGGGCACATCAGCACGCTGCACATCTGGTGGGCGCGGCGACCGCTGGCCGCGTGCCGAGCCGTGATCTGCGCCGCGCTGTGGCCCGATCCCGTCGACGAGCGCTGCCCGCAAGCCTTCCGCGATAGTGCCGCCGACATCATCCTGGCCTTCGTGTCGAAGGTGACGACGAGCGAACACTTATCCGCTTCGTGTTCGGCGGAGTCGCTGGGCCGCTGGCTGACGTTGAAGAAGCAAGGCCGACTCGATGCGACCAATCCCGCGCACTTGAACGTGCTGCGCAATGCGCTGTTTGACTTCATCGCCGACTTCGCGAATTGGGACAATTCCACCGTGCCGGAATATCTGGAGACAGCGCGGGCGTTGACGCAGGCCGCGCACGAAGCGCTGGGCGGCCAGGCCGGCACCCGCCCGCTGGTCGTCGATCCCTTTGCCGGTGGCGGCGCGATTCCGCTGGAGGCGCTGCGCGTGGGCGCGGATGCCTTCGCCAGCGATCTCAACCCGGTGGCAGTGCTGCTCAACAAAGTGGTGCTGGAATACATCCCGAAGTACGGCCAACGCCTCGCCGATGAAGTCCGCAAATGGGGCGAGTGGATCAAAGAGCAGGCCGAGCAAGAGTTGGCCGAGTTCTACCCCAAAGACCCCGACGGTGCGACGCCGATTGCCTACCTGTGGGCGCGGACGATCACGTGCGAAGGCCCCGGCTGCGGGGCCGAAGTGCCCCTGATGCGTTCGCTGTGGCTGGCGAAGAAAGGCAACAAGTCCGTGGCGCTGCGCCTAGTGCCACGCCCTCGCTTGAAACGGGTGGACTTCGAGATCATCGAGAATGCCAAAGCCAAAGACGTAGGCGAAGGAACTGTAAAGCGCGGTTCGGCCACATGTCCAGTGTGTGGCTATACAACCCCCGTAGCGCGAGTGCGCGCGCAGTTGAAGGAACGCAGAGGCGGTGCAGCAGACGCCCGGATGCTTTGTGTTGTAATGATGCGGCCTAATGAGCAAGGGCGGCATTATCATCTGCCGGACGACCGTCACCTTAATGCCGCACATCGCGCCGCTTTAGTCATGGATGAGCATTCGCGTAAGAACGTAGGCGTGCTAAGCCTTTTGCCCGATGAACCAACTGATGAACACCACATGTTCAATAACTCCGCTCCTATTTATGGGATGAGAACATGGGGTGATCTCTTTACTCCACGCCAAGCATTAGCATTGACTACACTAGTCCGTCTTATTCATGAGGCATGCTCACAATGTGCCGGAGATAACTCTGATGAATTTGTTACTGCTGTGCAGACCTGCCTAAGTTTAAACTTCAATAGGGTCGCAGATTTGAGCAACAGCTTATGTGGTTGGAAGCTAGACGTTCAATGTCCAACACATCTATTTGCGCGCCAAGCTATTCCGATGGTGTGGGACTTTGCCGAGTCGGTTTGCACTAGCGAATCAAGCGGCTCGTGGGCAGTGATGGTTAGCAGGTTTGCAGATGTTTTACAGGCTATAGGGATTGACTGGGGAATCGGAACGGTTCAGCAGGCCAGCGCTACCGCGCATACTTTGCCAGACGATACAGTTGATGCATTCGTGACTGACCCACCGTACTATTACTCTGTTCAGTACGCTGGTTTATCAGATTTCTTTTACGTCTGGATAAGACGAGTCCTTCAAGACAAACATTCGGATATTTTGCAGCCGCGCCTTACTCCAAAAGCAGAGGAGATAGTTGTCGCCTCGCCCACACAAGCGACGGCGCCTGATGGTAAGAACAATCGTTTCTTCGAGACACAAATGACGATGGCACTGTCCGAGGGGAGGAGAGTCACTAAGCACACTGGTTGCGGCGTGTTGGTTTTTGCCCAGCTGCAAACAGCTGCATGGGAAGCGTTCATTCAGAGTGTCATTAGCGCTGGATGGATTATTACTGGTTCATGGCCAATTGATACAGAAATGTCCACGCGTGTGATCGCATCCAGACAGAGTGTTCTTGGCTCTTCAATTCATCTCGTATGTAGGCCAAGAGAGAACTCGGACGGCTCAATTCGCACGGAAGACGTCGGCGATTGGCGCGATGTCTTAGCCCAACTCCCGAAGCGCATTAACGACTGGATGCCGCGTCTGGCACAAGAAGGTGTCGTTGGCGCGGATGCCATCTTTGCCTGCCTCGGCCCGGCGCTGGAAATCTTCTCGCGCTATTCGCGGGTGGAGAAGGCCAGCGGCGATGTTGTCACGCTGCGCGAGTACCTCGAACAGGTGTGGGGCGCGGTGGCGAAGGAAGCCCTCAACCTGATTTTCACTGGCGCAGACGCGACCGGCTTTGAAGAGGATGCGCGCCTCACGGCCATGTGGCTGTGGACGTTGAGTACGAATGCGGAACGCGGAATGATGAATGCGGAATCAGAAGAAGGAAACGAAGAGACCGACGACGAAGATTCCGCAGTCCGCACGCTTCGCGCGAATTCCGCATTTACATTGGAATATGATGCGGCGCGAAAGATCGCGCAGGGGTTGGGCGCGCACCTCGAAACGCTGACACACATGGTTGAAGTGAAGGGCGACAAAGCGCGGCTGCTGCCGGTGTCAGAACGCACGCGTTATCTCTTTGGCAAGGATGAAGGCAAAGCGCCGGCGAAACGCGTCAAGAAAGCGGCGCTGCAACTCGGCCTGTTTGAAGCCCTTGATGCAGCATCAGAAGACGACGGCGGCTGGGGCGAGAAGACCACACCCAAAGCGGGACAGACCGTGCTCGATCGTTTGCATCAAAGCATGATCCTGTTTGCGGCCGGTCGCAGTGACGCCCTCAAGCGCTTCCTCGTCGAAGATGGCATTGGTCAGGATCAACGGTTCTGGCGGTTGGCGCAGGCGTTCTCGGCGCTGTATCCGGCGGCATCGGACGAGAAGCGGTGGGTGGATGGGGTGCTCGCGCGGAAGAAGGGGTTGGGGTTTTAGATTTCTGATTTCTGATTTCTGATTTTGGATTGCGGATTGAATGATGACAGATACGAGTCTGAAGTGGCGCGAAACATTCTGGTCAATCGTGCAGCAGGCCGATCATAGTCAAATCCTCAAAGAGGCATCCATGACTGAGCGGTTGGGTGCCTGGACGAAAGAACTGACTACGGTTTCTGTGGAAACGTGTCAAGGGCTGGGCTGGCAGGCCGCCGCGAAAGGCCACCGCCTTGAACTGCTGCCGGACGCGCACAGCGAATATCTCGGTATGGATGTGATGGCGTTTGCCGACGGAACGACTCGCTGGCGGTTCCCGGTCGCCGTGATTGAACTGGAAAACAGCCGCAAGGATGATCGCATCGCCTATTCGCTTTGGAAAGTATTGTGCGTGCGCGCCGATCTGCGTCTGGTCTTCTGCTATCGGCGCGAACCGGACGAGGGCGCGGCCCTGGTTCGCTGGCTGAACCATGAGGTGATCGCGGCATTGGGCCTTGATCAGCGGCTGGGCCTGGATGGCGAGATCATCGTGGCCGTAGGCAGTCGCGGCGAAGCGGCAGTGTTTCCCTATGGCTTTTTCAAGTGGTGGCGGTTTGAAAGCAAGGCCGGTATTTTCCGACTGATGTAGCCGGCAACCATTTTCGACGGAGTAAAAACATGGCGCTTAAACCCTGGTATCGAGTTGTGACTCCTCGTGAAGACCTGCGCGCAGGCAAACCGCTCGATGCAGCCGAATTCGCGGTGCATCTCGATCAAGTGCGGGATGGCCGCGCACCCGCCGACTATCAAAAGCCCGATCGGTTTTTCGATCGCACTTATCTCACACAAAACCTCACGGGGTTGTCGGCCGAAGTCGTGCGCCGCTTGTCGGGCGAAAAGACCGAGACCTCGGCCGTGTTCAATATGGCGACGGCGTTCGGCGGCGGCAAGACCCACGCGCTGACACTGCTGTACCATCTGGCCAAACATGGGCCGGCAGCCGATGGGTGGACGGGCGTCAGCAAAATACTCGAGCGGGCCGGTATCAAAAGCGTGCCGCAGGCCAACATCGCCGTCTTTGTTGGCACGGAGTTTGATTCGATCCGGGGCCGCGGTGGCGAGGATGGCACACCGCTGCGCAAGACGCCGTGGGGCGAGATCGCCTTTCAACTCGGCGGTGCCGAAGCCTTCGCACATGTGGCCGAACACGAGGCGCGCCAGGAAGCGCCCGCCGGCGATGTGATCCGCCAACTCTTTCCGTCCGATCGCCCCTGCCTGATCCTCATCGACGAGTTGATGAACTACGCCAGCCGCAATCGCAAGAGCGGCCTGTCGGCGCAGTTCTATCACTTCCTGCAAAATCTCTCGGAATCGGCGCGCGGCCAGGACAATGTCGTCGTCGCCGTTTCCATCCCCTCCTCGATCGATTTTGAAATGACGCCGGAGGATCACGCCGATTACGAGCGCTTCAAGAAAATGCTCGATCGGGTGGGCAAGGCCGTCATCATGGCGGTGGAAGCCGAAACCTCGGAAATCATCCGCCGCCGCTTGTTTGAGTGGGATCCGCAGTTGGTGGCGCAGGACGGTCGGGTGTTGCTGGACCGCGATGCGCTGGAAACCTGCGCAGACTACGCGGCCTGGATCAACGATCATCGCCAGCAAATACCAACCTGGTTTCCGATCGATCATGCGCGCGAAACGGTGGCAGCGACCTATCCGTTTCACCCGATGGTGTTATCAGTCTTTGAACGGAAGTGGCAAGCCATTCCGCGCTTTCAACAGACGCGCGGCATCTTACGCCTTTTGGCGCTGTGGGTCTCGCGAGCCTATCAGGAAGGCAGCAAAGGCGCACACCGCGATCCGCTGATCGGCCTGGGCACGGCCCCCCTCGACGATCCACTCTTCCGCGCAGCGCTTTTCGAACAGTTGGGCGAATCGCGCTTAGAAGGCGCGGTGACCACCGACATCTGCGGCAAGTCTGATTCGTTTGCCGTGCGGCTGGATAGCGAGGCCGTCGAGGTCATTAAGAAAGCGCGGCTGCATCGGAAAGTCGCTACCACGATCTTCTTTGAATCGAACGGCGGCACGCTGCGCGCCGAAGCCACTGTGCCCGAAGTGCGGTTGGCCGTGGCTGAGCCCGATCTGGACATCGGCAATGTCGAGACCGTACTGGAAACGCTCTCGACCTCGTGTTACTACTTGCTGGTCGAGCGCAACAAGTATCGCTTCAGCCTAACGCCGAACCTGAACAAGATGTTGTCTGATCGGCGCGCCAACATCGCTCCGGCCCGCATCGACGAACGCATCCGCGCCGAAGTGCAGAAGGCTTTTGCCGTTGGCGCAACCGGCGTTGAGCGCGTGCCTTTTCCGGAGCGCAGCAACCAGATTCCCGATCGTGCCGCGCTGACCCTGGTCGTCCTCGCGCCCGAGAATAATCTGCAAGAGCCGCGCACGTTGCCGCTCGTTGAAGCGATGACGCGCGAGGCCGGCACATCGGGTCGCACCTTCAAGAGCGCGTTGATCTGGGCCATCGCCGAAGATGACACCACCCTAAAGGAGGACGCGCGCAAAGCGCTGGCCTGGGAAGACATTCATGACGAAGATGAGACCGGCCTGGACGACATCCAGAAACAGCAGCTCGCGGAGAACCTCAAACGCGCCGAGCGCGATCTCAAAGAGACCGTGTGGCGCACCTACAAGAACCTCGCGCTGCTGGGCAAGGACAATACCCTGCGCGTCGTCGATCTGGGCCTCGTCCATTCCAGCAGCGTCACAGGTGGTATTGCCACGTTGATCCTTAACCGTCTGCGCCAGGACGGCGCTCTCGAGGACAGCATCAGCCCTAACTTTCTCGTGCGTAATTGGGGCCTTACTGAATGGAGTACGAAATCCGTACGCGACGCCTTCTTCGCCTCGCCTAAATTCCCGCGCGTGCTCAAGTCCGAGGTCGTAAAAGATACGATCGCGCGTGGCGTTTCGACGGGTCATTTCGCCTATGTCGGCAAAGCGGCCAATGGCGAGTATCAACCTTTCCTGTATAACATCAGTCTCAATCCTGTTGATGTTGAAATCTCCGACGATGTGTTCATCATCACGCGTGAAGTGGCTGAAGCGTACAAGAAATCCAAGGAAACGCCTCGACCCACCACGCCCGTTGTGAACACCGTCAACGAATCGGGTGGTGACTATACGCCTACCACAACAGGCGGTGGCACAACTCCGCCGACCGTCGTCGAAGTCCCGGTTGCGCCCGGCAAAGGCACGCCGGCCAGCGAGCGCGTCACTCAATTGATGTGGACGGGCGAGATTCCACCGCAGAAATGGATGAACTTCTACACCAAGGTTCTCACCCGCTTCGCTACGACGAAGGGCCTCAAGATCAAGATCGACTTTGAAGTGTCGCAGGGTGAAGGCATCTCGGAACAGAAAGTGGAAGAGACGAAGGTCGCGCTGCGAGAGTTGGGATTGGATGATGATGTTGAGGTGAAGTAGTGGCCCCGGCCATCCGCAAGGTCTTCGAATTCCAAGCGCGAGCGGAGTTCAAGTCGAAAGTCACAGCAGATCTGCAGTCTCAGGTGTATCAACAGATTAAGGGCGGAGCAAGTGTAGATGGTTGAGAATCTCATTGGGCACAATTTGGGACAGTACCGTGTAGACGCCTACATCGATCGTGGCGGAATGGCCTTTGTGTATAAGGCCTTTCAACCATCGATGAAGCGCTTTGTCGCTCTCAAGGTGCTACCGCGTGACGCTGACGTCGATCAGCGGCAAATTGAACGATTCCGCAATGAGGCCAGTACGATTGCCAACCTGGAGCATCCGCACATTCTCCCTGTGTTTGATTTTGGCGAAACACAGCAATATATCTATATTGTTATGCGCTTGGTGAGCAGTGGGACGCTACAAAAGTTGTTGCGCGGTGTTCCGTTAAGACTGAACCAAGTTCAAGATATGACTTCGCAAATCGCAGATGCACTAGATTACGCGCATTCGAAAGGGGTCATTCATCGAGATGTAAAACCCAGTAACATTCTGATCGACGAGCGCGGGAATTGCTTATTGGCAGATTTTGGCATTTCAAAAATAATGCAAATGGCTGCACGCATGACGGGCGCTACGGGTCTGGGTACTCCATCCTACATGTCACCCGAACAGGCGCGCGGTCGCCCGTTGGATGCACGCAGTGATATCTATTCTCTAGGGGTAGTAACATATCAGATGGCTACTGGACGATTACCTTTCAATTCTGATACACCCTATGCGGTGTTGCGGATGCATGAAGAGGATCCCGTTCCGGCGCCACGTTTATACAATCCCAATTTGCCCGCAGAGGTTGAGCAGGTGATCCTCCGAACTTTGGCAAAATCCCCCTTGGAGCGTTACGCTTCTGCCATGGATATGGCGGTAGCATTGAAATCAACCCTTCAGGCTTCATTGGCATCATCACGCGCTGCTGGTGCATCAGCTACTCAATCCGCCAGCGCGGAGCCCGCGGCCACCGTTGTCTTTTCGACAGAATCTGCGCACGAATCACCTCCCGGCGCCGACATGCTGCCTAATGCACAACCCCAGCCCAACCGAAATGTACCCAACGTCGACATGGTTGATCAAATCATTGATCGCCGAAAGATGAGCTATGCCGAACGACGGTTGGAATCTGCCCAAGCGATTTCAGACGTTGTCGCGCAGGATGAAGCAGCGCTGCGAAAGTACCGGGAGCGACGTGAAGCCGAAGAGCGCCGGCGGCAGATGGAAGAGGAAGCGGCTTACCAGGCAGAACAGGAAAGGCTGCAACAGAAAGCCATCATCATCGTCATCGTATTACTGGTGATCGTTATCCTCATCGGCGTTTTAGCGCTAATTATGCGCTAAAACCGCTAGAGCAAGGAGTTTCAATATGACTGTTCGCTACTTTGTCTGGCGCGATGCTGATGATCGACCCCAACCGCCTGAGAATAGTCATGAGGTTACGGCATGCAAAGAGATCATCAAACGCTTATGGATGACTTATAACGGACAAGATGCACTATACGCGGTGATCGCTAACTTGCGCACGCCCAGTGCCGACATGGTGATCGTTACCGATTACGGGCTGGGCGTGGTGGAAATAAAGCACAACTCGGGTGTGATTCGTCAATCCAAAGACGCCTGGTTTGCCGACGACAAGCCGATTAAATGCGGCTCATTGAACAGTCAGGGCGAGCGGCGCTATCACAACCCTCATCATCAAGTGCAAACCTATGCACACGATATCCGTCAGCAACTGCTGACGCCTAACTGGAAGCCAGGCTGGTTGCCAGGCGACGAAAGTCTGTGGCGCGAGATCAAGATTCAGACGGCGGTATGCTTTACGCATCCCAGCGTTGACGTCACTGACGTAAAGGATTACTTTCAACGCAATCGACCGTCTCATCTTCAGCCGTGGGAAGCATTCAAGGTACTTAGCCCGGCTGACGTTTCTGATTGGGCTGCGGCGTTACGGTTTGAGGTCAATTTGGGCAAAGCTGGCAAAACGACCATGTACCGTCTGTCACATGAGCAAGTAATCCGGATTGCAACGGCTCTGCTGAAGGCAACCGAATGGCACGAGATCGACAACCTCATGCCCACAGGTGAGCCGTACGCCTACCTTGCGCTCTATGAGCATGATCAACCCACACAAGTGTTTGGCATTGACCACGAAGAGATCACGCTGGGCCGCAACCCCGATGTGTGCACCATATGTGTGCCTCAATACCTTGAGCGTGTCAGCCGGAAGCATGCTCAGATTAAACGCGATATCAACGGCAAGATCTGGCTGGAAGACTTGGCCAGCAAGAATGGCACCTTTGTCAATGGTGAAGCCGTCGGGGAATCCCGTGAATTGAAGCAGGGGCAGATCATTACGCTAGGTGGTCCAGCCGCCGGTGAAAGAATCTGTCAGCTGCTATTCAGCCGAGATCCGATCCCGGGTGTGCTGGATCACGGCACAATGACGCGAACTGATCTCAACACTTGAGGATAGGTTGAATGCCTGCTGATTATCCGGTTTCAAGGAGTCGAATTGCTATACAGGGTGTTGGCGACCGGGTCAGACGGTGTGGCGCGGGCCGCTGGCGTGGACGCTTCGGTGTGCTGGCCCACGTGAAGGTTGAGCGCAGAGCAGGCGGGACATTCTCACCGCTAACACGATAGTTCATCAACAAGTTGGTGTAGCCATGACATTTGCCAAGCGACGCAAAAGTATCCGCCAGCAAACCGCCTTTCTACGTCTTTTGGCTGTTTTGTGCATATTGGCGAGCATGCTGCTATCCAGTCCAGCGGCGGTAGCAGACCTACGCCCAGGTGTTTCATGGCCCAACATCACCATCCAGATGGGGCCGGTTGAAGTCATTCGTGGACCAGATACGGTAACGGACAACCCTTTCAATACGCTCCTGGGCGCAACGTCATTGCAAGGATACGTTGGTAATTCGTCGACATGGGGTTATATCGGCGGGTCATTGGAAACGCTTCGTCCTATGAGTAGCACCGTACTACAGGGTGGCACTCACTTCGATTCGTGCGGGGCCTGGCTAAACAGCGTGTGGCAATCGCCTCGCCAGCGTGAACGGACAAGCCTACACCTGGGATGACAACGGTAATCTCGTCAACGATGGCACCAGTCTATACCGTTATGATCCAGCGAATCGCTTGATTAGCACCACGTTAGGTTCCACGACCTCGCTGTTCAACTACACCGGCGATGGCATACGTCTCAAGCAAATCGTCAATAGCGCAGTCACCATTTACACTCAAGACCTTGCGGCTCCGCTGCCAGTTGTGCTACAGTCGAAGACAGGCGCGAATGCCACGCGGTATGTGTACGCCCTCGGCACGCGACCGCTGGCGCACGCTGGAATGCAGCGTGGCACGGCCTGGGAATATCTCTTGCCAGATGCGTTGGGATCACAGTGCGACAGATTGTCGATGCGAACGGCAACGTCAAACCCGAGAAATACATCAACCGCGTGGCCGCCTTCGGCTCAGGCCGTGTGATCAATTCCGCTTCAGCCGCAGAGATTTCTTTCCCATTGGGTGCCGTGATCTTCACCGACCTGATGCGATTCTGATCCCCCAACAACCAGTGCCCATCACCGGTCGATCGAAACCGGCGAGAAACTGCGCGGTATACACCTCAAAGAACACGTTCTGCAGCGAGACGCGCTCATCAGCGACGCCGATTGACTGCGCGGCGTCTTCGCAGATGGGACTTGTCAGCAGGCGCGGAAAAGATCGGCGAACGAACGGTTGAGTCCCCGTCATGGCACAGCGCCTGCCATCAATTTTTCAAACGCCGCGAGCGGCTGCGCGCCCACC
>JBGSPW010000180.1:0-53638 GCA_041738395.1 Thermoflexales bacterium
TCGTCGAGATCGAGCGACGAGTTGAAGTCCTGTGAAACCCGATAGAGCAGCGCCAGCCGATCGGCCGAAGGTTGCAGCATGGGAACTCCTCAACGCCAGGCGGGTAGATTCCCTATCATTCTATGATCGAATGGCGCGGCAGGCAACAAGCGCGATCCTTGGCAGGAAGATTCAATCCGCCGGTTTATTCTGCACTGATGTTACGGCGTCGGCGTCGGACAGAGACCGCCGACATGATACGGTAGCGCGACGGTTTCGCCATTGGCCGCGCTGACCTTGATGGTGTGCACGAAGGGTTTGCCACATATCCCCGCCACTTTGAAGAGCGCGCCGGGCTGAGCGATGTCGTCATGGTAGTAACGATAGTTGCCCCCGCCGCCCGTAGCGCTGACTTTCAACATCAGTGTCGCTTGCTCGCCCTCTTCCCGTTTGATTTCGACGACATCGTAACTGATCGTCAGCGGTGCAGCCGTGACGCGCGGGCGTACCGTCACAAGCAGGCGTGGTTTCGGTGTCTGTGTGGCGGTTGCCGTCGGCGTCGATGTGTCTGTTGATAACGGCAGATCAGTTGGCGCATCAGTCGGCGCGAGTGGCGTGTGTGGGGCTGAGACGGGAGGAAGTGTAGCGCTAGGCTGAACTCCGGCCGTTGCAGTCGGAGGTGCCGCTTGAGGGCTTGGGCTGCCCAACGCGCAGGCGATTGAGACTGCAATTAAGAGGAGTATTACGGGCCAGATCGAACGTTGTCGGAACATGAAGCGCCTCCAGTTTGGATGGGTTGGACAGCTCGACGGGCGTAGTGGCTGGGACAAACAGGTGAGCGTGCCCCATTTTACGGGCGGTTACCTGGTTCGACAAACAGGCAGGCAATGGTCGTCACCCTGTTTACGCTCCTGCCGCACGAAGCGTCCTGCTCTACAACAGCCCTTACCCTGCTCCGCAGTGCTATAATCTCCGTAAGCCATGTCAGAACTCGATCAGCTTCGCCAGGCCATTATCGCGCTCGAAACCCAACGCGCCATGTTGGGGGATGCCATCGTCGATGCAGCCCTCTCTCCCATGCGTGAAAAGTTAGCCACCCTCACCGCCCAAGAAACACCCGCCGATCCGCAACTTAAATATCTCACCATTCTCTTCACCGACATCGCCGGTTCCACGCGCCTCACACAGGGACTCGATCCCGAAGACATCATGGTGCTGCTGGACGGCGCACTCAAACATCTCTCGGACGTGGTCGAGAAGCACGGCGGGCGGGCCACGCGCTTCATGGGCGATGGCTTCAAAGCCGTGTTCGGCCTGGACGTGGCCCACGAAGACGACGCCGAGCGCGCCGTCCGTGCCGGGCTGGACCTGATCGATGCCGCGAAGGTTTTCGCGGCGAAGGTGGAACGCGAGTGGGGTCGCCCTGGGTTCAACATCCGAGTGGGCATCAACAGCGGACCGGTGGCAGTGGGCGGCTTCTCGGAAGCGGGTGACACCATCATGGGTCTCACCGTCAATCTGGCCGCCCGCATGGAAAGCGCCGCGCCCATCGGCGGCGTGTTGATCTCGCAGCACACCTATCAACACGTGCGGGATATTTTTGACGTACAGCCCCTGTCGCCCATCATTGCCAAGGGCTTTGCCGAACCGATGCCCGTCTATGTGGTGCAGCGCGCCAAGCCGCACTCTTTTTTTACTCCCAAGAGCGGCGTCCAGGGTGTAGCCACCCGCATGGTCGGCCGCACGACCGAGTTTCAGCAGCTGCAAAACATTTATGAAACCGTGCACCAAACAGCACGCACGCAAGTGGCCGTCATCCTCGGCAATCCGGGTGTGGGCAAGAGCCGCCTGCTCTATGAATTCCAACGTTGGACTGAACAGCAGGCTGAACCGACCCGCTACTTTAGAGGGCGTGCCACCTCCCTCATGAGCAGCACCCCCTATGCCCTGCTGCGTGACATGTTTGCCGAGGCGCTGGGCATTCTGGACAATGATCCGGTCACGGTGATGCGACAGAAATTGGAAACCGGCCTGGCGCGCATCTTTGACGCCGAGCCGATCATGAAAGCCCACTTCATCGGCGCGCTGTTGGGGTTTGACTTTACCGATAGTCCGCAGCTGCTGGGTGTGCAAAATGATCCGCACCAGCTGCGCCAGCGCGCCTTGTTTTACCTGGAGCAATTTCTCACCGCCCTCGCGCGGCAGGCCTTGACGATCGTGCTGCTGGAGGACATCCATTGGGCCGATCGATCTTCGCTCGAGGCGATCACGCATTTCGTGCGCCTGTGCCCGAATTTGCGCCTGCTGGTCGTCGGACTGGCGCGGCCCGCGTTGATCGAACATTACCCTGCGTGGGAGCGTGAACAAGCCGATCGGCCCGGTATCTACCACCCGATCGAATTACACCCCCTCTCGCCCGAGGCCAGCGATCAGCTGGTGTGCGAAATTCTCCAGAAGCTGGACGCCCCGCCGGAAGAGCTGCGCCAGGTGATTGTCGCCACCGCTGAAGGCAATCCCTTCTACGTCGAAGAGCTGATCAAAAGCCTGATCGACGACGGCGTCATCCAAATCAATCGGACGGCCAACGTCTGGCGGATCGATCGCCACCGCCTGCATAACCTGCACGTGCCGCCCACGTTGACCGCCTTGCTGCAGGCTCGCCTGGATAGTCTTACGCCCGCCGAGAGAAATACCTTGCAGCAAGCGGCGGTGGCCGGACGAATTTTCTGGGATGTGCTGCTGCAGGCTTTGCAACGCATCCCGCAGCCGCCCGTGCGCGAGCTGGCGGAGCTGGCACAGCGCGAACTGATTTATGCGCGCACCGCTCCGGTCTTTGCGCACACCCACGAATATATTTTCCAACACGCCTTGCTGCGCGACGTGGTCTATGACACCGTGCTCAAACGCACCCGGCAGATCTACCACGCGCGCATCGCGGCCTGGTTGATCGAGGCCACGCGCACGCGCGGGCGCGCCGAAGAATACGCCGCCGTGATCGCCGAACATTATGCGCTAGCGGGTGAAACCAGCCTGGCCGCGGAATGGTATCGGCAGGCAGGCGAACGCGCCAAAACACAAGGCGCCTTCCAGGAAGCGCGCAAGTTCTTTGATCGCGCGCTGGACTTGCTACCGCCCACTGCCGATCGAGAAGAACGTTGGCGCGCTCTGTTGGAACGCAATGAGGTGCTGGGCGTGTTGGGCGACAGCGCAGCGCGGCTGGCCGACGATCGCGCGCTGCTGGCGCTGGCGCACGACATCGGCGACGACAATCATTTAGCCGAGGCATATTATCGGGCGGGCACCGGTCCGGGCATGTTAGGCGATCACGCGGCCGAGCTGCACTCGTATGAAGCGGCTCTCACCCACGCGCGGCGCGCAGGCAATCGCACGTTGGAGGCGCAAGTGCTAGGCGGGAAGGTGGTGTGCCTGACGCGCTTGAGCGAGATGCCGGCCGCCGCCGCAACGGCCGAAGAAGCCCTGGCGCTGGCACACAGCCTGACCGACGAATTGAAATTCAGCCGCGTACTGAACAACGTCGCCGTGTATTATATGGAAGCCGGCGATATCGCGCGGTCGGCCCAGCTCATACAGGTTTCGATCGAGATCAATCAGCGCCTGGGGAACTGCCTGGGAGAAGCAACCGGCCTGTTGAATCTAGGCTACAACTTCATGCTCATGGGCCTCTTCGAACACAGCCGCACGACCCTGGAACAAGCGCAACAACGCCTCGAAGCGACGGGCGCGCGCCGGGAAAGCGCCTACAATCTGCTCAACCTGGGATTAGTCTATTGGCGTAGCGGCAACCTTGCCGCCGCGCAACAAGCTTTAGAGCAAGCCATCCGCGAATTAGTCGCGATTGGCAATCGCTTCGGTCAAGCGGCCGGGCAGTCTTATCTGGGACTGGTCTGCGAGCACGCCGGTGAAGCCGAGCGGGCCGCGCAATATTTTGCCACAGCCTGCGCCCAGTTTGACGACATCGGCGCGCGCAGCTTCGCGGCCGATGCCCGTGCCGGGCTGGCGCGCAGCAGTCTACAGCGTCAACAGTTGAAAGAGGCGCGGCAGACGGTGAACGAGGTGTGGGATTATCTGCAACAGCACGGCCCACAAGGTCTGGAATTTCCGATGCGCGCCTACTTGATCTGCGCGGAAGTATTCGCCGCGGACGACGCGGTCCAGCAGGCGCAAGCGGCCCTGGCGGCCGGTCAGCGGGAACTGCAAACGCGCGCCGCTAAAATCAGCGCTGCGACGTGGCGTCAATCTTTTCTGGAAAATATTCCGGAGCATCGCGCGCTCAGCGAGTTACAGCAGCGCACAATGATCTAAAATGGTCAACCCCGGCCAACGCAGAGTGTGGTATCAATCGAAGAAGCACGGGAACTTTTATGGATTCAACTTCTGACCCGCCAGCCCGTTTACCGCGCCAGGAGCGCTTGCTCCACGTCTTCCGCGAACTCACGTCCATCGTGTCGCTAGGACGCTTGCTGCAGCGCATCGTGGAAGCCGCGGCCGATTTAACGGACACGGAGTCAGCCGCGCTCTTGCTGCACGACGACGCGGCGGGCCAGCTGCGCTTAATCGCGGCCTCACGCTATGCCGCTGAACTCTTGAACATCCCCGTGCCCATCGACGGCTCGATCGCCGGAGCCACGTTCGCCAGCGGCGAGCCGATCGTCGTCGACAACGTCAGTGCCGATCCGCGCTACTTCAAAGCCGTAGGGGAAGAGATCAGATTTCAGGCCCGTTCCCTGTTGGCCGTGCCCTTGCAATATTTGCAGCGGCGGATCGGCGTATTGGAAGCGGAGAACAAACGCGACGGCTCAGCCTTCACAAACGACGACATCAGCGTCTTAACCATGCTGGCCACCCAGGCCACGGTGGCCATTGAAAACGCGTGCCTGTTTGACAGGCTGCAACAGCACCGCACCCAGCTAGCAGGATTGGTCGACGCGCGTGTCGCCGAGATCAAGCAGATCAACACTCAGCTGCAAGCCGAGGCGCACGAGCGCCGCCGGGTAGAAGCTGAACTCCGGAAGCTGGCGCGCGCCGTCGAACACAGTTCCAGCACGGTCGTCATCACCGATACCACCCCGCGCATTGAATACGTCAATCCCACCTTCACGCGCATCACGGGCTATACGCTCGACGAAGTACGTGGCAAGAATCCGCGTATTCTCAAATCGGGGCGGCACCCGCGCGAATTCTATCTGAATCTGTGGGACACGCTGCTGCGCGGCGAAGTGTGGCGCGGCGAATTCATCAATCGACGCAAGAATGGCGAACTCTATTACGAAGCTTCGCGCATCGCCCCGGTCCGGGATACGGCGGGAGACGTCACCCACTACATCGCCATGAAAGACGATGTGACGGATCAAAAAAAGGCGCAAGAGGCCCTGTACTATTTGAACGAGCGCTTGAAGATTCTGCGCGAGATCGATCAGGCCATTCTGGGTGCGCAGTCACCATCGGCTATCGCGCAGGCCGGATTAAGCCGCCTGTCGCAGCTCGTGCCCGCCAAACGAATGTCTGTCGTGGAGTTTGACACCGGCGGCGCCAGTGAAGTCCTGGTCATTGAAGCCGTGCGCGGTTTCAGCCTGGACATGACGGCCTGGTTGAATCAACTGCACACGCTGGTCGGCCAGCGGCCCTTTATTCAGGGCGTGGCCGATCTCCGGCAAGTGACGCACCACACCCCGCTGCACGATCAGTTACTGGCTGAAGGACTGTGCGCTTACACGATCGTGCCCTTGTTGGATGAAGAGCGTGTGATTGGCGTGTTGAATCTAGAAACCGATCAGCCACATGCCTTTACCGAGGATCACATCAACATCGCCGCGGAAATCGCCGGAATGCTGGCGGTCGCTTTACGGCAGGCCCGGCTGCGCGCCTCGCTGGCGATTCGTACGACCGAGCTCGAAGCACAAAATGCGGAACTCGATGCCTTCGCTCACACCGTAGCCCACGACTTGAAAAATCCCTTGAGCGTGGTGTCCGGCTATACCGAATTTCTGGTCATGTATCTGGACCAGCTCGAACCGGCCCAATTGAAGGAAGTGTCCGAACTGGCTGCGCACAGCGCGTTGAAAGCCGTGGACATCGTCAACAATTTGCTGCTGCTGGCCAGTACCAATAAGCAAGCCGTCGAATTGAAGCCATTGGATATGGCGAAGGTCGTTCAAGAGACACAGCACCGCTTGAGAAACATGATCAAGGAATACCAGCCGGACATCATCCCACCAGCAGCTTGGCCGACTGCCCTGGGCCATGCCCCCTGGATTGAAGAAGTGTGGGTCAACTATGTGAGCAACGCTTTGAAGTACGGTGGTCGCCCGCCGCGTCTGGAACTCGGCGGTGAGCTGCTCCCAATTGTCTCCAGCAGCAACGTCACGCCGCGACTAGTGCGCTTCTGGGTAAGAGACAACGGCCCCGGTTTGACGCCCGAAGAACAAGCGCGCTTATTCACACCGTTCGAACGCTTGAGCCAGGTCAAAGTCAGCGGCTATGGGCTGGGGTTATCGATCGTAAAACGCATTGTCGAAAAGTTAGGCGGCACCGTTCACGTGGAAAGCGAAGTGGGACACGGCAGCACGTTTTACTTCACCCTGCCCGCCGTAGGAAACTAAAAACCACCCGGAGGAATCGACTCTCCGGGCGGTTTTTGCTTGCTTCCCGATGGCAGGTCGCCGTGTTTAACGCCTGATTATCGGCAGATAGACTTTGTTTTCCACTCCCACCCGGATGATGGCCGTATGCCCGACGGAATCGGTGTAGGTGTAGGTTCCGGTGGTATCCAGACGGTATTGATAGCTTTCACCCGGTATCAAGCGGCCTGAATCCCAACCGGTGATGCTGGAAAATGGATCGGGACTGCTAACCAATTGGAGCACTGGGTCGGTTTGGGCACTGATCAGATCGCTCATTTCTTCCTGCGCGCCCTGGACGGCCAGCCACTTCACCACCGAGCCGGGAGGGACCAGCAGGTTCGACTGGCTGAAGCCGGATAGGCTGGTTTGCAGGGTATAGGTGCTGCCGGCGAGGATGGGTGTTAGCGGCACATTGACATGCACGATTTCATTGACCACTGTTACCACCGGACTGCGCCAGGTCTGAAAACCAGCGGGCGGCTCCACCTGCAGATAATATTCTCCCGGCGGAACGAAGAAGGCGAAATAGCCATTGCTGCCGACCACCTGCGGGTTGATCTGGTTATCATACAGGTGCGCGGGCCAGGGCACCCACCCACCCCAGCCGGGCAGGAAGGTCATGCAGGTCACCCGGGTGCCGGAAATAACATGTTGAGTGGGGTTCTGCGGATCAAACCCCAACGTGGAGTTGAACACATAGCCATCCGGGTCGATCAACACCGGGCGGGGGCCGATGGGATCCGGATCGGGCGGCCGGCCAGGCTCAGGTGGCGGAAAGGGAGGATCCGGCGGGTCGGGTGGGGGATCAGGTTGATAAGTAGCCTGGATCGAGACGCTGTGGGCTGAGCCGATTTTGTAGGTGTACATGTTCCCGCTGAAGGAAATCGGGATATAGAGCTGTCCATCGGCCGTGATCCAAATCTGGGTGGGCATCATACCGGTGGTGGGGTCCTCGCAGACATAGAGGTGCAAGGTGGAATCCCAAAAGCCGAAGACCCCCGGGATACTCCAGTCGCGGCTGCTGGCCAGGCCA
Source organism: Thermoflexales bacterium (assembly GCA_041738395.1). Classification (GTDB taxonomy): domain Bacteria; phylum Chloroflexota; class Anaerolineae; order Fen-1058; family Fen-1058; genus Fen-1058. The sequence continues at coordinate 7,654 of JBGSPW010000180.1, forward strand.
TCCTGATCGCGGAAATTGAAAGAGACGTGCTGGCCGGCCATCGGGCCATAAGCAAGATCGGCTTCCCACCACGAGCGCTGCGGGTCCCAAAAACTTTCTGACTGGGTCAGGCTTACCTGGGTGAAGTCACTGCATGTCCCATCAATACAAGCCCGCGCGCGTAGGCTCACGGCGGCCTGCCCGGCCTGAGAGCCTGTGTAGAAGACCTTGAACAGGCCCTGGACATTGGTGACGGACTGGCCCTTAAGGCTGTTGCCTTCGTAGATTTCAATGGTGGTGCCGGGCTGAGCCGCGCCCTCCACGCTGAGGGAGTGGTTGAGCAGGGTGCATATCTCGCCGCTGGCCGGCCAGGTAACGAGCGGCGTAAAGACCGGAACTTGGGTCGTGGCGGAAAGAACGAAATTCGTGCCGCCGGCATTCAAGGTGGCGCTATTGGTATAGGTACTACCCGCCACAGGTTCCGAGTCGCGGGTGTCGATTTGAATATCCAACGTTTGGTGCGGAGAGACTGTCTGCGCCGTTGCCCATTGCAGGAGTTGGCCCGTGTGGGTAAAGCTCATCGTTGGCGAGTGTGATTCGCTTTCAAAGTCCAGACCAGCCGGGAGTGTATCCACCACCGAAACATTAACCGCTGGATCGGCTGCATTATTCGATCCATACAGGAGGCGAATCCAATATTTTTGGACAAGCTCGCCCAGGGGATTGCCGCCCGGATCAGACATATTGATCCATACCGGTGGAATAGCCAGTTTTTCAGCGGTCATCTCCGTGGCAGCACTCTGGTTGAATTCATCAGCGCCCAGATCGGGTAAACTGCCGATCGGCCGGGGCCGCGAACCGCCATCCACATCGGTGCTGATACCCGCGTTTTGGCCTTTGCCCAGCGCCTGTGAATAGAGGGTGAGATGGTAGCCGTCGGCCGGATCAAAGGCGGCTGCACCGCTGTAGGGATTGGTGTTGACCACGGTTCCGCTCCCCGAAGTGGCGGTGGTGTTAGCATCCCACAGGGTGCGGTTAAGGGTTACCGTAGAGCCTGCTTCAGCCAAAACTCCTGTCCAATTTTTAGAAAGGATGGTGTTGGTCAGAGTAGCCATACTGCCACTCAGGGTGCGCACACCATGATCACTTCCCGCCAATGTCGTTTGGAGCAGCGTGGCTTGCGCGCCGCTCTGCGCCAAAAAGATACCGTCGCCTACGTTATTGACCAAGGCGGTATTGGCCAGTAGAACCTGGCTGGCACCGCTGATGCGCAGCCCCACGCCGGGATTGGAAAACAAACGGTTGCCATCCAGAATGTTGTTTTGGGTAACGTTACTGTTAAAGATTTGCCAGCCGGCCGTTCCGGAATTGGAAATTTTCGAACGCAGCACTTGCACCGCATTGGGCGCCAGGTTACTAAAGATCAATGATCCCGCTGGATCGCTGTAAGGAGGCATAAGGGCACCGCCGCAGCGCAGCAAAACTCCGTCTAAAATGCCGCTCGCAGCAGTGCCGCTAAAGATCACGCCCGCCCACTGGCCGGGACCATCGTCTGTGGAAGAGGTAAAAACAATTTTCTTGCCGGGTGTTGCCTGTGCCACCAGGCCGCCGTTAATCAGCAAGCCGGCATACGACGATCTGCCAAAGATGGTTACACCCGGCTGCACCGTCAGGGTGATGCCGGCCGGTACCGTAAATTTGGAGGCCAGTTCGTAACCCTCCAGGCCATCCACCACGGGCAAAGAGAAATCGGCGCCGGTCAGGGCATTATCCAACAATAAGACGCGTTTGTAGCCATTGACCTCGAATTGGTTGCCAGACAACGTCAACTGACTGGCTGCGCCTGAGATGGATAGAGGGTAATCGGATTCGCCTGGATTGCCGTTGCCGGTGAAAATGGAATTGCGAATCGATGCGGAAGCATTTTCCACTTTTACCGTGGTATCGGCTGTATTCAGGTTTTTGTTATTGGAGATGAGCGCCGTATTGACCGTCAAACGCCCGCCCTCATCGACCCACAGGCTGGGGTTGGGACCAGCCTCAGGATAACCCGGGCCGCGGCCGGCATTGCGGATGGTGGTGACCGCCAGATTCGCTTCACCGCCATTGACGTAGATGCCGCCCCAGGCTGCCGGCGTAGAATCGTACATCGCCTGAAAGATAACCGGCTCGGTCGGTGTTCCGGTGGCGTTCAATTGGCCCTGTACCTTAAAAACAGCACCTCTGCCCCAGGGTCCGGGTCGCCCCCGCATGATCGTGCCTGGTTCCAGAGATAAAGTTCCGGTGGGCGCCAGGGTGTAGATTCCAGAAGCCTCGGTCACCCCGAAATCGTAACCCAGCAGGCCGGGCTGCGGACGTAAAGTGTTGCGGGTGCCCGCCAGACCGTCAATTCCCAACATGACGGCATTGATCGAATTGCCGCTGAAGGTGTTATTATGCAGGTCTAACGTGCTGTTCGGCCCGGCCACATAAATTGAATAAAACTCCACACCACTGGCCATGGTGTTCGAAATGGTATTGTTGGTCAGCGTAGCAGAACCGTTGGATAGATAGATAACGCCACTTGAAGAAGTGGAACTGCCCACAATGTTGTCGGCAATCAAGCTGTGGCTGATGAATAACTGGCCGCCATTAACGGCCGCCACGTTGCAGTAACGCTGGTTACCGCCGCCAGCATGCCCGCCGTGCAAAATCTCAGTGTGGGTCAGGGTGGCGCTGGCGCCCGCGCCCTGAACGATGAGCCCGCCCCAGCCGTAAGCCGGGTCGGTTGCGTCCATCACAATGGGATCCGTTATTGTTCCGCTGGCGTTCAACGTGCCTTCCACGAAGAGGGCATAACCCGCGCCCCAGGGACCTGGGTGGAATAGCAGCTTGACCCCCGGCGAAAGGGTCAACGTATAACCGCTGGTAACCGTGTGAAAAGAATTGAATTCATAGGCTTCCAGGCCAGCCTGCCGGGTCAACACGGCGGAGGGTTGGGTCTTCAGTGGATTATTTTGCAGCAAGACCCGGTTTACCTGATTGTTGGTGAAGGTGTTTTGATTCATTACGAGCCGGATACCGGGGCCATCCAGAAACACCGGGTAATAGCCGGTGGCAGTATTCGATGTGCCGTTCTCTTCGAAGAGGGAATGGGTGATGGACAGGTCGATTTGCTCGGCATCGCTGGCGCTGAAGGCCGTGACAACCCCGCCGAAAATAGCGCTGTCTACCGGGCTATTGTGATGAAAGTATATATGGTCCAGTGACAGGGTGCCGGTGATCTGCACGCACATGGGGGAAAAGTATGAATGGCTACAGCCATAGCCAGCGCCGCCGTAACGCACCTCGGCATAGGCAATATGGGCTGTCCCGCCGCTGACCACCAGGGCGTCCCACTGTGTCGGCGCGCTGTCTGCTCCAGAGGTAAACAGGATGTTGTGCTCTGGTGTCCCAATGGCATCTAATGCGCCGTTGATTTCCAAACGCCCATTGTTGACCAGGTACACCACCACACCTGGTTCAATGGTCAAGGTGAGACCATTCGGGACGGTCAGGCTGCCGTCGATGGTGTACGGGCTGCCCGCCGTATTCCATGTCACCGATTGCGTGATCACCCCGCTGACGATGGTGCCGTTGGGGCGCGCCAGAGCGGGCGAAACCGCGTGCATGAAGGTCAAGAGGCCCAGGGCCAGCAATAGGCTCAGGCTCAAGGCGCATGAAACGAATAAGCGTTTGGTGTTCATCGAATTCCTCCTAGAATATCGAATGCCGAGTATCGAATTGAGAATGGCGGATGCGATTGCACTTGCGTCGTGTACGTGAGATATAAGCACAGATGTCGCTCAGAAAAATGTCCTACTTGATTACTACAGGCAAGTGTACAACCTGGAGCCTGGGATCATGAAAGAATCCGTATCCTTCCAACTCCTGGGTATTAGCTTGATACCACGTCAGTTGGTTGCCGACATGTGTCGGCGGCGTAACCGGCGAGCTGACATAGACGAGGGGATCAGGGTAAGAAACCGTGATCGTGTAATCCGTGGCAAAGCTGGTTGCCCCAGACCAACCCAGGTAGAGGTTGGCTCCGTACAGAGTCGGAGTGTAGTAAAAGCTGTAGGCGGCCTCGAACCGCGTGATGATCCCGGTGCAATGGATATCGTTGTTGGACTGTTTGGAACAACTTCCGCCGCCGGACCAGGTGAAGGTGAGATTGCTCAAGCGGTTCGGATCGAAATTGTGAAGATTCCAGTTAAAGGGATTGGGCAGGCTGCCGACGAGGGAATCCGTGATGTGGTAAGCCACCGTCATCACCGGCCGATAGTCAATCACGCGCATGTCGGTCACTCGCGTTACGGCCGCTTGCGGTGTGGCTGGGTTGACCCGCGAGACAGTGCGATTGCTGACGCTGCTGGATGTGCTGTCTGACGATTGCGCCACAGCTTGCGCGATCGGGTGTGACGCTGTCTCTAGGAATGCAGCAAATACAAAGACGACGAACAGTACGCTCAAGCCCAGTGTTAAGGTCAAACGTTTAAGATTCATGCGACTCTCCTGTGGAGGTGGTTTTGATCGAAGACGGAACGGGGCGATTCAGCCAGTGGCGCAGCACGGCGATCAGCGTCGCCTCGTCCGTGAAGGACTGCTCGGTGTTATCAGACACGCAGCGCACCAGGCCGTGCAGCGTGTCCGGCTGATCGGAATCGACGAGCAAACGCAGCACAAAAATCTGGATGGTTCTCACAGCTGGGTTATAGCAGGCCGCACTGACAGAGGACTGACAGAAACGCGAGGAAAAGAAGAGCCCAATCAGGGATTCAGCAAAGCTTGATGCAGGGCGCGCAGTTCGGGCATGGGGGCCAAGCCTAAATCAGCACGCAGCGTTTGTTCGAGAGTGTGATACAGACGGGCAGCGCCGGGCCGATCGTTTTGGGCGAGGCTCGCGCGCATGGCGATCAACACGGCCTGTTCGTGCCACGGTTCGATCACGATCACACGGCGCGCCAATTCCAAAGCCCGATCGAATTGGGCGGCTTCAAGATCAAGCTGCGCTTGCGCCAGCAAGGCCTGCACGGCAAGCTGGGTCAAACGCTCGCGGGGCGCGGCAGCCCAATCGGCGTAGCGATCGGCGGGGAAGAGATCGCCGCCAAAGAGTGCGAGCGCGTCAAGCCAGTGCTCAGCAGACACGCGCTGCTCGAACTCTTCAAAGTCGATCATCGAACCGATCGATAAGCGCAAAGTCACGCGGCCTTCATCCACTTCCAGGTAACGCGAGGGAAACTTGTCGGGAAGATCGGGTTCCAGCACGCGGCGCAGCTGCGATGTGGCACGATGAAACAAGGGCTGCGCCATGGATTTGTCCGGCCACAACGTCTCGATGATTTCGTCACGCGTCAAGGAGTGGCCGGCGCTGATCAACAGCAAGCGAAACAATTCGCCCGCTTTGCGCTGATTCCAGGCGGATTTCTCGATCGCTTGGCCGCGCTGCACCACTTCAAATTTGCCCAATGTCACAATGTGCAGCGGGGGCGGCGGCACGTGGCCAAGGTGATTCAACAACGTGGCGGACAGGCTGGACACGGCGGGGTCTTTGTCCGTCAGGTAATACGCCAACAATGGAAACGCGATGGATCGCTCTTGCTCCAGCAGAAAGGCATAGCCGCCGCTAACGATGCGGGAGACGGCCTCGAGCCACACCGTCGCAAGCCGGACATCCTGATGTGGGGCGGCTGCGGGCATAGGGATGCCCGCGCTGCGTGTGTCATGAGGATAATGGAGCAGCGCCGCCAACAACAAATACGCCCGTGCCAGATCAAAGTTGGTTTGCAGCGGCGTCAGCACGTCGATGGCGGCCCGCAGATCGGCTTCGGCGGCAGATGGATCATCCAGCAGCCAGGCCGATCGGGCGCGTTCGATCAAGCTCAAGCCGTGCAGATGTTGATAGCCGCTGCGCGTGGCGCGATCCACGGCGTCAGCCGCCCACTGCTGTGCTGCGGCGTTGTGATGAGCGGCGCGCTCGTAACGGCTGAGACCCAAGCGCACCAACACGGCTAACCCCGGTTCCCCGATCGCTTCGGCCACCGATCGGGCTTGAATGAGCCGCGCCTGAGCGTCAACCGCATCGCCCTCGTCCTGATCGACGGAGGCCAGGAGATAGTCGCGATAACCTTGATGCAGGCTGTTCGGCGCAATGACCGCGCTGAGTTGACGCAGTGTTTCGCGCGCGAGCGGCGCGCGCTGCGTGAGTTGATACACCCAGGCGATCGTCGTCAACGGGAAGGGACGCCAACTGTGCCACGCTTCGTCTTGCGCGATGCGCCACACTTCTTGCTCGGCCGCCAGCGCGAGATCGAATTGGCCGCGCGGCAGATAGACGCCCTGCCCCAGGCCGTGCAGCGAGCGCAGCTGCGCCAGCGGATAGCCAATGAGGCGACTGAGATTGGCGGCCCGATGAAAGAACGCTTCAGCTTCGATCAATGAATGCGTTTCGGCGGCGCAGTTGCCCAAAACGATCAGCGCATCGGCGTAAGCGTTGGAATCGCCGGGCGCGGTGTCGAGGGTTTGTTGAGCGTAGACCCGCGCCTCCGCGTGATGACCGGTGCGAAAGTACAGCGTGGCCAAACAATTCTGCGCCGCCGCAATCACGGCGGGCTGCTGAAGCGCGCGGGCTTGATCGAGGGCGTGCCTAGCCTGTTGAAAGGCGGCACTTACCTCGCCCGATCGCTCCAGCACCAGGCTTTGATCGATCAGTGCAAAAACGGTATCAGAGAGAGCAGAGGGTTGATCCACAGTCACACTCACAGCGACCATTGTAAGACAGAATGACCGGCGCGGCAAAGGTCTTGAGCTTGAAGTACAATCGGCAAATTGAAACGCGTGACCGGAGGCAAGAGATGAAGCCCGTTGACAACCTGATCTCCATCGTGCCGAGTGAACTGGATCCGCGCACGGCGTATCGCTCGCTGATCAGCGTGGTGGTGCCCCGCCCGATCGGCTGGACTAGCACGATCGGGTCTGATGGATCGCTGAACCTGGCGCCATTTTCGTTCTTCAATGCGGTGAGCAACGCGCCACTCACCGTGATGATCTCAGTCGGGCAGCGCAGGGGCCCTCCTAAAGATACGCTGCGCAACGCGCAGAAAACCGGCGAGTTTGTGATCAACATCGTGAATGGCGAAAAGACGCACGAGAAGAACTGGCCGTGGCGATGAATGAATCATTGGGCGAATGGGCCTATGAGGTGAATGAGTTCGATCGGACTGGTGTGACGCCCGCTGCTGTGATCGACGTCAAGCCGCCGCGCGTGGCTTGGCGTGCAAGGGCATGCAGATCGTGCCCGTGATCGATACGACGTGCACGATGATTCTGGGCCGCATACTGTGTTGCCCTGTTTGATCGGATAGGCTGCGCCCCCACCGGTGGCCCGTCTCAGCGGCGATGAATACGTCACGCGCGGACGTGTGTTTGCGTTAGTGAAGCGACCGCTTGAATAGACACCCCAGGCCTAGCCCGTCGATAACCCGTCAGTGCTTCAATTGTCACAAGACTCTAACGTCTGACCTGTGATAACAAGGCCGGGACTCATTGCGCGGGTCATGGGTCTGTGATAAACTTGCGCGGCGCAGTATCTGCTTACCGAGCAACCGTTTTATTGAGTCGCAGTCCCATACCACGTTGCTTCTACTACTACCACTTTGATCCTGCGTGGCGGCAATCGAGAGCAGCAGCCTGTTGAAACTATGAACGCCAAACCTAATGACCTGTATGCAGTACGGCACCGCACTTTCACGCGGCAGCAAATCGGTTCGGTTCAATTGAATCCCTCCAGCGGCTGGTATTTGCTACTCATGTTGCTGTGTGATGTCGTGTTGACCGAGGCGGCGTTGTGGCTGGCCGCCTTGGCGCGGCAAGTCTTGCCCTTCGGGCCAACCCTGTGGGATGAAGGCTGGCTGACTTCACAAGTGTATTTAATCGCGCCCATCGTCGTCATCATCGTCAACACCACCAGTGGGGTGTATCAGCCCGAGCGCCTTCAATCGGTTCGCAGCGAAATCGGCGCGGCTTTGCGCGCGGCGTTTATCAGCACGGTCGTGCTGGCCGGATTGATGTACTTCTTTGAACGGCAGGTGTCGCGCTGGCTGTTTTTCTATTATGGCCTGTTTCAGGCGACCCTGATGATCACCTCGCGCTTGAGTGCGCGGGGGTTGTGTCGGATTGGGCATATTCCCTTGACGGTGCGGCGGCGCATTGCTATCGTCGGCATGGGCACGGTGGGGCAAGCAGTGGCTGAGCATTTGCAGCAAATGGATCAGTCCGCTTATCACGTTCTTGGCTTCATCGATGTGGCCGATGGCTTGGAAGCAGCCCCCGGTAATTTACCGGTGCTGGGCACGCTCGACCGGGCCGCAGCGATTGTGCGGGCGTGGAAAGTGGATGAATTGGTCATTACCCTGCCCGTGCAGGCGCGCGACCAGCTGGCGCAACTGATGCAGCATATTTATGATTCAGCTGTGCAGGTAGCAGTCATCCCGGATTATTTCGACTTGGCTTATCTGTATGCCCGATCGGACGAGCTGGCCGATATCCCCATCATTCGCCTGAAGGAACCGGCGCTAACCATGCGGCAGCGCACGTTCAAGCGCGCGTTTGACGTGCTGCTGGGCAGTGTATTTATCGTCATCGCCGCGCCCGTGTTGTTGATCAGTGCCCTGGCAATCTGGCGTGATTCAGCGGGGCCAATCTTCTATCGCCAGCGCAGAGTGGGCGAAGGCGGCCAAGAATTCTCGATGTTCAAGTTGCGGACCATGGTGGAGGACGCTGATCGACACGAAGCGCGTCTAATCCACCTGCGAGGTGACTCGGTACAATTCAATAAGCGAGCCGACGATCCCCGCATCACGCGTGTCGGCAAAGTCCTGCGCCGCTGGAGCATCGATGAGCTGCCGCAGCTGGTCAATGTGCTCAAAGGGGATATGAGCCTGATCGGGCCGCGTCCTGAATTGCCCACTTTGGTCGCTCGCTACTCAACCTGGCAGCGCAAGCGCTTCGCGGTGCCGCAAGGCATCACCGGGTGGTGGCAAGTGAATGGCCGGCCACAGGATGTAGAATTGAAGGTGGAATACGATTTGTACTACGTGCGGAATTATTCGGTGTGGCTCGATTTGTGGATTCTGCTCAAGACCATCGGCGCGGTGTTTGGGCGCAAGGGAGCGATTTAAGATTGAGCGAATCGATTGATCGGCGAGGCCGTGCCAAGTCGGCGGGGCTGATGCCGTTATATCAAAACCCCAAGTTACGACGCCTCGTTGTCTTCCTCTTAAGCAGCGTGCTGGCCTATGGTATCTGGATTGCGCTTCGATGGCAGATACTCCCCGGCACGTCTGATCCTGTGTGGAGTCTTCCCTGGTGGGGAAAGTTACTGCTGCTGGGTGTGTTTGTGGCCATTTTTTATCGGATATTTCGCCTGGGGGGGTGGTTGATTCGAGATGCACGACAGCTATATGCCGAGTCGCAGGGCATGCGTTCATCGGCCACTACGGTGAGGTGGTATCGCTATCTGAATCCGGTCGGGCCGCTGTACAATTTGTATCTTCACCGAAACTTGCTGCGCCAGTTCACACGCCGTGAAATTGAGGGCCGCTATCGGGGATCGTATCTGGGGATCGTATGGTCGATGATTTTGCCGCTGATGATGCTGGCGATCTATACGTTTGTGTTCGCAATGATCTTCAAATCACGCTGGCGCGCAGATGTGGAAGCCAGTCAAGGTGAGTTTGCGTTGGCCTTGTTTGCCGGGTTAATTGCGTTCAACATTTTTTCAGAGTGCGTAAGCCGCGCGCCGACGCTCATCACCACTAATCCGAACTATGTGAAAAAGGTCGTCTTTCCTTTGGAGATTCTGCCGGTCAGCACATTGGGCGCGGCCTTGTTTCATAGTATGATCAGCATGGCTATTCTCATCGTCGCGACGCTGTTGATCATGGGCACGCTCTCGGTTACGATGGTGCTGTTACCGATAGCGATGCTCCCCTTGCTTGGCCTGTGTCTTGGGTTGGGCTGGTTTTTTGCTTCGCTGGGAGTGTACGTTCGAGACACGGCTTATGCCATCGGCATTGTGACGCAGGTGCTCTTCTTCATATCGGCCATTTTCTATCCCGTGAGCGCTGTGCCGGAAGCCTGGCAACCGATCATGTATCTCAATCCCTTAACATCGATTGTGGAGAACTTCCGACGGGTCTTAATCTGGAATCAATCACTCGATTGGGGACCCTGGCTGGGTGTCACAGGGATGTCCAGCCTGATGCTGCTCTTGGGCTATACCTGGTTCATGAAGACCAAGAGCGGATTTGCGGATGTGCTCTAATCGAGCCGATCCAGATTTCCTATGAGCAATTCTGAAATCAATCTCGCACCCAACGCAATCAACCCAGCCACGCCCCTAGACTCCGATGTCGTGATCTCCGTCCGCAATATCAGCAAGATGTATCGGCTCTACGATCGCCCGCAGGATCGCTTGAAGGAGCAGCTACTCTGGCGATTTGGCAAACATTACGGACGTGAATTCTGGGCCCTGCGCGATGTGTCGTTCGAGTTAAAACGCGGCGAACGGTTAGGTATCATCGGACGCAATGGCGCAGGCAAAAGCACACTATTACAAATACTGGCGGGGATCTTGTCGCCAACGCTCGGTGAAGTCGAAGTGCACGGACGTGTCGCGGCGCTGCTCGAGCTAGGCTCTGGCTTCAACCCGGAGTTTACCGGGCGTGAAAATGTCTACATGAATGGCGCAGTGCTAGGGCTATCACCAGAAGAATTGGAAGAGCGATACGAAGCCATTGCAGCCTTTGCCGATATCGGCGATTTTATCAATCAGCCGGTTAAGTTATATTCAAGCGGCATGTTGGTCCGCTTAGCCTTTGCAGTTTCAACGCACGTGGATGCCCATATTCTGCTGATCGACGAAGCGCTTGCAGTCGGTGATGTTTTCTTTAGGCAAAAATGCTATCGGCGGCTAGATGATTTGCACGAGCGAGGCGCGGCCATAGTCTTAGTCTCACACGCCATGATGGAAGTGGAACAGTTCTGTCAACAAGCTATCCTGTTAAACCGGGGAGAGGTATTTTTTCATGGTGGAGCATCGGAGGCCGTCAAACGCTACTACCTAATCGACCAACAGGACCGTTTACTAGGCGTGGGTCATTCGAAAGTTGTGTCGTCTGCTGAGACTGCCTCGAATCCAGCAAATCACTCCGATAAATTTTGGCCTCCCGCGGAAATTTTTTTTGACATTTCACAGGTGGCCCAGGTGGCGAATGGTTGGGCACGTTGCACTGCGATTACAATCTGCGACAGCCAGAGACGACCGTGTCACGTATTTCAACAAGGGGAACGAGCCAGTTTTTTCTACGAGTTTGAGCTGCAGCATGAGATTGACGCGCCGATAGGTGGACTAGTCATTCACAACGAAAAAGGCCTAATTGTGCATGGCAAGAACACTTTGCATTATGGCACTGAGGTTCCGCTGAGGGTGCACACGGGCAGTCGCTTACGCTTTCAGCAGGAAGTAAGTTTAGAAATCGCACCGGGCGAATACGTCTTCGAAGTTGGTTTGGCCGCGCTTGGACTGGCAGATTATGAACGACGAGGACTCTATCCCCATCAAGAAGTGGAATCAAAACAGCTGCGCTTATGCCAAGTACCTTCCGCGGCTACTTTTACCGTAACCTTACGCCACAGGGGGGAGCCGACGCAGCTGTTACACCATGGGGTGGCTAATTTACCAGGCAGCTGCCAAGTGGCTATCCTTGCGGCTTCAGACCAATTCATGAGCATAAGCCCAGCATGAATGCCGGAACCTATCTCTCACCCTCTATGGCTGAAACTTATACCCTCTTTGGATGGAGGGTCGCTGGCAAACTTCTAGCGCATTTGCTGCCAGAAGCGACCAGAAATTGGCGCCGTGTCATACAAACTGAGAAGCCTCATGTGCTAAATTTCCAGGTGAATGACATCTGCAATGCCAAGTGCGCCATGTGCCATATCTGGCAACAAAAACGAGGCCACGAGATCAGTCCAGAAGAATTTGAAACGCTGATTCGCAATCCGTTCTTCTCGGACGTGGAGCACATTGGTATCACTGGGGGTGAGCCCACCCTGCGGGACGACTTGCCTAGGTTTTACGAGATCGCGTTGGAGGTGTGGCCTGGTTTATCGGGTGCTTCATTTATTACCAATGGATTCTTAACCAACAAGGCGGTGCGCCTGTATTCGCAGATTGATGAGCATTATCAACAGCATGGAAAAATTTTTGCTGGCATGGTTTCAATTGATGGTGTAGGAACCGTTCACGATCGGGTCCGGGGCATAGCCGGATCATTTGATAAAGCCACGCAAACATTGCTAAGACTGCACGAGATGGGCGTGCCCGTCATCGCCGGCTGTACGATTGTCAAGGAAAATGTCTATGGATTGCACGATCTCCTGCAATGGGGCCGTGATCACAACATCTATGTACGGTTTCGAGTAGGTGAGTTCATCAATCGGTTGTATAACCTGGAATTGACTGAACAAATCAGGAATTTCGATCCATTCGAACGACGACATCTGGTTTCATTTTTTCATTTGTTATTGACCGAATATGAAACAGAAGAACAAATCAAGCGAACCTACACATCGATCCTCTCCAGCTTGACCGGCGGGACGCGCCGCATCAAATGCCCCTATCAGACATCGCGCTCACTCAACATTGACAGTCACGGCGGATTCGCCCACTGTGCGCCCAAAGGGCAGCCTCACCCACTTGGATCGAATGCCCAAGCTTCTGTTCGCCGTCACACGCTCGAGCGTGTGCAAATTCGACTCAAGCACTGCTCCGCCTGCATACATGATTATCATGCCGAATGGGCCGAAATTCCCGCTTGGTCAATCGAGCAAACACCGACCTGCGATCAAGCCATGTATGCTTTCACTCACTCCGATTTCCCGGCCCAGGAATTGCCGGTTGAGCTCATCAATCTTAAGGCGCTCAACCGGATTCTATTGGTAGGATGGTATGGTACCGAGACGGCCGGCGACATCGCCATCCTGGCCGGGATTCTCCAAGACTACTTAGGTGAAAACCCTAATCTCCAATTCATTCTTTTCAGCTTGTATCCATACTACACGCGGCTGACCTTACAGGAGATGGATTCGGCGCTGGTCAATCACGTTACCGTGCTACCGTATCACGGACCGCTGGCCTGGCAGGCGACTCAAACATGCCAAGCCGTAGTCATGGCGGGGGGGCCTCTGATGGATATCGCTGAAACGCACCTGATTGCCTGCCTGTTTCGAATCTTTCGCCATGAAGGCAAACCGTGCCTTGTGGAAGGTTGCGGCATCGGGCCATTGAACGTGGCCGAATATCGGCAGAATGTTATTCATATCGCACGACTGGCTAACCGTTTGCGTGTCCGCGATCAAGCTTCGCGCGAGCTACTGGAGTCGTACGGCCTGCGCAAGACGATTGAAGTGCGAGACGATCCCTCCCGCACTTACGTCCGAAAAACAACTATCCGCTATACCGGACAATCGAGCAAAGTAATCCGGTGCTTCCTGAGAGAGCTAACGCATGAGTATCCACAGGCGCTTACGCCTGAAGATGCTTCACAGCGGATATTGCAATTCTTGAAAGACCTGTTAGGGTGGTATCCGGAACATCGCATTGAGTTATGGGCAATGCATTATTTTCCAATAGGAAATGATGATCGGCGCTATGCTCGACGGCTCGCTACAGCCATCGACAGTGATCGCCTGATAGTTGAATACAGGCCACATATTCCCGAAGAAATCTTGCGGGCGATGGCCGACGCCGAATTCTGCATCTGCATGCGCTTTCACTCAGTGGTTTTTGCAACGACGATTGGCGCTCCTTTTGTGGCGATTGACTATACCGCCGGCGGAAAGGTCCATGGATTTTTGGCTGATACCCAACAATTACAGCGCGGCACTACTTTTGAGCACATGGCAGAGATGGACAAGGATTCGTTCCAGGCGATGCTCCGTGAAGCGGATTCGTTCAACGTAGGATTTGAAGAGAAATGAAAATCGTTTTGATCAGCACGGATGACCTTCGCGGCGGCGCGGCCCGGGCGGCCTACCGCCTCCAACAGGGTCTGCGCCAGATCGGACAAGAGTGTCAAATGCTGGTGCGTTACAAGCGCAGCCCCGATGAGAATGTCGTGTCTATTGTCGATCCACACATCCTCGAAAAATCGGCCGAAGCCCTGCTCTTAGAGGGTGCAATCCAGCAGCATTACATTGACGCACACCGGACAGACATCAGTAATTCAAGTTTCACACTGCCTTATCCTGGATTTGACCTGACCGGGTTGCCTCAAATCCAAGAGGCAGATGTTATCAATCTCCATTGGGTCGCCCATCTGCAGTCTCCTCCCACGCTAAGAAATCTGCTCTCCCTGCACAAGCCAATCGTGTGGACGCTCCACGACGAATGGCCGTTTACCGGGGGATGCCATTATAGCGCCGGATGCGAGGGTTATCGTCATGACTGCGCCGCCTGCCCTCAACTGGCAGATGATGTCTATGAGCTGCCAAGTGCGGTTTTACAGGATAAGCTAGCCTATTTTCAAGACGCCCACATGACCGTCGTGACCCCGAGCCGTTGGCTGGCGGAACGGGCCGCCGAAAGCAAGTTATTTGGCGCCCAGCGAATTGAAGTAATCCCCAATTCGGTCAATACGGATGTGTACCTTCCGATTCCTAAAGCAGAAGCGAAGCATCGCTTGGGCATTGGCGCTGAGGTTGCCACGTTGCTTTTTGGCGCGCAAGATGGGCGTGAGAAACGCAAGGGGTTCGCAGTTTTGCTTGAGGCGCTCCAGGCATGCTTAGGTGATGAGCGAATTCAAAAATTGGCTGCCAACGGGCGACTGAAAGTGCTGAGCCTCGGCCGGACCGCTCCAGACTTAGCAACCTTAAGCCTCCCAATTCATTCACTGGGCTATACCGATTCCGACGAGGAGATCTGCCTGGCCTATTCGGCCGCAGATGTATTTGTACTGCCGTCATTGGAAGATAATTTACCGAATACGATGCTGGAAGCGATGAGCTGCGGCACACCGGTGATTGGCTCACGCGTAGGCGGTATTCCCGAGCTGGTTATAGACGGTTTGACCGGTTTTCTTGTAGCGCCTGGCGAGGTTCGACAATTGGCTGAAGCGTTACTGACCGCGATCCTTGATCCAACACGCCTATCTGGCATGAGCCAGCGATGTCGTCAGGTCATCGAGCAGGGTTATGCCTTACCCACTCAAGCCACTCGCTACCTGGCGCTGTATTCCGACCTTTGCAAAACCGCCACACACGAAGCGCGAATCTCTCCCCGCGGAATTAAGCATAGTCATGAATCAATGGCAAGATTAGAACCCGAGCTGGGGGCTCATTTCAGCGCCATCTTTGATTCAATCTTGTTGACGGCTTTGCGCGACTTCACGTTTACGGCCTATCGCCAGTGGCAAACCAGTGAAGCCGATCGGGCCGCCCGCCTAACCGTTATCGAAGAACAAGGCCGCCAGCTGGGTGAAATCGAAGCCGAGCGCAATGATCTGCGCTATCAACTGGCTGACCTGCAACAGCACCTTGAAGCGGCTGAAGCCGATCGCACGGCCCGCCTAACCGTTATCGAAAAACAAGGCCAACAGCTGGGCCAGGTCGAAGCTGAGCGCAATGATCTACGCTTTCAATTAACCGATCTGCAACGGCATTTCGAAGCGGCTGAAGCTGATCGGGCCGCCCGCCTAACCGTTATCGAAGAACAAGGCCAACAGCTGAGTCAGGTCGAGGCTGAGCGCAATGATCTGCGCTTTCAATTAATCGATCTGCAACGGCATTTCGAAGCGGCTGAAGCTGATCGGGCCGCCCGCCTAACCGTTATCGAAGAACAAGGCCAACAGCTGAGTCAGGTCGAGGCTGAGCGCAATGATCTGCGCTTTCAATTAACCGATCTGCAACGGCATTTCGAAGCGGCTGAAGCCGATCGGGCCGCCCGCCTAACCGTTATCGAAGAACAAGGCCAACGTTTGGGTCAGGTTGAGGCCGAGCGCACCCGCCTACAAACACAGCTGTCTAATGCCCGAAACAGCCTTCAGCAAATCCAGCAACAATTAGCAGAGAACGAAGAGATACGCAGCAATCAGGTCAGCCTCATCGAAGCCCAGGAAGACCAACTACGGATGAGCCTGGCGCAGTTGCGTAAGCTGCAGGAGCTGTTCCGTACAATCCAAAGCGGGCGTGTTTACAAGCTCGTGCGGCGACTGGGTGGCTGGAAATGGTTCGAACAAAAGTTGAACCCACCTCCACAGACCGCTAATTCCCAACCCGCTGTCGAAACGTCTGACAAAATAGCTATGGCCGAGACTGCTCAGCCGATGTCTATTACCGATCCAGCTCTGATCGCTTATCAGGCAGCGATCGATGCGTTCAATGCGACTCAGCCCAACCAAGAGTTGCTCGATGGTATTCGTGCGTATAATCATCTCCAGATTGACAACCTTAATTCTATTCGCTCCTTGAAGCGGAACTTGATACTCGATATTGGTGCGTCACCCCATGGGTACGCACTGGAACGCGCTCTGGAACTGGGAGTAACACTGTATGTGGGAATTGGATTAGACGTAACCGCAGCTCAATGTGTACGGGTAGACAGCGGAAGTACTGGCCTATTATTCAACATGGATGCGACAGCGCTGCAATTCCCGGCCGAGATATTCGATATCGTAATCTCCTTGAGCACATTTGAGCACGTGCTGGATGTAAGCACAACCTTGTCAGAAATAGCACGGGTGCTAAGGCCTGACGGAATTGCGCTTATTTCATTTGAACCGATTTGGAGCTGTTCACTCGGACACCATTTGCACCATCTCGGCCATTGCGCACAGACCGTTCCCCCGTGGGCCCATCTGATATGGTCCGCAAATGAAATGCGGCAATTTCTTACAGGGCGTTGGCCCCCTGATGCGCCAATTTCTATAGACCAGGCCATTGAATGGATCTACGAGGGTCACGACATCAACCGTCTGACCGTTCGACAACTCCGTACAGACTTCGCTAATTCGCCCCTACAGATCGAGTGGATCGTTGATATGAAAGAGGAAAACATAGATCTGGCCGCGGCTCAAGCTGCGTCTGAGGCCACCGGGCTAACTATCGAGGAATTGATCACCAGAGGCTTGAGTGTGCTACTCAAGAAGGAAGCCAGACCACAAGGCACGCGGATAGGAATTGATTAACCGGAATGCTGAATTTGAATTTGTTAATCTTAAACGGTGATCTGCCCGTCTTTCCGGGTCGGGCAGGACACGAATATCTGAACACAACCCGCCTGGCAAATTGGGCCCAGACGGTCGGTTTAGTTTCTATGGTTCACACGCCTGAACAAGCCGAGAAAAAGAGCCGCTTGCTGGAACAGGGCGTGCAGTTGTACCTATGGGAAAACCCCTATCTATCTAGGCCCACTTCGACCGTGCCGCCGCAGTCGGCACGGCCCCGGCGCATCGGCAAGGCGCTGTATCAACTGTTGCAGGCCAGGTTGACCCGCCCGCGCGATACGCGCATTGAAGATTATCAGTTCCGCAACTTATCCGGGCCAATCTTACAGGCTTTGGATCAGGCGCAGTGGCAGGCACTGATCATCGTGCAGAGCAAGTGCGCGCGCTGGCTCGATTACTTACCGAAATTCCCAGCCAGCGTGCTGGTCATGCACGATATCCGCGCGCGAGTGTATGCGCGTCAAGCCCAAGCTTCTACCTCAGTGTTACAGCGTGTGCGGCTCAATTGGGAGGCATGGCGCTATCGTCAATTTGAAAGGAACTACTGCCGCAAATTCGATCTAGTCATTACGGTATCGACCGCCGATGAGGTTTGGGCGCACGAGAATTATCAGCTGGCGAACGTCGTCACCGTGCCCATTCCGGTAGACGGCGAATACTTCCGGCCAATGATCGGCATTCCTGAACAACCAACGCGCATTGTGTTCACCGGCATGATGGATCACGGGCCTAATGTCGATGGCGCGATCTTCTTTGCTTTGGAGGTGCTACCACGTGTGCAGGCCGAGATTCCTGAAGCAGAATTCTGGATTGTGGGACGTGACCCTGCCCCGCAAGTCCAGGCACTCGCCGCACAACCTGGTGTCGTCGTAACCGGGTGGGTCCCCGACATACGACCCTATCTCGCTCAAGCCGGCGTAGTCGTGGTGCCGCTGCGTTATGGCTCGGGCATGCGCAACAAAATTCTGGAAGCCTGGGGCATGCAGAAGTGTGTGATCTCCACGCCCGTAGGCGCAGAAGGCCTAGATTATCACGCTGGCGAAAATATTCTGATGGCCGACGATGCGCCGGCGTTGGCGTTGCGGACGGTCGAGGCATTGCGCGATCGTGTGTTGCGCGATCGAATCCGGCAGGGCGGCCGCGAAGTCATCACACAACAACATCAACCTGATCAACTGGCGCAGCATTACTATACGACTGTCGCCAATGTTGTCCGGCAAAAACAGTGCCAGCGTGATCCTTTGCAAGCCGTGATCGATCTGCGCTGGATGCATCCAGCCGTGGCCGGTGGCATTGAGAACCTATCGCGGTCATTTCTAGAGCATTTACTGCTGCTGGACGGATTTAACCGTTACACGTTGCTGGTGCCGCCTGAAGTTCAATTTGACTTTGACTTACGCAACCATTCCAACGTCACGGTGCGGGCGGCTGATAATTTGAGCGATCAATGGCGTCGGCTTCGGCAGCGCGGCTCAAATTGGCTGCAGCGCCGTTTCCGGATGGATAATTGGCGTTCGCGCGAGGTTGAGCAGCTGTGTACCGCGCGCAGTTATGAAGCCGATGTCGCCCTATCCATGCCGGGTTATATCGCGCCGGACATGATACCCCTCAAGAATGTGCTGTACGTTCTTGATTTTCAGTACGAATATTATCCCGAGTTCTTCTCACCACATGAACTGGAAGAACGACGGCGTGTCTTTGGCAGCGCCATTCACATCGCCGATCACTTGCTGGCGATATCTGAATACACCCGCCAGACAGTCATCGACCGCTTTGAGGTTGCGCCAGAACGCGTGACTACCGTTTACCCGGCCGCTAACCCGATCTTTCATCCTCACAACCGGGCAAAGATCGATGTGGCAGCGGTACTGCAGAAATACGGACTGCCCGCCGGCCAGTATTTGTTCTTTCCCGCAAACACGTGGCCGCATAAGAATCATCGCGCCGCCATTCAGGCCTTGCAGTTCTTGCGCGACACGTATCATCTCGATCCCCTGCTCGTGTGCACGGGCAGTACCAAGGAAGCTCACCCAGAACTGCTAAGCCTAACCCGCGACCTGGGTCTCGAAAAACATGTGAAATTTCTGGGGTATTGTCCCATCGCCGAGATGCCGGCCTTATATGCTGGAGCCGCAGCCTTAGTCTTTCCGTCCTTCTTCGAGGGCTTTGGCATTCCGTTAACAGAAGCGATGTGGTGTGGCTGTCCGATCGTGAGCAGCCATGCCACGTGCCTGCCGGAAATTGCAGGCGAGGCAGCGCTGTGGTTTGATCCACACCTGCCGGAGCAACTGGCAGATGCCATTCAACGCGTGTTGACTGATAGCGAGCTGCGCCGACAGTTAATTGAGCGCGGATTTCAACAAGTTCAAAAGTTTTCCTGGCAAACATTCACCTTAGAAACCATCCGCATCCTGCGGCAAGTCTACGAGATGCGCTATGGATAGGAGATTCCGATCGCCCATGAAACAGTGGCCTTGCATCACGATTGTGACGCCGTCTTACAATCAAGGAAGATTCATCGCAGAAACCATCGAGAGCGTGATGGCGCAAAATTATCCCAACTTGGAGCACATCATAATGGATGGCGGCTCCACGGATGACACACTGGAAATCCTGAAGCATTATCCACACCTTAAGGTTGTGTCTGAACGGGATCGTGGACAGGCCGACGCCATCAACAAGGGATTTGCGCTGGCCACCGGCGACATCTGGGCCTTTCTCAATTCCGATGATACCTTTCTGCCTGGCGCTCTTCAATGCGTGGCGCAGGAAATCAATCCGGCCCAGGGGCGGCACGTGGTCATGGGTCGCTGCCGTTTTATTGATGAGCATGGACAATACGGCGGCATTGAACATCCTAGCTGCTTTGAAAGCCATCGGCGCGTGTTAGAAGTCTGGAAAGGCCATATGATCCCGCAGCCCGCCGTGTTTTGGACACCGGAAGTATGGGGCAAAACGGGCGGGATGGATTTGAGCTTAAAGTATCATCTGGATTACGATCTCTTTTGTCGCATGTCGAAGAACTATCGCTTTCACATGGTCGATCAAGTACTGGCAACCTATCGTCTGCATGCAGAATCGAAGACCGAGGCCTGGGGCGAAGCCGAGCGCATGGCGGACAGCATCCGACTTAGCCAGCGCTATTGGGGATCGCCCTGGTCATTAATGTATTGGCAGTTGGCCTTATCATTGGCATCCTATCGCTTCGATCGACGCGGGCGCGCGCGACGACTGCATTGGAAGGCACAAGAACAGCGGCGTCACCATCAGACCTTTGCGGCGGCGGCTTCCGAGATAACGGCGAGTGGGCTGGCGCCTGAGGTGGTGTTCTACATTGGTTTATATCCGCACTTGAAGGATCACGCCAAGGGGTCATTCAAGAGAGTTCTAAATCGGTGGGTTGCTCCGCGTCGGACTGCGCCGCAGACGGCCGCGTATTTCGATCGTGTGACAAGCTGGGATGACGGCTGGGTCGGGCCCAAGCTGCTGATTAAACGCACGGTTGGTCCTGAAGTGCGCGCGGTGCTGGTACGGGGCGAAGTTGATTTTCGCTTCATCACTGCGCCACTCATACTGACGCTGGTCATCGATGGTCAGGAAATAAGCCAGCAACAAATTGAGCAGACGGGTGCTTTCTGCGCCAAATGGTTACTCGAACAGCCCTTGTCACCTGGTTCACATCAATTTGAAATCCGCGCTAACACGTGGTTTGTCCATCATCACTTCACCGGCAGTGGGGATTATCGGCCGCTGGCCTGGCGCGTCGCGGCACAGGATGCCGTGACACTCTGCTCACGTGGAAAGTCTGTCCTCTTCGTCAATCATGCACTCGTTGCTCCTACACCCGACGCCATCGCTTTCAAATCTGGCTGGCATCGAGAAGAGATCAACGGCCTGGACTGGGTACGCTGGTCGACAGGTCGTGGTGAAATGTGTGTAGTGACCGACACGGAAACAAACGTCACACTGTGGGGCGAACTGTATTCACTTCAATCGCCCAACGTCATCCAGCTAATTGTCAATGGGCAGCGAATGACCAATCTCGATGTGACCTGGGACGGATTTGCTCCGCTACCTCCTGTTAAGTTTCACCTAGCCCCTGGCGAAAATCGCTTGGAGATCGTAAGCCGTAATCCGGCCCTGACGACGGCAGCCGATAGTCGTCCGCTCGCTGTGGCAGTTCGGAATCTATTTGTGGAGGCCAAGCTTGATTCGTTCTAAACTCAATCGTTTGTTCCAGCAAGCAGACACAACCACCCCTATCACGACAGCTAGGCAGTGGAATGAACGCGAGGTCGCTGATTTTCTCTCAAGCTTGCGTCGACTGGATCTAGTTTTGACCGATGAACAAACGCAAGCACTCGCTCAATATATCCAGTCGCATGCGCTGCGCTCAGCCATCGTGCTTAATGCTTTTGCCTCACTTATTCCGCTCCAGGCGCTTATCTTTAGCATTGGCAGCATGCCGAACCAGCTAGAATTGCTTTTCGCGCATTATCTGCACGCGACGGTCATCGGTAGCACCTATAGCCCCCAAGATCACCGTGACAAATTCACCGCGGTGTATCAAGCACCAGATGGACAGTCATATGAAATGGACGTCTATCTGCGTGACTTTACTCGCGACCCCTTACCGCTTGAAACTTATTCCTGTGATGTTGTCCTAGCGTTTGAAGTTGTCGAGCATTTTTGGGAATCGCCGCTCTCGATTTTTCGTGAAGCCTTGCGAGTCCTGAAACCTGGCGGCTATCTCTTGTTGTCGACCCCTAATCTGCAACATTGGCATCGCTTGCTCTCAGCGCTCAACGGTCTAACTTATCCCGATGTCGATTTTAGCGAACCCATCGAAAGCCGTCACACTCATATCTTCTCCTTCCACGAATTGCAGAACCTGCTAACTGAAGCAGGGTTTGTGGTAGTAAATCATTTCTTTGCCGATCCATGGAACAATGCTCGCCAGTTACAACAATTTGACTTACAGACGAGTTTGAATAGTGACTTTCTGCAACTAGTGGCTGAGCAAGAAGAGTTCCAACACGAATGCACTTTTATTGCCGCCCAGGCGAAGCCTGATGGTTTTGTACTGACAAAGGGTTGGTATGCCGTAGAACGCGCTGACCAAGATTGGTGGTGTTGGACTAGCGGGCGCGGGCAAATCGATATCTTTGCAAAGACAGCTGGCAAAGCGACAGTAAGCACCGCGCTGTATTCGATTCACCAGCCTAATCGAGTTGAAGTCGTCGTCAATGGGCACAGCCAAGGCCACATTGACGTAACCTGGGATGGATTCCAGGCGGTTCGCTTCGAATTAGAACTTAACCCGGGTGGAAATACTCTTGAATTGGTCGGCGGTCTGCCGGGAGTAACTTTGCCGACCGATAGCCGCCTGCTGGCAATTGGCGTTAAGAATCTGACGATCAAGGTTAGTGATGGCTCGCTGTACGGTCTTAGAAATTAGTGAACTTTGCCTGTAAGCATGTATTCGACAAGTCTGTGCCGCTAAGCCTGTAATTTTGCTGATCGGCTGCGCGCTCCGGATAGATTCCTGAGTTGCTCCAGAGAAGGAACGCATCGTGCTGTTTAACTCACTCCAGTTCTATATCTTCTTCCCTATCACTGTCCTTGTCTTCTTTCTGCTGCCGCACCGGGCCAGATGGTTCTGGTTATTGATCGCCAGTTGTTATTTCTATATGGCGTTTGTGCCAATCTACCTTCTCATTCTATGTTTTACCATCTTCGTTGACTTTGTGGCCGGGATTCTTATCGAGAATTCGCAGGGACGTCGGCGCAAAGTTTTCTTAACCATCAGTATTCTTGCCAATGTGGGTGCTTTGGCCTTCTTCAAGTATTTCAATTTCTTCAACGAGAACCTGGCCTCCATCGCCTCCTGGCTGCACTGGAATTATCCGATTGGGGCACTCAGCATTCTCCTGCCTATCGGCCTCTCATTTCACACCTTTCAATCGATGGCTTACACGATTGAAGTCTATCGCGGCAATCAGAAAGCTGAACGGCATCTCGGCATTCTGGCGTTATATGTGCTTTTTTTCCCACAACTCGTGGCTGGTCCAATCGAAAGGCCCCAGCACATGCTGCATCAATTCCATGAAAAGCACAACTTTGATTACACGCAAGTGACAGATGGCTTGCGGCAAATGATGTGGGGCTTTTTTATGAAAATAGTTATTGCCGATCGGTTGGCCCACCTCGTTAATCCAGTCTTTAACCATCCCGCCGATTATCCCGGGCCGATCCTATTGCTGGCAACTCTTGCTTTTGCCTATCAGATTTTTTGTGACTTTGCGGGTTACACCAACATCGCGATCGGCGCAGCCAAGGTCATGGGCTTCCGCCTCATGAAGAACTTTGATCGGCCCTATAGTTCCCGCTCCATTGCCGAGTTCTGGCGGCGCTGGCACATTTCCCTTTCCACGTGGTTCAAAGATTACCTGTACATTCCCCTCGGCGGCAATCGCGTGTCCTCCCGACGACGAGACTTCAATCTCATGGTGACGTTCTTGATCAGCGGCTTGTGGCATGGGGCGAATTGGACATTTATCGTGTGGGGGGCCTTGCACGGAATTTATTTAGTCGTAGCACTACGAACCGCTAGTATTCGAGCGGGGCTGGTTCACACGCTAGGGCTTGATCGGCTTCCGCGCCTGCTTGGAGCAATACAAATAGTGGTCACATTCAGTCTGGTAAGTTTCGCCTGGATTTTTTTCAGAGCCAATACGCTGGCCGACGCTCTCTACATCATTACCCATCTGTTTAGCGGGTACGATCTGATCAATCTAAAGTTGCTGTCGGAGCAGATCTTTGCGACCCTAGGTAATAATCTACAGCTCAAGATCTTGTTCCCCAACCTGAATGGCATACACGTCGGCTTAATTGTCCTCGTAGAACTCGTTCTGCTTGAAGTGGCGCAGTGGTGGCAGCAGCGCTCTGGCACAACAGGAATCGAGCAGCTGTTGGTCCGTAAGCCATTCTTGCTGCGGTGGGGTCTATATTACGCGATGATCTTTAATATTCTATTGCTCGGTGTCTTTGAGCAATCGGCTTTCATCTATTTTCAGTTTTAAGAGAGTTGGATATGAAGCGCTTCTTCGGCAAATTATTATTACTCGCGCCTATACTATTTGGGATGGTGGCGGCCAACTGGTTGATCGATCCGGTACACTTACGTGATGCGGATCAATATGAACGAGGTATTGCTCAACTGATCTTGGCCGGCCAGGGCGTCACGAATATCTGGAACCCCAACGAAGCGGCTTACCTCGAAGCCTATCTTGACGGCTTACAACAGCACAAAGACGTGCTGGTACTCGGCTCCAGCCGATCAAAGCTCATCCGATCTGATTCCTTTCCAGGGCTGACGTTTTTTAACAATAGCATCGGCGGTGCGGGCCTGACGGATTATCTCGCCATTTATGAACTATATCGTCAAAAGAACCTGATACCGGCGATCGTGGTGATTGAACTCAGCCCATGGGTGGTGTACCGTGACTATGCTTCAAAATGGGAGGCTTTTAACTCGCACCGCGACGCTTTAGAACGACGTGTGCTTCATCCTGGACTCGATCAGAACCAACCGATTCAAATTGGCCGGACAGCATCGACGGATTGGGCTGAATTCCTCTCGCCTGGTTATTTTCAGACTTCGTTCTATAGCTGGTTAAGAGGCACGCTTAAACCTGCCGAAAACAAAGCCGCCTACTTTGAGTATAAAGACGGCGATCTGCCCGTGGGTGAAACCATTCTTAGTGACGGCAGCACCATCTACCCCGAGCGGGTCCAGAATACGTTGGAAGTCGAGCGGGTCACAGCCCAGGCCATTGAGTACGCCCAGAATCCCGCAGGGATTCCTACTGAATTGGATGCTAACGCCCAAAAAGTGCTCGAAGGATTCGTCGACTATCTCCGACAACAGGGGGTGCGCGTCATATTCTATTTGCCACCTTATCATCCTAAGGCGTATGAGCTGCTGGTCAACTCAAAACGTTATCAAATCATTACCGCTATTCAAAAATACTTCGAGGATTTGGCCAAACGCAAGGACCTTACACTCATTGGCTCATATAATCCGGCCGCTCTGGTGTTGGATCAGACGGCCTTTTTTGACGGTTCACATCCTACCCAAGATGCAGTGAGAAGCCTGTTCGCTGGCACGATCCAGGGCACGCCGCAAGGAGCCGCCTCGAAAGTGACAGATCAGATTCAAGTCGTAGGCGTGAATAATCCCAACGGCTTAGAAGTCGTCAACAACCGGCCTTTCTTTTGGATCGGGCAAGGTTCTACTTGTTTGGCCGTGCGATCGAGCCGCGCAGGTGCCGCAACATTGACACTCCAGGCCAGCCCTGGTCCCGGCATCCCCGAGACGGCGCAACGCAATCTGCGTGTCAGCACAGCCCTGGGCTATACGACAACGGTTTTAGTGGCCAACTATCCAACGGTAGAGATCCATGTTTTGATTCAACCGGGGATCAACGAGGTGTGCCTCACACCACTTGACAAGCCTACCGTGTTGGACTATCCCAACGGTGATCAGCGACCACTGCTACTTGGCATTTCTGAAGTGCGAATCCAACTCGCGCCCCAAGAACTTGCGGGGGACGGCCATGTCTGCGAATTGACGTTCTCAACTGGCTGGTATCAAGTCGAGCATGCCGGAACAAACGAGCTGCGTTGGAATACCGGTCGAGGGCTGCTTAACGCCTTTGTTGACACCGATACCTCTGCTGTTCTGCTGGGCCAAATCAACTCGATACAACGCCCCAACAAAGTAGATGTCATTGTAAATGACCAGCCAGTCACTACTCTCCCGATCGACTGGGAGGAGTGGATGGTCAAACCCTTCACGCCCTTGACGCTGAGCCTGAAAGCTGGACCTAATACCATCGAGTTTGTCAGCCACAACCCACCCATCACGCAGACAACCGACGCGCGCCTTCTCGCCATTGCCATTCAAGATCTACAACTGCTGAATAATGGTCAACCCTGCAAAATACAACCTTAATTCATCTTTACGACAGCCTAGTAACCCTGCTTGATAGGTCTGGCACCTCCTGGTAAAGCAACCGCGGCCGACTTAAGTCGGCCGCGGTTGTAATTGGCCAGGGTGCGCTTTACCAAATTTCCTCGACGACGCGTTTGCCTGCTTTTCGATCAGCGTATTGCTGTTTGATCCAGGTGTAGGTCTTGACCAAGCCATCGCGCAGCGGCGTATTAGGCTCCCACTTCAGCACCTGTTTGATGAACGTGTTATCACTGTTGCGGCCGGCCACGCCGCGCGGCGCAGTCAAATCGTACTGACGGTCAAGTCTGACCCCGCCGATCTGCTCGGCCAGACTCACCAAGTCATTGATCGAAACCAGCTCACTGGATCCTAGATTTACCGGCGTAGCAGTCAACTCAGCGCAGTGCATGATCATATCAATGCCTCTGACACAATCGTCAATATACATGAAGCTGCGGGTCTGACTACCATCTCCCCAAATGATGATTTCATGCTTGCCGGTATCAAGGGCTTCAATCACCTTGCGGCAGATGGCGGCCGGGGCCTTTTCTCGCCCCCCAGCCCAGGTGCCCAGCGGGCCATAGACATTGTGAAAGCGAGCAATAGCGGTTTTTAAGCCGCGTTCCACCCAGTACTCCTGGCAAAACATTTCTGACACGAGCTTTTCCCAGCCATAGCCACGTTCGGCCATCGCGGGATAAGCATCTGATTCCTTAAGCGCGCGGACATTAGGATCTTGCTGCAACAGCGTGTTATAAGCACACGCCGACGATGAAAAGAAATAACGGTTCGCGCCAGCACGATAAGCGGCCTCAATCAGGTTAGTGTTAATCAAGATGCTGCGCAGACATTCCACACGAAAACGCTCGATGAATCCCATTCCACCCATGTCGGCCGCCAGGTTATAGACTTCCACAGCGCCTGCTACGGCATGGTTGCAATTGTCGGGAACGCTCAAGTCCATGGACAAACACTCAACGCCGGGTACACGCTGATACCAATACGTCAATGGTTTTTTGTCGATGGCGCGAATGCGGGTATAGCCTAAATCATGAAAATGGCGTGTCAAGGCTCCGGCGATAAATCCACCGGCACCTGCAATGACAATCAAATCGTCCTTGCTTAGATCGCGCTGAATATCGGTGCCTGGCAATAAGCTCATCAGGGGTCTCCTAGTGATGCGTTTTATACAGCGGCAAGATTATACCGATGTCCCCTAAAACTGCAATTGGAGCGCAGCACGCTCCAAAGGCCTTGCGCCACATACCGCACACAACCGCCTCAACAGAACGCGAGTATAATTGCTCTCGTCTAGCAAGGTCGATATACGATCATTTGGAGCGTAGTGGTTTGTCCAACCAGCCCCTTATCTCAATCATTACACCTTCGTTCAATCAAGATCGCTTCATCGCCGCTGCCATTGACTCAGTGTTAAGTCAAGATTATCCACACCTGGAATGTATCGTCATCGACGGCGGTTCGACCGATGAGACAATCAATGTCTTACGCCAGTACGGTGATCGAATACGCTGGCTCTCCGAACCTGATCGCGGCCAATCTCATGCCGTAAACAAGGGCTGGCGGATGGCGCGCGGCGAAATCCTGGGCTGGCTCAATTCCGATGACACCTATCGTCCCGGCGCGCTTCAGGCAATGGTCAATACCTTTCAACTTCATCCCGAAGTTGGAGGCGTCTACGGCGATTGTGACTATATTTCGGCTGCCGGCGAATTCCTGGAGAAATATGAAACCGGCCCGTTTGATTTCGAAACCTTCTTTCGCACGAGCCGCTCGCCTATCCCACAACCTTCGATGTTCATTCGCCGCGTCGTGTATGAGCACGTTGGCCCCATCAATGAAGACCTGCGCCTCGTGATGGATTGGGAATATTGGCTCCGGGTGGGTCTGCAATATTCAATTCTTTACCTGCCGCAGACCCTGGCCACTTATCGTGTTCATGGATCATCCAAATCGGCGACCGAGAGCCTGCGCTACGGAGAAGAGACCACGCGCGTTTACCGCGAAATGGTTGCCGCGGCGCAGCTCCCCCTGGCGTTACGGCGCTACGAAAAAGAGGGTATGAATAGCGTTCTGCTGCAGGCCAGCAAATATGCCTTCGACGGTGCTCAGCTAAGCGAAGCACGACATTATCTGCTTGAAGCCTGGAAAATTCGACCCTTCCATCTTCGGCGATGCATGCCCAAGATTTTTTTCGTCAGTTTTTTAGGTCAACGTGGCTGGAAAACCTGGATGCGGTTTCGCCGCTGGCGCGGCGCTAAACTGGGTGTCTTTGAAACGATGACATGATGCGAATTCTTCTCGTCTGCCCCGATTCGCCCTGTCCCCCACGTGACGGCGGTTCGCTCCGTATCGTCAATCTGGCACGGTCTCTTGCCCGCTCTGCCTCGGTGCGACTATTAACCTATGTGCGCTCAACAGCGGAAACTGCCGCTTTGCAGGAATTCGGACAGCAGTTTGGTGTTCAGGTAAATGGCGTGCAGCGTCCGGCACGTGGTAATCGACTGACCCGTGCCTGGCACAAACTAGGCGACTACTATCGCCCTTATCTATTCAGTGCAATGCCCGGCCCGGTTCGTTTCAATCAACAACCCATCATGCAACGTGCGCTATCTCAATCGCTGTCCGAATTTAACCCGGATGTGATTCTGTGGGAATACTGGTTCATGACCGGCTTCGCTAATCAAGCTCGTCGGGATGCGCCGGCCGCTTTTCAAATTCTGGACATCCATGAATTGGAGTGGCTCCGCCTGCAACGCCTCACACAAGTCAACCAGGGTTGGTCGACCTGGTGGCCGCGCTTTACGTGGCCGCGCATTCGACGTTACACGCTGGACTGCTTCAGCCGCGTGGATCAAATTGCTATGCTAACTGCTACCGATGGGCAACTAACACAGGCGCAGGACATCAACCCCGACCGGTTATTCGTGTTACCAATGGGCCTCATGCTTGACGAATATCCTGTTCCGCTGACATCGCCTCAACCCGAACGTGTCCTATTCTTTGGGTCATTCCGCCATAGACCCAACATGGATGCCCTGCACTTCCTATTGCAGGAAATTTGGCCGCACATCCAACACGAACGGCCACAAGCTACCCTTGACCTGATGGGCTCCGATATTCCTGATTGGCCCCGGCAATCCCCTCACGTTCGCGTGCTAGGTCTTCAGCCAGATATTCGCCCCGCTCTCGCAGAAGCCGCAGTTGTCATTGCACCGCTGCGCTTCGGATCAGGTGTCAAGATCAAAATCCTGGAATCAATGGCCTTCGGCAAAGCCGTCGTCACCACGCCCATCGGCGCAGAGGGAATCGAGGCCCAGCCCGGCACAGATTTGATCGTTGCCGCTGATGCGCAAGCCTTAGCTTCCGAGACCGTCCGTCTATTGGCGAACCCTTCAATGCGCGATAGTCTCGGTCAACATGCCCGCCAGTTTATTCAGACCCAGCATGACGCCGATCGGATAGCGCAGGACTTTCTCGTCCGACTCAACGAATTCGGCGTGAATCACGAGCAAGCGCGTTAATGAGCGAACTATCGGTCATTCTCGTCAACTGGAACGCGGGCGTTGAATTGCTGAACACGCTCGGCGCGCTCTGTCAAGCGCTTGCTACCCTGCCAGATTCCGAGATCATTCTCGTCGACAATGCCTCTGCCGACGGTAGTGCACAGGCTGCAGCGCAAAACTTCCCCGCGTTGAAAGTGATTTATAATTCTACCAACCTTGGCTTTGGCGTGGCGAACAACCTTGGCTTTGCACAGACGCAGGGTCGCTACATTTTATTAGTGAACCCCGATCTACGAATGAACTGGGCCGCACTTCAAGTCATGCTTGACTTCATGGAAGCACATCCGCAAGCTGGAATGTGTGGGCCAAAGGTCTTAGAGTCGGACGGTGTAACGATCAGCCCGTGGTGCGCTCGCCGCGATCCACACCCGTGGGATGTGTTTTGCGAGTACGCTTTCCTCATCCGGTTATTTCCAAAACATCCATTGTTTGCCCGCTACGTGATGGGCAACTGGGATCATGCCTCGAATCGCGAAGTCAACGCGCTAACGGGCGCTTGCCTGCTGGTGCGCCGTGAAGCGCTCGATCAAGTGGGCGGCTTTGACGAACGCTTCTTCATGTATGGTGAAGACCTCGATTGGTGCCGCCGCATTCGCCGTAGAGGCTGGCAAGTGTGGTTCGTCACTGCGGCTGAGGTGCAGCACGAAGGCGCACACAGCACACGCCAGATCGATGATCGGGGCAGCCGTTGGTCACTAGAAAGTTATCTGCGCTATTTCCGCATATGGGGCAGCGGCTTTGAGTTATTGAAAGCGCGCCTGGCCTTATCCAGTGGCAATCATATCCGTGCCGTGATCTGGTTGGCGACCGCCGTAGGTCGCCCGCGTCAGTTTCGTTATGCACTTCAGCGTGCCACGCACTACTTTCACTACACATTACTGGCCTGGATAACCTAATGCGCGTCCTCCTCGTCTACGATCACCTCGACACGGGCGGAGCACAGACACACGGTCTGGCTCTGGCGCACGAGTTATTGAAGGCCGGGCACACGCTGTTCATTGCTTCGCGCGGCGGTGACATGGAGCCACGTTTCGCGCAGCTGGATATGGCCGTTCTGCGTTGGCCCGCGCCGTCACGCGCCAATCCGCTCCAGCTAACCCGATCGTTCTTCCGCGCCCGCCAGATTCTACGCGATGTCCGGCCTGATGTGATCCACGCGCACGCGGTGCTGCCCGGCGTGATTTTCTCGATCGCCGCGCGGAGCCGATCGGGCCACCGACTACCGATCGTGATTACGCCGCATCGCAGTTGGGATAACGTGTATCGCTCGACCACCAGCCGATCGTTCTATCGCCTGCTGCGCTTCGCCGCGACTGACATCATCGCCATTTCCGCTGGTTTTTACCTTGAACTGACGCGACATGGCATTCCCTCTGCTCGCTGTCACCTCATCCGCAATGGCATCGACGTGAGTGTTTACGATATGCCTGCCAACAATCCCACTCCGCCTGTGGTCGGCACGATCGGGCGCTTGATCGAGCAAAAGGGACTGGATGTATTCATCGCTGCAGCCGCGCAGATCGCGGGACAGCGATCGGACGTGGAGTTTCAGATCGCGGGTGAAGGAGCGCTGCGCGAAACACTCACCCGGCAAATCGCCGCGCTTGGCTTGACGGATCGCATTCACCTGTTGGGGAATCGCCCGGACGTCCCCGACTTGCTCAAGCAGTTCTCCGTATTCGTATCGTCATCGCGCTGGGAAGGAATGCCTTACGCACTGTTGGAAGCGCTGGCCGCACGGCGTCCTGTCGTAGCCACGCGCGTGCTCGGGTCAGAAGAACTGATTAGAGACGGAGTTACCGGTCTGCTCGTGCCTGTTGATGAATCTGAGCGTCTAAGGGATGCTATCCTAAAGTTATTAAATGATCGGATATTCGCTCACGCGTTAGCTGCGGCCGGCCACCAATTTGTGAAAAGTGAATACAATCAGATGGCCATGGCAGCTCGGATTGCACAGGTCTATCAGAGAAGCGTGGTGCAAGTCAAGCCCTAACCACTTCCCGCCAGTGTACACACTGGCAGGGGATAAGATTAGCAGCTGAATAATTAAAAATCAAAACTTGGAGGCAAAGCATGAAAAAGTCTATCGTTTGGATTGTCGCAGTTCAATTGGTCATGGCGGCAATCGCCAGTTTGCTGCTAGCGCAGCAAACCGCAGCCCAGGGTCAAGAAAAGTTTGAATATATTTCTCCACGCCCCGGCGCCCAACTTGTTCCTCCAGGAACGACCATTGCAATTCGACCAGGCGAAGTTCTGGATGAAAAAACAGTAAACAGTAATCTATTCACCGTTTTAGGAACACAAAGCGGCTCTCATAAAGGCTCAGTGAACCTTTCTGATGATAAGAAGACGGTAATTTTTCGACCTTTTCAACCATTTACCAGAGGTGAACAAGTCAAGGTGGTGGTTAATTCAGGCATTAGGACACGAATTGGACGCACGCTAAACGGCCTCTCTTTCTCTTTCACGATATGGCTTCAGGAAGTAGCGACGCCCTCCAATCTCGCGGGAGCACTATTTGCCGATCATTCACTTGCGACGCCAACCAGTCAACCAAGTATTCAGTCACCCGGCGCGCCGCAGTTTGTGACTCTACCGTCTGATTTCCCCACAATAACCGTCACGACAGCGCTTAGTGACACGGGGGACGGTTACATCTTTATAGCGCCGTTCGTAGGTTTTGCACCGCCAACCTCATACGCGATGATTATGGATCAATCCGGACAACCCGTTTATTACAGGAAACTCATAGGGATAACAACCGATTTCAAGAAACAACCCAATGGGACGCTGACTTACTGGAGTGACGGGACATATTATGCGATTGACAACTCATACAATATTGTAGAGACTTATCAAGCAGGCAATGGTTATGCAACTGATCTCCACGATCTGCAGGTACTGCCCAATGGACATGCGCTGCTTATGATCTACGATCCTCAAATAGTCGACATGAGTCAGATCGTAGCAGGCGGCTACCCCACCGCGACTGTGACAGGATTGGTTATCCAAGAGTTAGACACTTCCAAGAACGTTGTGTTTGAATGGCGGAGCTGGGATCACTTTCTCATCACAGATACGCAGGTCAGTCTTACTGACCCGACAATTGATTACGTCCACGGTAACGCAGTAGAGCTGGATAATGATAACAACCTTCTGATTTCAAGCCGGCACTTATGCGAGATTACCAAAATCAATCGGCAAACAGGAGACATTATCTGGCGCTGGGGTGGCAATCGCAATCAATTCACTTTCGTCAACGACCCCGCTCCTGATTTTGGTCTCCAGCATGACATTCGCCGGTTGCCCAATGGACATGTTACGTTTTTCGATAATCGATGGTCAACCTACTCCAGAGCCGTGGAATACCAACTAAACGAAAACGCAAAAATAGCGACTCTCGTGTGGGAATACCGCAATACTCCCGATACTTTCGGGCAATTTATGGGCAACACACAACGACTGAATAATGGCAATACGTTCGTTGGATGGGGCGGTGTACCACTGGCAACGGAAATCAAACCCAATGGGGTGAAGGTATTTGAGCTAGACCTGACCCCCTACTACAACTATCGTGCCTTTCGTTTCCCGTGGCATGGCTATCCGACGACCCAACCGACACTCGTCATCCAGACCACGACTTTGACGACTACGCTGACATACAGCTGGAACGGCGCAACTGACATTAAATCTTACCGTGTCTATGGTGGTACTCAGCCGCACCCGACAGCCCAAGTCACGACACAGACGAAAAGCGGATTTGAGACAAGCACCGTCCTGCCTAACACCTGGAACGGCTGCCGCTATTTCCGGGTGATGCCGATCGATACCACGGGATGGGAAACTCAGTATTCCAATGAAGTCGTTAGCTGCAATAGTCTATCCCTCATCTATTTGCCTGTCGTCTTCAAATAGCAGCGTCAATTTGGGCCGGGCGGATACCGCCCGGCCCAATCTCTTGCGGGCAACAACGACTATTACCGGCAAGCCTGGAATAGAAGTATAATCAAGCCGTCATGGTCCGGCAGATCGCGCAAGTGCATCAGCGCGTTACTTCTCGTCTGTTGGCCTGACCTACTGGCATGGGCCACCCATCACCTGCGCGCGTTCTCCACGTTATTGAATCAACCACGGCTGGCGTCCGGCGGTACGTCACGTATTTGTTACAGCATCAATCCCCGCAGTGGCACATGGAAGTCGCCTGCCCCATCATTCGTCAGGCCCATTTCGGCGATACGGCGTTCGTCGACGAGATCCGCCAGCTGGGCGTGCGCGTGCACGATGTGCCCATGCAGCGTTCCATCAGCCTGGCCGATCTGAAAGCGGCGCGCGGCTTGCGAAATATCGTCCAGCAGGGAAAATATGATCTGATTCACACCCACAGTTCCAAAGCCGGTTTCCTGGGACGATCGATCGCGCAGTGGTCGGGCATGCCGGTGGTGCACACCCCCAATGGATTGTATTATCTGGGACAGCACGGGATCAAACGCTGGTTCTATCAGACACTAGAACGCTTAGCGGGACGATTGACAACGCAGCTGATCGCCGTATCGGAAGGCGAGCGGATCGTCATCACGCGCGATCGGTTGGTGCCGCCCGATCGCTTGTGTGTCATCGAAAACGGCGTGGATGCGCCGCAAATTCGCGGCGAGGCCGCCGCGCCACACGCCCGCCAGTTGTGCCAACAACTTGGCATCAACGGCCAGCAGCCCATCATCGGCGCGGCCGGACGCATGGTGCCGCAGAAAGACCCGTTCACTTTCGTACGGGCCGCCGCGCAGCTGCGGCAAACGTTTCCCACCGCGCAATTTGTCTGGTGTGGTGATGGCGAATTGCGCGCCGCCACCGAACAACTGGCCGCACACCTGAACGTGCCGCTCATCACCACCGGCCACCAAGAAAACAGTGCAGCCATCATGCAGACGTTCGATGTGTTTGTCCTGCCCTCGATCTACGAAGGGCTGCCCTTTGCGCTGTTGGAAGCGATGGCCCTCGGCCTCCCCATCGTCGCCTCCGACATCAGCGGGGTGCGCGACGTATTGGGCGATCAACAGGCGGGCTGGTTGACCGAACCCCGCAACGAGGCCGCCCTCGCCACGACGATTGAACGCGCCTTGTCACAAACTTCAGAATCGCAACGGCGCACGCAGGCCGCGCAGCATTTAGTGGAAACGCAGTATTCCGTGCAGCTGATGGTGCAGCGACATTTGGAACTTTACCAACACCTGATACAAAATAAAAACTCCCGGAACGCGTAACCTCCGGGAGTGTTCAGAAACCCGGTTTCTTGACTTAGCTCATTGTCCCGTTCAACCCGGAAGAGCCAACTTTCACCGCCTGCGCCATCGCCTTCACGTGAGCGGGACTCGATCCGCAGCAGCCGCCCACGATGCGCGCGCCGAGCGCCACAGTGCGTTTGGCAAACTCGCCCATCTGCTCCGGCGTGACGTTGTACACCGATCGGCCCGTGGACACATCAACGACAGGCAGACCCGCATTCGGCTTAGCCCAGATAAACAGACCGGAGTTAGCCGCCGCATATTCTTGCACGATCTTTTCCATATTCTCCAGGGTCGTGCCGCAGTTCGCGCCGATAACCGCCACGTCCAACGCCTTGAACTTCTCCGCCACTTGCGTAGGCTTCACCCCCATCATCGTGCGCAGGCCGCGATCGTAAGCAAAGCTCACCACCAGCGGCAACGTCGTCACTTGCCGCGCCCCTTCCACCGCCGCCTGCGCTTCTTCCAACGCAAAGTGCGTTTCGATCACCAGCACATCCACCCCGCCCTCA
Source organism: Thermoflexales bacterium (assembly GCA_041738395.1). Taxonomy (GTDB): domain Bacteria; phylum Chloroflexota; class Anaerolineae; order Fen-1058; family Fen-1058; genus Fen-1058. The sequence goes on from JBGSPW010000180.1 coordinate 43,327, forward strand.
TTCAACGCATGAACCTGTTCGGCATAAGCCGCCACCGCTGTGAGATAGTCCAACGGGCCGAAGGGCTTGAGCAGCTGACCGGTGGGGCCAAGCGATCCTCCGACCAGCGCGCGATCACCGGCGGCTTCCCGTGCCAGTTCCACGGCCCGCCGATTGAGCTCGGCCGCCCGATCGGCATACTTCGACTCTTTCAAGCGGATGCGCGTGCCGCCAAACGTGCAGGTCAAAATCAAATCGGAACCAGCTTCGACAAAGGAACGTTGCAGCGCCAGAATCCGATCGGGTTGATCAAACACCCACTCTTCGGGCGAGGTGCCCGGCGGCAGTCCCACCTGCTGCAAATTCGTGCCGGTGGCGCCATCGGCCACCAGCACCTCGCCCGCTTGTAATCGTGTTAGAAATGAGTTCGTCATGCGTGCCTGCTCCTGAACAAGATGAACCTATTGTACGGCGATGGATCGATTCGAGCAACTGACTCCACTGAAAAAACTGTTCACGTCGTACCCGGCGCTCAGCGCCGGCGACGCGCTAGGCGAAGCCCCGTCCTCGGGGCGGAATAGTTTTTCTTCACGCTGATTTCGCGTTCGACCTGGAAGCCATTTAGCCACAATCGGTAACGAAGTTTTTTCGCGAATTCGAGGCGTGGCTACCGCGCGCCCCAGAGAACCACTTACACATCACGCTTAGTGGCTATCCACCCATCCGGCAGGAGTTCCGCTGGATGAATGACCTTAACTATGTCGATCCCGAACACCGAGCGCCCACCTTGACCGTAATCGCTTGCGGCGCAACCTAACCGGTCGACGGTCAATCGCAAACGACCCGCTTCCAATGGGTCACCAGTTTCAAAGTCACCGCCGCCAAAGTCTTTTACTTCCTGTGACAGATCGGCCATCTGCTCAGCCAACTCATTGAGTACGGCAGTCTGTTTCAGCCGGCCTTCCCGCCCGCCAAAATCTTGGCCCTCGCCACCGGTCACTTCCAGATTCACTTCGACTCGGCTTGACCTGAGCGCGTCGCCCAACGCTGGCCCCAGTCTTCGCTCGCCCGCATGACCGCTCACGGCCACGTGGAAATCCTCGCACGCCTATCTTGCCCACGCCGTGCCAAATCCCTTCGCCCAGCGCGAAAAATCTTCCTCAGATCAAGCCGATTCTTCCGCGCCGGATCGGTATCACAGCATTGGACGGACACACCCCATCGGTGATAAACTAGGTTCGGACCCGTACCATGTCGATGATCCGACGTCGTCCTTCAGGAGCAACCACCTGCTTTGATCATGCAAGCGACCGATTACCTGGCCTGTTGCGCGCAAGCGTTCACCCAGGCCACGCAACACCAAGCCCTCGGTGAGCACACGGTGCAGATTGCCGGAGTGACTCTTTGCCTGCGCTTTGTCAGCCCTGCGCTGATGTCGGCAGTCCTGCCCGCGCTGGCGCATCTAACCCGCACCGAAACCCCCGGCCCGACCGTGACCATAGATTTGTGGGACACGGCCTCGACCAGCGTACCCGCGCCCCAGTCGCCCTTCACCGCCGCCGAGTATCATCGTTACGGACAACGGGCCGTCGCCAATGATGGTGATCGAGCGATCATGTACACGCCCACTGTGCCCATGCTTTTCGCCTATGACCGGGAGACACGACACGGCTTCTGTTGGACAAACGACGCCAGCCAACTCACCATCTACGATCGGGCCGCACCTTTGCAGACACTACTTCACTGGGCGCTGCGCGAGTTCGGCTGGCAGATCGTCCACGCGGCGGCCGTCGGCACAGAACAGGGCGGCCTTCTGCTGATTGGTAATACTGGCGCAGGCAAGTCCACCACGGCGTTGAGCTGTCTAGCCCAGAACGGTCTGCGTTTCCTGAGCGACGATAAATGTCTGGTGCGGATCGATCCCGCGCCACGCGCCTTTGCTGCCTTCAGTTCCGGCAAAATCAAGGCCGACATGCTGGACTACTTGCCGCAATTCCGCGAAAAAATGCAGGGCTGGGACGACCAGTACAAAGCAGGCAAGGGCCTGGTCTATCTGTATCCCGATTACGCCGATCAGCTCATTGCCACCTTTGCGATCAAAGCGTTGGTCATCCCGCGCGTGGCACACCAACCCCGATCGGCCCTCCAGCCCATCTCGGCCGCCAATGCCTTCCGGGTCTTCGGCCCCAGCACCGTGATCTGGCTGCCCGGCGCCGAGGCGGACAACTATCGCTTCACTGCCGAATTGGTCCGGCGTGTGCCGTGCTATCAACTGGATTTAGCTTTAGAGCCGCAGTACAATACAGCAGCGATTCTAGAACTACTGACAAGACTCAATGGCTGACAACACGGTAAGCGTCATCATCCCCGTCTTCAACGGCGAACGCTATTTGGCAGAGGCCATCCACAGTGCGCTGGATCAGACGCGCCTGCCGATCGAGATCATCGTCGTGGATGATGGCTCGATCGACGGCTCCGCCCCGATCGTCCATGAGATCATCCCGCTAGCAACCGTGCCGATTCGCTATGAGTATCAATCGAACCGGGGTCCCGCCGCGGCGCGCAATCGCGGATTAGCTGCTGCCCAGGGTGACTTGATCGCTTTCTTAGACGCGGATGATTGGTGGCCCAACTCCAGCCTGAACCAGCGCGTAGCCTGCCTTCTTCGGAATCCCGATCTCAGCGGCGTCATCGGCGCCACCCAGTTGATGCTGGAGACGGGTGACGACCTCACACGCCCTCTGACGCCGTGGGAAATGCCACAACCCACTCTCAATCTGGGCGGAACGCTGATCCGTCGCAGGGCGTTTGATCAAGTCGGCTTATTCAACGAAGCCCTGACCTATGCTGAAGATGCCGATTGGCTATTACGCGCCAGAGAGGCCGGTCTGCGTTTCGGCCTCCAGCCTGCCGTGGCGTTGATGGCGCGGCGTCACTCTGCCAACGTAACCAACCAGCGTGAACCCAGCGGTCGCTACCTTGCCCAGGCACTGCGCCAATCGCTGATGCGGCGGCAGCGCCAGACCGCTGCGCCTGATCAGCCAATCGATTTGCCTGATTTTGTGGAGTGTAGCTCATGAAGGTATGTTGGCTAATCCCTTCCTTCTGGCCGAAGCACGGTGGCATCGAAACGTTCGGTTGGCATCTGGCGCAAGGTCTACGAGATCAAGGACACGAGCTTCTCATCATCACCGATCAAGGGACCCCGACCGTACTTGCCGAAGAGATCGTGCATGGCCTGCAAATTGTCCGCTTGCCTGTGCATCAGGCGCTGGCCGGGCGCAGCCCCGGCCAGTTGCTCTCACTTCAGCGGCAACTAACAACTTTCGCGGCCGCTTTCCAGCCGGATTTGCTGCACCTGCACCTGTTGGGGGCCGTCCCAATGGCGTTGTTCGCTTTGCGGCTCCACCAAACTTTCCGTGTGCTGCTGTTAATCACGAGCCACGACGATCTGCAAAATTTACGCGCCGGACCAGACACACTCCTGGGTCAATGTCTGCAAGCCGCCAGTTGGATTACTACTGACTCACAGACGTTTCTGGCGGATGTGCTAGCTTTGGCGCCTAACTTGGCGGGGCATACTTCAGTTATCGCACCGGGCGTGCCGCCGCTCACCACGCCACCGCAGCCGCTCGATCCCAGCACGACCCAATTCCTGGGATTGGGTCGCATGGCTCCAGAAAAAGGGATGAACCTGGCTGTGGCCGCGCTCACCCAAGTGCTGCAGGTGTATTCAACCGCCCGCTTGGTGCTGGCCGGCGAGGGGCCGGCATTCGGCGCTTTGCAGGCGCAGGTTGCCGCGCTCGGTTTAGAGCAACACGTAGTCTTCGCGGGTCAGGTGACAGACGTCGAACGAACGCGACTAATTGACAATTCACTGGCCGTACTCATGCCTTCACGACATCGCGAGGGATTTGGGCTGGTGGCACTGGAGGCTGCGCAACGTAGTCGGGCCGTCATCGCCGCGCATGCGGGCGCTCTTAGCGAAACGGTAAAGTTGCTGGGGAACGGACTGCTGATACCCCAGGAAGATGTCCCGGCTCTGGCGGCGGCGATGTGTCAGCTATTGTCAAACCCACGCGAGGCGCAACGCCTGGGCCAAATCGGGCGAACGTCGGCAGAACAACGCTTTCGCCAGGATTTATGCAGCACCCGTTATCTGGCGCTCTATCAGGCGCTGATCGGTACGGTCTGCAGCTCGCCCTGACATCGCTCTGGTGAACATGAAACCACTACCCGTCAGCGTCATCATTCCCGTCTACAATGGCGAGCGCTATCTCGCCCCCGCCATCGACAGCGTTCTGGCGCAGACCTGGCCGCCCGCTGAGATCATCGTCGTCGATGATGGTTCCACCGATAGCAGCGCGGTCATTGCCCAATCCTATGCGCCGCGCGTCTGCTATCTAAGCCAGATCAACCTTGGGCCGGCCGTTGCGCGCAATCGGGGCGTCCGCCAGGCCACCGGCGAGCTGCTCGCTTTCCTCGACGCCGATGACCTGTGGATGCCTGACAAGCTTGCCCGACAGCTTGCCACTTTAACGTCCGATCCTAACTGCGAAGCCGTGCTGGGCAAAGTCGAAAATTTCATCAGCCTGGAGTTGACTAATAACCAGCACCAGTTGTTGGCCAGATCGGCCGACCAGACTGGCTACTTTCACCTTGGTGCCTTGCTCATCCGCCGCGCGGCTTTCTTGCGCGTGGGTTGGCTTGATGTCCGTTGGCGCCACGGCGAGTTCATCGAATGGTGGGCGCGCGCCGCACGGCTTAGCCTGATCTACACGGTGCTGCCCGACTTAGTCCTGCGTCGTCGTCTTCACACCAACAACCTGACGCGCCGTGAGCAGGATGGACGCCAAGCGTATCTGCCCATGCTGCGCGAACAGCTCGCACAACGTCGGGCGCTGAGCGCACAGACGGACAACCCGGCCAAAGAGGAAACTTGATGGACGCCGTTGATCAGGAGCATGTGTTGATCACGGGCGGGTGCGGCCGCATCGGTCGCCTCCTCGCCCGTGACTGGATCGATCGATATGCCCTCACCCTGCTCGATCTGCGCCCGCCTCCCGCCGACCTGCCCTTGCCCTTTGTCCAGGCCGACATCGCCTGCTTCGATAACCTCCGCCGTCATTTTTGGGGCCACTCTACCGTCGTGCATTTAGCCGCCGATGCTCGCCCTGACGCCCTGTGGGACAGTTTGTTGCCGAATAACATCCTGGGGGTTCGCAACGTCCTGGAGGCTGCCAGCGAAGCCGGCTGTCGCCGCGTGATTCTCGCCAGCAGCCTCCATGCCGCGCTGGGTTATGCGCCGGAGATCAGCGTGCGCGCCGATATGCCGCCCAGTCCAACGGATCTGTACGGCGCGACCAAAGCCTGGGCTGAGGCATTGGGCAGCTATTACGCACACCACCGGGGGCTATCCGTGCTCTGTGTGCGCATCGGTTTGCTGAAGGTAGCGCCCAGCCTGGTGCCGGGAGATCCGCATCTGGATCAGATCATCACCCCGCGCGATCTAGCTCACTTGCTGACCTGTTGCATAGACGCGCCTATTGACCTTCGCTACGGTGTCTTCCACGGACTGTCCAACAATCGCTGGCGGCGGTTCGACATCAGCGAGGCTCAAGATACCCTCGGCTACCGGCCGCAGGACGATGCTTTTGCCCTGGCGCACCGCAACCACAGCGTGGTGCTGCGCGGCTGGGTGGGCAAAGCCCGGCGCGCTATTCTCAAAGCGGTACAGTACCGCCCCTGGCAGGCGGGATGAACGCGCTCGATCGCGCGCTGTTGCGCACCCTACTGCTGACCGGATCAGACGCGCTGACCAGTTTTTACGAATGGCAATCCGCCGTCGATCTCAATTGCCTGCCGCCCGCTCATTATCCGCTGCTGCCCATGCTCTCGGCCCGGCTCGAAGCGCTGGGCGTCGATCAAGATGCCCGCTTGAGTGGCCTGCGCCGCCGCGCCTGGTACGCCAATCAAATCGCGCTGCACACGCTGAACACCACCGTCCAGATTTTGAACGAAGCCAACTTGACACCTGTGCCGATTGGGGATGCCGCCTTTGCACAAATGATCTACCCGATCGAGCAGCTGCGCCCGATCGAGACCGCGGCGCTCCTCGTCCCAGCGGCTCAAGCGATCCGCGCAAGTCGCGCGCTGCGCGCTGCGGGTTGGCAGCCGCAGCCCATCACCGCGCAGATCGATGCGCCCGCCTTTTACGGGTGGCGTTCAGCCTGCCTGTTCAGACAGGAAGATGGCAGCCGGTTCAAGTTACACTGGCATGCTTTTCCCAATCTACCCGCCGCGACAATCGATGCCGCCATCTGGAGTCAATGTGTACCCGGCCCGGACACGCTCACGCCGCTGAAACTATCGACCACCGCACTACTGGTGTTGACTTGCGCCAGAGCGGCCGCCCACCCCACCCGCTCACTGATTGCGTTGGCCGATATGATCACACTAATTCGATCAGATCAAGCGATGGACTGGCCCTGGCTGATCGAGACGACCGCGCTAACCGGATTAACATCGGCGATCCAGGCGGCACTGACAGCCGCACGCACGATCATCGAAATCGATCTGCCTGATCACGTCTGGGCGCAACTACGCGCAGCAGTTGTCGGGCCGCGTGGCTCAATCGGGTTGGAGAATCGGCCCGCTTCGAGTTTGCGTCGACACCTACACCGTTTTCGTCAAATCGCCAGCGCGCAAGCGCAGATGTCGTCACCATTGGCCTTCTTGGATTATTTGCAACATCAATGGGGTCTGGCGCGTCGACGGGATGTAGTAATCCGTTTGATTCGGCGCGGCACACGCAGGAGCGGACGATGACGATCGATTGGCTGGCCTGGCTCTGCACGGTTGAGGACGATCCAGCCTACTGGCAAAATCTGCCGGCGCAGCGCTGGATAGACATTGCCCGGCAAGCCGAGCGGCATCAGTTGGCCCCACTGCTCTATCATCAAATACGCGCTCTTCACCTGGAGGTCAACCTGCCTGCGGCTGCGCTACAACGTCTGCGCTATCACTACGTCGATCAGATAAAAATCAGCACCCGGCGTGAACATGAATTAGTGCAAGCCCTGCAGGCGCTAAGTGATGTGGCCGTGACACCCGTACTCTTCAAGGGCGCAGCGCTGGCGCACACGATCTATCCGACACCGGCCTGTCGGCCGATGGTCGATCTCGATCTGTGGATGGCGGCCACTGAGATGGCGCGGGCGCAGTCCGCGCTGGAAAATTGCGGCTACGTGCAGCGGATGACAACAGCGCGACCGCAGGCCCTGCAAGCGAAAAACTACGGAGAAATTCAGCTCTATGGCTCAGGCCCTGACCAAGGGGTGATTGAGCTGCATTGGGGTGTGTTTCCCGGCGAATGGCTGCGTCGTACGGCGCGCGTGGATCACGCCGAAGTGTGGGCACGCTGCGTGCCGCTGACGGTGTTGGGACACACCGTGCGCGGCCTGTCACCGGAAGATCAGCTGCTGCAGCTGGCGGTGCATCAGGCGATCTCGCATCAGATGAGTGAGCCTCATGGGCGCGGCCTGGCCGATGTCGTCCGGTTGGCCCGCAGCGCGGCGCAGCCGATCGATTGGGACGTCATCGTGGCACGGGCGCGGGCGTGGCGCGTGAGTACGGTGGTCTGGCTGGTGCTTCACCTGGCATCAGAACTGACCGGCTGGAATGAAGCCGAATCTTCCCTCCGGCGGCTGGCACCGTCGGCCGCCAGACAGTGGCTGTTGAGGCGGTTCGTCAATCCTCGTGCCTTTCTCGCCGGTCAAACGCTCTTGACCAATCCGCTGCGTTTTGGTTATTTGTTGTGCCTGGTTGATTCACCAAGAGCGCTGGTGCAACTTGTAGGGCGTACCCTCTGGCCCGAAGCCGATTGGTTGAAGTGGCGTTATGGACAAGGCGGCACGCTGCACCGCGCGCGTCTACGCCATTTGGTCACCCTGCTGTCAGGCAAAATGTAGCCCACCCTAGCCCGCGCAACGTCTTCATCAGTCAGCCGCCCATTCCCAAATGGTTCATCGCCACTAACAGCACGCCACGCCGCCTACGCGTCATCTCCATCCGCGTCGTCATCGTCGTCATCGTCATCTTCTTCGTCATCGTCATCTTCTTCGTCATCGTCGTCATCTTCTTCGTCATCGTCGGGCCAGTCTTCGCTGTCATCATCGACGTCATCTTCAAATTCCACCGTCTGCGCCAACGGCGAATCGACGATCGTGTCGCCCTCCAACTCATACAGCAGGTCCGTCAAGGTATCGCGCAGGCGCAGCGCTTCGATCGCGTCACCCGCCTTCTCGGCCTCGTCCAACTGCCGCACCACTTCGGCCAGTTCGTGCGCCGATTGTTCTTCCAGCGCCATCCAGGCCCGCGCGCGCTGCAACAGCGGATCGGCACTGGCCGTCTCCGCCGTCTCCCACAATTGATCGAGGTGCTGCGAGGCGGCCGCTTTATCGTTGGTGGACAAGCGGGTGTGCGCAGCGCGCAGCGTCGTCTGCTTGAGCTGGCCGCTGCCGCGATCCGACGCCGACACTTGCAGAATCCCGTTCACATCCAGATCAAACTGCACCGTGATGCGCGGCGGCTCGCCCTCGATCTCCTGCTCTAAATCCTCAAACATGAACTCGCCCAGCAGCGTATTCGCCGAAGCGATGCTATTTTCACCCTGATACACCTTGACCTTGATCGCCGTTTGATCGGGATACAGCGCGCTGAAGACCTGCGCGCGTGTAGTGGGCAGCGTGGTGTTGCGCCGGAGGATCGGCCCGAACCGATCATCGATCACACGCCCGAATTGAAACTCGGCCACCTCGATGCCCAGCGTGTGCGGCGTCACATCGACGAGGATTGCGTCCAGCGGCTCGCCCGCGATCAGCGCCGCTTGGATGCCTGCCCCCAGCGCCACCGCCTCGTCGGGATTCACTTCCATCATCGGCTCCAGGCCCACGTGCGTGGCCACCATCTCCCATACCAGCGGAATGCGCGTCGAGCCGCCGACAAACAGCACCTTCGCCAGATCGCCTTTGCTCAGACCCGCATCACTCAACGCCGCCTCAAAGGCCGTCAACGTGCCTTGCAGCAGCTCGCGGATCAGGTCTTCAAAGTCGTGGCGTGCGATCTCCACGTCCAGGTGCAGCGGACGCTTATTTTTCTCCATCAAATACTCTTCGCGCACGCGCACAAACGGCTGCGCGGACAGCGTAATCTTAGCCTCCTCGGCCGCACGTGTTAAGCGCGCCAACGCCTTGCGATCGTCGCGCGGATCAAGCCCGTGCTCTTCCTTAAACAAGTGCGCCAAATGCTCCACCAGACGATCGTCGAAGTCGTCGCCGCCCAAGTGCGTATCGCCGTGCGAGGCGCGCACTTCCAGCACGCCCTGATTCAACTCCACGATCGACACATCGAACGTGCCGCCGCCCAGATCGTACACCGCAATGATCTGGGTCTCGTCGGCCCGATCGAGTCCGTACGCCAAGGCGGCCGCCGTCGGTTCATTGATGATGCGCTCGACGGTGAAGCCCGCAATCTCGCCAGCCTCTTTCGTCGCCTGCCGGGCCGCATCGGAAAAATAAGCGGGCACGGTGATCACTGCACGATCGACCGGCTCGCCCAGATTCGCTTCGGCGATGCGCTTCATCTCACGCAAAATGATGGCCGAGATTTCGGCGGGCGAATAGTCGCGCTCACCCAGCGTCACGCGCAGGTCCGTGCCGATGCTGCGCTTGATCGATTTGACCGTATTTTCAGGGTACAACACGTATTGATTGCGCGCGGGCGTGCCAACGACGAGCGCCTTGTTCGGCGTCAAGCCCACCATCGACGGGATGAGGCGCTCCGCGCCGTTGGGCAATATCGTGGGCAAGCCGTCGCGCACAAAGCCCACTGCGGAATACGTAGTGCCGAGATCGATGCCGATGATTTTGGACATGAGAACTCCTGATGAGTAATGAGTAACACGTAACGAGTACTGCGTAAAACGTGGAACGTGATGCGTGTTGGACATCACGCACTACGCAACACGCACTACGTGAACCTTATTTAGCGACGACGACTTCGGCGTAACGCAGCACGCGCTCACGGGTCGCATAGCCGCGCCGCGTTTCTTGCACGATGCTGCCCGCCGGTTGATCGTCCGTGGCGGCCACCGTTTCGATCACGTGATGCCAGTGCGGATCAAACGTAGCATTCTCCGCGTCGATTGGTCGTACACCCTCAACGGCCAGCACGGTCAACAGGCGTTCGCGCACGAATTCGAGGCCGTTCAGCCAGGCTGCCCACTCGTCGCTGCGCACCGCGTCCGTCAAAGCGACGGGGGCGCCGCGCAGCA
>JBGSPW010000210.1:0-7462 GCA_041738395.1 Thermoflexales bacterium
CACATAGCCCATTGGCTGGCCTGGTTCTATTCCTGAAAGGCGTCCCCGCTTTTCAATTATCGTTGGGCTTCCATCGCCCGCGCCAAATTGAATCCGGATGAACGATTCGTCGCCTGATTGCGCAAAACCTACGCTAGGCGACCCGATTGATTTCGTCGTGAAGAATTATCATCTCTCGCTGCGCAAGGCCGAAGCTGGCGAGATTCTGGTCCAACCGGAGCAAGCATGAGTGCACACGCCCTGCCCTTATCGATGGTGGCACAAGGCGAACGTGTTCGCCTGTTGAAAGTGAATGCCGGCGATGGCTTGATTGGCCGCTTGAACGCGCTGGGACTGACACCGGGCGTCGAGCTAACGGTCATTCAAGATGCGGGTGGGCCGCTCCTGCTCTCGGTGCGTGATTCACGCCTGGCACTGGGGCGCGGCATGGCGCAGAAAATCGTCGTAGAACTTATTCCAGGAGAAATATCATGAGTCAACTGCATGTTGCGCTGGCTGGCAACCCCAACGCGGGAAAAAGTAGTCTGTTCAACGCGCTGACCGGTTCCCATCAGCATGTGGGCAACTGGCCGGGCAAAACGGTCGAGAAGAAAGAGGGTCAATTCCAGCAGGATGGGTACGACATCAAAGTGGTGGATTTGCCGGGGACCTATAGTCTGACCGCCTTCTCGCCCGAGGAAGTCATCGCTCGCGATTACATCATCCACGAAAAGCCGGATGTGGTTGTGACCGTGCTGGATTCCGCCAACCTTGAGCGTAACCTGTACCTGGCCGTGCAAGTGTTGGAATTGGGAGTGCCCGTCGTAGTCGCCGCGTTAAACATGTCGGATGTGGCCGAATCGCGCGGCATCAAAATCGATCGGGACCGTCTGGGGCAAGCGCTCAAATCGCCGGTGGTGCGCACCATCGCCAGCAAGGGTGAGGGTATCCAAGACCTGGTAAAGATCATCATCGTTGCTGCCAGGGAGAAAGTCGCATGAGCGCCTCTACTGCCTTCCCTGCCCAGGGCTTTGCGATTGATTACGGGCGCGAAGCCGAAGAAGAAATCACCCGCCTGGCCGGGTTGATTGCCAATACTCCGCCGGTTGCTTCCCAGTTTCCGGCGCGCTGGTTGGCGATCAAACTGCTCGAAGCCGATGAAGACATTCAGGTGAATCTGCGCGTTGTGAAGGGTGGCGCCGCCTTGCTCGAAGAAGCGGGCAAGAGCATCGAGCGGTTGGGAGTGTTTTATGGCGACGACGTGGATGTCGCCATTGCCGATCGGCGCTATGGCTGGATTAACGGTCTGGTGCGTGAAGTGGTCAGACGGCCTGCCACCAACCGATTGACCTTGTCCGACAAAATCGATCAGATTGTCACCCATCGCCTGCTGGGCATCCCGATCTTCCTGGCGGCCATGTGGCTGGTGTTCAAATTGACGGCCGATGTTTCCGCCCCCTACCTCGATTGGGTGGACGGCGTCATCGGCGGCCCGATTACGACTTGGGCCGTGGCGCTGCTGGGGGCGATCGGGTTGAGTGGCACTTGGGTAGAGAGCCTGGTGATAGACGGCATCATCGCCGGGGTGGGCGGAGTGCTGGTCTTTGTGCCGGTGCTGATGTTCCTCTATCTGGCGCTGGCGATTCTGGAAGATTCCGGTTACATGGCACGCGCTGCCTTTGTCATGGACCGGTTGATGCACGCGCTGGGGCTGCACGGCAAGAGTTTCCTGCCGATGCTGGTGGGCTTTGGCTGCACCGTTCCGGCGATGTACGCCACGCGCACGCTGGAGAACAAGAAGGACCGCATCCTGACCGGGTTGCTGGTGCCGTTCATGTCCTGCGGGGCGCGCCTGCCAGTGTACGTGCTGTTTGCGGCGGTCTTTTTCCCGCAGAATTCGGGCGCGGCGGTCTTTGCCATGTACCTGTTGGGGATTATCACCGCCATCGTGCTGGGGATTACCCTGAAGAATACTTTGTTCAAAGGAAAGGAACAAGCCACTTTTGTGATGGAATTACCGCCGTATCGCCTGCCCACTTTGCGCAGTATCTGGTTCCATACCTGGGAGCGCATCAGCTCATTCCTGCGCAAAGCCTGGACGACGATTATGGCGGTCAGCATCATCCTGTGGCTGTTGATGGCGATTCCAGTGAGCGGTGAGGGTAGTTTTGCCGAAGCTGAAGTGAGTGACAGTCTGTTCGCAACTGTCAATCAGGCTGTTGCGCCGGTCTTCCAGCCGCTGGGCTTTGGCAGTTGGGAAGCTAGCAGCGCACTATTGACCGGCTTTGTCGCCAAGGAAGTGGTCGTCAGCACCATGTCGCAGGTCTATGGCGTGGAAGGCGTCGAAGAAGAAGCGACTGAACCGCCCACCTTTTTCGAGGATCTGGGCAGCATCTTCACGGGGTTCGCCAGCGCGACTGTGGACACGGTCAAATCCCTGCCACTGATTGTGGGGATCAATCTGTTTGAGGAAGAAGTCGAAGAGGAGCCCACCATTTTGATGGGGGTCATCCAAGAAGGTTTCGATGTCTCCAGTGGTGGGCATGGCGCGTTGGCCGCGCTGGCTTTCATGGTCTTTGTACTGATCTACACGCCCTGCATGGTCGCGATAGCGGCTGAACGACATGAGCTGGGCATGAACTGGACCTGGGTGAGTATCTTCGGTCAATTGGCTCTAGCCTGGTTGATGGCGTTCGTTGTCTTCCAGGGTGGCAAACTGTTGGGGCTGGGATAGATCAATCGTGAGCGGGCCGCAACCGATTAGCAGGTTGCGGCCCGTTCATTTGATATGGAGTCGACCCATGTTAAGCCAGATCTTGCACGAAATTACCTCAGCCAGAGAACCGGTCTCATTGTCGGTTCTCAGCCATAAGCTGGGCATCGAGCGCAGCGCGCTGGAGGGGATGCTCGCTTACTGGGTACGCAAGGGACGTTTAAGAAACGACGACAAGCCGGTCGAAGCGGCCGACGCGGCTTGTACCAGCGGCAGCTGCGGATCCTTCTGCCCGAGCGTGAGCGGCTGCCCTTTTATCGCCAAAATGCCCAGGACATATTCAGTTGTGATTCCGGTAGATGAAGTCAAGTGAAATGCTCAGGTGCTTCCGACGTGAGCACCGATAGTGATCGAGTCAGTGCGCAGGTGCCGCGCCGGGGTTGGCATCATGCGGCTGGAAAAGGGAGCCGCGCTGCACACCCTGCCAGGTGTGCCACATTGTCGTCAGCCAGAGAATAAGCACCGCGACCAGCGCGGCCAGTCCAACCCAGCGGAAGAAGTCATAGGGCAAAGCCTGATAGAGAACGCCCGTGGCCACCGTAAACGCACCCATTGGAAAGACAAAGGCCCACCAGCTAAGCGCGAATGGCAGGGGTGTTTTGCGATGCAGGGCCAGTGTCACCACCAGCGCCAGCGCCAGCCAAAACAGGGCAAAGCCCCATAGCGCTGTTGCACTGACCTGGGCCAACACGCTCAGCGTCTCTTCTGTTTGCGGGCTGAAAGCCAAAATCGCCTGCAACGGCTTGACCAGCTTCAAGGCGACGATAGCCAGGATGGATGTCGGTGCAATGCCGATCCACAAGGTGGGCGCCAGGTTCAGGGGCGGCAGGGTATAGAAAATATACCGGGCAAACACGACCGCCATCACCAGAATAAACAGGATGCCGCCGGCTCCCAAAAATACTAGGCTGCCAATCATGTTCACCGTTCCCCAGGGCGTTCCGGCAAAATGCGCTGTCAGGCTGGTCCCCAACACGGGAATGAGCAAAGCCGAGACGGGCGGGATGAGCCAGCCCAGCGTTGAGGCTTCCCATTTTATCTCTGATTGATGGAAGAAACTGTGCAGAATGGTCAGCGCAAAGAAGAGGATGCCCGCCGAACCGAGTATCCAGAGCACCTGCAACACACCCCACCGGGCATCTTCTGACAGGAAGGGCAGGCCCGTTTTCTCGATCGCAATGCCAATGACCAGCAGGGAAATCGGCATGGTCGGAAAGAACGCCCCTGACGTGGGGTTTGCCAGATCGCGGCGCGCGGCTGCGGGGTATTGAAGCCAGCGCATGGTCCAGGGCACGCTCAGGATAACAAACAACAACCCGGCTGTCGCCAGGAAGAAAACTTGCAATTCGTAGGCAAACGGGACGAACTTCCGAAAAACGAAAATAGCTATCACGATGACGGCGGTGCCCATCACCACGGCAAACCAGCTGGGTAGAAAGTGTTGCACAATTTCGCTCAAGGTTAGAGTGCGCCTGGTCATATAAGGCTCCTATGGATAATGTCTGCCTCTATTTGATGCACGTATGACCGATTGGTTACCTGGCCGCTGCCCTTCAGTTGACACGCGCGTTGCGGGCAAGTAGAATGCTGCCGGGCAGGTGATCAATGAAGATTGCAGTGATCGATGGGATGGGCGGTGGCATCGGGGTGCAGATCGTGACTCAACTGCGGCAGGAACTGCCGTTAGACACGGAGATCATCGCCTTAGGTGCGAACGCCGTGGCGACCGATCGGATGATGCAGGCCAAGGCCAGTCGAGGGGCCAGTGGCGAGAACGCGATTCGCGTGTCGATCGGACAGGCCGATATCATCCTCGCGCCGATCGGGGTGGTGATCCCCAACTCGATGATGGGCGAGATCACGCCGGGCATCGCCGCAGCGATCGCGGGCGCGCCGGGCCGCAAGTTGCTGCTGCCGGTCAATCAGCCGCATTTTGAGATCGTCGGGGTTGATTGGAAGGCCTTGACTAAACAAATCGCGGCCGCGATCGATCTCATTCGATCCCGTTGACTTTCAAAGAGAGCGTGGTATAGTTCCGGCGCTGAGAAGATCTCAGCGGGTGCCGACATGAAGTCGGCCTGTAGATCATGAAGATCGCCATCAATGGGCCTGTAGGCCTGTCCGATGGCGTTTGTGTTTCTTGATGAGGAGGTGCGTGATGTGTGAAGCCAAAGTCTTTTTGATTGAAGATCAGGTCAGCCAGCCGCTGATGAAAGATGTCGTATTGATTCAGCCGGAAGGCGACGCCTACCTGCTAGCGAACTTGCTGGGCGAACAGAAGCTGGTGCGCGGGCGCATCGTGAAGATCGATTTTCTGCGGCACGTGGTCCAGTTGGAGCCGCTTGAGGCCGCGTCTGAAACAGCGTAACATGCGTGCGTGAGCGGTCAGAAGGCTCGATGGTTTTTTTGACGACGGTTCACCCCAGGGAAAGAAGCAATTTGGCATCCTGCCAAGAATTTATGGAGTTGATGATTGGAGATTCCTTCAGGACACTAACTGAACAAGTTAAGTACCACTTGGTCTTCGCCACGGCACATCCTAGAGGTATACTTTTAGCGAGCGAAATCATCTGCGATGTAGAAGAGAGTTATCCAATTGAGGTTCAAGGATACAAAGATTCACGGCCTCACCAGATAGATATGTTCGCGACACAACCGTCCGAGGAAGAAATCTTTGCGGCAAAGGTCGATCACCTTCAGGTGGATATTTGGGAGGCTGCGCGAGGCAAAGCGCTAAGTCACGACCAAATATACCTGAGTGTACTTGGTAAGTGGTTCGGGAGAATCAGAGGTAAGCATCTCAATGCTGCGCTCAACACCATGAAGAACACCGGGCAGATAGCACACGCAGATGGCCCGACAAGCCATTATCAAACCAAGTTTCAATTCAAGGATTAACTCGAGATTTCGGGCATTATGGGCAAATTGCTCTTGCGAGTCCGTATGAACTACTGGGTTTGCCCACAGGAACATATGTGCTATTATCAGTGTAGACATCGCGGGGGCGATTAACTATGGCTACCAAATCCAGCATCGAGTGGACTGAATCCACCTGGAATCCCTTAACGGGCTGCACCAAGGTCAGCCCAGGCTGCAAGCATTGCTATGCCGAGCGCATGGCGAAGCGTCTGCACGCCATGGGTCAGCCCAACTACGCTAATGGTTTCAAGTTGACGCTGCAAGCGCTGGCCGCGGTGCTGGGCGGCACGCAGTCGCTGCACACCAACTCGCGCGATGAGGCGTTGTGGCTGCCCACCGAAGATAGCGTCCGCATTGCGCTGCGCACGCAGCAGATCATCGCCTACGAATCGGGTGTGGCCGACACGATCGATCCGTTTGCGGGATCGTATGTGGTCGAAAACCTGACCGACGAGATCGAGCAGCAGGCGCGAGCTTATATCGATCGCATCGATCAGATGGGCGGGGCGCTGCGCGCGATCGAAGCGGGATACATTCAGGGCGAGATTGGCGATGCGGCGTATGCCTATCAACGCGCGGTCGAACGCGGCGAGCAGATCGTCGTGGGCATGAATCAATTCCAGGTGCAGGAAGAAGTGCACTTGCAACGGCAGAAGATCGATCCCTCGATCGAGTCCGAGCAGAAGCGCCGCCTCGCTGAATTGCGTCATGACCGCGACAACGCGAAGGTCAGCGAACTCCGCACGCAGTTGGAGAACGCGGCGCGTGGCACGGATAACCTGATGCCCACTATCGTGGCCTGCGTCGAAAACGACGTCACGCTGGGCGAAGTGTGCAATACCCTGCGCGGCGTGTTCGGCGAGTATCACGCGTCGGCGGGAATTTGAACCCATAACGAGTAACCAGTAACGAGTAATGACTGTTGGCGGCGGTTACTCGTTACTTATTACTCGTTACTCAACATGGAGCAATCATGGCTGTTAAACGAATCGATCACATTGCAGTGGCTGTAGATGACATCGACACGTCACTCGCGTTCTGGCGCGATGCGCTGGGGATGGAGATGACGCACCTCGAAGAAGTGAAAGAGCAGGAGTCCATCGTCGCATTTCTGCCTACGGGCGGCAGCGAGGTGGAATTGGTGAAGCCCACCACGGAAACGAGTGGCGTCGCCAAGTATCTCGCCAAGCGCGGCCCCGGCATGCATCACATTTGTCTGGAAGTGGACAACCTCGCAGAGCTGCTGGCCGACATGAAGGCCAAGGGCGTGAAGTTGATCAACGAGACGCCGACCGTCGGCGCGGGCGGAAAGAAGATCGCGTTCATTCATCCTTCCAGCGCGAATGGGGTGTTGGTGGAGTTGTATCAGATGGCGTGAAGCAACTACTTCTACAAGCAAAAGTTCATAGACTCAGTGCGTTAAGATTTTGACGCGCTGAGTTTTTTGTCGGGTTCAAAAGCCGATTCGTTCACGCATTGGCGAAGCCAACACTACCACAATGATTCTCCAACGGGTGGGTGCGTGAATCGTCGGTTACAATAGGTGGTGTTTGGCTATTTATTGTCTTCTTGGAACCAAAACGCAAAACACGGATTGATACGGTTTGGCAGTTGGTACATCATGGACGCGCAGAGATAATAGATCACGTTCTCTGTTGTTTTTGTCAATCGAAAAGTAGGCCATTTGATGGACGAAAAATAGGCCACACCGTGTTGAATCGCTCAATCGTGATGATCGAAAAGTAGGCCAGTCGCTCATCGAAAAGTAGGCCACTTGCTGTTGAACAAGTG
>JBGSPW010000252.1:0-4767 GCA_041738395.1 Thermoflexales bacterium
TCCGCCCCGACGCCTGGCGGGCCACCGGCGCGCTGCGCCGGGTATGGCCGGACGGGGCTTCGCCTAGCGCGTCGTCGGCGATGGGCGCCGGGTACGACGTGAGCAGTTTTTTCAGAGGAGTCAGGGGATATTTTGCGAAGGTGCCAGCCACGTCCCCCAGGCCAGCACTGTGATCACCGCGTAGAAAGTTCCAAGCATGAAGTTGATCTTTTCTCAATACGAATGATGCACTCCCAGAGCCTGATTCTACTGTTGCCCGACTGTCGCAAGAATATCCCCGCGACAGCCGGGTAACTGCCCGCACCTGCGCTTAAGGTGTAAAGTGCTTAAGAATCAGGGGCAGATAGATGTTGCGGCACAGGCGCAGCGGCGGGAAAAGAGCCATGCCGCGCAAGTCACCACCCGTTCCTAACTGGATCGCCTTCTGCCATGTGTTACTGGTAGTGTTGAAGACGCCCACCCAGCCGTCGTAGGAGAAGGTGGCATAGACAAACGGCCCACCGCTGGGCGAGAACGTTTCCACCTCCCACGCCGTCCAGCCATCGCCGGTTCCGGTCATATGTGCCAACACCGCGCCAGTGGCTGCATTCAGCACATGCACGTCACCCAGCTCGGCGTCTGCCACATAGAGTCGCTGCCCATCCGGCGAGATGTCTACGTCGGAGAGCCAATCAGCGCCGATGATAGGCCAGGTAGCGATCAGACTGTCGGTCGCGGTATTGATCACGCCGATGCTGTCACCACCCTGATTGACTACGTAAGCTTGCTGGCAGGTCGGAGCCAGGGTTAGGCCGTGCGGCTCGTTGAAGCCCGTGATGACCTTGGTCACGGTCATGACCGAGGTATCCACTATTGCCACCGCATTATCTGCTCGCAGGGCGACGTAGAGCTTACCGGAACAGGCTGCCGCCAAACTCATGGGCTCATTACCCACCGGGAGCGTTAACGTCACCGTCGGCACGGCGGTGTCAATCACCGCGAGCGTGTCGTTGTTGCGATTGGCCACAAAGGCTTTGGTGCCATCGACACTGAAAGCCACATCTTGCGGGGCGTCTCCCACGGGCAGGGCCACTGTAGGAGTCAGCGTCTTCGTATCTACAATCAACACGCGATTGTCGTTTCGTAGCCCTACATAGAGTTTCGAGCTATCAGGGCTGAGTGTGCCCCGGAGGGGTTGGCTGCCATAGGCCGAGGTGCTGATCACCAGACCACTATCCAAGTGATACCGGGTATCGACCACATGGATCACATTCTCGTCTTTGTTAAAGACGAAACCGGGGTGCAGCACGCTGGCCGTGAGCTTGGCCGCATTTGAGCCGCCTCCGCTGGTGGCGGTGAGCGTAATCGACGTAAAGGCGCCTGGCAACGCACTCGCTGGAAGTTCCACCGTCATCGTTACCGGGAATCTTGCCCCGGGCGCGAGTGGGCCGGTCGTGTTGGCCGACAGCGTCGTCGTCCAGGGTGAGATGGATGAGGTCAACGCGTACGTGTTCGTGTTCGTGGAGAGATTGATCACGTCTTCGCGGAACGTGACCTTCTGGCCGGTCGGCGCCACTCGATGCGGCGCTGCGGGCGCGACGACCGCCGTACCACTGAGACAGGTGTTTTCTTGCGGGAAGAATGCCAGCCCGCGTGGCTGACCGCCGCCCGACAGCGAGATCGATTTTACAAGGCGCTGCGTAGCGGTATCGATCACGCCCACGGCTTGGGCGTCTGTTCGGGAGAAATAGGCGTAGTTCCCCGCACCCGCTGGGAAGGTCTCCACATACCAAGCTTCTGATCGTTCAGCCGGGATGACATTCAATGTCTCGCCGGAGAAGGCGTCAAGTGTCAAGACCGCTCCGCCATCGGCATCAACGACATAGAGCGTGCGGCCATCGGGCGAGACATCCACCATCTGCAGCCAGTCGGCTTTGATCGCCCAGGTGGCTATGAGCTGGTCGGTCGTGGTGTCGATCACACCGATTGTATTGTCCTCTTGATTGACCACGTAGGCCCAGCGTCCAAACGGCGATACGACGATCCCCCAGGGGTGATTGAACCCGGTGATCGTCTTGGTCACCGTGAGCGCCGTGGTATTGATGACGCTAACCGTGTTGCTAGTGCGGTTGGTCACATAGGCTTTGTCCAGGCACGGGCTGGTAGCCACAATCATGGGGTTATTGCCGACGGTTAGCGTGGCGGTGACAGCGCGCGCCGCTGTATCGATCACGGAAACGGTACCCGATCCCCGATTGGGTACGAAGGCGTAGGCACCGTTGGGGGCAAAGGCTACGTTGCGCGGTTCGTTCCCGACTGCCAGCGTCGGCGTATAGGGCGTTTGTGTGGCCGTATCCACGATCAGCACCCGGTTGCTGTCATAGAGACTCACATAGAGTTGTTGTCCGTTGGGGCTTAACCCGCCGAGGAAAGGGGTATCCCCATAAGGGGTCGTGTCGATGGTTCCTACGGCCTCGTGGATGATCGTATCCAGCACCTCGATCTGGTTGCTATCCTCAGTGAAGACGTAGCCGTACCGGCCAGAGGGGACCGTGGTGCGTAGTGTGGTTGCATCGGTATAAACGCCGGGACTGGTTACCGAGGTGACGGTCAGCTTGGCTAGGTCGGAGGCACCCACTGTTGCACCGGCTGAGATGGTCACCGTGACCGGGATCTTCAAGGTGGTGCTGGGTGGCATTGAGGGGGTCACTGCAAACGGACGAACAGTCGTCCAGACGTTTCCGCCGAGCGCCAGCGTGTAGGTGTCGGTTATGCCCGTGTAGTTTATCAGAGTCAAGGTATGCACGACACTGGAACCGGGCAACCCGTACCGTTGACTGTTTGACGGGAAAAGCCTCATTCCGCCAGCCAGTTGTATCACAGCACGATCCAGCACCTCTAACCAGCCGTTATCCTGAGCACCGGGTGGCGCAGCATCGTACCAGTCCCAGCCCAGGTAGACAATCTGCCCGTTGCCGAAAGGCAACCAGGCGACTTCGGCGTTGATACCGCCGCTGCTGTAGATCGCCTGTCCTCCTGCAGGAAATGTACTGCTGTCCAGACTGTCGGTGGCATTGTTTGCCGGTAACCAAGCCGGGCCATTGGTAAAGGCTGTGCCTGTGGCTGCCGCTGTGATGCGGCTGAGGCTGGCCCCCTGCGACCCCAGGCTAAAGCCAAACACCAGATTCAAGAACTCAGGGCCTTGGTAGAACTCAATCAGGCCACCGCCTTGGCTGACAAAGTTGGTAATGACGGTGCGTGCCTGCGGCGAGAGGTCATTGCCCAGATTGGAATTCGCCTCCAATTCTGGAATGACTAGGACATCCGCTCCGGCTAGCGCTGTGCCGAAATCGGCTGCGGTCGTGCCGGTGAAGGGCACCACGGAGAAGCCCAGCGCGGCCAGTCCGGCCTGCACGTTGTCCGATTCGCTGCTGGTGCTGCCTTCAGTATCGACATAGGCGGGATCATCGAATACGGCAATGACCGCTGCTCCTGCCTGAGGCTGATGGCTGGCGTCAGGAATCCCGCTGGGGATTGACAAGGCCCGCTGATTTTGATCCGGTTTGTCGGGATCGGCCGTTACCCGGGTTGCCGTAAAGAAGGGAACGACTAACAGGCTCAGCAATAACATTACCACTACCACTTGCGATAGGCGTTTCATGGTGTTGATCTCCTTTGTGCCATGTGGGTGAAACGGAGTATGATCTGACCGGGCCAAGGTCAAGAGCGCCACAACCCCCTAGTCCTTGAGATTGAAAAGGCACTTCCGCTATTTCGACACCCTGCTTGATTGCTCTGCGTGATCATCTAAATTATCGGACTGAACATCAGCGGAGCTGATCGCAAGATTAAACTAATACTACAACGACGTTTCACATTACTACGACACTTTGAAATTATTACGACGTTTTAGCGAGTACACTCATAGGCAACCTCTGAATAAAGGAGTGTGCCATGAGTGTCCAAGTGTCGCGTGCCAAGCGCCAGCCGTCTGGTCGCCCGCCTGCGAGTGGGCGGCCACCCGCGTCCCCCATTACGCCGGAGGACATTGATGCGTGTGCCGAAGAGTTGATGGCCTTTCATGATTTGTTCCAAGACTGCTTCACGCGCCGGGAACAGCGCGAGTGGTCGCGGCTTTATCTGTGCGGGCAGCTGTCGAATCTGGAGCGGAAAACGATTGAGCCGATCGTGCTGGCGTTGCAGGGCGCCGACCCCAACGCGGTGCGCGCCGCGCAGCGGTTTATCACGGACGGCACGTGGAATCAAACCCGCCTGCGCGAGCACCAGCATACGCTGATCGCGGCGGACTTGGGCGAAGCCGATGGCGTGGTCATTGTTGACGGCAGTGGGTTTCCCAAACAAGGGTCGCACTCGGTGGGCGTCGCCGCGCAATACTGTGGGCACCTGGGCAAAGTCGCCAATTGCCAAGAAGGCGTCTTTTTGGTGTATGTCAGTTCGCAAGACTATGCCTTCTTGGATGAACGCTTGTACTTGCCGGGGTGCTGGTTTACCGAGGCGTATCGCCAGCGCTGGAAAGCTTGTCGCGTCCCGGAGGCGGTGCGCTTCCAAACCGAACCGCAACTGGCGATGATCCGGGAGTTGATCGCCCGCGCCGTGATCCCGTTTCGCTGGGTGACGGCGGACGCCAGCTATGGCAAAAACTTGGATTTTCTTGAGGAAATTGCCCGTCTCGGCAAATGGGCGTTCATTGAAGTGCCGGCCGATACGCGGGTGTGGTTGCGCACGTCGCGCGTGGAGCCGCCCGGTCGCAGTTTGTGGGGCGCGCCC
>JBGSPW010000023.1:0-45928 GCA_041738395.1 Thermoflexales bacterium
CGAGGCTAGCGCAGGAAACAAGGTGTGTGCGTCTCTCCGTGTTCAATGAGAGCCAGCCTCGCTTAACAGTGGGGCACTCTTACTCTATCGCACATTGGGTGACGAAAGCACAGGCCACCCAAAATCCATAATACCAGGAGGCTTGGCATCCGGTAGCGCCAGCCATGCCTGAATTTCCTGTCCATCCGACGAATGAAATGTGACCGATCGCGTTGGGTGAGCCAGAGGCACATCATCAACTTTCACCAGGGTGCGTTTGAGTTTTCCGGTAAAGGCGTCGAACGCTTCGACATTTGGAGGACGAGTTGAGTCTTGCCGTAGCCCCCAGATTTCCTCGTTTGAACTGTAACCTGGCCCTCTAATCTCACCGGGAATGCTAACACTCATAACAACATAGAGGACACCATCGGGATGTTGCAGACGCGTCAGAGTCTGGCTTGTTAGATCATAAGAGTACAACTGCTGCTGAGCGCGATTGATTTGACACAATAGGACACGCTGTCCATCGGGTGACCAATCCACCACAAGGACATCACCTTCCAGTTCATCGCAAGCCAGATCGAGCCGCTCACTGGTGTATGGATTCCAGATAAATGGCCGCCTGAACCCAGCACGCGAAGTCATCGCCAGAATTCGTTCATCCTGCAGTAGTGGGGAGAAGGTGACGATCTCAATGTCGGCTTCCGGCCCGTCCCAGACTTCGCCGACGAGGTGGCCGTCTTTGGTATCGATCGCCAGGAGGCTGCGATGACGTCGCCCTCCAGCCCGCGCGGTGGACATCATCGCCGCAATCTTGCCATCGCTGGATAGTAACGCGCCCCAGGCCTCTTTCTCGCTCCGATAGATCAGGCGTGGTTCACTGAGTTCGCCGTGTTCACCCAGCGGCATAACGTGGAGTTGAAAGCCATCGGCGTTCACGGCGTCAAAGGCCAACCATCTGCTATTTCGGCTAAAGCCGACGCCGCGCAAGGTATAGAGCGGCATATTCGGCGTTACATCTTCAAATTCGCCGCCTTCAAAGGGCACACGAGTGAGATGCCCTTGTTCATTCCCTTGCTGATCGTTCAAGAAATAGATATGTTGTCCATCGGGTGAAATCCAGCCGACCAGCGTGTTGCAGTCACGCGTCGTCAGCTGACGCAACTCGCCGCTGGATGTGTCCCAGGCATAAATCTGATGTGAGCCAGATTTGTTGTGTACGACGAGGCCGCGCGCTGGATTGGTTTGAGCAAAAGGTGCTCTCAGGATGAAAGCTACTCGTGCGCGTTGTTTCCACGGGGCGTTTTCGCTGAGGTCGATGGGCTTGATCACGATATCCTCCTGATTGCTTTCACGATGCACCATCCCGATCGATTCGCCTGCGCGCGCAGATGAAGACGCTATGCGATTGTTTGAGTGAACAGTAACGGGGCCGACTCGGCGATTTCAGTGTAGGCCGAATCAGGACGCCTGTCAATCATCAGTTACAGTAACGCCGCCGGGGACGGCGGCTGTGAGCGCGACAGCAGAAGTAACTTCGCTCACGGTTAACCTGGATGCCCGACACGCCCTGTCCGCGAAGCGGGGGCGCGCCAGGCGAAAACGTTCGGGCATGACGAAACACCTGTGCATAAATGAAAGCGGGTCATGACCGAAATTCGATCATGACCCGCTGCTAACAACTCACTACCAACCACTAGCAACTACTTCTCATTCAACGCCGCCACGCCGGGCAGTTCCTTGCCTTCCAGGAATTCCAGACTCGCGCCGCCGCCGGTGGAGACGTGCGTCATCTGCTTGGCGACGCCCGCTTTCTTCACGGCACTGGCGCTGTCGCCACCGCCGATGACGGTGGTGGCGTTGCAAGTGGCCAACAACTTGGCGATGGCGAACGTGCCTTCGGCAAACTTCGGCATTTCGAACACACCTACCGGGCCGTTCCACACGACCAGCTTGGCAGCCTTCAACACCTCACCGAACTGCTCCAGCGATTTGGGGCCGATGTCCATGATGCGCCAACCCGCCGGGACCTTGTCCACGTCGACGACTTGCGAATTCGCATCGGCGTCGAACTTGTCGGCGATCACGGCATCGATCGGGAGGAGCAGCTTATCGCCCGAGTGGGCCAGGATCGATTTCGCGGTCTCGATCGAACCGGCTTCCACCAGGCTGTCGGCCATCTCGTAGCCTTTGGCCGCGAGAAAGGTATTCGCCATGCCGCCGCCGATGATCAATTTATCGCATTGCTTCAGCAAATTCTCGACGACCAGAATCTTATCGCTGATCTTCGCGCCGCCCAGGATCGCTACATAGGGATGCTCGGGGTCGGAGGTGGCGCGGCCCAGATATTCGAGTTCCTGTTCCATCAACAAACCGGCCACGGCCACGGGCAGCTGATGCGCGATGCCCTCGACGCTGGCGTGCGCGCGGTGCGCCGAACCAAACGCATCGCAGACGTACACTTCGCCCAGCTTCGCCAGCTGCGCGGCAAAGGCAGGATCGTTCTTTTCCTCTTCCTTGTGGAAGCGGACATTTTCCAGCAGCAGCACTTCGCCGGGCTTCAGCGCCTTCGCCATGGCCTCGACTTCAGCGCCGACGCAATCGGGCGCCATCTGCACCGCGACAGTGCCCAGCAATTTTGCTAACGCTTCAGAGGCGGGCTTCAGGCTGAATTCCTGCTCGAAACCGACGCCCTTCGGGCGGCCTAGGTGGCTCATCAGGACCAGCGACGCGCCTTGCTCGAGCACGTACTGAATCGTGGGGAGCGAGGCTTTAATGCGCTTGTCGTCGGTGACCGCGCCGTCCTTCATCGGGACGTTGAAGTCCACGCGCATGATCACGCGCTTGCCCTTCAGATCGACATCTTTTACTGTTTTCTTATTCATAGTTGGCCTCGTAAGGCGTAAAACGTAAAACGTAAGAGCGTGTTCAGCCTCTTACGTTTTACGCCTTACGTTTTAGAGCTTGGAAGCCATCAAGTTCGCGAGATCGGCTGTGCGGACGCTGTAGCCCCACTCGTTGTCGTACCAGGCCACGACCTTGATGAAGGTGTTCTTTTCCTTGCCCAGGACGCTGGTGAAGGGCAAATCAACGGAAGAGCTGTAGGGGTTGCCCTTGAAGTCCATGCTCACCAGCGGCTCATCCACGGCTTCGAGGATACCCTTGAAGCGTGGCATTTGGGCCGCATCGCGGAAGGCTTGGCGCAGCTCTTCGGTGGTGGTCTCTTTCTCGATTTCGGCAGTGAAATCGACGACCGAGACAGTCGGGGTCGGGACGCGCAGTGAATAGCCATCAAACTTGCCCTTCAGGTCGGGGATGACCAGAGCGATGGCCTTGGCGGCGCCGGTGGTGGTCGGGATGATGTTCAGGCCCGAGGCGCGAGCGCGGCGCAGGTCCGAATGGGGCATGTCCAACACCTTCTGGTCGTTGGTATAAGAGTGAATGGTGGTCATGAAAGCGCGCTTGATCACGTACTTGTCATGCACAACCTTGGCCGCCGGGGCCAGGCAGTTGGTGGTGCAGGACGCATTCGAAACGACATGGTGCTTGGCGGGATCATACTTGTCGTCGTTGACGCCCAACACAATGGTGATGTCTTCGCCTTCGGCTGGGGCCGAAATGATGACCTTCTTGGCGCCGCCCGCAGTGATGTGGTTGACCGCGCCCTTGACGGTCTTGCCCTTCTTGTTGACGCCATCTTCCTTGATGGTGAACAGACCGGTCGACTCGATCACGATCTCCACGCCCAGGTCTTTCCAAGGAATGGCGGCCGGATCAGTTTCCTTGAAGACTTTGACCTTCTTGCCGTCGATCAGTAGGCTATCCTCGGCAATTTCGACGGTGCCGTTGAAGCGGCCATAGGTCGAATCGTACTTCAACAGGTGCGCCATTGTCTTGGTGTCGCCAATGTCGTTGAAGGCCACCACTTCCAGCGTCTCAGGATAACTGTCCCGGATCGCCTTCAACACTTGCCGCCCGATGCGGCCAAAACCGTTGATACCAACTTTCACAGCCATGTTACTTTCTCCTTGAAGAGAGTATAGGATTTTGTTTTACTTCTGACTCAACTTCGACATTCGCGCAAACATGAGTGCCATCGCGCCGATAGTGGTGAACAAGGCAATCGCGACTTTGGTGGCATCCACGATCGGCTCTACGGTGACGCCATCAGGCCCGATCGTGATGGCGGCCACCGGTCGGGCCCAGGCGTAGCCGCCACCGCCGCCACCCACGCCATAGCCCTCGCCAGGCTCTTCGTCATCTTCGGCAATCGCTTCGACGGGAATCTCATCGGTGAAGTCCATTTCTTCTACTTCGACCATGGCCGGTCCGCTGCCTCCGCCGCCATACCCCACACCGCCTCCGGTCACAACTTCTGCCGCGGTGATCACGGTGTAATCACCGGCGTGCAGCGGCTCGCTAAAAACCGCCGTGGGTCGCGCTGTTTCAAATAGCTTCTGGATGAGGTTCAGGTTTTGTTCGTGACTGGTGGTAAGGGTCACGCCCAGCTTGTTGAGAAATTCGTTCATGGGGTTAGCTCCTTGGGCGAGCGCGCTGCGCCGCCAGCAATGTGATTATAGCCGAAAACGACAAAATCAGGCCGAACAAAACGATTTGGACGACGCGCGTCACATCCACGATCGGAATGCGCTGCGTCATGTCATCGCGCTCGACCAGCACGGCCGAGGGGCGATTCCACACCATTCCGCCAAACGGAAACCGGAGGGTCAGCGTCTGGGTTTGCGGCGTCACGCGCGTGTCGCCTACGACAATCGGATCAGCGGAGACGGTTTGGTATTGGATGATGTCTTTCAGTGGCATAGGTTGACCTCGTGTGGAAACTGGAGTGGCTCGACTCATCAAACCAAGTTATTCTATCTCAGACTGCCAAGTCGGTTAAAGTGACCATTGGCTAGTATCTCCCGTTACGAGTGTCACAGAGTTGAGATCGCCGGGATGTCTTGCAGCGCTTCGCATTCCTTGATGACTATCTCGCCCAGCAGCAGCACATATTGACGGGGAGTCTCAACTCCGCGATTCTTGAAATAGATGTCCAGGCCGATCATGGCGACGCCCGCCACCAACGCCAGACGCGGGGCCGTCAGCACAATCCGATCGAGCGTGGTGCGCAGCCGATCGTCCATCTGCCGCTGATTGGCCTGCACCACTTCCACAAAGGCGTAATCAAACGCCCCGATGAATTCTTTGCGCTCCCGATCGGATAGCTGTGCCACGTGCGTGTCGAATGTGAAATTGACGTTGCTGACTTCATGCACCAGATCGTTACGCAGTTCCGAGAGGGTGTGAATGAAGCGCCGCGCGCCTTTGTCCAGCAGATCGAACGCTTTGACGAACGCCAACTTGCCGGTGCGCACGTTGCTGGTTTCCAGATAGGCGAAGACGGGCACCAGGTCGTCCTTGCCCAAATGGTCGTCCAACAGATGAGTCAGCGCGGCTTCGAGAAAGGCGTGCGACTTGATCACAAACGACCAGTCATCCTCGTGCGTGTATAAACTGAGCAAGAAGCCAGTGGGCAGGCCAAGTTGATTCTCAATATCGGCAATCGGCCGTTCTTGTGTTTGAGGGATCTGCATGTCGCATCATCTCCGGTTGAATGTCAATGATTGTTATTGCTTCGGCGCGCCATCCGGCCACTGCGTGACCGAAGGCTCGACCAGGCCCTGCGCAAACGCTTCGCTCATGCCGTCGTACATCTCCTGCCAGAATTCGCGGGCGGCCTGCCATTTGTCGGCGCGGAATTTATCCAGCCACACCAGCAACTCCGGTTCGCGCAACCCATTGCGCTCCCACTTTTCCAGAAAGGCGTGAATGATGTCCACCACGCGCTCGCTTTCCCACATCACTCCGCGCGCCGATTGATAATCGTGGATGCCTTTGGCCAGCTCGAATTGATCGCGCCAGTAATCGAAGTGTAGATCGAAGTGCGCGAGGATGATCTCGTCGATGATGTCTTCCACCCATTTGCGGTGGAAGCGGCACGCGCCGCTGTTTTCCGAATACAGTTCATAGACAAAGCGCTCGGCGTTCTTGCGGCCCAACTGGCGCGGCGGCA
This sequence comes from Thermoflexales bacterium, assembly GCA_041738395.1. Classification (GTDB taxonomy): domain Bacteria; phylum Chloroflexota; class Anaerolineae; order Fen-1058; family Fen-1058; genus Fen-1058. The sequence goes on from JBGSPW010000023.1 coordinate 6,053, forward strand.
GGAATTTGTTTTCGTAGTACGAGAAGTACTTGCCCATCAGCGGCATGGGCGCGAACATGCCCGGCGTCCAGTATTGATTGGGTACCATACAGCCCGCCTCACCGTGGGCGGTGAACACCGCGCGATCGAGTGACTTGATCCCGTAGTGCGCGTCCAGCCATTTAGCCGCGGCGCGCATCCCCAGTCGAAACGGCGCACCGGCTTCGCTGGATAGGATCATCTGGATAATGGCGATGGCGTAATCGGCGTTATAGGCTGAATCGTTGACGATGTCGAATTGCTCTTTCGTCATGGCGAGTAGCGCATCCTGAGCGGAGTGGAGCGGAGTCGAAGGGCGCGACGAAGCAATCTCCTCTTGTGACGCGGGGGATTGTTTCGCAGACTGCGCTCGCACTGACGCTTGATCTTTGGTGAAGAAGCGCGGCCCCTCGAGCAGGAGGCCAAAATCCGCCGGCGGCAGCAATCCAGCGGCGATGAGCTCCATGATCCACGCGACGGTGCCGCCCGTCTGAATCGAGTCGAGGCCCATGGTGTCCACGAATTTATTCAGGCGTTCCGCCGCGCGTTGATCGAACACGCCGCACTGCGGGCCGAGCGCTTCATACGGCTCGTAATCTTTCTTGAATTCGCCGTTGTATTTCTTGCACACCACTGCGCAGGGCTCACCGCAGTGATCGAAGTTCTTGGGTTTGATGGTCTCTGCGTTGAATTGCTTCAGGTAATGATCGAGGATGAAGTCATCGTGTTGTTTCAAGCGCGCTTCGTCGGAGGCGTAGATCGATCGGTAGTTGAAGCTAAACAATTGGTCATTCACCGTGTGCATGTTGACGCCGAACGTGCCGCCGGTTTCGAATTCCGGCACGTAACGATACTTTTGACTCACGGCGATATCGGCGGCCACTGCGCGTTTTCCGAAACGCCTCAAGAAGTATTCGTCCAGTTCCTTCGCTTCTTTCAGGGCCGGGTCTTGCCAATTGCCGCCATAGACGATGGCGGCAACGTGATGATATTGCAGCAAGCGCGATCCCAATCCGCCACGCCCAGCCCAGTCATCGATGACACTGATCGCGCCCTTGCGGATTTGGTTCGACCCGATGGCGCCTTCTTTGGTGTGACGCGCGCCGGGACCGGTGGACAGAATGCGAAAACTGTCTTCGTCGTACTCGCCGCGATATTTTTCAAAGGCGTACTGCTGCAGTGCGTAAAAGCCTTCCCAGGTGCGACCGCTCGCGTCGGTATAGCCACGCCACACGCCCTCCGGATCGATCGGTTCCAGGCGGGCGGAGTATTGGCCGTCTTTCAAGCGCAAGATCAAAATGGAATCGGTGGGGCATTGGCCGCGCAGCCACACGTAGTTGACGCCCAGGCGATGAAAGACATACATCGCGCCGCCGAGCGCCGAGACATAGAAGTCTTCCCATTGCGGTGAATAGCCGCAGAAGATCATGCGGCGCGTGCCGGGCAGCGGTGAACCGGCCAACAAGCCGCCGCCGAACGTCAGCGAGTTGGGGTCTGTTTGAAAACGATCCCAGCCGTACTGCACCGGCCCGATCAGGGACTGATCGCGCGGGACGCTGACGCCCCACTCGCCGGTGCTGAGATCGACGTTGAATTCGTAAAGAACGGAACGGTTCGTCATTGAAATAGATCCATTTCCTGGGGCCGATTGATTTCTTGCGCCGTGCCGTCGCGTTTTTCAAACGGCGCCCCGCGCACAATGACGGCGGGGATCGCTTCGGCGGCCTGGCCCAGCAGCAGCGTGCCCGCTCCCGCGATCTGATCGGCCACGCCGACTTCGGTGTGTTGCAGCGTGTAGCCGAATAAATCTTTGCGACCGCGCCAGTCTTCGACGCCCGGCAGACCCGAGAGGCCAATCGCTACGCCCACAGTTCCCATCCGATGGGGGCGGCCATGACTATCGGCAATGATGATGCCGACATCCACGCCAAAGCGATCGTGCAAGGCTGATCGGAGGTGGGCGGCGGAGCGATCGGGATCGAGCGGGAGCAGTAAAACCCGTTCGATCCCGTCGGGCGCGACGTTGCTCCGATCGACGCCGGCATTGGCTGAGACAAAGCCCAATCGATGCCGCGTGATGATTAAGTCGGGCCGCACGCGCACTACGGCCTGACTTTCGGACAGGATCACTTCGATCAGGCGCGGATCCTTTCGGCATTGCTGTGCGATCTCGCTGGCGTACGGTGAGGGCGTGATCCGATCGAGATCGATGTAACGCCCCTCGGCTTTGCTGACGATCTTCTGCGCGATGACGAGCACGTCGCCCGATTGAAGACGACTGTCCAGTCGGTCGACCGCGTCGCCTAGAATGCGCGGCAAGTCATCGCCGGGTTGGATGAGCGGAATGCCGGTCAGCGGAAGAATTGAAATTGCATTCATGATTTGGAAGGTGGTTCAACCAATAGCTTCATACCCAGCGAGAAGGTCCACATGCCCATCGTCAGCGCCGCCAGAATTTCCGGCACGGCGATGCGCTTATGCGGCACGGCGGCGATCATCAAGAAGGCCACAATTCCAGCCGCAAGCGTAAGCAGTCCCATCAATTTTTCACTGTGCCGCAGCATATCGCTGCCAAACAACCCGTACGCCAGCGGCGTCGCCAAGAAGTACAGGGCCGACACATAGTAGTGAATGCGCCCTGCGTTTTCCGTGAAGACGCCGATGAGCAGCAAGCCGATCGCGCCCGCGATCAACGCAACAGCGGCGATCTTCGCTAACCGTGAACGGAGACCCTGCCAGCGCAGAAAGCCGATCACGAAGACGAAGTGCAGCACGCCGCCCAGCAGCAAAGTCCCGTTAAACAGGTTCGAGGTGGCGCTCACCCCCATGTCGCTTAAAGCGTTGTCGTGCCAACTGAACCACGGCGATAGCGCGATCGACACGAAGATCAGAGCCAGTGTGAAAACCGGCGCGATAATACCGAACAGTCCGGTGAGGCGAGTGAAACGTGTATTCATAGCGCTCGATTGAGAAAGAGAGAATGAGGGACGGAGGGAATGAGAGAATCTCTCCGTCCCTTTATCCCTCTGTCTCTACTGCTGCGGGACGCCCGTCACGCGGATGCCCGCATTCTTGATCTTGAAGGCGATGTTGATGTTGATCAGCACCGCCGTTAGCCCTTCGGCCACCACCGCGTTCTCGATCGGCCCGGCGTCGAAGGCGGCCATCCCCGCGGCCCTGGCCAACTCGATGACTTGCTTCTTCGCTTCTTTGTCATTGCCGCAGACCAAGACATCGCAGCCCAGGTCTTCGTGCAGATCGGTGAGGTGCGTGTAGCTGATGTTTTGAAACGCGGCGACCACGCGCACATTCGATCCCAATCGTTGTTGTGAAGCCTGCGCGGCCGATCCCTCCGGCACACGCCGGGTCTTCTTCTTATTCTCTGGATCGAGCGGGGCAGTTACATCGATCAGGATCTTGCCCTGCGTCGCGTCGGCAATCATCTCGAGCGTGGCGGCGTGTGCTTCGTACGGCACCGACAGCACCACAATCTCAGCGGCGCGGGCGGCGTCAGCATTGCCCAGGCCGCTCACGTTCGACTTGCCGAGAGTCACGTTCAATTCGTTGGCGGCGATCGCGGCCCGCTCGGCAGCGCGTGAGCCGATGATGATGTCGTAGCCCGCGTTGGCCCAGCGTAAAGCTAGCCCTTTACCCTCTTTACCCGTGCCACCGATGACAGCAATCTTAGTCGTCATTTTTATCCCCCAAAGATAATCCGCGAATCTACGCCAATGAGCGCGAATGATTAGCGGCCATTCGCGTGAATTCGCGGTTGAGTATTAGTGTTGATACTTCTTCATCACGTCCTGTAATTGATCCAGCGGCAGCGCGTGGACGATGTGGCCTTGATAGCCCGTCATCGTCTCCGCTGCGCACATGGCGTTGAGGATGGCTTCTTCAGTCGCCTCGGCCACGCCTTCAAACAATTCGTTCATCTGGTAGTGCGGCAGCATCTTGAGGTCGATCAAGTCCGTGCCGTGCTCGGCGATGTGATTGCCCGTGGCAAAGGCGAGGAAGATATCGCCGCTGCCGTTGTGTCCCACGCTGCCCACGCGCGCGAGGCCTACCGTGGCCCGCTGGGCCAGCCGTTTGCACTGCGATGGAATCAACGGCGCATCTGTCGCGATGATGACGATGATCGATCCGACGCCGGGCGTGCGGCGTTCCTCGCCGGGGATGGGTACGACATCCCGATTGATCTCGCGGCCCACCGGCACGCCATCAACCCGGAAGAGATCGCGGTCGCCGTGATTGGCCTGTACCAACACGCCCACGGTCCAGCGTCCACCTTGGTTCTCCATCACGCGCGACGCCGTGCCGATGCCGCCCTTGAAGTCGTGGCAGATCATGCCGGTGCCGCCGCCCACACAGCCTTCTTCGACCGCGCCATCTTTCGCACTGGCAAGTGCGGCGTAGACGTGCTCTTTGGTGACGTGATGCGCGTCGGCATCGTTGAGCCAGCCGTCGAAAGTCTCGGCGGCGACAGGCAGGGTGAATTGCGACGAATAACCGTGTTCCTGCGCCCACATACCCAGCGTGTCGTGCACCAATCCCACTTGATGGGTGTTCGTGATCCCGATCGGCGAACTGAGCACGCCCGACTCTTCGATCCACGGCAGGCCCGTCATCTCACCGCAGCCGTTGAAGGTGTGATAGGCCGCCGGGGCGTTGTCGTGCCAGATGTCGCCGCGCCGCGGAATGATAACCGTGACGCCGGTGCGCGCGATACGCGGCTCGTCGTAGATCAACGTGGTGTGGCCGACGAGCACAGCGGGCACATCGGTGATGGCGTTGTGTGTGCCGGTCGGCCAGCGGCCCAGGGTAATGCCGAGATCGCGAAGTCTTGCTCTACTCATATGGATTCTCTCGCTGATCGGGAAAGGGTTGTGTCTAGCGGGGCTTGAGCAGTCGTACAAAACCGGCTTGCTCAAAATGATGATCGGTAGTGAGCGCTTCGGTTAGGCCGCGCTGCTGCATCACGACAAAACTGGCGCAATCGACGAGGCTCCAGCGTTTATCCAGCCGCGTTTTGAGTAGTTGCCACGCTTGCGTATCCAACACCGGATCGATATGAATCACTTCGATTAAGGGTGAGGTTTTCAGCTCTTCCAGATATTGGACCGCGATGGCGCGTGGAACACGCAGCGGGTTTTCAAGCAGGGCCACTAATTCGGTCAGGACGTAATTGGTGGTCACCAGTGAACGATTCTGGAGCTGGGCCAAGCGGTACACGGTGACGGCCAGCGCGTGCTGGGATTGCGATTTGTCGATAATGGCTGCCCAACCTGCCGTGTCAACAAACAGGCCAGGCATGTTAAACGTCCTCTTGGTCGATCAGTTCGTCGTAAAGCGCCCGGCCCAGATAGTCGTCATGCCGGTCACTCAGGTCTGGAACACCTGAACTTACCGCGCCAATGAATTTTTCGAGTGGATCATCGGCGATGCGACGGAGGCTAGCCAGCAGCCAGAGCCTAGCCAATTCTTCTGGTGTTTTCCCGGCTTGTTGTGCCGTTCTGGCCAGCGATTCATAGACTTCTTGTGGCATATCCACCGTGATGGCGTGTCCCATATGATTTACCTCCCCGTTCGACATTCGTGTTCTGCCTCGGTCGTGCCGCTCAACCGTTGTTGCAGTTCGACGATGATCTGCTCATGGTTGACGTTCAGCTGGTCTGCTCTTAATTCAGTTTACCATAGTTGGGCAAGAGGTCGGCCTGCTTATTGAGCGTTACCGTGAGCGCTGCAAGTATAACCGGAGATTGAGGGCAAAGCAAAACGCCCGACACTGAGCCAGGCGTTTGATTATTTGAATGGCGATAGGTCATGCCGCAGGTTTAGGGCGTTGCGGCTGTCTGCGGAATGTGGGAAATCTGCACCACTAGAGCGATTCCCAGGTTGATTGACGGCCTTGTTTGGACTCGAGGCTTTAGCCGGATCCGCCGTGCACCAGCCAACCGGCTAAAGCCTCGAGTCCAATGTCGTAAACTAACCTGGAATTCGCTCTAATCAAGCGAATCTGCCCTTATCGTTCGGTGTGCGCAGTCAAAAGCAGGCGGTTGGCCGCCGATACGACATCGATCTGGCGCGCGTTCAGCGCGTGCAGCAAACTGGTCCGCATGGCGTCTTCGTCAAAGTACAGGCGGATCATTTTACGACTCGGACGTCAGACCCACCATTTGCATGACGGCGGCTTCCGAGTCGGCTTGCAGATCAGCTTCAATCTCGGCCGTGTGGAGATGGTAGTACGTCAACGCGGCGTACACCTGTGACAGCGTCAGGGGGAGTTCATCGCTGATCTCTTCGGGGGCTAGACCTAATTTGTAGAGACCAACCACGGTACGCACCAATGTGCCCGTGCCGCTGATGATCGGTCGGCCACCGCGCATGTCGGGATCGTGGTCAATTAACCCGTCCAGCGCTTGCGGGGTACCGGCGACCAATCGATCCAAAACGGCTAGCGGCTCGCTGTGTTCGTGCGCCGCCAGCGCTTGTAAGCGAGCATAAAGTGTGGTTGGAAGTTGTAGAGTGACCGTGGCTGTGCTCATGCTACACCTCCATAAAATTATACCATGCGGATCGGCTCTTGGTCCCGCAGTCTTTAGCCGGCGACGTTGGACGGTCATTGCCGCGAAGGAATGTCGGGCACGGTTCACTCCTGAACCGAAATTCCTTTACAACTGAAATCTGTTTTTTCGCGCGGCGCGCTCAAGCGAGGGGCACGTCGGTGATGGCGTTGCCTGTGCCGGTCGGCCAGCGGCCGAGGGTGATGCCGAGATCGCGAAGGCGGGAGCGGGGCATAGTCTTATCTCGTTTCAAATTAAGAGTGGCTGCAAGTATAACCGGAAATGACTGTTGTAACAAAACACTCAATTCACGGTAAAATGGGTCACGTCATCAACGATAAAGTCCAAGGGGCGACAATGGAATTCGACAACAGAGAATACATTGGCAGAGGGTTGGACATCTTGCGTGATGCCCTGATTCCTTACGTCCAAGGAAAACTGAAGGCGCGTTATGCAGGTGATTGGTGGACTCAGGCCGTTGAGCCAGTACTCAATAAACGGGAAATTCCCACTACCGGTAATACTCTTGAAGACCGGTTTGCGACACTGGATGTGCCCAAGCTGCGCAGGATCATGCTGCATGTGTGGGATTCAGTATTCAAGGATGATCTGGGTGAAAATGGGCGGAATCTGATTTCAGAGATTAGCGGTGTTAGGAATCCTTGGGCACACCAACAGTCCTTCGATTTTGACGGCGGCTATGATGCACTTGGTCAAATCGCTACCTTATTGCGCCTTATCAAGGCTGATGATCAACAGGAATTGATCAAGCAGCTTCAGAAAGAGCTGAGTCGTAGCCAAGTTAAGAAGGAGCCTATTCAGCGCGGCGCTAAGGCTCGCCCCGGTGTTCCGCGTTTGCCTCACGCCGCTCCCAAAGACTTTGCTGGTCGGACTCTCGAGTTGAATCAACTCCAGCTAGAACTTCGCGGCGGCCAGTTTGGTGTAGTCGTTTATGGATCTGGCGGATTCGGAAAGACAACACTCGTAACCAAGCTAACCGAGCAGATCAAACGAAGATATCCGGATGGACAGATTTACCTCGATTTGAAAGGGGCGGGCATTGAGACCGCGCTTTCGGTGAAAGAGATCGCCGCTTACATTATCCAGACACTTGAACCTCAATCCTCTTTACCGGAAGATGAGTCTGCGTTGATTGCGTCGTATCAGCGGTTGGCCTTTACAAAGCGTGTAAAAGACGACAAAGAGGAACCAAGAGAGCCACGACGTGTGCTGTTGTTCTTGGACAATGTGGCCGATGCTGAACAAGTCCATGACCTCGTTCCGTCCGACAAAAGCAGCGTTATGCTGCTTACCTCCCGGCAGCAGTTCGATTTGCGCGGCTTCTATTCTTTGTCATTGGACGCATTACCTCACGATGAAGCGGCTCGTCTCTTGATGGCAATAGCCCGTTCTGTCCTAAACGAACCGCAAGCCGATACAATTGCTACCCTGCTGGGTGATTATCCTCTCGCCCTGGTTCAGGCCGGACGTTACCTCGCAGAGGACATTGATGCTGATCCTGATGAATATATAACCCAGTTGCAACAGCTGCCATTGCAGCGGCTGGGGCTAATCGAGAGATCCCTGCGGCTCAGTTACGATGCTTTGAAAGCAGAGGTGCAAAAAGTATGGCACGAAATTGCGATCTTCTCCGGTTCGTTTGACGCGCAGGCCGTGAGCACCGTTTGTGATCTTGATCTGGAGATTGCGAGAAAGCGAGTCAATTCTCTTTCTAGACGAAGCCTAATAAAACATGACCGGAAGACCAAGCGTTACCAAATGCACGATTTGCAGCGAGAATTCGCTTTGCATCAAATGTCTGCGGAACAGCGGGCACAAGCTGAGCGCCGCCATGCTTTTTACTTTCTTGAGACAGCAATAGCGGCGGCGCATAAAATCTATCTCGGAGATGAAGAAGCGGAAAAGCAGGCGGCAGAACTGTTTGATTGGGATTGGGATAACTACGAGGCAGCATGGCGATGGGCCAGCGAACAAGCTAGTTCGGATATTTCGGCTGCGCGCCTGTGTTATGGCTACCTTGACTTGGGTTGGTCGCTGATTACGCAACGTCGACCCGCTAATGAGTGGATCGAATGGCTTGAGAAGTCCTTGGCGGATGTTCAGGGAACTGATGCTACTTTTACCGAACTTCGCCGCTCGTATCATCTTGCTCAAGCATATGATTCAGCGGATGAACAACTGCAAGCTATTGCTTCCTACGAACGGGCTGAAAATTTGGCGCGCAACTTCTCTGATCCCTCAGTGTTGCCAGTGATTCTCGATTCATTCGGAAAATTTTTGGCGAAAGGCTTTGGATTGTGGGATATTACTGGCGCAGTCCTCGCTCATTATGACCATGATTATCGATACACCACTAAGGTTGTTTGGGATTTGGATAGTATTCCAGATAAAATAACGGTTTATGACTATTGGGCTTTAGGGGAGCGTGAAAAGAGTAGAGAAATTGATGTTGATGAATTGCGGAGAAGAAGCACGGTGTTCATTCGGCAGGGCAAGCGTGCTGTCAGTTATCTGGCTGAAGCGGTACATATCTACCATCAGCTCGGATATGAGTTGGACGAGCTCAACACCTGCATTCGGTTGAGTGAAGTTTATGCTGACCTTGGCGAACTGGAGTCTGCTATTGAGACTGCCCAACACGCCTTGAACTTGGCAAAAGAGGTTGATCCTGATCGCGTGGGCGAAATTGAGTGGCAGATATTGGATGGTTGCTATGCGGGATTGGGCCATCACTTTCTATATATTGGAGAGCCACATAAGGCGCTTGAATGCTACGAGAAGTTCTTGGCGGTATTCAGCGAAAACTACATAGAGCTGGATGTGTTGGCAGGAATGGCACAGGCATATTTGGCACTTGGTGACCCACAGACGGCTTCTGAGTGCGTTAGTAACCGGGGTGCTTTTCTATCTGATGTTTTACGGGAAGGGTGGGAGGTCAACGATGCCATGTATTGGCGATTTGGCCTGTTGTGTGAGCAAGCTGGTTATTTTGACTATGCAATTCAAGAAATGCAAAGTTGCCTTGAGTGGGAGATGGAAGAAGAACGACCCGAAGCCCTTGAGCACAAGTGGCATCTAGCGCTTGTTTATGAGAAAGCGGGGCAATTTGAGCAGGCCATTGGTCAAATGGTTGAGTGCGTTGAACTGGAAATTGACGAGGAGCTGCCTGAGGCTGGTGAACATATGGCTTATCTCGAATCATTGCGCCTGAGAAGCTCGTGATAGCAAAAAGACGATGGCAGCTAACTCACGCTAACTCGGCCCAACGCCCGATCTGGAATCGGGCGTTTTTCTTTCACAAACGGCGCTGGAATAAATTAGATAACTTTGATAAATATTGACAGCCCATTTTCCAGATGTTATAATCTCTACGAAAGTTGAACACCAACAAAGTTGGGCACCAACGAAGTTGGACATCACCTCACGGAGGCATCGTTTCATGGGCGAAGTATTACAAATCCGCGGCTTGCGGGTAAACGTTGAAGACAAGGAAATTCTCAAGGGCGTGGATCTCACCGTCGAGCAGGGCGAAGTCCACGCGCTGATGGGCCCCAACGGGTCGGGCAAGAGCACGCTGGCATACAGCATCATGGGCCATCCCGGCTATACGGTGACGGCTGGCGAGGTGATCTGGAGGGGCCAGAACATTCTGGAACTCTCGCCCGATGAGCGTTCGCGGCTGGGCGTGTTCCTGGCGTTCCAGTACCCCGTCTCGATTCCGGGTGTGACGGTGGCGAACTTCCTGCGCACCGCCATCAATGCGCGCCTCAAAGCGCAAGAGTCCGATGGCGAACACGGGCCGTTGGTCGCTTCGGGGGCCACGGGCCGGACCAAGGGCATCTCCATTCCTGAATTCCGCAAGTTGATGATGAACAAGATGAAGATGCTGGGCATGGATCCGGCCTTTGCGGGCCGTTACCTCAACGATGGTTTCAGCGGCGGCGAAAAGAAGCGCACCGAGATTTTGCAAATGGCGATGCTCGAACCGCAGATCGCCGTCCTCGACGAGACCGATTCGGGCCTCGACATCGACGCGTTGAAGATTGTGGCCGATGGAGTGAATCGCTTACTCGGGCCGAACATGGGCGCGCTGGTGATCACGCACTATCAACGCTTATTGGATTACATCAAAGCCGATCGGATCAGCATCCTGTTCGAGGGCCGTGTCGTCATGACCGGCGGGCCGGAGATCGCGGTCGAGTTGGAGAAGACCGGGTACGAGTTGATCCGCGAGAAGTACAGCGAGAAAACACCGGCTTAGAAATGCGGAAGGTGGAACTCGGAATGCGGAATGATGAATGCCGAATGTTTCTGGCGTTTTGTTGATTCAGAAATCCGCATTCCCAATTCCGAACTCCCCATTCCGCATTGGGAGGATTGAGATGGCAAATGGTGATATGGAAAAGACACTCGAGGGGATTGGCGAGTATAAATACGGCTTTAGCGATCCTGATACAGCGGTGTATCGCTCGAAACGGGGTTTCACGCGGGAAGTGGTCGAAGAAATTTCCCATCAGAAGAACGAACCTGAGTGGATGCGCAAGATTCGCCTGAAGGCCTACGAGCATGCGATCAAGCGCCCGACGCCCACCTGGGGCGGCGATATTTCGGGGCTGGATCTGGAGAACATGTATTACTACGTCCGCCCGTCTGAGAAGACGCAGGGCAGTTGGGATGACGTGCCGGACGCGATCAAGAACACTTTCGATAAATTGGGCATCCCCGAAGCGGAACGCAAATTCCTGGCGGGCGTTGGCGCGCAATATGAATGCTTGAGCGGCGACACGCGTGTCTTCACGGCGCGCGGCCTCGTGCCCATGCGTGAAGTGGAAGTTGGCGATACGGTTTTCGCATTCGACGAAGAAACGAATGCGCTTCGTCCTGCTCCGATCAAGGCCACCCTGCTCAAGGGCGAACGCCCGGTGTTTGAAGTGAAGGCGGGGCTGCACACGATCCGCGCCACCGAGAATCATCCCTTTCTGACGCTGGAATATCAGCGTAAGCCGGGCGGTCAACGGGGGCGCTACACGCGCACGTGGAAGTATCTGCGCGATCTGAAACCAGATGATCTGGTGGCGGTGGCGAAGATGCTGCCCGACGTCGGTCAAACGCATGTATTGGAACAACCCGTCATCAAAACGGAAGTCGTCGGACGCAATCAATCCATAGAGTATGCCTTGGATATTTCGGCGCGCTACAATCCGGTCAATTTGCCGCAGCACACCTCGCCCGACTTGATGTGGTGGCTGGGGTTGTACATCGGCGACGGGTTCATTCATCACCAAGCGGGCGCAGACAAGGCGCGGGTGGAATTTGCCATTCCGGCTACGGATGAGCCACTGCGATCTGAATTGAAGCGCGTCACAGCGCAGCAGTTCGACATTGCCGCGACCAACGGCGATCCCTATCGCCTGACCGTCAACTCGACCATCGTGGCGCGGTATCTTGAGGTGAACGGCTTTTCCGGCGGCGCTCTGGAAAAACGTGTACCGGATTGGGTAGCCTCATTGCCGCAGGAGCAGATTCTGGCGTTTCTCGGCGGATACGTGGATGCCGATGGTTACGTGCGCGATCATACCAAGAATCGCGATGTGGTGTTGACCAGCGGCAACCCTGAACTGCTGCAGGACGTGCGCAATCTGGCGGCCGGGTGCGGGCTGCCCACCTCGAATCTGCATCGCTTTGAGTCCCGGCATCCGCACGACGAAGATAAGACCATCGTCGGTTATCGGGTGAATTTTAGCGGCGACTTTGAACGGTTGGGCTGCCGCTCGGCGCAGCGGACGGCACGTTTGGGCAAGCGCAAATTCCAGCACCGGCAATCTAGTGCGGCCGGCACGACGTTCCGCTCGCACGTGAATGAATTCATCGGCTACGTGCGCATCGATTCGATTGAACCGGCGGGCGTGGAAGCGGTCTACGATATCGAGGTGGATGGCCCGCACAACTTTGTGGCCGAAGGTCTCATCGTTCACAACTCGGAGATGGTCTATCACTCCATTCGTGAGAACCTCGAAAAGCAAGGCGTCATCTTTCTCAGCAGCGACGATGGCTTGAAGCAATATCCCGACATCTACAAAGAATACTTCGGCACGGTCATCCCGTACACCGATAACAAGTTCGCGGCGATCAATACCGCCGTGTGGTCGGGCGGATCGTTCGTGTACGTGCCCAAAGGTGTACACGTCGAGATGCCGTTGCAAGCTTACTTCCGTTTGAACTCGGAGAACATGGGCCAGTTCGAGCGGACGTTGATCATCGTGGATGAAGGCGCGCAGATACACTATGTGGAAGGCTGCACGGCACCTACCTACTCGTCCGCTTCGTTCCACTCCGGCGTGATCGAGATCATGGTCCGCAAGGGCGCGCGCTGCCGCTACACCACCATCCAGAACTGGTCGACCAACGTGTACAATTTGGTCACGCAGCGTTCGATGGTGGAAGAAGACGGCATCATGGAATGGACCGATGCCAATTTGGGCTCGAAGCTCACGATGAAGTATCCTTCCACGTATTTGATGGGCAAGGGCGCGCGCGGCGAAATCCTTTCGATGGCGTTCGCGGGCAAGGGGCAGCATCAAGACACGGGCGGCAAGGTGGTCCACGTCGCGCCGCACACGCGCAGCAAGATCACGTCGAAGTCGATCAGCAAGGACGGCGGGCGCGCCTCGTATCGCGGCCTGTTGAAGGTCTACAAGGGAGCGGAAGGCGCGTCGTCGCACGTGCAGTGCGATGCGCTGCTGCTCGACGAGCAGAGCCGCACGGACACTTACCCGTACATCGAAATTGATGAAGATCGCGTGACCATCGGCCACGAGGCGACCGTCAGCAAGATCGGCGACGAGCAGTTGTTCTATCTGCAGAGCCGCGGCCTCAATGAAGTGGATGCCCGCGCGATGGTCGTGTCGGGCTTCATCGAGCCGCTGGTGAAGGAACTGCCGATGGAGTACGCGGTGGAGATGAACCGGTTGATCCATTTGCAGATGGAAGGGACTGTCGGATAAAACGTAAAACGTGAAGCGTAAGGGGTTACGTTTTACGCCTTACGTTTTACGGGAGGATTGTGAATTGGCTCCTGTTAAAACCAAGCCTGTGAAGCAGGCAAGCAAGACAAAGAAAGCTGTTGCGAAGAAAGCGGCGACAACCCGCAAGCCGATCAAGAAAGTGGCGGCCCCGCAGACCGGTTTCAGCGTCGAGACGTTTGAAGCACTGCTGGCCTCGCGCTCGTTCGAGCCGGAATGGATGCGCGATCGACGGCGCGATGCGTTTCACGTGCTGCTCGATACCTCGCTGCCCACGCGCAACGACGAAGCCTGGCGGCGCACCGATTTCGGCGCGTTGAGGTTGGCTGAAGTCGAAACGGTGCTGCCCAAAGCCGACGGCGAAGCGGCGCTGAAAGGCGCGCCCCGCTCGATCAAAGAAGCGATCTCGGGCAAGGGCGCGTCGGGGACAGTGGTCTCGTCGGATGGAGAGATCGTCGCCGCTTTACTGGATGGCGCCTTGAAGCGCAAGGGCGTCATCTTCACCGATATGGAAACGGCTCTCAAGAAGCACAGCGATCTGCTCGACCCGATTTTCATGACCCAGATCGTCAAGCCCAACGATGGTTACTTCGCTGCGCTGCACGGCTCGTTCTGGCAGGGCGGCACCTTCGTGTACGTGCCCAAAGGCGTGGAAGTGCCGCTGCCGCTGCGCGCCGCCACCTGGCTGAAGAATCGACATTCGACTTTCTCACACACGCTGATCATTTTGGAAGCCGGCGCGCGCGCCGTGTTCGTCGACGAATACGAATCCGCCACAGACGAGCGGCAAGCGTTCAACAACAGCGCCGTCGAGATCCTCGTGGGCGACGATGCCCAACTCGACTACGTGAATTGGCAGGACTTCGGTCGCAACGTGTACAGCTTCACGCACGAGCGCGCTAAGGTTATGCGCAACAGCACGCTGCACTGGATCGTCGCGGGCCTGGGCACCAAGCTGACCAAATCGTTCATGGATGCCAATCTGGCCGGGCAAGGTTCGTCGGCCTTGATGTCGGGCGCGTACTTCGTGGATGGCAATCAGCATCTCGATTACGACACCGAGCAAAATCATCTGGTGCCGCATACTACCAGCGACCTGCTGTATAAAGGCGCGCTGAAAGACGAAGCCCGCTCGGTCTGGCAGGGTAACATCCATGTTTATCCCGGCGCACAGCGCACCGACGCTTATCAGGCCAGTCGCAATTTGTCGCTCAGTCATGCGGCTCGCGCCGACTCTATTCCGGGATTGGAAATCGAAGCCGACGATGTGCGCTGCACGCACGGTGCGGCCATCAGCCAGGTGGATAAGGAAGAAATCTTCTATCTGATGACGCGCGGGATCCCGTACAAGATTGCCGAGCAGCTCATCGTGAATGGCTTCTTCAAGCCGGTGCTCGATCGCATCCCGATGGATAACGTCCGGGCGCGGCTCGAAGCCTCGTTCGCGGCAAAGATGGGGTTAGCCGAATAACACGCACTCCGTGACAGGAAAAACGTGTTACGTGGTGCGTAAAGCACATGAAAAGGGTTACTATGACCGAATACGTTCACCCCGAAGTGCTCGTCTCCACCGACTGGGTGGCGCAGCATCTTAACGATCTCAAAGTGCGTATCGTCGAGACGGACGAAGACGTGCTGCTGTACGACATCGGCCACGTGCCGAATACGGTGAAGATCGACTGGCACACCGACCTCAACGATCCGCTGGTGCGCGATTATCTCAACGCCGATCAATTCTCGGCGCTTCTGCAGGCTAAAGGGATTGACGCCGATACCACCGTCGTCTTTTACGGCGACAAGCATAACTGGTGGGCGTGCTATGCGTTGTGGGTCTTCAAGCTGTTCGGCTTCAAAGATGCGCGCATCATGAACGGCGGGCGCAAGAAGTGGATCGACGAAGGGCGCGAGTTGAGCAAGGCGGTGCCGAATTATCCGAAGACGGCCTATACCGCGCCCCCGCGTAAGGATCACCAGATCCGCGCCTTCCGCAATGATGTGCTGTTCCATCTCGAGCAGAAGAAGCCGCTGGTCGATGTGCGCTCGCCGGGTGAATATTCGGGCCAATTGCTGCACATGGCTGATTATCCGCAGGAAGGGGCGATGCGCGGTGGGCACATTCCGGGCGCGAAGAGCATTCCGTGGGCCAAAGCGGTGCAGGACGACGGGACATTCAAAGCGGCAGCGGAATTGAAGGAACTGTATCAAGCGCAGGGCATTGTGCCGGAAAAAGAAGTCATTGCCTACTGCCGCATTGGCGAACGTTCCAGCCACACGTGGTTTGTGTTGACCTACCTGCTGGGCTATCGCAACGTCCGCAATTACGATGGCTCGTGGACGGAGTGGGGCAATCTGGTGGGCGTGCCGATTGAGAAGTGATCCACGAATTCACACGAATCACCACGAATGTAGTGAAGAGTGAATGGTGAGGCGAGGCTTCACTCTTCACTTTTTAGTTTAGAATGGTAGAATAGTGACATGTTAACGCGACAAGAACAGATGGAATTTATCCTCGACCATTACGAGAATCCGCGCCACAAAGGCGCGCTGGATAACGCCGATGCCGTGGTCGAGGGGGGCAATCCGGGCTGTGGCGACATTGTCAAGGTGTATTTGAAGGTGGGCGACGATGGCCGCCTCAGCGCCAGCTTCGAAGGCGAAGGCTGCACCATCAGCCAGGCTTCGGCCTCGTTCTTGATGGACGAAGTGAATGGCAAGATATTAGAGGACGTGCTGGCAATCGATCACGAAGCCTTGATGGAAAATCTCGGCAAGGAAATCGTGCAACAACGCACGCGCTGCGCTACCCTGTCGCTGGATACGCTGCGGGCCGCTATCCGCAAGCGCGAACGCGAGCAAATGCTTACAGAATCCTGATCCACGAAGGGCACGAAACTCACGAAGAAAAGCCGCGTGCTACTTCGTGTCCCTTCTGGATAATTCCTCGGTGATAAATGACCACAACGCTAGACGTAGCCAAAATCCGACAAGACTTTCCCATCCTTGAGCGGCGGGTGCATGACAAACCGCTCATCTTTCTGGACAGTGCCGCTTCATCGCAAAAGCCGTTAGCGGTGATCGAGGCGATGAATCACTACTATCGCAACACACACGCCAATGTGCATCGCGGCGTCCACACGCTGAGCGAAGAAGCGACCGAGCAGTACGAAGGCGCACGCAAGAAGATCGCCCGGTTCATCCATGCGAAATCGAGCCGCGAGATCATCTTCACGCGCAACACGACCGAGTCGATCAATCTCGTGGCGTTCACGTGGGGCCGCACCAACCTCCGCGCGGGCGACGAGATTTTGCTGACCGAATCGGAGCATCACAGCAACATCGTGCCGTGGCAGATGGTGGCGAAAGAAGTCGGCGCGAAAGTGCGCTACATTCCCGTCGACGCCAAAGGCTATCTTGAGACCTCCGCCCTCGATACGCTGCTGACCAAGCAAACGAAGATCGTCGGCATTGCGTCGATGTCCAACGTGCTGGGAACGATCATGCCGATCGAGCTGGTGATCCAGCGCGCACATGAAGTCGGCGCGTTGGTGTTGATCGATGGCGCGCAGGGCGTGCCGCATTTGCCGACCGACGTGCAGGCGTTGGACTGCGATTTCATGGCTTTCTCCGGTCACAAGATGTGCGGCCCGACCGGCATCGGCGTACTGTGGGGCCGGCGCGAGCTGCTCGAAGCGATGCCGCCGTTTATGAGCGGCGGCGATATGATCCGCAAAGTGACCTTTGAGGGCGCGGAGTGGAATGAGCTGCCGTGGAAATTTGAAGCGGGCACGCCGGCGATTGCCGAAGCGATCGGGTTGGGTGCGGCGATCGATTACCTCAACCCGTTGGGGATGGACAAGGTCCGCGCGCACGAGCGAGACATCATCGCTTATGCGCTCGAGCGGTTGGTTGAAGTGCCGGGCCTGACGCTCATCGGGCCGGATGATCCCGATCGGCGCGGCGGGGTCGCCACGTTTACGCTCGACAATATCCATCCGCACGATCTGGCCGACATCCTCGATCATGAGGGCATCGCCATTCGGGCCGGGCATCACTGCGCGCAGCCGCTGCATCAGAAGCTGGGTATTCCGGCCTCATCGCGGGCGTCATTCTACATTTACACCCTGCGCGAAGAGATCGATCGACTGGTGGACGGGCTGTATAAAGCCAAAACCATTTTCAAGCGTTGACCTGGCGGTTGGGCAGTCATGCCCGAGCGCTTTCGCCTTGCCCGCCGCAAAACAGCGGAGGCGCGTTGGGCGTGTCGGACATCCACGCCGAACGCAGGCGAGTTGACTGATTCGATTTTGGATTCCCGCTATGCCGTATCCAGGCTCCTTCGGAAGCCTGGCGGCACGCATGGGCGAAAACATGCGGGAATGACATCTGAGTGGAGTTATCGTGGAAGACCTCTATCGCGACAATATCATTGATCACTATCAGAACCCGCGCAATTACGGCACGCTGGAACACCCTGATATTTCGTACGAAGATAGCAATCCAGTGTGCGGTGATGAGCTGCGCATCGATCTGCAAGTGACAGATAACCGAGTGATCGACGCGCGTTTCAGCGGACATGGCTGCTCGATCAGCCAGGCGTCCGCGTCGATGCTGACCGAAGAAATCATCGGCAAGACGCTGGAGGAAGTAAAGCAGATCGACAAGCAGTATTTGCTGAATCTGCTGGGTATTCCGTTGGGGCCGGTGCGTTTGAAGTGTGCGCTGCTATCGTTGAAAGTGTTGAAGGCGGGCGCGTATGGCTTGCATGGTTGGCCAGGTGAAGATGAAGAGTGAACCATGAGCCATTATCAATGAACCATGATCAATGACAAATGAAGCGTGAAAAGTGATGAGTGAATTCGTAAGCGTAGCGAGAGTGGGCGAGATCGAAGAAGGTGTGGTGAAGGTCGTGCGGGTGGGTGACGCGCCGATCGGGCTGACGAAGATCGACGGCGAGTTCTTCGCCTTTGCGGACGTCTGCACGCACGATGACGGCCCGGTGGCCGAAGGCGACCTCGACGAGTACATCATCGAATGTCCCCGGCACGGCGCGAAGTTCGACATTCGCACGGGCAAGGTGAAACAATTGCCGGCCGTAGTGCCGATTCCAATCTACACGGTGAAGGTCGCGGGCGACGCGGTGCTGGTATCGAAGAAGCCCACCTCGACCATGTGAGGTGAAAGGTTCTTCAAATATAGGGCCGGTAATATTTGCCGGTCTTTTTTGTTTTCTGGTATGCTGGCGGCATTCCGGCAAGGAGTTATTGATCGTGTTGAACTTGAATGAAGCAGCAGACTTTGCGGCAGCGACAGTGTGCGAGGCGGGCGCGTTGCTGCGTGATTATTATCGTAACGGCGTGACGGTGAAGTATAAGGGCGAGATCGATCTGGTGACGGAAGCCGATCATGCTTCGGACGCGTTGATCCTCGACCATATCCGATCGGCTTATCCCGACTGCGCGATCCTGTCCGAAGAAAGCGGCGCGAGTGCGAATTCATCGTCGACCGTATGGATTGTCGATCCATTGGATGGCACGACCAATTTCGCGCATGGTCTGCCCATCTTCTGCGTGACGTTGGCCTTGGTGGTCAACGGTGTGATCGAAGTGGGCGTGACTTACGATCCGATCTACGACGAACTCTACACGGCGCAACGGGGGCAGGGCGCCCGTCTGAATGGTAAGCGCTTGCATGTTTCGGCTGTGCCCGCGCTCGACAAAGCGCTGTTGGTGACGGGCTTTCCCTACGATCGGCGGACGAACCCCAGCAACAACATTCGGCAGTTCACAGATTTTTCACTGCGCGCGCAGGGAGTGCTGCGGCTGGGCAGCGCCGCGCTCGATCTGGGCGCGATAGCCGTTGGGCGGTTGGATGGTTACTGGGAATTCAAGATCAATCCGTGGGATATCGCCGCGGGCTGTTTGCTGGTCACCGAGGCGGGCGGGCAGGTTACGGCTCCCGACGGTTCGCCGCTCGATCTGTTTGCGCGCCAGATCGTGGCGAGTAACGGCCTTATTCAAAATGAAATGCTCGAGGTGTTGGCGAAAAGCAAGCCGTGGCCGGTTACTTGAATGCCACGAGACCAAATGCCTGCGGTTTAGGCACAACCCGCGTGAAGCCCGCTTCCTGCAAGCGGCGCACGACGCCTTTGGTGGTACGCGCCCCTGATTTGCTTTCCGGATCGCCGATGTAGTGGAAGAGCTTGCCGTTGCGTCGCAGCACGCGAAAGCATTCGGCATAGAAGTCGCCGGAGTACAGATCACCGGCCAGGCTCAACATGGGCGGATCATGGATGATGCACGAGAACTGCCCATCGGCGAAGTTCTGAATCTCATCAAACGCATCGCCGATGAGCTGGGTGATCTTCGGGTTGTCGAAAAGCGATCGGGACCAAGGGTTGTAGCGCGCCATCTCCTGCGCGGTGGGATCCAGCTCGATCGTGATCACGCGCTCGGCGGTCTTCGCCGCTTCGATAGCGGTGTAGCCTAAACCCGTGCACGTATCCAGCACACGACCATGGATCGGCGCGATCGCTTTGATCTTGGCGAGCGTGTCCTGGTAGGGATTCGTGTTCTTGATGCGATGCATCGGCAGGCCGGAGATCAACATGGTCGGCGCGGAGGCGGTGGGCATCAGGCCGTAGGCCCGCCCGGTGAGTTCGGAAAAACCGCGAATTTGCCTGACCCGATTGTCTTCCATCACAAAACAGGCCGTGTCGTGCTGTGCGATCTCCTCGATTTCATTCCACGTCATCACGGCATCAGGCAAAATCAGCCGATCGGATGTAAGCGTAACTTCAGTGGTAGTCAATCCCAGATCGAGCGAAAGCGAGGTAGTCGATCGTTCCGCCGATCGGGCCTGGAGCAGTTCTGCGGCTTGAAAGTGCGAGAGGATGCTCATGTTTTCCAGAATTGCCAGCGAGACTTGGGGGCCGGTAAATAGTTTGTGAGCAGGGTGTCTTGCTTGGCCTGTGCCTGCCACTCGGGCTTCAATTGCAAAGCGCGCTTGAGACAGGCGCGGGCCCGGTCTTCGTCGTTCAGTTTGGCGTAGGCCTGGGCGGCGGAATACCAACGGGCCGCATCGTCCGGTACCAGCGCCGCGCTGCGCTCAAAGGCTTGCGCCGCTTCTTCGTAGTCGCCCGTCATGAGCAAGCACTGGCCTAAACTGTTCCAGGCTTGATCGTGTTCCGGCACAAACTCAATCGCCTGGCGGTAGGCTGTCGCCGCTTCACGGTAGCGCTGCAAGCTGAACAGCATATCGCCGATGGGAAAGTTGTAGGCGCCGTAAATGGGCGAGCCGGGCATCAACGCCATGGCCTCGCGGTATTGGGCAATGGCCGCTTCGGTCTGCCCTTGCTTCGATAACGCGTTGCCTTGCTTGATGAGTTCGTTGGCCTGTTGCTGCGGATTGAGCGGGTTCATGTCAACTTTGCCTGTGGTGTCGTGTGGTGTGTCGGTGCGAGTATAAAGGGAAGTGCGGGGCGCGTCAAACCCGCTCTGACGGTGACTTATTCGAATAGGAGTTATGCAGTTGAAGGCGTTTCGCCGCAGTTGGACTGCGGTGGCAGCGTAATTCCTATCGAAATACTCTCTTGGGGGATTTTATGCTATGATCGTTTTATAGATTGAGGGGAGCATGCCACAAGAGACTATTTTGTTGATCAGCGCCGACGTCGAGCTGCGAGCCTGGTTGAATAGTCGTGTACTGCAACCGGCCGGCTACGTCGTTGTGGAAGCCCCCGACCTGGTCTCGGCACGTTCTCAATTCGCCTCACTGTATCCTCATCTGCTGCTGCTGGTGTTGTCTTCGCAAGTCGCCGACGAATTAGCTCTGGTGGCTGAATACGAACCCACCGTGCCGGTGGTGGTCATCGCGCCCACGCGTTCCCTCGAAGTCTGGGAAGCGGCGCTGGCGCAGGGCGCTTCGGATGTGCTGGCGCGTCCCCTTGATGCGATTCGTGTGATCAACGCCGTGGCGCGCGGCGTGCGGCGTGGTCGCGCGCTGCACGAGCGCGCTGCTTTGCGCGAACAAACTGATCGGCAATCTCAAGAATTCAATGCGCTCTACACCGTAGGCCAGAAAGTAGCGGCCCTGTTTGACATCGAAGAGATTCTGAAATTGGTGGTCACCGCGGCAGTGAACCTGACGCAGGCGGAAGAAGGCACGCTGATGCTGCTCGACGCTAAGAGCGGCGAGCTGTATTTGCGCGCCAGTTGCAGCAGCTATGAAGATGCCGTGCGTAATCTACGGGTCAAGGTCACCGATTCGTTGATGGGTCGGGTGCTGCAAAGCGGCCGGCCGCTTATGCTGGATCGCGGCGGGCTGCTCAAGATCCGAACCGCGCTGCTGGTGACGGCCCTGGTCAGTGTGCCGCTCATCGTGGGTGGGCACGCCATTGGCGTGTTGAGCGTCTATAGCCGGCAGGCCAGTCGCCAGTTCCGCGAACATGATGTGCATCTGCTCTCGACTCTGGCCGATTTCGCGGCCATCGCCATTCGCAATGCCGAGTTGTATCACGACGTGCGCCGCACCGCCGATCGGTTTGCCGCGCTCGCCGAGATCGATCGGCGCATTTCAGAATCGCTGGATCGGCACACGGTCCTGGAGCGCATCGCCGCCTATGCCAAAGAGCTGTTGCTGGCCGATGATAGCGAAGTCTACCTGCTCGATCGAGCATCCCGGAAATTAGAGGCCATCGTGGCGGTCGGCGACTATGCGGAGCAGATCAAGGCGCAGGTCATGCGGGTGGGCGAAGGGGTAGTAGGCTCGGTGGCGCAGAGCGGCATCGCTGAAATGGTCAACGCGGCTGAAGTCGATCCGCGTCACGTCAATATTCCCGGCACGCCGGAGGAACATGAGGCCCTGTTGTGTGCGCCTTTAATTTCACAGGGTGAGACCTTGGGCGTGATGGTGGTGGCGCGCATTGGCGATTGTCCGCCGTTCGAGACGATTGATTTCGAATTCTTCACGGCGTTGGCCGCGCAGGCGGCGATCGCGATTGAGAATGCGCGCTTGTATGATTCGGAACGGCAGCGGGCCGTTGAATTGAGCCGGGCGTTGGCCCAGCAGCAGGAACTCGATCAACTCAAAAACACGTTCATTCAAAATGTGTCGCATGAATTGCGCACCCCGCTGGCGATCATTCGCGGGTATGCCGAGCTGTTGGAGGCCGGCGATCTGGGGAGCCTGTCCGCGCAGCAGTTTGAATCGGTCGAAGTCATGGCGCGCCGCGCGCGCATGCTGAGCAAAATGCTCGACGATTTGTTGACCATCCTCGCGGCGGAGACTCATAAATTTCAGAAAGAACCGGTGGATCTGGCGCAGATGGCGCAGCTTGCCATTACCGATTTTCAAGCGCCAGCTAAACAAGCGGGTCTCTTACTGGTGGCGACGATTCAGCCGGAGGTTCCTAAGGTTTACGCCGATGCCATTCATCTGCGCCGGGTGTTGGATAACTTGCTGGGCAACGCGCTTAAGTTCACGCCGGAAGGCGGGCGTATTTCCGTGACGGTCGCTCATATCGATACGCAGGTCGTGCTGGAAGTCGCGGATACCGGGATCGGTATTCCGTCTGAACAGTTGAACAAAATCTTCCAACGCTTCTATCAGGTCGATGGAAGTTCCAAGCGGCGCTTTGGCGGCGTGGGCTTAGGTCTGGCGTTGGTGAAAGAGATCGTCGAATCCCATGAGGGCACGGTCGCTGTGACCAGTGCTGTCGGGGAAGGGGCCACTTTCCGCATTGCCTTGCCGGTGTGGGCCGAGGAGCAGACGTACTCTGCGGCCGGTTGACCGTGTGACGTTTGGCAACGTCGATTCGTCTTGCGGCAAGTCTGCCTGCTCCATGACTTGCCGTTTTGCTTTCCCGAGCGAGTTGTGAACCTTTTGCCTTGATCCTCGTATCAGGGCTAGAATGGTGACTAACCCTGTCCTATCGCGAGTCCCCTGGTTGAAAGCCGAACCTGCGCAGCGGCCTGCCGACATGACACCTGCCGACGAGCAGTTAGCTCGCCGTGTGCAGCGTGGTCACACTGCTGATCTGGCGGTCCTGGTCGAACGTCACCATAGCCCGCTGCTGGGCTTTCTTTATCGCCTGACGGGCGGCGATCGCGCGTTGGCAGAAGACCTGACTCAAGAATCTTTTCTGCGCGCACTGCGATCGATTCAACAGTATCAGCCCTCGCGTCCTTTCAAACCGTGGTTGTATGCCATCGCCGTGAACGTGGCGCGCGATCACTTCAAGCGCGCCGAAGTGCGCTACGCCGTGACCCTGGCCGACGATGAATTATTGGCGCTGCCTGATCCGATCGGGGTGGAGGAAACGATCGAGATTGATGGGCCACGCATCGCTGCCGCCATCAGCGCCGCCATTGGCGCACTGCCGGTACATCAACGCGAAGCCATCATCCTGCGTTACTATCAAGATTTGTCATTGGCCGAAATTGCAGCAGCGCTCGACATCCCCATTGGCACAGTGAAGTCTCGTTTAAGTTTAGGGTTGCGCCACTTGCGGATGGTGCTGCGGGAGGAGGATGCAGTATGACGCCTCAAGCTGAACTGCGGGCTAAATTGATCGAAGACACCGGCTCGGCGGAAGAAGCCGATCGGCTGTTGCCTGTCGTGCGGCATTTGCCCGATTGGTCTGCGCCAACCCCTACGGCTCAAGAAACCGATCGGCTGGTGCATACCCTGGCGGCCTCGCTGCCCGCGCGGCGATCTTCGCACGCGTGGGCGTTGATCGGCTGGCTGCTGCGTGCACAATTGCGCGTGGTACAGCAAGAAATTTGGCTGGCATCTGCTCTCGTCATGGTGCTCGGCCTGTTTGTAACGCTCACGATCCAACCCGGCCCAGTGCCGGAAATGCTGCCGTTGGTTTGGGTGGCGCCCTTGGTCGCGGCGGTGGGCATTGCGTTTCTGTATGGCCCGGCGGCTGATCCGGCCTTAGAGATCGAACTCGCGGCCCCCGTTTCACCGCGCTTAGTCGTGTTGGCGCGTTTACTGTTAGTCTTTGCTTTCGATCTGCTGCTAGGTCTATTGAGCAGCGCGGTGCTCGTGCTGTTGCACAGTGGCTGGTCGTTGTGGCCGTTGGTCTTGCTGTGGCTGGCCCCGATGACGTTTCTCGCGGCGTTGGCCTTTTTGCTGTCGATGCTGTTTGTCGAGCCGCTGATCAGCGTATCGATCTGTCTGGTGTTGTGGGGCATTCAAGTCATGCGTTCGTTTCCGCCGTTTGCCGCTTTTCCCAATTGGCTGGCGCATGATGGGCAGCCCTGGCTGTGGTTGCTGGCTTTGATCTGCGTCGGTCTGGCGCTGTGGTTGGCGGGGCGTGAAGAACAACAATTGCTGAAACGGATCTGAGAGAGATGGCTGTGCGTTTAGCTCAAATCGGGGCGATGACGTATTACGAGATGCGGATGTTGTGGCGACAGCGGGTGCTGCCCACGTTCGTACTGAGCATGATCGTGATGGTTAGTATCACGTTGATTGCCTGGAAGTCCATGACAGCGACGGCTTTGCCGGGCGGCGTTGCCGCAGATTCGACCCTGACGCAACTGGCTAACCTGGCCGCTTTTGCGGGCATGTTCTGGCCGATGGTGTACGTGTTGATATTGATGCTGGGCAGCCTGGCGGTGGCCGACGTCATACCGCGCGATCGACAGTTGGGTGTGAATGCCCTGATTGATAGCACACCCCTGTCACGTGCGACATATCTCATCGGCAAGCTGTGCGGAGTGTGGGCGGCGCTGTTACTGGGACTCGCCGTCGCGATGGCTGTGGTGGGCGTGATGGGCCGGTGGTTGGTGGGCGTCTATGATATCGGACTCTATGTACGGATGTGGCTCGGCGGGATCGCGCCGATTGGTATATTGTATGTGGGTTTGGGATTGCTGTTGACCGTCCCATTCGCTTCTCGACGGTATGCCACTTTATTCAGTTTGGCTTACGGGCTGACGTGTGTGCTGCTTATGCCATTTGGCCTCATGTCCGACGCGACAATCTGGGGCTTGCTGAATCCGGCGCGGCCCTACGTTTACAACTATTACTGGTTGGGCTGGTTGGGCGGGGGCTTCATCGTCTCGACCGATTATGCCGCGGCGCAGTGGTCGATCGTCGTCGGCATCATTGAACTGCTGGGCGTGGGTGCGTTAGCGTGGCTGTGGTTGCGGCTACGTGATCATCGGGAGTGAGCGTTATGCGTCTGGCTTGGGCTCAAATCCGTGCGATAGCCTTTTACGAAATGCGGATGCTGTGGCGGCAGCGCATGCTGGCGGTCTTTACTCTCAGCCTGATCGTTCTGACGGGAATTCTGCTGACCCTCTTGCGTGAGTCGGCCGGTGGGATACCCGCGGCCACTTTCATCGCGACCGGCGCGGCGGAGCAAAGAGCTAACGCCGTGGAATGGATCACTTTATTCTGGCCGCTGTTGTATATTCAAATCTTGCTGCTCGGCGGCCTGGCTGTGGTCGACGTGATGCCGCGCGATCGCCTGTGGAATGTGAAGCCCATCATCGATGGAACGCCACTGCCTCGATCGGTTTACCTGCTGGGTAAGTTAAGTGGCGCGTGGCTGGCGATCGTACTGAGCCTGATCGTCATCATGGTCTGCGCCGGATTATTAGGGTGGTGGGCGATCGGCCCATACGACATAGGGCCATACGTGCAGATGTGGTTGAGCGGTGCGCTGCCACTGGCTCTGTTGCACGTCGGCGTAGGCCTGCTGCTCGCCGCTTTCATGCCGACACGTCGTCTGGCCATCGCCGTCGTTTTGATGTTCAGCTTGGCTTGCTCTATGCTAGGCACTTTCAATAGCAGGTTGATCGCCATCAATGTGTGGGATCTGTTGAACCCGGGACGCCCCTACATCTATCAATATTTCTGGTTGGGCTGGGTGGATGCGGCACATCGCACATCGCTGGGTGAGAGTGTGATCTGGTTATCCGCGGGCATCGGCCTAGTTGAGCTGCTGGGTTGTGGCAGCATGGCGTGGCTGTGGTTGCGCCTGCGCGAAGGCCGCGAGTGAACGTTAGAAACCGGGTTTCTCCATCCTAAACGCTCGATTCCATTTGGATTGGAGAAACCCGGTTTCTTCTTCTCGTTCAATCCAGAACCCACGGTTGGCCCGCCCGCGAGGACGCGGGCTTGGAGCCTTATCTTAGCAGTATTGGTTTTAATGAGGAGTGAACGACATGATCTCGATTTCAGATTTAACCAAGACTTATGCGGGCAAGGTGCAAGCCCTGCGCGGCATCGACCTTGAAATTGGCAGCGGCATGTTTGGTCTGGTCGGGCCGAACGGCGCGGGCAAGACCACGCTGATGCGCATCCTGGCGGGGCTGGTGCGTCCAACCAGTGGCGCAGTGCGCGTGCTGGGTCACGATGTGACGACACCGCACGGCAAGCTGGCGACGAAAGCGGTGCTCGGTTACCTGCCGCAAGAACTGGGCTTGTATCCCAATCTCACGGCGCGTGAGTTTCTGGACTACATCGCAATTCTGAAAGGCGTCACCGATCGATCGGTGCGACGGCAGCAAGTGACCGAGGTGCTGCAGCAGGTGCGCTTGAGCGATGAAGCCGATCGGCAGTTGAAGACTTATTCGGGCGGCATGAAACGGCGGGTGGGCATCGCGCAGGCGTTGCTGGGTGATCCGCAGCTGCTCATCGTCGACGAGCCAACGTCCGGGCTTGATCCTGAAGAGCGCGTGCGCCTGCGTAATTTGTTGTCGGACATGGCGGCGCGTCGCACCGTGATCTTGTCCACGCACATCGTCGAAGACATCAGCCAGAGTTGCAACGATCTGGCCGTTATCGCGCGCGGGCGCGTGTTGTTTCGCGGCACGCCGCGTGATCTCATTGCGCGGGCACGCGGGCACGTGTGGACGATCAACCGCACGGGCGAGCGGCCCAATAACGGACTGACGATTGTCTCGACGCTGCAATTGCAGGATGCCGTGCAGTATCGCGTGCTGGGTGAACCGACAGGTCATGCGGCCGCGCCCGTTGAGCCGAGCCTGGAAGATGGCTATATGTGGTTGATGAAAAACAATGAGCAATGATCAATCCCGCTCCGCTGCGCGGACTATGCGATCGATAAAGAAACCGGGTTTCTCCATGACAGTCGTTCAATTCCATTGGAATGGAAGACCCCCGGTTTCTCGGTGCAATGAACAATGAGTAAAAAACTACTGATAGGTGTGGGGCTGAGTGTGATAGTGGCATTGTGCTGGCGGCAAGCAGCGCTGGCGCAAGAGATCGTGCCGCCGTTTGAGAAGGCGGAATGCCCGTTCCCCGTCCCGATCGGTTATCGCATCGACTGCGGTTTTGTGAGCGTGCCGGAAGATCGATCGCAGCCGAGCAGTCCGGCGATTAAGATCGGTGTGGCGTTGGTGCACAGCCGCGCGGATCGGACGCAGGCCGATCCGATCTTCTTTCTCAACGGCGGGCCGGGTGGTGCGTTGGTGGCGGCACTGCCGAATATGCTTTCCGGTTTTGATCCAATGTTGTCCGTGCGCGATGTGGTGTTCTTCGATCAACGCGGGGCGGGATGGTCGCAACCGTCGCTGGTGTGTCCTGAGACTGAGGCGTTGAAGATTGCCGAGCTAAAAGGACAGCCGTTCTCGCTGGAAGAAAGTCTTGCGCCGTATCTGGCCTGCCGCGATCGCTGGCAAGGCGCGGGCGTGAATGTGGCGGCGTATAACACGACAGAGAATGCGGCCGACGTGGACGATCTCCGCCGCGCGTTGGGGTACGAGCAGATCAATCTTTTCGGAGTGTCGTACGGCACGATGCTGGCACAGGTGATCGTGCGCGACTATCCGGATCATATCCGCAGTGCGGTGTTGGATTCGGCCTATCCGATCTGGGAATACGTCATGGCCGATGCGCCGGCCAGTCTGACGCATTACCTCGACACGATCTTTGCCAACTGCGCGAATGACTTCGTGTGCCGCACGACTTATCCTGATTTGCCGTCCGTTTTCGCGCAGCTCACCGATCGGGTGCGGCGACAACCGATCGTGTTTGCGAATTCCGATCCGCTCACGCACGAAGTGTTCACCACCACAATCGATCACGTTGGCCTGATCGGCGTGCTTATTTACACCCAGCCGCGCCAGGTGCCAGGGTTGATTTACGATCTGCGCGACGGTGAGGTCACGTCGGTCGTGCAGTCGCAGCAAGCGATGTTGAAAGATGCGTATCGTCCGCAGTGGCCGCTGAGCGAAGGCATGAAGACGACAGTGCTGTGCCAACTGCGGTTAGCCCAGGTGACGCCGCAGCAGATGGCGGACTCGAACGCGCGTTATGCGACAGCGCCGTGGGCTAATGCGACCAATGCGGCGAACATGGCGTTGTGCGCTCAATGGCCGGGACGCGGCGTGGATGCACGTGATGCGACGCCGTTGCAGACGCGTGTGCCGCTGCTGGTCATCGGCGGTGAGTACGATCCGGGTTCGCCGCCGCGCTACGCGGAAACGATCGCGGCAGCATCCGAACATGGTTATGCGTTCGTGGTGCCTGAAGCCGGACACGCCGCTTTGATCAGCGCCGATCCCTGCGCGAACGGCATTGTCTACTCATTCTTGAATGATCCACTGCGTGCGCCTGCCAGCGCTTGCGTGAAGAATACGCGTCATCCGGGTTTTAGTTTGCGGGCTGCTCTGTCGCGTCCATTGGTCGCGCTGGTGTCGGTGGTGTTAGTGAGCGTGCTGGCTTGGTCGGCTTGGCGCGGTGCACAAAACTTTAGGCGTCAGCCGCGGGCGTGGTCGTGGCGCATCAGTCTGCGCTTGTTGGGCTGGTGGCCCGTCGCGGCGAGTGCGGTGTTTGTCGGACTGGCCGGGGCGTTTCCAACGCAGGGCGCGACGCCGTTAAGCGTGCCACGCGTTGTCGAGACGATTATGCCGCTGTTGGCGGCGGTGCAAGCTGCATTTCTATTTTCTCCGGAAGATGAACTGGGACTGGAAGTCACGTTAGCTTGTCGGCGTCCCTTGGCCTGGACGATTCTGGAACGCCTGGCGTGGCTGTTTGTTTTGCAGGGAGGCGTGGCGTTGATCGGTAGTGCGATCGCCGTGGGGTTGACGGGTGAACCCCTCAGTGTGGCGATCGCGCGCTGGCTCGCACCGCTGTTCGTGCTGGTCGGCATCGCCCTGTGTTTGACGCTGATGACACGCCAACCGATGATGAGTATCGGTCTCGTCGTCATTTTGTGGAGCGGTCTGATGTTGGCGAGCGAGCAGTTGATCGGGATGTGGCCGTTCCTGTGGCCGATCGGCCTGTACCTGCAACCCGAGCAGCCTGACTACTGGCCCAATCGCATCTTCTTGATCTTGATCGGCCTGTGGTTGATCCGGCTGGTCGTGACGTACTTTATTCGTGATGAAGAACGGGTGTTATTGAGCGGTCGAGGCAAATCTAGATTGGTCAGGTCAGCCAGAATCCGGGTTTCTGCATAGCATCCCGCACCGTAGCAAAGTGGGTGCACGATAAGCGTTTCATTCCTGCAATGATGGAGAAACCCGGTTTCTTTACGCCTAAGGAGTAAGGGTATCCATGCATTTCTCGCAACTGGGCGGCATCATTCGCTACGAGCTGGTGTTGCAATGGCGGCAGCGCATGTTGACGGGCGTCATGCTGAGCCTGATCGCTTTGCCGCTGGTCATGTACGTGTTGTTCGGGCAGAGCAACGCCGCCGAGGTGCAACGCACGTGGATCACGTCCGGTGGCGTTTCGACGGAAGCCGCGCTCAATGTGACCACCCGTTATGCGATCATGTACGCGGCCATGTCTATTTACCTGATCGCATTATTGGTACTACCCGTCGTCTCGGCCGACGTGATGGCGCGGGATCGCCAGCTGGGTACGCGCGAAGTGCTGGATGGACTGCCCGTCACGAAGGGTATGTATCTTGCCGGTAAGGTGTTGGGCTGGTGGGCAGCGGCGGGCAGTGGCTTGCTGATCGCCATGGTGATTGTCGGCGCGGGGCTGTGGGTGTTGATCGGCCCGTATCATCTCGATCAATTTGGGGGCATGTGGCTCGCCTTCGGGTGGGGCATCGGTCTGGTGAACTCCGGTCTGAGTTTGCTCATCGCGTCCGGTCAACCGACGCGCCGCCGGGCCATCATCATCGCCGTGGTCTTTGCAGCCCTGTGTTTGTTCGCCAATATTTCGCTGATCGGTCAATCCGGCCTGCTATGGAATGCCCTCAGTCCCGGCCGGCATGCCATCTCTATTCACTTCATCATGGAAGCATGGCGCGATCAGGTCACGGTTCAAGTGTCGCCCACATCGGACGTCATCTGGTCGTTGATCGGCGGAGTGATCGAAGTGGCGGTGGTGTGGATCGTCGTGTGGGTGTGGATGAGAAGGAGGTAACGATAACAAGTAACGAGTGAAAAGCGGATTACTCATTACTCGTTACTTGTTAGAAATGCCCGCGTGCCGCCGCGATCAGATCGGCCAGCACACCGAACGCTGTCTGTGCGGGTGTGGGCGCGGTTTCTAACAGCGTCAGTTGATTCAGGGTATCGGTCTTGATTTGAATCGCGCTAGTGGTGCCGTATAAACGGAAGAGCGGATCATTCGCCGGCACTTCTTCCGGCGCGACCTTGGCCATCAATTGTCCTTCCACCCATTCCGCCGTGCACACTAACCGCCACTTGCGGCGCGCCAGCTGCGCTTCTTTGATCATCCCCAGTGTGATGGCCCGAATGCCCGTGCGATTCACGTCCTGCGGACGAATATCTGCGCCCATCAGCACGTTGCTCAACACGCACACCTTCACGGCGGCATCCCAACCGTCGATGTCGTTGCCGGGATCGGTCTCGGCAATGCCAATGTCCTGTGCGTGCTGCACGGCTTCCTCGAACGACTTGCCCTCTTCCATCAACGTCAAGATCAGATTCGTGGTGCTGTTCAGTACACCGCGGAAACTCAACACGCGTGTGGCGGGCAGGCACTCGCGATAGAGATTGAGCAGCGGGAAGCCATCCATCACCGTCGCTTCAAATAAGAACGCTTTGTTTTGCTTCTTCGCCAGGGCGCTGAGGTGACGATAGCCGTGGACCACCGGCCCTTTGTTGGCGCTGATGGCGTGCATCCCCAGATTCAACGCCAGTTCGAGATAATCCAACGCTGGGCGTCCCGTCTCTCGATTGATCGGCGACATCTCGACGAGCGCGTTAGCCCCGCATTCACGAATCATCTTGGCGCGATTCTCTTCGGTGCTCGGCCATGCCCGATCGCGCCGATCGATCTGATCGGCCTCCCACTGTCCCCCCAGCGCATCAGCGTGATCGATGCCGTCGGGTTCGATCAAGATGCCGTGCCTACCCGTCGCAATGCCGACGATCTTGAACGACAGATCGTACTGCGCCTGCACATCGTCGTGCTTGCGATCGATCAACTTGATGAGTTCGCGGCCTACGCTGCCCAGGCCCATGAAGCAGAGTTTGAGTTCCATGTAGAGTGACTCCTCAGTTCTTCGCAGAATGTTTTGATTTCTTCACGCGGCAGCGCTTCCGCTTCCGTGACGTTGATCATGGCGAAAACCTTCGTGCCTTTGAGTTCGTCCGGCAGGTCGCGCGGTATGGCGACGATGTGAAAGTGAATGTGCTGAAAGTGCTCCTTTTCGGCAAAGCAGACGGTGTATTCTTTGGCAGAGTCGAGTGATTCATGGAGCAGTCTCACAGCCAGCGCTTGCAGTTCGCCCAATTCGACAAATTCTTCACGCGTCATCTCGTGTAGCGCTGCGGCGTGCCGCTTGAGGACGATCACCAACCAGCCTTTCAGGCGGGTGGGATAAGCGTGTTCGATCAGCCAGTAGCGGCCTGCGTAGATGGTGGGGCCGGGTGAGATGCGGCGTTCACCAGAAAGCGAGCGGCAAGTGTAGCAGTCCGCGTTCATCGGGCGTGCCAACTTTGCAGCAACTCTGCTTCACGCTCCGGCTTCATCCCCGCGCGCCACGCGTGATCGCTCGGGCGGGTGTTGGCCCACGCCAGCGTATCGCGGATCGTGTCTTCGATCGGTCTGAACTTTATTCCTGCCGCAATGGCCCGCGCATTGCTGCAGGTATCGAAGGCGCTGTCTTTTTCCGGCACCCACACGGGCATCTCACTCCACGGTTCAACCTTGTGCTCGAGCAAGAATGATTCGCTGACCCATGTCAATCGCGCCTGTGGATTGCACACCGCCACACACGCCTCCAGCATGCGGCGCGTCGTCAGTAACTGCTCCGGCCCGACGGCGTTGAAAATGCCCGTGTGCTTCGCATCCACCATCTTCACAATCCATTCCGCCATGTCGCGCACATCGATGATTTGCTGCGGCTGATCAGGATTGCCGGGTGCGAGCACTTCTCCGCCCTGCGCGATGCGATACGGCCAATACGTAAATCGATCGGTGGGATCGTGCGGCCCGACGATCAAACCCGGACGGATGATCAAGGCCCGATCGGGCAGCGCTTGCTCGACGGCCTGTTCGCACAAAACCTTCAGGCCGCCATAGGTCTCGCCCGTTATTTCCTCCACGGTCTCATCGGTGAGCGTGGCTAACGGCGCGGTCTCGTCCATGCCGCGCGGATTGTTCTCGGCGTAGACGGACACCGTCGAGATGAAAACATAGCGATCGGTCTGGCCGACCAACGCTTCTGCTGATCGCCGCACATGGCGCGGCACGTACCCGCTCGTATCGATCACCGCGTCCCAGGTGCGCCCCTGCAATAGCGTTAGGTCTTCCGTCCGATCGCCGTGTAGTTGTTCGACCTGCGGAAAGAGTTCGGGATTGGATTGACCGCGATTGAATAGCGTGAGGGTATGACCGCGCGCCAGGGCCGCTTCAACCAGATGTCGTCCGGCAAAGCGTGTGCCGCCGATGATGAGTAACTGCATGCTGAACCTCCTGCCCGTGGGGTCGCGTTACGCGTTAGCGCGCAAGCTCGGTCGGAAAAAAAGCAAACCGCCCGCATTGGGAGCGGGCGGTGTCAGGCGCTACCTGTTTGCCGCTGCACTCGCTGCGCTCGGCGAACAATTTCGAGTCTAATCGTTCGGTACGATCGCAGGGAGAATTTCGACGTCAATGATGCGGGTCAGCCCTGGCCCTGCCAGTGCGATATGCTGCGAGTTTGAGACTTGCAGGCACAGGCGAAACTTGCCCTCTGGCAGGGCAAAGTTCGGTTCGCCCCAGTGGCCCACCGGAAAACTGACATGCTGTTCGTCTTCCGGAATCGTTTCTCCCGCCGCAAGGCAGGGCGCGTTGATGTTGACGTGAACGATCGCGCTTACCAGAGGAATTTTGAGATTGGATGTACCGATACGCAGGTAGAAGGGACTGTCAATTTGAGCGCCGTCTTCCGGTTCCAGCATGAAAATCTGCGGCTCGTCCGGCCCGACTTCGACGTTGATTTTCTCCGGTGTGGCCAGGATAACCCGCGCCAACTGGGTTGGTGTCGGAGTCGCATTTGCGGGCGCCGGGCCAGCCGGGTTTTGACGCGCCGGAGCACCAAGACCACCCAGCACGATGACGCCAATGACCACGACGACCACCACCAACAAAATAGCGTATTGCTTCTTCATGATGTTACCTCGCCGCCAGCTCTTCGGCTTCCTTGTCTTCACGTCGCGCCGATTTGCGCCGCTCTTCGGTATTCAGCATGCGCTTGCGAATACGCAGGTTTTGCGGCGTGACTTCCAACAATTCATCCACGCCTAGATATTCGATGCAATCGTCCAGGCTCATGTTGCGCGGCGGCGTCAGGCGCACCGCGATGTCGGCTGACGATGAGCGCATGTTGGTCAAGTGCTTCTTTTTGCATACATTTACAGTCAGATCGGTGTCGCGGATGTGCTGGCCTACGACCATGCCTTCGTACACATCGACACCGGCGGGCACGAACAACGAGCCGCGCTCTTCGGCGTTCTTCAAGCCGAAGCCTGTGGTGAGGCCCGGTTCGAACGCCACCAGCGAACCGTGCTCGCGGGTATTGATCTCGCCGGCCATGGGCTCATAGCCCAGGAACAGCGCGTGCATGATGCCGGTGCCGCGCGTTAAAGTCAAGAAGTCCGATCGGAAGCCCAGCAGGCCGCGCGTGGGAACTTTATATTGCAAATGCACGATGCCGCCATCGCCATGCCGCATGTTGATCATCAAACCGCGCCGCGCGCCGATCTGTTCCACAATGGCGCCCAAATACGGCTCGGCCACTTCGACGTACACATCTTCAAACGGTTCCAGTGTCTGGCCGTCTTTTTCGCGGAAGATTACTTCGGGGCGGGCTACTTCAAATTCGTAGCCTTCGCGCCGCATCGTTTCGATCAAAATCGCCAGGTGCAATTCGCCGCGCCCGGAGACGATGAACGTATCGGGCTGGTCCGTCTCTTGCACGCGCAGCGACACGTTGGATTCCAGTTCCTTAAACAGGCGCTCACGCAGCTTGCGCGACGTGCTCCACGTGCCTTCCTTGCCGCTGAGCGGACTGGTGTTGACGCCGAACGTCATACGCACCGTCGGCTCTTCCACGCGAATGGGCGGCAGGGCCTTGGGGTTGATCGGATCAGCAATGGTTTCGCCGATGAAGATTTCCGGCAGGCCGGTTACGGCCACAATTTCGCCCGCGTCCGCTTCTTCCACTTCGATGCGCTGCAAGCCTTGGTGCACGAACACCTGCGCGATCTTGCCCGGCGACTGCACGCCGTCGACGGCGATGCGCACCACTTCTTGCGCGCGGCGCACCTGCCCGGCCACCAACCGCCCGATGGCGATGCGGCCCTTATAGTCGTCGTAAGCCAGCGTGCTGATCAGCAGCTGCGTGGGAGCATCCGGCTCGATGACGGGCGCCGGCAAATAGTTGACGATCTTATCGAACAGCGGTTGCAAGTCGACGCCTTCATCTTCCGGGTTGAGCGTGGCGGTGCCCAGGACGGCGTTGGTATACACGATCGGGAATTCGGACTGATCATCGGTGGCGCCCAGATCGATGAAAAGATCGAACGTGGCGTTGACGACGTGGTTGATGCGCGCATTCGGCCGATCGACTTTGTTCACCACCACGATCGCTTTGTGCCCCATCTCCAGGGCTTTCCGAAGGACGAAGCGCGTCTGCGGCATCGGGCCGTCCACCGCGTCGACCAGCAGCAGCACGCCGTCGACCATGTTCATCACGCGTTCCACCTCGCCGCCGAAGTCGGCGTGGCCCGGCGTGTCGACGATGTTGATCTTGTAGCCCTTGTAGACGACGGCCGTGTTCTTGGCCAGAATGGTGATGCCGCGCTCGCGCTCCAGATCATTGCTGTCCATCACGCGCTCAATCATCACCTGATTGTCGCGGAAGATGTGGCTTTGCTGCAGCATCCCATCGACCAGCGTAGTTTTGCCGTGATCGACGTGGGCGATGATGGCAATGTTGCGAATATCGTTACGAACTGTAGTCATGTATTCTCCGTCTCTTCTTATACTGGCCCGTCCTCTTGCGACAACGGGTACTAGACAAAAACACACCTCGGCCCATTGGCTGGCCGAGGTGCAGGTGTTGCTCGGTCTACAGCTCTATTATAAAGCATTGTGGGCAATTCGGGTAGAACCTCATCGACCGTGAATTTTTCACTGAGTTGTAGTACACTAACGCCGTTGTTACGAAGGCTTCGATTTCGACGAGGCGTTAAGCAGGTGGGGCGATGGCAGTGGAATTGATTCACGTTTTGCTGGTCGAACACGATCCGGATGAGGCCCGCGTTCTGGGTGAGCTGTTGCGCGAGACGCCCGGCGCGGTCTTTCAGGTTGAGTGGGTTGATCGGTTGGCGCCAGCCATGGAGCGTCTGGCTGATGCGGCCCGTCCGATCGATGCCCTGCTGCTCGATCTAGCTCTGCCGGATAGCCGCGGCCTGGCGACGTGCCAGGCTATCTTGCGCTACGCGCCGCACCTGCCCATCATCGTGCTGAGCAGTCTGGAAGATGAGGTGCTGGCGGTGCAGGCGGTGCGGGATGGCGCCCAGGATTACTTCGCCCGCAGCGCGCTTGATCGTCCGCTGCTGATCCGCGCCATTCGCTATTCCATCGAGCGCAAGCGCGCGGCGCTGGCGCTGCATTCCAGCGAGGCGCTGTATCAATCGCTGGTGGATGTCTTGCCGCAGTCTATTTGTCGCAAGGATCTGGCCGGCCGGTTTACATTTGCTAATCGAAATTTCCTCGCCGCCATCAACAAGCCGCTGGCCGACATCCTGGGCCAGACTGACTACTACATACATCCGCCGGAATTGGCCGAGCAATATCGCCGCGACGATGCCAGGGTGATGGCGAGCGGCCAGATTTATGAGGCGGTCGAAGTCCATCAAAATCTAGGCGGGCCAATCACTTACGTGCAGGCCGTGAAGATTCCCATCCGTGACATCAACGGGCAGATCACGGGAGTGCAGATCATTTTCTGGGATGTGACTGAACGCAAACAGGTTGAAGAAGCGCAGGCCCGGCATGCCCAGATCATGTCGGCGCTGTATGACACCTCGCTGGAGATCAATGCCCAGCCCGACATGTCCACGCTGTTGCCCGCTATCGTGCAGCGGGCCGCCCGCCTGCTGGATGCGAACCTGGGCGGCATTTATCTGGTGCGCCCGGAAGAACAGGTGCTGGAACTGGCCGTCAGCCAGTTTGGTGCTGAGGATTTTCAGGGGGCGGTGCTGCGCTGGGGCGAGAGCTTATCGGGGCGGGCTGCCGCGCAGGGGCAGCCTGTGATGGTATCCGATTTTCGGCAGTGGCCGGGGCGGTCCGACGTGTTTGCTGACAGTGCCATTCATCGGGCGTTGGCCGTGCCGTTGAAATTGAATCAGCGCGTGATCGGTGTGCTCAACATCGCCGACGATCGATCCGTCGGATCATTCACCGCCGATCAGATTAAACTGGTCAGCCTGTTCGCCGATCAGGCCGCGATTGCGATCGAGAATGCGCGCCTGCACGATCAGGTCAGACATTATGCGGCCGAGTTGGAGCAGCGCGTCGCCGAGCGCACCCGCGAGTTGACCGAAGCCAATGCGCAGTTGACCGAACTCGATCGGCTGAAAGATGAGTTTATCGCGCGCATCAGCCACGAACTTCGCACGCCCATGACGAACATCACGATTTACGGGCAGCTCCTGGAAACCGCCGGCCCCGATAAAGTGAACGCCTACGTCAAAACCCTGCGGCGTGAAACGGCGCGCCTGCAGCAGCTCATCGAAGACCTGCTGAATGTGTCGCAGCTGGGTTACGATCCGGAGCCGCTGCGCCTGATGCCCGTTGATCTCAATCAGCTGGCGGTGGACCTGGTAACCGATCGGGCGGAGCTAGCCCACGCGCGCGGTTTGACGCTGACGTGCGCGCCGGATCTCTCTCTGCCGGTGTTCCAATCGGATGGCAAGCTGATCGTCCAGGTGTTGTTTCACTTGCTGGCGAACGCCATCAACTACACGTCAGCTGCTGGTCAGGTCACCGTCTCCACGGCGCGCCGCGCGGACGCCGACGGCGAGTGGATCACGTTTGCTGTGACGGATACCGGCCCCGGTATCCTGCCGGAAGAGCGCCAGCACATCTTCACGCGGTTCTATCGAGGCGCGGCCGCTCGTGATTATAAGACAGCCGGGACGGGGCTGGGACTGGCCTTTTGCAAGGAATTCATGGAGCGCCTGCATGGGCGCATCACGGTGGATAGTCAGCCCGGGCAGGGGGCCACATTTGTGTGCTGGTTCCCGGCCGCGGTATTGGCCCTATAGCGCACACGCAAGCAGAAAATACCTCAGCCGCCGGCGATGATTTGCCAGCGGCCGTTTTTTTTGTTGTGGAGAAGAAGGGCTTTCACGTGTCCCCCGCGCCAGCCGGCGTGCTGCAGGATGTGATAGACTTCAAACATCTGGCAATTGGAGAGTGTTGATATGCGTGTGCTCGTTACAGGCGCTACCGGCTTCATCGGTTCACGATTGATCCCTGCTTTGATCGCGCAGGGCTTGACGGTGCGCGCCTTGACGCGCAACCCCGATCGTTATCAAGCCCCAACGGGCGTCGAGGTCGCACGAGGCGACGTGCTCGATCGGGCCTCGTTGTCCGCCGCCTTGCACGAGGTGGATGCGGCGTATTACTTTGTCCATTCGATGAGCAAAGATACGCGCGGCACCGGCCTGTCGTTTGAAGAACGCGATCGATTGGGGGCGCAGAATTTTGTCGAAGCCGCGGGCGAGCAGGGCGTGAAGCGCATCATCTATCTGGGCGGGCTGGGTGATGACAATGATGCATTGTCGAAGCATCTCCTCAGCCGCAAGGAAGTGGGCGAGGTGCTGGGGACGGGCCAGCCGGCCTTGACCACGTTGCGCGCCGCGTTGATTATCGGGGCGGGGGGATCGTCGTTTGAGATGCTGCGCTATCTTACCGATCGCTTGCCGGTGATGATCGCGCCGAAGTGGCTGGAAACGCGCAGTCAACCGATTGCCGCGCTGGATGCGGTGGCGTATCTGGCGGGTTGTCTGCTCGATGAACACACGGCGGGACGCCGCTTCGATATCGGCGGGCCCGACATTGTGACGTATCGACAACTCATTGGCATCTATGCCCAACTGCGCGGCTTGAAGCGGCTCATTATCGGCGTGCCTGTCTTGACGCCGCGGCTGTCCTCGTACTGGATCAACCTCGTTACGCCGGTATCCGCTGAGTTGGCGCGGCCGCTAGTGGATGGCTTGAAGAACGAGATGATCTGTCACGACCACGCGATCCTTGGGTTGCTGCCGTTCGATCGGATGCCCATCCGCGAAGCCATTCGCCTCGCCATGCAGGAACCGCGCCCCAAGACCATTCGCGCGTAACTCGACAACGCTAGATTCGTCATTGCGAGCCGCGGAGCGGCGAAGCAATCTCTCGCGCGCTACAACGAGATTGCTTCGTCGCACAAGACGCTCCTCGCAATGACGCTCACGGGTAAATTCACGCTGTCGCGGCAATCACGCCCCGGTCAACTGCCACGCCTGCTCGCGCAAGAAACGCAGCGTCAGCGTTTTGTGCGACAGGCCCTGCGTGGCGTGATAGACGATCTCCCCCAGGCGTCGCCCGAAGAGATCGATCAAGCGCGTGGTGTAATCCTCAACGCGAATGATCAGCGTGATCACTCCGTCCAATTGATCCTGTGTGGCCTCAAAAATCAAAAGTCCGCCGTGCGAGGCACGACGGCTCCGCATGGCTCCGCCCACCACTTCCCAACTGATGCGTACCCGCTGCGCGTCGCACGTCACTTGCCGCTGATCGAAGACCAGTACATCGCC
>JBGSPW010000024.1:0-28034 GCA_041738395.1 Thermoflexales bacterium
CGAGGCTAGCGCAGGAAACAAGGTGTGTGCGTC
Source organism: Thermoflexales bacterium (assembly GCA_041738395.1). Taxonomy (GTDB): domain Bacteria; phylum Chloroflexota; class Anaerolineae; order Fen-1058; family Fen-1058; genus Fen-1058. The sequence continues at coordinate 34 of JBGSPW010000024.1, forward strand.
TCTCCGTGTTCAATGAGAGCCAGCCTCGCTTAACAGTGGGGCACTCTTACTCTATCGCACATTGGGTGACGAAAGCACAGGCCACCCAAAATCCATAATACCAGGAGAGTAGCATGGCTGACCGCAAGAAGATGACGCTGCCCGATCTGTTCAAGAAGATGACCGACGGTGTCCCCATCACGATGATCACCTGTTACGATTACGCGATGGCCTATCTCGTCGAGAAGGCCGGCATCGACATGGTGCTCACCGGCGACTCGCTGGGCATGACGATGCTGGGCTACGACGGCACGCTGCCCGTGACGATGGACGACATGATGCGCCACACGGCCGCCGTGCGGCGCGGCTCGCCGACCAGCTGGTTGATCGGCGACATGCCGTACATGAGTTATCAACCCTCCGATGAGACGGCCGTGCGCAATGCGGGTCGCTTCATGGCCGAGACCGGCTGCGATTCCGTGAAGCTGGAAGGCGGGCGGCAGATGGCCTCGCGCCTCAAAGCCATCGCCGATGCGGGCATTCCGGTCATGGGCCACCTCGGCCTGACACCGCAGAGTGTCTCGGCGCTGGGCGGCTTCAAGGTGCAGGGCAAGGGCGCCGATCAGGCCGCGCGCATCGTCGAGGATGCCAGGATTCTGGAAGAGGCCGGCGCGTTCTCGATCTTGTTCGAGATGATCCCCGATCGCGTGCAGCAGATCATCACGGAGCGCGCTCACATCCCGATTATCTCTCTCGGCTCCGGGCCGCACGCGCACGGTCAACTGCTGATCTTCCACGACATGTTCGGCCTCTATCCGCGCTTCACGCCCAAGATGGCCAAGGTCTATGGCAATGCCGGCGAGGTGATCCTCAACGGCTTGAAGCAGTACGTGGCCGAAGTGACCGACAAGTCTTTTCCGCAGCCCGAGAATTGGTTTGGCATCAAAGACGATCAACTGGCCGAACTCGAGAAGCTGGTGAGCTAACGAGTAACCAGTAACGAGTAAGATGTGTTTTACTCATCACTCGTTATTCAGGGAGATAAATCATGACTGAAAACTTGCGTGACCGCTTGCTCATCCCGATCGAGAATCTCACGGCGATTAACACGCTGTTGTTGAATCCCGATACTAAGATTATTAGTGATCTGTTGGAAGTGGTGAAGAAGTACGGCGGGCCGGAGGAGATCAATCGGAAGGCCGAAGAAGCGCGGGCTTTGCCTAACCTGCTGCGGCGGCTGGACGAGATCAAATCGCCGTACCGCGCCGATCTCGATTGGCTGATCGAACAGCGCGACAAGGGCGCGTTTATCAGCGAGGCCGGGTATCGCCGCAAGGTGTTGGGGCCGAAAGCGGACACGCTGAAATTTGCCGACGACTTTGCGGTAACACTGGAGATCAGCGCGTTGCAATATTTTCCGTGGCTGATGGTCGAAGCAAAGCAGGCCATCGCCCACCAAGAGTTGATGCCGGGCCGTTACATCCGCGTGCGCAACATGAAAGAGTCGGAGGCGGACAATGGCGACATGCTGGCGATCGCGGCCGCGATGCAGATCGTGGGCGCGAGTTACGTGGAGACGTTGGATACCAAAGGTACGGATGGTTCCAACATCCATCTCAACGGGCCGGCGACGATCACCGGCTACTTTGGCGGTGTCGGCGAACCGAATGACTATCCGCTGAAATGGGCGGACGAATTGTTGTATTACTACACAACCTATGGGACGCGGCAGGTGCTCAACATCAATCCCGGCACTGTGTTGGTGGGTTATCTGCTCTACAAACTGGGCATCGATATCGAGTTCAAGATCTCGGTGTACATGGGCAACGATAATCCGTTCGCCGTATTGTGGACGTTGATCGGCGCGAAGTTGTTCTCACGGCCCGATGGGACTTCGCCCCTCATCGGCTTCAACTTTAGCAACTCGGTCAACCGCCAGACCATCGAGTTATGCGCCGAAGTGCGTCGCGAGTTGGACTTTGAGAGCGTCGTGCGCTTCGAGCATCACATCACCGAGACGTGGAAATCGATCGTGCGGCAGCCGTACCTGCGGCGCGATGAACTGATCGAGTTGGCCGGGCACGTAGCGAATATCTCCGCCAAACACGAAGGCGGCGATCCCGACGTCGAGCTGACGCTCGAGCATCCGTCGGATATTCTCGATTATTTCCGCGCGAAGGATGAAGTGATCGAGAGCGGATCGATGCCGCTGCTGGAGCGCAATCACCTGGAGAAGCACAATGCCGTGAATCGCACGGCGCGCGCCTTGACGGAACACGGCCTCAGTTTTATCGCAGCGAAGAACTTGCATCATCAACCGGCCATGGATCTGGCGCGAGCATGAACCCTCCACTTCGCGTCGTCTACTGCTCGTTGTTGATCGCCCTGCTTTTGGCCGCCTGTGGCGGCGCTGCGTCCGTCCCCGCGCCGCCCTCGGCCTCGAAGGCGGCCGCCGATCTGAAAGTCACAGCTCAGCGCGACCTTAAGATCGACAAGACGCGCATCATCACGCTCTCGCCTGACGGCAAGTGGTTGGCGGCTATCAGAGATAAGTCGGCGTGCATCATCGCGGTCGACACGCTGGCCGACCAGCAATGCGCCGCAGTGACGACCGGCTCGCTCGATGTGCGATCGTTTGAATGGTCACCGGACAGCAAGCGCGTTGTCTTCACCGAAGACCTGCCACGCCTCATGGTGGAGAGCGACATTTGGGCGCTAGAGGTCGAGAGCGGCCAGCTAACTGATCTCACCCCCGACAATGTGTCCGGCAGCTTTCTCAAACTGCCCAAAGATTCGGTCGCCTTGCTGGACACGATGCCGGGCTGGTCGCCGGACGGGCAAACGTTAATCTTTTCACGCAGCGATCGAGCTAACGCCTCGACCACACTCTACCGCATCTCGGTGAATGGCGGAACGCCGGAGAAAATCATCGAGGCGGCGGGCCAGGGACCATTGGGTGTGTGGTATGGTCCGCGCTGGCTGAGCAACGGCAAGATCGTTTATACCATCAATCACCCGAAACAATCTGAGCCGACCAACGGTGTGTGGATAGCCGATAGCAATGGTCAAAACGCCAGACAGTTGCTCGCATTCGATCAACAATTGGGCGCACCTATCCTGGCGGATGTATCGGCTAAAGGCGATCGCGCCTTGATCTGGTATACCGCTGCCATGCAGTATGCGACTAACCCCAACGTGTCTTACTTCGCGCTGCTCGATCTGAGCAACGGTCAGCTTGAGCCGCTTAAGCCTGCCGGAGAGTTTATAGGTCCGTTGAACGCCCGTTTCTCACCGGACGGTTCAAAGATGGCCTATGTCTATCGAACCCCGGATAAACAGGTGAACCTGGTCATCCGCGACGTGCCAGGCGGGGCCGAACATACGGTCCTCACTCAAGCGGGCATTTTGGGCGCTAATGCAGAGTCGCCGCTGCAGGGCCTTGACTGGGTCAACAACGATACACTTTATGCTGCGACCGGCCCCGGCGTTGGCTCGTTGTTGACGTTGGGCAGCAAATGAAACTCATGTAACACGTAACCTACCTTTCGAATGGAGACAAATCTATGCGAGACCTCACACCCGAAGTAGTCGAACTGATCCGTTTCACCTCGACCAACCTGTCTTCCGATGTGCAACAGACGTTGGTGCAGGCGCGCGATCGGGAAGAAAAAGGATCGGCGGCGCAGAGCGCGCTGATCACGATCCTCGACAACGTCGAATTGTCGCGCCAGAACTCTACCCCGATCTGCCAGGATACCGGCACGCCCATCTTTTACGTGCACTATCCCGAAGGCTGGAGCACGCGCCAGCTGCGCGAACAGATTCGCAGCGCCGTCGTGGAAGCGACCCAGAAATCGTATTTGCGTCCCAATGCCGTCGATTCACTTACCGACAAGAACAGCGGCAACAACCTGGGCGACGACGCTTTCCCGACGATCCACTTTGAAGAAGTTGAGGGCGATGAGCTGACCGTTGAATTGATGTTGAAGGGCGGCGGCTGCGAAAATGTGGGCGCGCAATATTCGCTGCCCAACACTCAACTCGGCGCGGGACGTGATCTGGCCGGTGTGCGCAAAGTCGTGCTCGATGCGGTGCAGAAAGCGCAGGGGCAGGGCTGCGCGCCGGGCATCCTCGGTGTGGCGATTGGCGGCGATCGCGGCTCGTCGTATTACGCCTCGAAGGAAGTGTTGTTCCGCCCGATGGAAGACGAGAACGCCAATCCGGAATTGGCGAAACTCGAACAGCGCCTGACCGACGAATCCAACCAACTCGGCATCGGCCCGATGGGCTTTGGCGGCAAGACGACGGTGCTGGCGACGAAGATGACGGGCAGGCATCGTTTGCCGGCCAGCTTCTTCGTGTCCGTGTCGTATATGTGCTGGGCGCATCGCCATCGCAAGATGATCGTGCGCGGCGAGGAAGTAAGATACGAATAGCCCGTCATTGCGAGGAGCATGCTGAGCGGAGCGGCGTTTTGTGCCGCGCAGTCGAAGCAGGCGACGAAGCAATCTTCTACTGACTAAATGCGAGATTGCTTCGTGTCCTTCGACTTCGCTGGCGCTCCGCTCAGGACGCTCACAATGACGTATTTGAGGAACCTATGAAAACACTAACTCTACCCATCAACAATGAAGCCATTCTCGATCTGCACACAGGCGATCCAGTCGCGCTGTCCGGCGTGATGATGCTGGGACGCGATGCCGTGCATAAATGGATGAACGACACCTTCATCAAGAAGACGCGCCAGCCACAGGGCGACGATCTCGAAGTGTACGAAGCGATCAAGCCGCTGCTCAACGGCGGCGCGATCTATCACTGCGGGCCGGTGGTGGCCGGGCTTGATACGAAAGAATATCGCTTCGTGGCGGCCGGCCCGACGACCAGCATCCGCGAAGAGCCGTATCAGGCCGATGTCATGCGCCACTTCAACGTGAAAGCCGTCATCGGCAAGGGCGGCATGGGCCCTAAGACGTTGCAGGGTTGCACGGATGCGCCGGGCGTGTATCTGCATGCCATTGGCGGCGCGGCCTCACTCATCGCGCAGACCGTCGTGAAAGTCGTGGGCGTCTATAAACTCTCGTTCGGCGTGCCGGAAGCGATGTGGGTCATCGAGGTCAAAGATTTTCCCGCCGTCGTGACGATGGACGCGCACGGACAAAGCCAGCACGCCGTGATCGCGCAGCAGTCGAAGGCCGAACTCGAACGGTTGTTAGCAATTCCATTGTAAATCTCACGCACCACGCAACACGATAAGTAGAAACCGGGTTTCTTCATTCTGGCCGATGATAACTCTGGGTGAAGAAACCCGGTTTCTTGAACCGGAGCCATCATGTTTTTTGATCTTCCCCTTGAGCAACTACAAACCTATCTTCCTCCGCGCAACGAACCTGCCGACTTTGATTCATTCTGGCAGCAGACGTTGCAGGAAGCCCGATCATTTCCGCTCTGCGCGAAGTTCGAACCGATCGATGCCGGATTGGCGTTGATCGAGGCGTACGATGTCACGTTCAACGGCTATGACGGCCAGCCGATCAAGGGCTGGTTCTTCCTGCCCCGATCGCGCCCGGCGACCCTGCCGTGCATCGTGGAGTTTATCGGCTATGGCGGCGGGCGCGGGCTGCCGCATGAGTGGCTGTTATGGGCGAGTGCCGGATACGCGCACTTTGTGATGGATACGCGCGGGCAGGGCAGCTCATGGCGATCGGGTGACACGCCCGATCGGGAACCCGCTGGATCGAGTCCGCAATTTCCCGGCTTCATGACGCGCGGCATTCTCGATCCGCAGACGTACTATTATCGCCGCGTGTTCACTGATGCGGTGCGCGCGATTGAGGCAGCTCGATCGCATCCGGCCGTCGATCCACAGCGCATCGTGGTGACGGGCGGCAGTCAAGGCGGCGGCATTACATTGGCCGTCGCGGGCCTCGTCCCCGATCTGGCTGGAGCCATGCCGGACGTGCCGTTTTTGTGTGCGTATCGATCGGCGTTGGAGATTGTCGATTCTGATCCGTACAATGAAATCGGCCGCTATTGCAAGACGCATCGCACCAAGATCGAAACGGTGTTCAACACGCTGTCCTACTTTGACGGCCTCAACTTTGCGGCGCGCGCTCAATGTTCCGCGTTGTTCTCGGCGGGTTTAATGGATGAGGTCTGTCCGCCGCGCACCGTGTTTGCTGCTTACAATCACTATGCCGGGCCGAAACAGATCAAAGTGTATGAGTTCAATCATCACGAAGGTGGGCAGGGGTATCACGATGTGGAGAAGTTGAAGTTCATGAAAGAGTTGTGGAAGTGATAGCGTCATTGCGAGGAGCGCAGTTGGCGACGAAGCAATCTCCTGCTGACCAGGTGAAAGATTGCTTCGCTGACGCCTTACCCGCCGCAAAGCGGCGGAGGCGCGCCGGGCGAAAGCGCTCGCAATGACGCGTGGAGACGCATATGGCACATCTCACCTCAAAATCCGCGTATGCTCAACTTTCCGATCGGTTGAACCGCTTCCCGCAGGGCGCACCACCGAGCGATCTGCTGTTCAAGATTCTGGCGCTGCTGTTCAGTGAGCGCGAGGCGGCGCTCGTTTCGCAATTGCCGGTCAAGCCCTTCAACGCGAAAAAGGCTGCGGCTATCTGGAAGATCGACGAGACAGAGGCGCGCAAGGTCTTGGAGGGCTTGGCCTCGCGTGCAATCTTGCTGGATATGCCTACGCATAATGGCGACACAATCTACGTTTTGCCGCCGCCCATGGCGGGCTTCTTTGAATTCTCCATGATGCGCGTGCGCGGCGACATCGATCAAAAATTGCTGAGCGAGTTGTTCTACCAATACATCACCGTCGAAGAAGACTTCATGCGCGCCCTGCTGCTCGATGGCGAAACGATCCTGGGCCGTATCTTCGTCAATGAACCGGCGATTGCGCAAAGCAATTCCACGCTGGTCAACTCGCTACAAATCCTTGACTACGAACGCGCCAGCGAAGTGATCCGCACCGCCGATCACATGGGCATCAGCCTGTGCTACTGCCGCCACAAGAAGCAGCACATCGATCAAGCGTGTGACAAGCCGCTCGATATCTGCATGACCTTCGGCGGTACGGCCGATTCGCTGATCCGCCACGGGTATGCCCGCCGTGTCGATCAGGTAGAAGGCCGCGATCTTCTGCAAAAAGCTTACGATCTGAACTTGGTGCAATTCGGTGACAACGTGCGTGAGGGGGTGGCGTTCATCTGCAATTGCTGCGGCTGCTGCTGTGAAGCCCTGATCGGCCTGCGCAAGTATGGCGCGCAAATGCCGATTCATTCCTCCAACTTTCAGCCGCGCATCGTCAGCGAGGTCTGCAACGGCTGCGGCAAATGCGTCAACATCTGTCCTGTGGAAGCGATGACGCTGGTCTCGGCCAACGATCCGCGCCATCCCAACAAGCGCAAGGCCAAACTTGATGAAGACGTCTGTCTGGGCTGCGGCATCTGTGTGCGCGTCTGCCCGACCCAGGGACTGTTGCTGGAGGCGCGCCCCGAACGCATCATCACGCCGTTGAATTCGACGCATCGCTTTGTCGTGATGGCGATCGAGCGCGGGGACTTGCAAGACTTGATCTTCGACAACCAGGCCCTGGTGAGCCACCGGATGATGGGTGCAATCCTCGGCGTGATTCTGCGTTTGCCGCCGATCAAGCAGGCGCTGGCGACTCAGCAGGTCAAGTCGCGGTATCTGGAAGCGTTGGTCACGCGCGTCAAGGTTTAGCTTTTAAGGCTCTTCCGGGTTAAACGGGAAAAAGAAACCGGGTTTCCGCGCAGCGATTCCAAATGGAATTGAACGTTTAGCATGGAGAAACCCGGTTTCTAAATTGACCAATTCCCGCTGAAGCCGAATGACCCGCTTTTAATTGGCTGAGGAATTCTGAACGGAAAGGAATAGGCTCACATGACAACTCCCATCAATCGACGACGGTTTCTGCGCGGTGCGGCGGCGGGATTAGGCGCAGTGACGCTCAATCAATTTCTGACGGCGTGCGGCGTGAATGACACGCCCACACCACCACCGAGTGGCCCCTCGTCTATTCCATCCACCGCAGTGCCTCCCACTGCGCTGCCACCGACCGTGGCGCAGACCGTTGCGCCGGCTGTGACTCAAGCACCCGACACTTCGTCTCCTACTGCAACTCCGGCGATCGCGCCTGATCTCGTGGTGGCGCGCTCGGGTGAGCCGGAGGCGATGGTGCGGCGCGCCATCGCCGCGCTGGGTGGCATGGAACGCTTTGTCCCGCGCGATGCCAGCGTAATCATCAAGCCCAACATCTGCGTGGCCTATCATTCATATGAATATGCCGCGACGACGAATCCGTGGGTGGTGGGCGCGGTGGTGAAGTTGTGTTTTGAAGCGGGCGCGCGCAGTGTGCGCGTGATGGATAATCCCTTTGGGGGAACCGCTGAAGAAGCGTATGAAATTAGCGGCATCGCCGAGCAGGTGAAAGCGGCGGGCGGCGAGATGGTGGTGATGTCCCGCATGAAGTTCATGCCCACCGACATTCCGAATGCCAAGACATTGAAGCAGACCGCGATCTACGACGACATCCTCAAGGCCGATGTGGTGATCGATGTGCCGATTGCCAAGGATCACGGTCTGGCACGCTTGACGTTGGGCATGAAGAACCTCATGGGTACGATCAAGGATCGCGAGGCCATTCACGGCGCGCTGGGGCAGAATCTAGCCGATCTGGCGGGTCACATTCGACCCCAGCTCACCGTCATCGATGCGGTGCGCATGTTGATGGCGAACGGTCCGACGGGCGGCAACCTGAACGACGTGAAGCAGATAAACACGATTGTCGCCAGTCCCGATATCGTGGCGGCCGACAGTTATGCGGCAACCCTGTTTGGCATGCAGCCCGAGGAATTGATGTACATCACCGCGGGCGCGGCGGCGGGCCTGGGCCGCAGCGATTTGAAGAATCTGCGCATCGAGGAGATCAATGTCGGTGCGTAGATCGATCGGACGGTGGATCACGGCGCGCAAGATCGTGCAGATCGCGGCGCTGTTGATCGTAATCGCGCTGCTGATCATGACGCGGCGCGGAGGCTGGCCGCCGGAGGTCGTCAACCTGATCATGCGGCTCGATCCGCTGGCGGTGCTGGCGCAGGCTTTCTCCAGCCGATCGTTTTTACTCGGCTCGACGGTTGTCCTGCTCACCGTGCTGCTGACCGTGATGGCCGGACGCGCGTGGTGCGGCTGGTTGTGCCCGCTCGGCACCGTGCTCGATCTGATTCCGCTGCGCAAGCGAACCCTGCGCGACAAACAGCCCAATGTTCCGAACTCGTGGCGCTCAGTGAAGTATGGCTTGTTGATCGTGATTTTGATCGCGGCGCTACTGGGCAATCTGACACTGCTGATCTTCGATCCGTTGACGATCTTTGTCCGTACCTTCACCACCGGCCTGTGGCCCGCCGCCGATCAAGTCGTAACCGCGATCGAGATGACATTGTATCGCGTGCCTTTCTTGTCTGATCCGATCTCATCAGTCGATGGCTGGTTGCGGCCCGCGATCTTCCCAAGTCAGCCGGAATATTATCGGGATGCGTGGCTGTTCGGCGCGGTGTTCGTCGGCGTCATCGCGCTGAATCTAATCGCGCCGCGTTTCTGGTGCCGCTATCTGTGTCCGTTGGGCGGCTTGCTGGGTTGGATCAGTCGCGGGGCGTTGTTGCGCCGTGAAGTGAGTGAAGAGTGCAAAGGCTGCACGTTGTGTACCACGGTGTGCCCCACCGGCACGATCGATGCGAGCAAGCGCTATGCCAGCGATCCTGCCGAATGCACGCTGTGTCTGGAATGCCTCGACGTTTGTCCGCGCAGCACGATCGAGTTTCAACCGCGCTTGAAGCTAGCATCGCGTCAATCGTACGATCCCTCGCGGCGGCAGTTCCTGGCAGCGGCAACGTTAGCGATCGGCGGTGTGGCGTTGTTCCGCGTCGATGCGGTGCGCCAACGCGTGAACGATCATCTCATCCGGCCACCGGGCGTGATCGAAAACGATCTGCTCGACCAATGCATTCGCTGCGGCGAGTGTGTGCGGGCTTGTCCGACGCATGGCTTGCAACCGGCGTTCAATCAAGCCGGGCTGGAGGGATTGTGGACCCCGCTGCTGGCTCCGCGTTTGGGGTACTGTGATTATTCCTGTAACTCGTGCGGGCAAGTCTGTCCGGTGCAGGCCATTCCGTTGCTGAGCCTGGCCGATAAGCGCACACAGGTGATCGGCAAGGCTTACATTGATCAGAATCGCTGCATCGCCTGGGCGGATCAGCGGGATTGCATCGTCTGCGAAGAGATGTGTCCGCTGCCGGAAAAAGCGATCTATCTGGAGAAGCGTGACTTCGCGCAGGCCGATGGATCGATCGCAGCCGTGCAGGTGCCGCATGTCGATCGGGACAAGTGCATCGGCTGCGGCATCTGCGAATTCAAGTGCCCGCTGAAGGGTGAAGCCGCGATTCGTGTGTTTGTCCCCGGCACGGAAGCCATCTTCTGAATGTGCTTGGTTCCTGCTACAATGTAAGTGGATTGACAACTGAAGAAACCGGGTTTCCGCGTAGCGCCCCGTAGCGCAGCGAAGTGGGTACATGCCAGACTTCATTACGCCCTGAATGGAGAACCCCGGTTTCTGCTGATGAGGTGTTATCCATGTCGTGGCAAACACAGTTAAAAGGCGATTCGGTAGCGTGGTTGTTGGAGAAGGATGATCCAGGCGTGCGTTATCTGGCGCTGCGGGACTTGAAGGATTTGGCTGCTGACGATCGAGAATTGCGCGCTGCACGCAAGGCGGCACATCAGCAAGGACCGATCGCGGCGATCTTGGCTGAGGTGGACAAGGCCGGTTTTTGGGTGGAGCCTGGTCCTGGCTACAATCCCAAGTATCGATCGACGGTCTGGGCGCTGATCGCACTGGCGCAGCTGGGCGCATCGATCGAGGTAGACAAACGTATTGAGCCAGCCTGCGCATATTTCCTCGATCATGCTTTAGCGGCGGGCGGGCAGATCACGGCTTCGGGTGCCCCGTCAGGCACGGCCGATTGTTTGCAAGGGAATCTTTGCTGGGCCTTGCTCGAATTGGGTTACGCTGATCCACAGCTAGCGACGGCATTCGATTGGATGGCACGCACTGTTACCGGCGAAGGCATTGCGCCTGTTACTGATAAGCAGGCGGCCGTGCGCTATTATGCCGGAAAATGCGGCCCGTTGTTTGCCTGCGGACCAAATAACAAGCTGCCCTGCGCGTGGGGCGGTGTCAAGGTCATGCTGGCTTTTAGCAAAGTACCGGTCAAGCAGCGCACGCCGTTGATGAAACGTGCCATCAAGCAAGGCGCCGAGTTTCTCTTAAGCGTCGATCCGGCTACAGCCGCGTATCCTGCGGGCTATAGCAGTAAGCCGAGCCAGAGCTGGTGGAAGTTTGGCTTTCCGGTTTTCTACGTAACCGATGTGCTGCAGATCGTAGAGGCCCTGGCTGCGTTGGGCTACGGTCACGATCGACAACTGGCCAATGCGGTGGCGCTCGTTCGCGACAAACAGGACGATCAGGGGCGCTGGCTACTGGAATATGACTATACCGGCAAGACCTGGGGAGATTTCGGGCGCAAGAAGCAACCCAACAAATGGGTCACGCTCCGCGCGTTGCGAGCACTTAAGGCGACGGGCTGATGGTCATGACGAGTCAGGCCGCGATGAAAACACGTGCAGCTTCATTGAGCTCGATCGTGCTGTCACAAACCGGGCAAGATGTGAACAGATGTTGCAGTTGTGCGCTGTGCGAAGAAATTACCGAAGGCGCAGGCGATGTCAGCCTGTCGATGGTGATGCAGTGGATTCTGGTCAATGACGAGCGGGTGTTGACGTGCCATACCGTGTGGTCGGATGAGGTACTGCGCGAGGCCGCTCACATCTGTGCCAATCAACTGGATATTCCGATGGTGCTGCGCGCTTTGCGAGAAGAGGCGCAGCGTCGCGGACTGCGAAAGGGAGAGTCACATGGCTGAGGATTTAGCAGCACACGTGTTGCGTACTGTGGAGTTGGTCGGTTATCAAGAGGGCGCAGTGGTGAGCCGTACCTTGATCAATCAAAAGACCGGCACGGTGACGTTGTTTGCGTTTGATGCGGGACAGGAACTCAGCGAGCATACCGTGCCCTATGATGCGCTGGCGCAAGTGTTGGACGGCGAGACCGAAATCTCGATCGCCGGTCAGCCGTATCACCTCAAGGCCGGCGATCTCATCATCATGCCGGCCAATCAGCCGCATGCGGTGAAAGCGTTGACAAAGTTCAAGATGATGTTGACGATGATCAGATCGTAAGGCGTAAAACGTAAAGCGTAAGAAACGATGTCTGAACAAACCGAGCCAGGCGAACAAATCACTCTGCGGCAGGTAGTGCGTCAAGCCACCGGTTATGATGTGCGGCGCTGCGGGCGCTGTTCGTATTGCGTGCACTTCGTCACGCCCGAGGATGACGTGAGCCTGGAAGTGATGATGCAATTAGTCCTGCAGAACGACGAGGAAGTCCTGACCAGCAAGACGCTGTGGTCGGAGGAAGCGCTGAAACGCGCGCGGCAGATGTGCGTGAGCACGATGGACGTGGCCGCCATCATGCTGGCTCTGCGGGCAGAAGCTCAACGAAGAGGATTGGTGAACGATGAAGTTAGCGATTAGCGGTAAAGGCGGAGTAGGCAAGACTACGGTCGCGGCGCTGCTGGCGCAGGCGTATGCCGACGCAGGTCGTCACGTGTTAGCGGCCGATGCGGATCCCTCGCCGTGTCTGGCGGGCGCGCTGGGTTTCCCAGAAGAACTGCGGAAGCAGCTGCATCCGATCGCGGAGATGGACGAATTGATCGAGGAACGTACGGGCGCAAAACCCGGCACGCGCGGCGGCTTCTTCACGATCAATCCGCGCGTGGACGACATTCCCGATCGCTTCAGCGTGACCTATCGGGGCGTGCAGCTGCTGGAGATGGGCTCGGTCGATCTGGGCGGATCGGGCTGCATCTGCCCGGAAAGCGCGATGCTCAAGACGCTGTTCACGCACCTGTTGTTTCGCAACGAGGATGTATTGATTCTGGATATGTATGCCGGGGTCGAGCATCTCGGTCGGGCGACGGTGGATTTCGTCGATGCGATGATCATCGTGGTTGAACCCACGCGGCGCAGTCTGGGCACGGCGGCACAGATCAAGCAGTTGGCACAGGATATTGGTCTAAAACATTTCTGGTTGGTCGGCAACAAGGTCCGCAACGCCGATGAAGAAGCGTTTTTGCGGAACGAAACGCTGGACATTTCCGTGTTGGGATTTCTTCCGGCGGATCTGAAAGTGCAGGAAGCCGATCGACTGGGCGTGCCCGTCTATGATCATGTGCCGGCGCTGCGGACTGCAGCCGAAATCATGGCGCGCACGTTAGACGGGGCGCGATGAAATATTCAAAATGGATCGTCAGCGCGCTGCTGCTGATCGCGCTGAGCGGTTGCACGACGAGGCCGCAGCCCTCCGTGACACCAACGGTTCCTGCCGTTCTGCCCACTCTGCTGCCGCCGCGTCCTACACTTCCCGCCACACCGACATCCGCACCGACAGAAACGGCGACGCCTCAACTTCTCAACGCGCAGCAGCCGTTCTCGATCACGCTGTCCGTCGCGCAGTCGGAGGTAGAAGTCGATGGCCTGCTTTATTTGCCCGCCGATTACGGGCGTGATGCGCAGCGCCGTTGGCCGCTGATCGTGTTTCTGCATGGTTCCGGCGAACGCGGCACCGATCCACAACGTTTGACCAGCATCGGGCTGCCGCAAATTCTGCAAGACCGATCGGATGTACCGTTCGTCGTCGTCTCGCCGCAACTGCCGCCGGGCGAGCAGTGGAACGATAAAGGCGAGATGCTCGATGCGCTCATCGATTCGATTGGAACACAGTACGCGATCGATCCACGGCGCATTTATTTGTCCGGTTTCAGCCTGGGGGGATTTGGCGCGTGGGCGTTGGGGCTCAGATCCCCCGATCGGTTTGCGGCGCTGGTGCCGGTAGCGGGCGGCTGGGAGAAAAGCAGTGACGCTGTGCCGTCGAACATTTGCGATCTCGCCGCCAAGCCGATCTGGGTGTTTCATGGCGCTCAAGATGAAGTCGTGAAGCCTGCGCAGTCCGAAGTGTTAGTGGAAGCGCTACGGGCCTGCGGCAGTGACGTGCGCTATACGCTGCTTCCCAAGGCAACACACGCGGCCTCGGGCGTGATGCCCTATCGTGATTCTGAACTGTACGATTGGTTGCTGCAGCAGTCGCGGCCTGATGAGAAGCCCACGCCATCGCCGGAAACACCGCTCGAGTCTGCCGCGCCCAAAATCATCAACACGCCTTTGCCCGGTGACGGTTCGCTCAAGCCGATCGGCCAACACGCCTACACGATCGATCTGAACCTCGTCAACGCGAAAGGCTTGACGCGCACGGCCACAATCAGCTATCTGCTCTACTTGCCCGACGGATACGGCCAGGATCCGCAGCAGCAGTGGCCGCTCGTTTTGTTCTTGCATGGCTCGGATGTGTGGGGTAACGATCCGGAAATGCTGGTTGCCAGTGGCCTGCCCAACCGCTTAACGGCCAATCTCAATTTTCCGGCCATCGTGTTGTCGCCGCAAGCGCCGGAGGATGTGGTGTGGTGGGGGGCCGAACTTGATCTGGTGCGCGCTTTGCTCGATCAGGTGCAGACGAATTACGCCGTCGATGTCAGGCGGGTTTATCTCACCGGCCCGAGTATGGGCGGCTTTGGCGCGTGGGCGATGGCCGTGCAGCAGCCGCAGCGTTTTGCGGCATTGATGCCTATCGCCGGTGGTTGGGATTCCGAACGCGACACGGTGCCGCGCAATATCTGCGACATTAAGGCGGTGCCCATCTGGGTGTTTCATGGCGAGCAGGATGAGATTGTGCTGCCCAAGAAAGCGCAGCTGCTGGTGAATGCTTTGAAGCAGTGCGGCGTTGAAGTGCGCTTCACGTTGTATCCTGATACGAAGCACCGTGAATCTTTCGAGCGCGCTTACGACGATCCGGAACTCTATGAGTGGATGTTCGAACAACATTTGCCTTAGTGGCGTGCCGGTTGAGGGGGAAGATATGACGACGACGATTGCTTTAGCGGGCAAGGGCGGTGTGGGCAAAACGACCATCGCGGCGATGGTGATCAAATATCTGGCGCAGACGCAGCCGGGTGCGGTGCTGGCGATTGATGCCGATCCGAGCAGCAACCTCAATATGGTGCTGGGGCTCGATCTCGATTGGACCGTGGGCGAGATCCGTGAGGACATGCTGTTGCAGGTCAAGCAATCGCTGACGGCGGGCGGAGCGGCGATGGGCGCGTTGTCCGGCGGCATGAGCAAACACGATTACCTCGATCATTACATCCGCTCGTCGCTGGCCGAAGGTGCGCGTTTCGATCTCATCGCGATGGGGCGCGGCGAAGGGCAAGGCTGTTACTGCGCGGTGAACCACAACCTGCGCGAAGTGATCGATGCGCTGAGCAAGAGCTACGCCTACGTCGTCATCGACAACGAAGCAGGCATGGAGCACCTCAGCCGCCGCACCACGCGCGACGTGCAGCATTTGCTCATCGTGACCGATCCCACGCAGCGCGGCATTGTCGCCGCCGAGCGGATCGCAGGCTTCCGCAAGGAACTCGATATTCACATCGATAACAGCTATCTGATTCTCAACGGGATGACGGGCGAAGTGCCTGCGCCGTTGATGGATCGCATCAGGCAGTTGGATATTCCGCTGTTGGGCATAGTGCCGCATGATGAGACGGCGAAAGAGTTTGAATTCAGCGCGCGGCCGCTGGTGGAGTTGAGCGACGATTCGCCACTGTATCAGGCCGTGGCAGGGATGCTGAAAGAGATTTTGTAGGACGCTGATTGACGCAGATAAACGCAGATTACAATACAATGACTCGCGCCGGATGATCGTCGGCGTGAATCGTTTGTGGCAACAAGAAACCGGGTTTCTACGTCTTGGCTTACAAGCAGTCACGAAGGTAGAAACCCGGTTTCTGCTCGCTTATCCCCGTTGCAAGACTTCACCCGTGCGCGCCAGTGTCTCGATCGCGCGATCGGCAATCTCGATCGTCGTCGGGCCTAAGCCACACGCGGTCGTGATCAGACTGCGCGGCGCGAATTCCTCCACCCCGATCGTCACACCGCGCCCGCGCGCTTTGTCGCTGATCAATTGAATGCCCTCGCGCAGGCGCTGCGCCAATCCCTCCGGCGTGACGTTGAAGATTTCTTCATTGTTGGGAATGATGCCCCACGCGAGGTTGCCGCCACGATCGAGAAAGGCGCGCACCTCGTGTGGATAGAGCGCCAAATTATCCAGATACTCGTACGCATCCAGATTGAGAATATCCACCGACGTTTCCATCAGCACCGACCAATCCGTATTGCCGCAGCAGTGTACACCGGCCAGCGCACCCTCGGCGTGAATGGCGTCGAAGACTTCGTTGAGCATGGTCACGACCTGCTCACGGCTCAGGCTGATGAAGGCCGATCCGAACGAGGCCATGTACGGTTCATCGACAAAGATGATCACGTTCGAGCGGACTTGCTTCAACTGCCGTACCTGCCAGCGCGCATTGAACGCGATCTGCTTCACGATGGGATCAGCCAATTGTTCGTTGTACAGACTCGAGCGCAAGTCCTGATCGACGACCGTGAGGCCGAAGCTGATCGGGCCGGTGACATGCCCCTTGGTCCACTCGCCCGAAGTCGATTTTAACGCGTCCAGCATCGTGTAGAAACCGGCGGCGTAAGCGGGCGATAGCGCAAATGAATCAACCTCGTCGGCTAGATAGCGCCCGTAGAATTCTTCCAGCGCGTTGGATAAATCGCTACTGGTGTCAAAGGTGACTTTTTGCTGGGCGTCATCGACGACGATGCCGGGCAAGCCGGCGCTGTACTGGGTGTACATGTTTTCGCGGAACGTGCGGCGCGGCAGTTGCGGCCACGCCGGGATTTGAACCGCGTTGACCAGGCGCGGACACAACTCGCTGGCATCGGGGTAGGGAAAACTGCCGATCAATGTCGTGACAAACGGATGCTCAAAGGCCATCAAAATATCTCCTCGCAAAGATGCGTAACGGACGCTATTGTAATCGATTTTCGTGAGACCTGGCAGGTTTTACTGATCGGTCGGATTTGCTTACCGGGCTGCAGCGACGTCTGCAAAACTTATCGGCCGGGTCGAGAAAACCTGCCAAGTCTTTCATGGTAGACTTCACGCGATGCTGACCGGACTTAAATCCAGAATCCACAATCCAAGACCTGAGATCATCCTGCTGCTGATCTGCGCTGTCGCCTTTGCGCTGCGTCTCGGTCCGTTGTTCGACAACCGCTTTCATCCCGACGAGGCGTTGTTCAGCACCTGGGCGTTGAAGATCGCGCGGGGCGAGAATCTACTGCTAACCGGCGTGCCCATCGACAAGCCGCCGTTGCTCATCTATCTGACGGCGCTGAGTTTCTTCGTCTTTGGGCAGAGTGAACTTGCCGCACGTGTGCCGAATTTGATAGCCAGTGTGATCAGCGTGCCGCTGCTGTATCAACTGGCGCGGGGCCTCACCCCCCGGCCCCCTCACCCGATTCGAAAAAAAGCCGAATCGGGAGAGGGGGAGTGGTACGACGCGAGCGTGATCCCTGCGCTGTTGTTGGCGTTGTCACCGTTTGCCATTCTCTTTGCCCCAACGGCTTTTCTCGATCCGCTGATGGTGATGTTCGGTCTGGCGTCACTCGTCGCTGCCTCACGTGGTCGAGCGGGTTGGGTTGGAATTCTGCTGGGTTTGTCCTTCGCTACAAAAGTGCAAGGTTTTTTCTTTGCACCCTTGATGCTAGCGTTTTGGAGTAGACAAGTAGACAAGGAAACAAGGCGCTCCATCTCTCTATCCCTCCGTCTCTCATTCAGCCTCGCACTTGGTTTTGTGTTCATTGCTGTCTGCGTCCTCCTCTGGGATCGCGCGCGTGGCGGGCTGCCGTTCTGGGTGCAGCAGACCATCAACTACGGAGGGATCCGCACGATCTACGCCAGTGAGCTTGGTCCGCGTCTCACCGGCTGGTTGAACTTCTTGCCATACTTCTTTGGCCCGATTATTGGGGTGTTGGGATTGATCGGATTGCCGTTTCTGCTCTATCGCGATCTGACGCGTGACGCTCGCACCCGTGCCGCGTGGATCGATCTGTGGCTGCTGGCTTACACGATCGGCTTCTTCGCGCTCCATTGGTTCCTCGCCTTTCCGGTGTGGGATCGCTATCTGCTCATCCTTGTCCCTGCCGTGGCTTTGCTCATTGGGCGCTCGCTTCATCTTGTCACAAAGGTTGCTCGTCTCTCTGTCCCTCTCTCCCTCATTCTCTCTGTCCTGCTCATCCTCACGCTGCCCTTCAGCCTCGCCGCTTCAGAATCACGCTACCCCATCGGCGGCGATCACGGCGCGAACGACGGCATCGAACAAGTGGCCGACTACCTGAAAGCACTGCCGCCGGGCACGGTCGTGTACGATCACTGGCTGGCGTGGCAGCTCGGTTACTACCTGGGCGATGGCTTTGTGTATGTGGCGTACTTCGACACGCCTGCGGCTTTGGCCGATGATCTACGCGTGTTTGCAAAAAACGATGCCCGTTACGTGATCTTTCCGGCGCGCGAAGCACCCGCCAAAGTGATCGACCCCAGCGGGCAGGTGGGGTATACTTTGACGCCGGTGTTCACGACACAGAACCGTTTCGGGCAAACATCATTCATCATCTACCAGATCGTAAAACGTGATACGTAAAGCGTAATGCGTATCATCCGGTCACGCGAAGCGTGTCATCATGTCAGCCTGTCATCCCTCATTCCCTCATTCTCTCAATCGTAAAGACCTTATCGCGCTAGGTGCGCTGCTCGCGCTCGTGCTTGCCTTCTTCTGGAAACTCGCCTTCACTAATCTCATCATTGCGCGTGGTGACATCTTCTATTACTTCTATCCCTACCGCGACTTTGCGATGCAGACGGTGCGCGAGGGGCGCGTGGCACTGTGGAATCCGTATCTGTTCATGGGCGCGCCATTCATGGCCAACAGCCAGGCCGGGTTTTTCTATCCATTCAACCTGCTGATGTCATGGCTGGAGACTACACGCGCGATTAACTGGACGATTGTGCTGCACATCTTCATCGCGGCGAGTGGCGCGTATGTTTTCGCCCGATCGGCGCGGAGCGTGCGGCTCTCGATCGCGGCGGCACTCTTAGCGGCGATCTCGTTCGGGCTGGGCGGCTACCTCGGCACACAGATCGAGCACGTCAATCAGCTGCAAGGGTTGGCGTGGATCGGGTGGATGTTCCTGGCCTATGACTTTGTCGTAAGATCGAATTCGGAATTCGGAATTCGGAACTCAAAATGGATTCCGTTAGCGGTGCTGATCGCTGTACAACTGCTGGCCGGTCATACGCAATCGGTCTTCATCACGCTGGTCGGCTTAGGGTTCTACGCACTATGGCAGATCATCGAGTCTGCCTTTGCCACACGCCCGCGCGGCTGGCGCGTTTACGTTTTACGTTTTACGCATTACTTGTTACCTCTCCTTCTCGCTGCTCTTGTCGCTATCGCCCTTTCTGCGATCCAACTTCTTCCCACGCTCGAACTCACGCGCAACTCGGCGCGAAGCGGCGGACTGCCGACAAACCTGGCCGTGTCCTTCTCGCTCGATCCACGTTTGCTGGGTCGTGCGTTGCTGCCCGATTACGAAGGTGCGCTTCCGGCGGGTGGTGAATTCACGGCGTTCTTCTCGGTCGCCGCGTTGATGCTGCTGACGATCGGTGTGACCACGTTGCGCCGGGCCACTTCGCCAGTGCGCGCGGTTGCCCTCGTGGCTCTGGTGGGTTTGCTGTTTGCTGTGGGTGGCTATAACCCGCTGTACTACGTGTTGCTGAAAATTCCCGGCTTCGATCTCTTCCGTGCGCCCGCCCGCTGGATTGTGCTCTTCGTCTTTGCCGGATCACTGCTGGCGGGTGTCGGTCTTGATGCGTTGCGTGAGCATAGAGTCACCTGGAGGTCATTGCTGCCTGCTCTGGCCGTGATCGCGGCTTCGCTTGGACTCGTCTGGATCAGCGCCGGGCTTACTCCCGCTGGCGCATCTGGCCTGCTAGATCGACCTGCGACTCAACCGCTTCTGCTGTGGCTCGGCGCACTGCTCGCCACACTCGCCCTTACGTTTTGCGCTTTACGTTTTACGCATTACTCGTTGCTCATTACCTTCTGCCTCCTGCTTCTTGCCTCCTGCGAACTCTTTCTCGCCACTCGCCAGCTCACTTACCATTCGCGCGCCACCGCGCCCGATGCGCTGTTGAGCCTGCGTCCACCGACCACTTACTTGATGCAAGCCGGGCAGGGGGCTAGGCCGCCCGATCGGTTCCTCTCAATTTCGGACATCTTCTTCGATCCCGGCGATACGACCGAATTACGCTCCATCTTCGACGATCAACTTTCTGAGGATGCCTTCTACGACTTGATCGTGGCGACGAAGATGAAGGAAATCCTCGCGCCGAATCTGCCGCTGTATTATCGCTTGCCGGCAGTCGATGGTTACGATGGCGGTGTGCTGCCGTTGAAGAACTACCTTGCGTTTCAGAAGCTGTTCCTCGATCCGGCGTTGATTCAAACTGATGGCCGCTTGCGCGAACAACTCACATCGATCCCGGCCGCGCGTTGGCTGGATTTGATGAATGCGCGGTATATCATCACCGATAAGGTGGGTGATCAGTGGTATGACGGCGTGTTGCACGATCTGCGCTTTACTGTTCCGTTGACAGCCGGTGCGACGATATCGGCCACTCAACTACCGCCGTTAAAAGCGGATGCGTTGAGCGCGGTGTATTCTGATCCGCGTGGCGACGGTGCGCTGGCGCAAATTGAGATCGCGTTCGAAGACGGCTCCAGCCAACAGCTGTCGTTGATCGATCGACCGATCGAGACGCAAGAGGGCCGATCGGCGGTGCGTTTGGTGTGGGGTGAGCTGCGTCATGTGAAGTCGCTGCGGATGACGGGCGTGGCTGGCCTAACCCTGCATGGCCTGGCACTGGTCAATTCCGAGAACGGCGCCTTCCAATCGTTCGTCATCGCGCCGCAGGGCCAGTTTGAACTGGTGCATTCCGGCGACGTGAAGATTTACGAAAATAGCACGGTGCTGCCGCGTGCCTTCTTTGTCAGCGATGTGCTCTTTGTGGCGAATGATGATGAAGCGCTTCCGGTGATGCAGGCGCAAACGTTCAATCCGGCGAAAGTGGTAGTCATCGAAGATAGAGAGAATGAGGGAATGCGGGAACGAGAGAATTCTCCCTCTATCTCTCCATCTCTCATTCCCTCTATCATTTCCGATTTACCTGAGCAGGTCGTGATCGACGTCGCCACTTTGAGCGATAGCTACCTCGTCCTCACTGATGCCTACTATCCCGGTTGGGTCGCAACGGTCGATGGGCAGCCGGCACACATCGAACGGGCCGACCTTCTCTTTCGGGCCGTACAAGTTCCGGCGGGACGGCATCGCGTGGAGTTCTGGTATCAGCCGCAATCGTTTTCTGTCGGTGTCGCCATCTCGATCGGGACAGTGGTCGTTCTCGTCGTCGCGTGGTTCATCGCGCGCCGCCGCAAGTCGCCTGTGCTATAATCTTTGCGCTATGACTGATACGCCCGAGCCTGTCGCTCCAAAACACAAAAATCAGCAATCAGAAATCAGCACTCAGCAATTGCCGTATCCCTTGCCGGTGATGGTCGAGAGCTTGCTGTTCGTCGCCAGCGAACCTGTGCCGGTGACGCAGATCGCGGAAGCGCTCAATGTGAAACTGGCAGAGGTGGAACAGGCACTGGCCGAATTGAACGCAGTCGAGCAAGCGACGCGCGGCGTGCGCGTGCAGCGGAAGGCTGACAGGGTGCAGCTGACCACGCAGCCCGCATGCGCGCCGTACATCGAAAAGTTCCTCGGCCTCGATTTGACGACGCGTCTCTCTAAGCCCGCGCTGGAAACATTGGCCATTATCGCCTATCAGCAACCGGTGACGCGCGCACAGATCGAACATGTGCGCGGCGTGAACTGTGATGCCGTGTTGTCCACGCTGCTCAATCGCGGTTTGATCGAAGAGGTGGGCCGTTTGGAAACGGCGGGTCGCCCCATTCAATACGCCACGACGTTTGCCTTCTTGCAGCATTTTGGCCTGCGCGGTTTGGACGACATGCCGTCGTTGCAGGCCGAAGAAGCCGCCGCGTTAGAAGCGCTGGCTGAGCAAGGTCAGGCGATTGCATTCGATCAGGCTGTGCCCTCCGTGCAGCTGGAAAGTCCCGCCATGCCTACGGCTGAAGCGCCTGTGACTGAAGCTGTTCCCGATCAACCTGCGACACTGGTCGAGATGCAATTGCTCTTGATGGGTGATGAAGCGCCACATAGTGATCACGTGGAAGCGGCTGTAGCGCCGGTCAGCGCCGAGCAAGAGGTCATGCACGTCGAAGGGCCGGAAGCCGATCGGGTGGCCGAGGCTCCCGCCGTAGTTGATCCCGTGTCCGATCAGTTTGAAGCCCCGATCGAGCCACCATCCACCGAAGAATCCCTCTCCAACGAAGACGCCGCGATCTAATCGCGGCGTCTTCATCCGTTGTCTATCCGTTGACGCCGTTAGAGTTGCCCCTGCGCATCGATCACAGCGACGGCTGTGATGGAAACAATTTCGTCCACGCCGTCGCCCGCTTGCAGCACGTGTACAGGCGCGCCCACCCCCAGCAGAATCGGCCCGATCGTCTGCGCCCCGCCTAAGCGCCGCATCAACTTATACGCCACGTTGGCCGCTTCCAGATCGGGGAAGACCAGGACGTTGGCGTTCTTGACTTTGCTGAACGGATAACGCGCTTCGATCAATTCCGGCGTCACGGCCACATCGGCTTGCATTTCACCATCGACGGCCAGCTCAGGCCGGCGGGCGCGCACCAACTCCACGGCGCGACGCACTTTCAGCGAGAGCGGATGGGGCGCGCTGCCAAAGTTCGAGAAGGACAGCATCGCCACGCGCGGGGTGAAGTTCAACTTCTCAGCCAGATCGGCCGCCAGCAGCGCAATCTCTGCTAAATCCTCCGCGCTCGGATCGATGTTGACCGTCGCATCGGTGAAGATATAGACGTTACCTTTGGCGATCACGAGGTAAGCGCCCGCGGCTTTGTCCACGCCCGAGCGGGTGTGAAAGACTTGCAGGGCGGGGCGAATGACTTCTGGGTACTCATAGGTGAGGCCGGAAATGCAGGCATCGGCGTCGCCCTGCTGCACCATCAACATGCCAAACAAATTGGGTTCGCGCGTGCGCTGCATGGCGTGCGTGAGCGTCAGACCGCGGCGTTGACGCAGTTCGTAATACGCCTGCGCGTATTTGGCGGTGCGATAATCCGTGCTCGGATCGACAATCTGCGGCGTGAAATGCAGGCCGAGTTCCTCCACTTTCTTTTGAATGAACCCAGGCCGCCCGATCAAGATCGGCTGCCCGATGTGCTCGTCGTCGATGATGGCCGCGGCACGCAGGATGGCGGTCTCTTCGCCTTCGGGGAAGACGACGCGCTTGGGCGCGGACTTGGCCTTGTTGATGATGAAGCGCCGCAAGCGCACGCCGGAACCGAGCCGCTCGGCCAGCTGTTCGCGATACTCGTCAAGGTTGAGGTGCTTGCGGGCCACGCCTGATTGCATCGCCGCCTCGGCCACGGCGGGCGACACCCACAGCATCACCCGCGGATCGAGCGGCTTGGGGATGATGTAATCGGGACCGAATTTCAACGCCGGGATGTTGTAAGCGTTCAGGACGGAATCGGGCACATCTTCGTGGGCCAGCGCGGCCAGCGCTTTTGAGGCAGCGGCCTTCATCTCTTCGTTGATGGCCCGCGCCTGCACGTCGAGCGCGCCGCGAAAGATGAATGGAAAGCCAAGCACGTTGTTGACCTGGTTCGGGTAATCCGATCGACCCGTGCAGACGATGGCATCCGGCCGGGCGGCGCGCGCATCTTCGTATTTGATCTCAGGATCGGGATTCGCCATCGCCAGGATCAACGGCTGCGGCTTCATGGTTTTGATCATGTCGGGTGTGACGACATTGGCCACCGAGAGGCCGATAAACGCATCGGCGTCGATTAGCACGTCGGCCAGTTTGCCGGGCTGATCGCCCTGCGCGAACTTGGCTTTCTCCGGGAACATTTCGGTTTTGCGGCCGTGGTAGATCAAACCGGCGATGTCGCACATCCAGATATTCTGCCGGGGCACGCCGACCGTGACAAACATGTTGGCCGTGGCGACAGCCGCCGCGCCCGCGCCAGAGAACACCACTTTGATCCGATCGATGACTTTGCCCGTAATCTCCACGTAATTCAACAGAGCCGCCGACGCGATAATGGCCGTGCCATGTTGATCGTCGTGGAAGACCGGAATATCGAGCTGATCTTGCAGCGTCTTCTCGATGAAGAAACATTCGGGCGACTTGATGTCTTCGAGGTTGATGCCGCCGAACGTGGGCGCGATGGTCTTCACAACTTGAATGATCGTGTGCGGATCGTGCGAATCCACTTCGATGTCGAACACGTCCACATCGGCGAAGCGCTTGAACAACACGCCCTTGCCTTCCATCACCGGCTTCGACGCCAGCGCGCCGCGATCGCCGAGGCCGAGGATCGCCGTGCCGTTCGAGATCACGGCGACGAGATTGGCTTTGGCGGTGTACTCATAGGCCGTATCGGGATGGCGTTCCAGTTCTAACACGACTTCGGCCACACCCGGCGTATAGGCCAACGATAGATCGCGCTGAGTCAGCATCGGCTTGGTGGGGATGACCTCGATCTTGCCGGGGCGTCCGCGACGATGGTATTCGAGTGTTTCCTGAGCGGTGACGGCCATGATGCCTCGCTTTCAAATGGGTGGGGTGGGTGAGAATGACAGTAACAGTATAATCCTAACAGGCCACTCAGCGCCAATCAACTGCCTAAACTCACCCGCTTATTCAACGAGTGTCACATATGCTATCATTACGCCCGTTCATCCGATCTGTCGCGCTGTTCTTGCTGATTACTCTCGCGCTTATTCCATTGAATTGGCTTCCTGCTCCGTGGGCGGCATGGCGGCCGGCGACCTGTATGCCCGACGCCTGTTTCTGCGAGGCCATCGGCACGGGGTTTATTCGCCAGCCGATCGATACCTGGTCGAATCTGGCGTTTGTGCTGGTGGGGCTGCTGATTCTGGAAGATGTTTTGCGGCCTGCCTCCGCCCGATCGAGCTTGCTGATCCGGCGGCGCGGGTACGGCCTCGTCTATGCTTTCGCCGTCATTCTCATCGGGCTGGGCTCGTGGTTCTATCACGCGTCACTCACCTTCGCCGGGCAGTGGTTCGATGTGATGGGGATGTATCTGTTGGGCACGTTCATGGTGCTTTACAATGTAGCGCGGCTGCGCCCGCTGGGCAATCGCACCTTTGCGGTGGGCTACGTGCTGTTCAACCTGGCGTTAGCGATCAGCCTGATCATCGGGCCGGAGTTGCGGCGCTATTTGTTTGGCGGGTTGTTGGTTGTGACGATTGGGCTAGAAGTGCTCTTGCGGCAGCGTAGAAGAAACCGGGTTTCTCCGTCCGAGAGACGATTAACCAACGAAAGTAGAAACCCGGTTTCTGGCAAAGCGCGATATTTCATCGCCGCGCTGTCGATCTACGTGCTGGCACAGATCATCTGGACGCTCGATCTCAACCATATTGTCTGTGATCCAAACGGCCTGCTGCAAGGCCACGCGGTGTGGCACATCCTGACCGCTGCCTCAGCCGGTCTGCTATACTTGTACTATCGATCGGCGCAAACATTTGACGGTTGATTGTTTGGCAGATGCAGTTACAATTGCGCTGACCGACAAAGCGCTGCAAACGCGCGCCGCCGCGGTGGGCGAACAGATCCGATCGGAAGACGGCATCGCGCAGGCGATTGAACTCTTTGAGGAAAGCCTATGACGGATGTGACCTTAGACCCCGAACGACAAAAGAAAGCCAAACAGTATGCGCGCCTCGGGCGCAAGCTGTTCTTTGTCGATCTGGCGCTGGGCGGGGCGTACGTCATGACGTGGCTGATCTTCGGCTGGTCGCTCGCGGTGCAGAATGCGCTGGCGTCCATCTCTACCGTCGATTGGTTTCTGGTGGCTGGCATTTCGTTCGTGTTTATCGCGATCCTCTGCCTGATCGATCTGCCGTTGTCATACTACTCCGGCTTTGTGCTGCCCCATCGTTTTGAGTTGTCCACCCAAACGATCGGCGGGTGGATCAGCGATCAGGTGAAGGAAATATTGATCGGCGGCCTCTTTGGCTTTATCGTCATCGAAGTGATCTATGCGGTATTGCGCGCCGCGCCGCAGACGTGGTGGCTGTGGACGGCGGCGATCTTGCTGTTGTTCCAGGTGGTGCTGACCAACCTCGCGCCAATCTTGATCATGCCGCTGTTTAACAAGGTCATGCCGTTGGGCGCGGAATATGCAGATCTGTCCGCCCGCTTGATCCGTCTGGCCGAACAGGCCAAGACCAAAGTGCGCGGCGTGTACAAGTTCGATATGAGCCGCCGCACTAAAGCGGCCAACGCCGCGCTGATGGGCCTCGGTAATACGCGCCGCATCGTGTTAGGCGATACGCTGCTTAACGAATTCAACGCCGACGAAATCGAGACGGTGCTGGCGCACGAGTTGGGCCATCATGTCAACAAGGATATTCCGGTTGGTCTGGCGATCGATACGGCGCTGACGCTGATCGGGTTGTATGTGGCCTCGTTGATCATGAACTGGGGCGTTGCCGCGCTTGGCCTCACCAGTCCCGCTGATCCGGCGAGTCTGCCGCTGTTTATCTTGGTCATGGGGCTGTATGGCCTCATCACGATGCCACTGGGCAATGCCTATTCGCGCTGGCGTGAACGCAACGCCGATCAGTATGCCCTGCGCGCCACCCACAAGCCGCAGGCTTTCATCTCGGCGATGACGCGGCTAGCCAATCAGAACCTGGGCGAAGTCGATCCCGAACCGTGGGAAGAATTCTTGCTGCATTCACACCCTGCGCTGGGTAAACGCATCGCGCTGGCGCAGGCCTATCAAACACAGGTAAAAACATGACTGAAGAACGCATCCAAAAACTATTAGCTCAGGCCGGTTACGGCTCACGTCGCGCGTGCGAAGTGTTTATCACCGAGCAGCGCGTCACCGTCAATGGCAAGGTCGTCGAACTCGGCGCGAAGGCCGATCCCGATCACGACGTGATCAAGGTCGACGGTAAGCGCATGCATCAGGCAGAGCAGAAAATCTACGTCGCGCTCAATAAGCCAAGCGGGATTGTGACGACCAACATCGACGAGTTCGAGCGCAAGACCGTGCGCGATCTCATTCCGATCGAAGGACATCTCTATCCGGTCGGGCGGTTGGATTCCGACAGCGAGGGCCTGGTGTTACTCACCAACGATGGCGACCTCGCCAACGCGTTGACGCATCCGCGCTATGAGCACGAGAAAGAATATCGCGTGCTCGTGGAGGGCGAACCGAGTGAGAGTACGCTCAAGGCGTGGCGGCGAGGTGTGCTGCTGGAAGGACAGATGACGGCCCCGGCGCAGGTGGAAGTGACCGGCTCCGAGCGAGATCAAACGTGGCTGCGGATCATCATGCACGAAGGCCGCAAGCGGCAGATTCGTGAAGTGGGCGGCATGCTGGGGCATCGCGTGAAATATTTACAGCGGGTGCGCATCGGCCCGATTCGCCTGGGAACGATGAAAATTGGTGAATGGCGGCATCTCTCCACTTCGGAAGTGAAACTCTTGCGCGCACTGGTTGCGCCAGATGCGCCGCGCCGCCCGGCGAAGAACGCCAGGAGTATGCGACCTCCACGAGATGTGAGGAGCACGCGGCCTGTGAAAAACACGGGACCCGGGAAAAACACGCGGCCTGCGAAAGGTCCGCGACCCGCCAAGAGCGCGAGGCACTAAACAA
>JBGSPW010000026.1:0-14408 GCA_041738395.1 Thermoflexales bacterium
CGAGGCTAGCGCAGGAAACAAGGTGTGTGCGTCTCTCCGTGTTCAATGAGAGCCAGCCTCGCTTAACAGTGGGGCACTCTTACTCTATCGCACATTGGGTGACGAAAGCACAGGCCACCCAAAATCCATAATACCAGGAGACGACATGACTTTCTCAATTGTGGCTTACGATCCGGTTGTCAAAGAATGGGGAGTAGCGACGCAAAGCAAGTTTCTAGCGGTGGGTGCGGTGGTGCCGTGGGCGCAGGCCAATGCCGGTGCGATCGCGACACAATCCTACGCCAACACTTCGTTTGGCCCACGCGGTCTGGAAATGTTGGCGCAAGGCTTGAGCGCAGCAGAAACGCTCGAGCGGTTGTTGGCAGCCGACGAAGGCCGCGAGCAGCGGCAGGTGGGTATCGTCGATCGAGAAGGCCGCGCTGCAACGTTTACTGGGTCGGCCTGTCATGCCTGGGCGGGCGGCTTAAGCGGATCGCACTTTACGGCGCAGGGCAACATCCTGGTGAGCGCCGCGACGGTGGAAGCGCTGGCGGCCGGATTTGAAAGCGCGCGGGGTGAGCTAGCCGATCGGTTGGTGGCGGCCCTCTTAGCCGGTCAAAAGGCGGGCGGTGATCGACGCGGGCAGCAAAGCGCGGCGGTGTTGATCGTGCGTGAGAAGGGCGGCTACGCGGGCTTCAACGATCGCTATCTCGATTTGCGCGTGGATGATGATCCGCATCCGATCGAACGCTTGCAGGAATTATTGGTACTGCATCACCTGTACTTTAGCAAACCCGCGCCCGAGTCGCTGACGCCGATCGACAAGAAGATCGCGCGCGAGTTGCAGCGCATTGCCAGACAAGCCAAGCAATATCACGGCCTGTTGACCGGGGAATATGATGTGGCCACGCGTGCAGCCGTCGAGGGGCTGATCGGCATCGAAAATCTGGAAGACCGCTGGCCGTTTGGATCAGACCAGATCGATCCGGTGGCGCTTCGGTTTTTGCAGAAAGCGTATCCGGTCAAGAAACCGCGCAGCAAAGCCAGCGTGAAAAAAGAGTGAGATTGCTTTGCATCCTTCGACTTCGCTGCGCTCCGCTCAGGACGCTCGCAATGACGCAGAGAAATAATGGCAAACAACCGGGCTTCTCTGCAAAGAAACCCGGTTGTCGTTTAGGTAAAATACTAGTCTGAAAATGCTCACCACCCTCGTCCCGAGGGCGTTCCCCGAGGACGGTGCGCGAGCGCGGCGCGTTTTCAGGTTTGGTGGTGAACGCCGTTCAAGGGGTCTGTTTAATGAGGGCTCACCCAGCCGCGCGCATCGCGGTCGCGGGCTGAAAGCCGTATCTTAACAAAATGGCGTTTAGGTGGCCGATTTGAAATCGACGAAGTAACAGCTGCACGCCTCGTCGAGCAATTCCGGCGTCATCTGCAGCGGCGTGCTGGCGTATTCGCAGATGGCAATCACCGTGTTGAGAATGTCGCGCGGGTGTACCGCTTGCAGAACACGCCCAGGCTCGCGATACCACTTTTGCAGCAGGTACAGGAACCCGTTACGATCGAACGGCACGCGCAGGCTCTGACACATTTGCGAGAAGATTTGATAGAACATTTTTTCGTCGGGGCTGCTGACCTCCACTTTCATCTGGATGCGGCGCAAAAAAGCGCCATCGACGAGATCGCTGGGATTGAGATTAGTGGCGAAGACGATCAACTGCTTGAAGGGAATTTCCAGCGTCTGGCCGGAGTGCATGCGCAGGAAGTCAATGCGCGTTTCCAGCGGCACGATCCAACGGTTGAGCAATTGCTGCGGGCTGATCTGCTGCCGCCCAAAGTCGTCGATGAGGAACATGCCGCCGTTGGCCTTCATCTGCAGCGGCGCTTCATAAATCTTGGCGATCGGCTCGAAGCGCAATTCCAACGCGTCCATCGTCAACTCACCGCCCACCATCACCGAAGGCCGCTGGAACAGATTCCAGCGTTTGTCCACGCCGATAAAGCCCGTCTTGCCCGTGGGCGTGTCCGTCTCCTGCGGCGCTTGGTAGGGAACATGCACCAGCGGATCGTGAATCTGAATGATCTGCCCGCCGATCGAGACGGCGTGAGGCAGCCAGATCGGATCGGCGCGAGCCAACAACGTGGCGATGGCCTGCGCGACCGTAGTTTTGCCGTTGCCCGGCGGCCCATACAAGAAGAGCGATGTACCGAAATTCATCGCCGGGCCAATGCGGCGATGGAAGTTTTCGGGCAAGATTAAATGGGACAGCGCCTGCTTCACCTCGCTGGGCGTGGCTTTTTGCTGATCGGCCGTCTGTAACAAGATGGCTTTACGATACGCCTCAATATCGACCGGGAAGGGGCCGATGTATTGCGTGCGTTCCAGTGCGTCGCGGGCGCGCGCCGCCCCTTCGTCCGTAAGCCGATAGATATAGCTCATCCGCAGCGTCCCCGCCTTCACCACTTCGACCATGTGATCGTGCTGCAGATCCGCCATGATCTCGTCGATGACCTGCGGGAACAGGCGGGTCACTTCGGTCAGGCGCGCCACACTGACATCGCCCTCGGTAAAGAGGATGCGGTAGACCAGATCGATAGCCAGAGAAGCGGGTAGACCCAGCTGGTTGATGGCGGTCGCCTGGGCCAAGAGTTTGCGGAGTTGATCGGAACCTGCCACGTGAGCATCCTCCCACGATGATGTGTCTGGATTATATAACAATCTGGCCGAAGAGGTGACACGGTGACACACCGGCCGGTTTGACGGTGTTCGCAGCGGATGTTACACTTATCCTATCTAATTACTCCCCCACCGGGGGGGAGGGGGATACAATGGACGACGAACACCGCAGCGCCGTGCTAAAGAGACTCCGCAGTATTGCGGGCCACGTCAACGGCATCGAACGCATGGTGACCGAAGACGCCTATTGCATCGACGTCATCAAGCAGGTGCAGGCCGTGCAGGCGGCCTTGAATAAAGTCAACGATTTGATTTTGGAGCAGCATCTCAATACGTGCGTCATCGAAGCGGTGCGCGGCGACAACCAGAAGGAACGCGAGCGCGTGCTGGACGAGATTGTGGGCGTGTTTAAGATGGCGCAGAAAATCTGAAACGTAGTGCGTGGTGCGTGAGGTTCTGCCTATTACGCAATACGCACCACGTGGTTATCGGCAGAGCGGGGAGTAAATTGTCTATGACAACCAAGCAAATCACTGTTCCCATCACCGGCATGACGTGCGCCAACTGCTCGGCGACCATCGAGCGGGTGACGAAGAAGATGCCAGGGGTGGAGAATGTCGCGGTGAATCTGGCAAGCGAACGGGGAACGTGGGTCTATGATCCCGGCTTGGTGTCGCAGGATCAGATCATCGCACGGATTGGCGACATCGGCTACGGCGTGGCGACGGCTGAGGCGGAGATTCCACTACAAGGTCTGCACGACGAGACCGATGCGCGGGTAGTGGAGAACGCCCTGAACAAGACCGACGGGGTGCTCAAGGCCCGCGTGTCGAGCGTGACCAACCTCGCTGTCGTCGAGTATCTGCCGACGACGCTGGGTCAGGGCGATTTGCGGCGCGCGATCGAAGCGATCGGGTTCAAGGCGACCACGGTGGAAGGCGCTTCAACCGAAGATGCGGAAGCGGCGGCGCGTGAAGCAGAACTGGCCCATCAACGCCAACGGTTGATCATCGGGCTGGCGTTCACCATCCCGTTGTTCGTCCTCTCGATGCTGAAGGACTTCGCGCACACCGGCCTGATTCAAGCGCCGTGGTTCTTGGAAGAATTCTACATGTGGCCGGGCAGCTGGTGGGTGTTTGCCGCGCTGGCGACGCCGGTACAGTTCTACGTGGGTAAAGATTTTTACGTAGGCGCGTGGAAAGCGCTGAAGAATAAAGCCGCCAATATGGACGTGCTGGTGATGATGGGCTCGAGCGTGGCGTACTTTTACAGCTTCGGTCCACTGCTGGGCCTGTACGGCACGCATCTCTACTTTGAAACATCGGCCGTCATCATCACGCTGATCGTGCTGGGCAAGTATCTGGAAGCTAAAGCGAAGGGACGCACCAGCGAAGCGCTAAAGAAGCTGATGGGGCTGCGGGCCAAGACCGCACGGGTGATGCGCGACGGGCAAGAACTAGAAATCGCGATTGACGATGTACGCGTGGGCGATGTCGTCGGCGTGCGGCCCGGTGAAAAGATTCCGGTCGACGGCGTGGTGGTGGATGGCCGATCGAGCGTGGACGAGTCGATGATTACGGGCGAGAGTCTGCCGGTGGGCAAAGGGCCAGGCGACAAAGTGGTCGGCGCGACGATCAACAAGCAGGGTTTGCTAAAATTCGAAGCGACACAGGTGGGCAAGAATACCGTGCTAGCGCAGATCGTGCGGATGGTGGAGCAGGCGCAGGGATCGAAAGCGCCGATTCAGAAATTGGCCGATCAAGTCTCGGCCTGGTTCGTGCCGATGGTGATCATCATTGCGGCATTGACGTTCGTCGGGCATATAATCTTTAATCCTGACGCGGGAGTGACGTCGGCCTTGATGGCGACGGTCGCCGTGCTGGTGATCGCCTGCCCGTGCGCAATGGGCCTGGCAACGCCGACCGCCGTAATGGTGGGCACGGGCAAGGGCGCGGAGAACGGCGTGCTCTTCAAGAGCAGCACTGCGTTGGAGCGCTTGGGCAATGTGAAGTTCGTGGCGCTGGATAAGACGGGCACGATTACGGAAGGCCAGCCCGCCGTGACTGATGTGGTGAATGCGGAACGCGGAATGCGAAATGCGAAATTGGATATCTTGCAATTTGCAGGCTCGATTGAAGTTGCAAGCGAACATCCATTGGCCGCGGCGATTGTGGAGGCGGCGAAGGCGCAGCACGCGACCTTGATTGAGCCGCAGGGCTTCCGCTCGATCACGGGGCGCGGCGTGGCGGCGACGCTCGATGGACACGCGGTGCTGTTGGGCAACCTGACTTTGATGAACGAGCAGCAGGTGGCGCTGAATGGCTTGCAGCCGGAAGTGGAGCGCCTGCAAAATGAAGCCAAGACGGCGATGGTGCTGGCGATCGATGGTGAAGCCGTCGGGGTGATTGCGGTCGCCGATACGGTGAAGGCGGGCTCGGCAGATGCGATTGATTCCCTGCACGCACTGGGCATTCAGGCCGTGATGATCACGGGCGATAATCAGAAGACGGCCGAGGCGATTGCGAAGGGCCTGCGGATCGATCGGGTGTTAGCCGAAGTCCTGCCCGGCGATAAAGCCGCGACCGTGAAGCAGTTGCAAGCCGAGAATCAGATCGTGGCGATGGTGGGCGATGGCATCAACGATGCTCCGGCGCTGGCGCAGGCAGATGTCGGCATTGCGATCGGCACCGGCACCGACAGCGCCATCGAAGCGGCCGACGTGACGCTGATGTCGGGCGATCTACGCGGGCTGCCCAAGGCGATTCTCATCAGCCGTGGTACACTCAAAACGATCAAGCAAAATTTGTTCTGGGCGTTTTTCTACAACGTCATTCTGATCCCGGTGGCGGCGTTGGGTCTACTGCAGCCGGTGTTTGCGGCCGGGGCGATGGCGTTCAGCAGTGTGTTTGTCGTGACAAATTCGCTGCGGTTGCGTGGGCTAAAGATGCAGAAGTAAACAAATAAACAGGTAGACAAGTTGAGCGCTGATCTTGTCTACTTGTTTACTTATCCACTTAATACTTTCAGGAGGCAAAGCATGGCAATCGATCCGGTGTGTGGTATGCAGGTCGACGAGAAGACGGCAAAGCATAAGAGCGAGTACCAGGGCGAGACGTATTACTTCTGCGCGCCTGGCTGCAAGTTCACGTTTGAAGAGCAGCCCGAGGATTTTGTGGGGCCCAATCGCAAGCCGTTCGTGCCGATGGAAGGCCACGGCGGGAAGATGTAGGTTGAGTACGGTTTCAATAAGAGCAAGGACACGAAGTCTCGATGGTGGGACTTCGTGTCCTTTTGTTTTGCGACCGCGCTGGATGGCGCGGCGCTGTTGCAGATTCAGCGCCTGAGTCATATTGGACGGTTTCAGCGCTGCTGGCCGCAGAAGTTTCATGAGCCGCTGCATCGAATTGCTGTCAACTGAATGCTTCGTCCCATATGGCATGCCTCTCAATTCTAGGGCAGATTCTTGTTTTGCTGGCCGATTGCGTCCGGCAATTGGCGCAACGCTCCATTAACTTCCTCGGCGTCGCAGTCGGCTGGAAGGGCGCTTAACGCGTGTCAGAACAACCCCAAACATCTTTGATGACGCAAGCTTGAAGCAAATTCGCCCCCCAACTGAAATGCACCGCAAATTGATCCCCTTGACACAGCCAAAAGATCGCTGTATACTATTAATAGTTATTCAGTACTGAATAAATATTCACGGATGACATGCAATGATTACCGACCTCGTTACTTT
The DNA here is from genome assembly GCA_041738395.1 of Thermoflexales bacterium. Taxonomy (GTDB): domain Bacteria; phylum Chloroflexota; class Anaerolineae; order Fen-1058; family Fen-1058; genus Fen-1058. Next base: position 6,390 of record JBGSPW010000026.1, read on the forward strand.
GCATCAACGTGCCAATCACATCCGCTGTCGCGATCTTGAGATTATCCATCGGGCAGGTTTGGGGCACGCTGGCGGCGACCTTTCCTCAGCAGATATTCTCACGACCCTCTATTTTGGCGTTCTCCATGTTGACCCTGCCAACCCGCGCGACCCCAATCGTGATCGTTTCATCTTGAGCAAAGGTCACGGCGCCGGTCTCCTGTACACCATGTTAGCCGAAGCTGGTTTCTTTCCACCCGAGCAGCTCGATACCTTTATGGCACCACTGTCAAAGCTCAATGGACATCCCGACCGCAACAAAGTCCCCGGCGTAGAGACCAATACCGGTCCACTCGGGCACGGTTTCCCCGTCGGAGTTGGAACCGCGCTGGCCGCAAAACTACAAAATGCCAGTTGGCGCACCTTTGTTTTGACCGGCGACGGCGAGTTGCAAGAGGGCAGCATGTGGGAAGCAGCCATGTCGGCAGCGCATTACGGGCTGGATAACCTCACCATGATCGTGGATCGCAATGGACTGCAACAGGGCGATACCACCGAGCGCACCATGCACCTTGAGCCGCTGGCCGATAAATTCCGCGCGTTTGGTTGGGCCGTGCGTGAGGTCGACGGCCATGACTATACTGCGTTGCTCCAGTTGTTCGCAACACTGCCTTTCGAGCCAGACCGGCCCAATTGCGTGATTGCCCACACCCACAAAGGGCAAGGGGTATCGTTTATGCGCGATCGAGTGGAATGGCACCATAAAGTACCAAACCGTGACGAGCTGGAACGGGCGTTGCAGGAATTGAGCGAGGTGGCATATGAGCCAGCTTTATGATTGTCGCGATGCCTTTGCCGGCGCGCTTGAAACGATGGCACGTGAACGGCCGAACATTGTGACAGTGGTCAACGACTCGATCGGCTCAAGCAAGGTTGGAAATTTTGCGAAGCTATTTCCCAATCGCCTGGTCAATGTTGGCATCGCGGAGCAGGACCTGATTGGTATCGCGGCCGGTTTAGCCAATGGCGGGTTGCTGCCTTTCGTGTGCGCCGCCTCGTGCTTCATGACGGGCCGCGGTCTTGAGCAGATCAAGGCCGATGTCGCCTATTCCAATGTGAATGTGAAGCTGTGCGGCATGAGCAGCGGCATGGCTTATGGCGAACTGGGTCCAACCCACCATTCGATTGAGGACCTGGCGTGGACGCGCGCGATTGCGAATATGACGGTGATTGTGCCGGCTGATCCATTAGAAACACGGCAGGCGGTATTTGCCGCCGCGGAGACAGAAGGCCCGATGTTCTTGCGCATCAGCCGATCACCGGTGCCGCAAGTTCATCCTGATGATTATCAGTTTCAGATCGGGCGTGCAGCGCAATTGCGCGCCGGCAAAGATGTAACCTTAATCGCCAACGGCACGATGATTTCTCGGGCGCTCGACGCCGCCGAACTGCTGGCCCAACGCAACATTCAGGCTCGAGTATTGAACATGGCGACCGTACGCCCGATCGATCGTGAGGCGATTATCAGCGCCGCGCGTGAGACGCATGGCATTGTCACGGTCGAGGAGCACACCGTATTTGGCGGCCTGGGCAGCGCTGTGGCCGAGGTCGTCGTGCAGACTGTGCCAGTGCCGATGCGCATTCTGGGTGTACCGGGTGTCTTTGCGCCGACCGGCTCGGCAGAATTTCTCTTTGAACACTTTGGCCTGACTCCAGACAATATTGCCAAAACAGCGCTTGAATTACTCGGTGCTTAAGGCATCTTCGGCATTCTCACGCGACTACTGTCGCGACGACCAGAATCGCGTAACCTCATAGGTCGAAGGGTAGAACTTAATGGCGCGCACACCCCGTGGCATTCTAGCGATCGATCAGGGAACGACCAATACCAAGGTGGTGTTGGTCGATTCGGCCGGGCAGGTCTTCGCGCGCGCCTCACGCCCTCTGCATATCAACTATCCTCAACCCGCGTGGGTCGAACAAGACGCTCGAGAAATCTGGCAAAGCGTCGTTGAGGCCATCGCTGATTGCGCGGCCTCGGCGGGATCGCCGGACATCAGCGCGGTGGCCATCACTAATCAGCGCGAGTCCGTCGTGGCGTGGGAGCGTGCTACCGGATTGCCGCTTGGCCCCGCGATCACATGGCAATGTCGGCGGACGGCGCCATTTTGTGACGAGTTGAAATCACGCGGGCTGGAAACGTTGCTGCGCGACCGCACCGGCCTCACGATCGATCCGCTCTTTTCGGCCAGCAAAGCGCGTTGGTTACTCGAACATATTCCTCATGGAGTCGAGCGAGCCAGTGACGGCGAAATCTGCCTGGGCACGATGGATAGTTGGGTACTATGGAATTTGACAGGCGGAGCAGTTCACGCCTGCGATGTGTCCAATGCTTCGCGCACTCAGCTGCTGAACCTGAGCACCGCGCAATGGGATGACGAACTGATCGGGTTGTTTGGCATTCCGCGCGTTTCACTTCCACACGTTAAGCCCTCATCAGCTATTTACGGCGAAACAAATTCATTCGAAGGCCTGCCTGACGGGACACCTATCGCCGCCCTCATCGGTGACTCGCACGCGGCGTTATATGGTCACGCTGGGATCTATCAAGGCGCAGTCAAAGCGACTTATGGCACTGGCTCTTCGCTAATGACCCCTTTGCCCGCACCCATCGCTTCCACACATGGCCTGTCAACCACAATTGCGTGGGGGCGCGAGAAGACGATCTATGCCCTTGAGGGCAATATTTCGGCGACGGGCGCGGCCGTGCAATGGCTGGGACAAGTCCTGGGGTGGAAAGACAACGGCCGCGAAATCGAAGCACTGGCCCGCGAAGTTCTAGATGCCGCTGGCGTCTACCTTGTCCCAGCGTTTGTCGGCCTCGGCGCGCCGTACTGGAACCCCAACGCGCGCGGCACCATCACCGGCCTCACCCGTGGCACGACACGCGCCCACCTGGCCCGCGCGACACTGGAATCGATCGCGTATCAGATTCGTGATGTCTTTGACGCCATCGAGGCGGATACGCAAACACGGTTGCAGAAGATTTATGCTGACGGCGGTGCCAGCCGTAATGATGTTTTGATGCAATTCCAGGCTGATATTTTGGCTCGACCGGTGCTGCGCAATCGATCGAGTGATGTCTCCGCCCTGGGTGCGGCCTACCTGGCGGGCCTGGCGATGGGTGTCTGGAAATCAGAAGAGGAGATTACGAGGTTAGCCAGGCCGACTGATTTGTTTGAACCACGCATGTCCGAGAACGATCGGTCAGCGCGCTATGACGGCTGGCAGCACGCTGTCGCACAGACTTTGTATCGCGCTTGACGCAGGAGAAAGTGAGCTATGACACTCATCGATGAACTACGACTCATGACCAAAGTCGCGCGGCTATATTATCAGGATGGCGTGGGGCAGCGTGAAATTGCCGCTCAATTAGATGTTTCGCAAGCGTCTGTGTCGCGTCTGTTGAAACGCGCAGAACAAGAACACATCGTCCGGTTCGTGATTACCCCGCCACAAGGTGTTTTCGCCGAACTGGAAACCGGTCTCGAACAACGCTACGGGTTGAAAGAAGCGCTGGTAGTGGATTGTGGAAATGAGGATGAAGATCTGTTGCGCAATCTGGGTTCAGCGGCGGCCTATTATATTGAAACGACGGTCAAGCCGGATGAGATCATTGGGGTTTCATCGTGGAGCGCCACACTGCTCGCGGTGGTAGATGCCATGCATCCGCAGGCCCGTTCGCTGAACACGCACGTGGTGCAAATTCTGGGTGGGATGGGCAATCCGGCCGCCGAGGAACATGCGAACCATCTCATTTCTCGTCTGACCGCTCTCGTGCGCGGGCAAGCCCATTTCTTGTCGGCGCCGGGCGTGGTGTCTTCGGCCGAGGCCCTCCCTGCTTTATTGAATGATGCCTTTGTCAGTGAGACGTTGCACTATTTCGATCGCGTGACGTTAGCCCTGATGGGCGTCGGCTCGCTCAGCCCGTCGCGCCTGCTGGCCAGCAGCGGCAACGTCTTCTCCAAACATGAGCTGGAAATGCTGCGCGGACATGGTGCTGTGGGCGATCTATGCCTGCGGTTTTTTAATGCGCAGGGCCAGCCAGTCACCAATTCGCTCGATCAACGTGTCATCAGTATGACGCTCGAACAGTTGAAGCACGTCAAGCGCTCGGTCGGCGTGGCCGGAGGCGTGCGTAAGTACGACGCGGTTCACGGGGCGATCGTCGGCGGCTGGATCAACGTGCTCGTCACCGATCGTCATACAGCCGAGAAGTTATTGAAGGAACCCGTAGCGACGGCATAAGACTGGACAACCTGGAGTGATTGGTATGCAACCTTCCCAACGACGTTTAGTGCTGGTGGTTATCGGCCTTACCCTGTTGATGCAGTTCGTGGCAGGCCGCAGTCCAGCAGGTTTTGTATCAACCCCAACAAGGATGAATCCATGAAACAAAAAAGAGTCCCAATCATCGTTGGAGTAGCAATTATTTTATTCCTGATCCTGGCGGGACGCTACGGCTTCACCGTGGTCACGATCGAAGACGCCGAAAAAGCCGTCCAAAGCGAAGCCTTCGACCCCGTCGCCTATGTCGATGGAATCTGGGACACCCGATTGATCCCGACCTTCAACGAAAAGGCCGTGGAACTGCCGAAGATCCTATCCGAAATGAAGCCGGGAGCCGATGGGACAGCGCCAAAAGATGAGCTGATTGCCACCGCCAACCAGTACGGCTCGATCACCGGGGGCGAAGCGCTCGTTTACATGGTGAAGGGCAGCGGCAAGATTGTGGCGGTTAACACCGATACCAGTCTCGGAACAGCAGAGGTCGCCCTCGATGGCAATGATGGCCCCATCAAGGTTTTGCTCTATATCGGGTCTCGCATCCCCAGCGATGAAACCTCGGTACGCGACTCGGTCGGCTTCATCAGCTTTGGCGACTTCAAAGAGCAAACCGAATTTGGGAAAACGGCTTCCGAGATCAACAAACGCATCCTCGCCACCGTGCTCGGTGGTCTTGACAGGGACAACCTGGTAGGTAAAACGATCACATTCAAAGGCGCGTTTAATATCCGCACTTTCAACCTCCCTCAAATCGACCTGAAAGAAATCCGCATCGTGCCGGTTGAAATCGAACTGGGAGACTAACCCATGCCGGACCCAAACCCTGTTTCTGCTGCAGAATTTGCGATGAAGGATGACGTCATCCTGACCGCCGAAAAAATCACCAAGGTTTTTCCGGGAACCGTCGCACTGGAGGATGTTTCGTTCAGTGTCCGCAAGGGCAAGGTCAATGTGCTCATTGGCGAAAACGGCGCGGGGAAATCCACGTTGATGAAGATCCTGGCCGGGGTGGAACAACCCACTCACGGAAAAATCCTCCTCGAGGAACGCGAAATCCACCTGCACTCCCCGCTCGATGCCACCCGTCTGGGAATCGGCATCATCTATCAGGAATTGAATCTGTGCGCCAACTTGAGCGTGGTGGATAACATCTTCCTGGCGCGCGAAACCACCCGGAACGGAATGATCGCCCACAAGTCACAGAAGGAACGCGCCCGTGGGTTGATCAAACGTCTTGAACAGAACATTGACCCCGATCAACTTTTGGGTGATTTGCGTATTGGCGAACAGCAAATTGTGGAAATTGCCAAGGCGCTGGTGCAGGATGTGCGCATCTTGATCATGGATGAGCCGACCTCGGCTTTGAGCGCCGCCGAAGTGGAAGTGCTGTTCCGCATCATTCGGGAACTCAAATCACACGGCGTTGCCATCATTTACATTTCGCACAAACTGGAAGAGCTCCTGCAAATCGGCGATTACATCACCATCCTGCGGGACGGTCGCAAGGTCGCCGAAGAAGAGGCCAAGAACGTCAACGTCCCCTGGCTAATCGAAAAGATGGTGGGACGCAACCCCGCCAAGTTGTTCACCCGCAAGGAACGCGAGTTGGGCAAAGTTCTGCTCAAAGTGGAAAACATGACCCTGCCGCGCACTGGCGGCGGATACCTGCTCGACCATGTTTCCTTTGAATTGCGCGAAGGTGAAATCCTCGGCTTCTACGGGTTGATGGGCGCAGGGCGCTCCGACCTGGTAGATAGTCTGGCGGGAGCGCGTCCGCAGGCGACGGGGAACATCCAACTGGACGGCAAACCCGTTGCGGCGACAACCATTTCCGAACGCATCAAATCCGGCTTTGTGCTGGTCCCCGAAGACCGCCAGCGCTATGGATTGGTGCCAACACTTTCGGTGATGGATAACATGCTGCTTGCCAGCCTGAAACGATACACCAAAGGTATCTTCCTCGTGCGCAAGGAGGAGAAGTCAGCCACCGACCAGCAGATCAAGGAATTGTCAATCCGTGTGGCAAACCCGCAGCAGCCGATTACAGCTCTCAGCGGTGGCAACCAGCAGAAGGTGGTGGTGGCAAAAGGTCTGCTCACCCAGCCCAAAGTCTTGCTGCTCGATGAACCCACACGTGGCATCGATGTTGGCGCCAAGTCTGAAATCTTCGAAATCATGAACCGCCTGGCAGCGCAGAAATATGGCGTGATCTTTGTCTCCTCGGAACTCAAGGAAATTCTGGCAATGTCCGACCGCATTCTGGTCATGTCGAAGGGTGCCATCACCGGTGAATTTACCCATCAAGAGGCAACGGAAGAAAAACTGGTCGCGGCTTCAGCGGTTGGCCATGGTCCATCAAACGGAGGCAAGCATTATGCAGCAGGCAAATAACACCACACCCGTGCCGACGACAAAGCGACGCGGCATCACCAAAACAGACGTACTGCAATTTCTGCTGCGCGGGCGGGCTTTCATTGCCCTGATCCTTGTCACGGCCGTTTTCACCGCATTATTACCGCAATTCCTGTCTCCGGATAATATCGTGATCATGTCCAAGCATGTGGCGATCAATGCGTTGCTGGCCCTTGGCTTGACTTTCGTTATCCTGACCGGGGGCATTGACCTATCGGTGGGCTCCATCGTGGGAATGACCGCCATGATCGCGGGCGGGCTGATCAACCAGGGCATCAACCTTCCGCAACTAGGCATCATCATCTACCCCCATACGTGGATGATCATTGTGCTCTCGCTGGCGCTGGGAACCCTGGTGGGCGCCATCAGCGGCTATATCATCACGCGCTTCAATGTCGCTCCCTTCATTGCCACTCTGGGAATGTTATACGTGGCGCGCGGCATTGCCGGTTTGCTGAATAACGGCTACACATTCCCCAACCTGATTGGGCGACCCGAATACGGGAACACCGGCTTCGAACTTTTGGGCGCGGGCGATTTCCTCGGCATCAACTACTCGATCTGGCTGATGATTATCTTCACGTTTGTGGCGCACGTTATCGCCACGCGCTTACCGTTTGGGCGTCATGTCTACGCCATTGGCGGGAACGAACGCTCGGCAGAACTTTCTGGCGTGCGCGTGGCCCGCACGAAGATCATCGTCTACTCTATCAGCGGTTGTTGTGCGGCGCTGGTGGGGCTGATCGTTGCCTCGCAATTGGTCGCGGCTCATCCGATGACAGGTACCAGCTATGAACTGACCGCGATTGCCGCAGTGGTGCTGGGCGGAACTTCGCTGTCGGGCGGGCGCGGCAGCATGGGGGGAACGTTAATCGGCGCTTTTGTCATCGGCGTGCTGAGTGATGGTTTGGTGATGATGGGTGTTTCCTCCTTCTGGCAACAGGTGATCAAAGGCGTCGTCATTGTATTGGCTGTGATTATCGACCAGGTTCAGGCACGCCTGCAGGAACGGATCGCGCTTCAGGAACAACAGGGAATGAAATAACACTGGTCGGAGAGTTTGAGGCAATGTTCTCGGAAAGGAGTTTTGTATTGGAAAAATATCCGAAAACTCTGTAGGTTCGTCGTGAACAAAATGTCTACTCAACCTATATCAAGGAGAAGAACATGAATAAGCAGTTTGTTGTTTTATTCAGCATGCTTGTGATCCTGGGACTGTTGCTCGCGGCCTGCCAGCCTGCCGTGCCAGCGGCAACCCAGGCGGCGCCGGCGCCAACCACG
>JBGSPW010000039.1:0-21560 GCA_041738395.1 Thermoflexales bacterium
GCGCCGCCAGCGGGCTGATGCGCGTCGCCCGCCACGCCGGCAGCAGCGCCGAGATCAACGTGACGCCGAGGCCGACCAGCAGGGCCGTGAATAAGCCATCGGCTGGAATGCTGACCGTCACGATTTCCGTCGCCGTGATCGCCGCCATCAAGACGATCAAGCCCTGCGCCATGATCAATCCAAAGATCACCCCGAAGATCGATCCAGTTACGCCCAACAGCGCCGCTTCGATCATCACGAGGCGCAGCGTTTGTCGGCGCGACACGCCCAGTGCGCGCAGCAGGCCAATTTCCTGCGTGCGCTCGACGATGGTCATGGTAAAGGCGTTGTAAATCAGGAAGCCGCCTACGAACAGCGCGATCATGCTGAAGAACGAAAGGCCCTGTTGATACGAGGCGAGTTGCTGCGTGACGATCTGTCCGCGCTGCGCCGGGTAGTTCACCAGAAATTTGCTGCCCACCTTGTCGCGCAAAGCTTCGCGCAGCGCCGTCAATTTTTGCGTGGAACTGCCGGCTTCCGCCGTGGCGACAATATCGATCTGATCCAATTCGCCGCCGCGCTCGAACAACTCATGCACCACTTCCAAAGGCACGAAGGCCACCGCGCCGCTGTTCAGCAAGCCCGGCCCGTCTTTCTTCACGATACCCACCATGCGCAGAGTGCCCGTGCCGTTGGGCAGCAGCACATCCACATCGTCGCCCAGTTCGATGTTCTTCTCGTCGGCGTAGTCCTGCGTGAAGACGGCGGAATAACTGCGCTCGCCTGCTTTCAAGAAGCGGCCTGCAATCAAGTTGTATTGCCGCGCTTTTTGATCCGCTTCCGGATCGATGCCGAACAACAGCAGGCTGTTGCCACCCGTCGTACCACCCAGTCCGAAGTTGAACGACCAGCCCTGCGCGTCCTGCGCGAGTAACGTGGTCGCGCTGACGCTGGGCACGGCGGCCTCTACCCCCTCGATCGATTTCACGCGCCCCAATGTCGCTTCGTTGAAGCCCTGCCCGGTCAGGCTCGACGGCACAATCACCAGATCGGCCAGCCCCGACGCCTCGTCGAAGATCGTGTTGATCGACGCGAGCGTGCTGCTGTTGGCAATGTTGATCGCCAGAATCACGGCTACGCCCAGTACAATGCCGAGCGCCGTCAACAGTGTGCGCGTCTTGCGCGTCGATAAGTTGCGGAATGCTAATCCGTATAGACTACGTAACGAACTGGTAGGCTTCATCGTTTCAATCGCATAACAAGTAACGAGTAATGAGTAAAACGCGGCTCACTCGTTACTCATTACTCGTTACTCTCCAAATGTCCCATCACATCCATAATCGCCTGCAGCACCGCGCCTTCTTTCGCTTCCGAACGATGCAGCTGCCGGACGAGGCGACCGTCTTTGAGGAATACCACGCGATCGGCGTAAGATGCCGCATACGCGTCGTGCGTCACCATCACGATCGTGTGGTGGAGCTCGTCGCACGAACGGCGCAGCAGTTCCAGAATCGACCTGCCGCTCTTCGAATCGAGATTGCCCGTCGGTTCGTCGGCCAGCACGATGTCTGGATCGGTGACGAGCGCCCGCGCAATCGCCACGCGCTGCTGTTGGCCGCCGCTGAGCTGATCGGGTTTGTGAGATCGCCGATCGGTTAAGCCGACAAGCTTGAGCAGCTCCTCAATCTTGGCCTGAGATTTCTTCACAGCGCGCCCATCGATCAACAAGGGCAGGGCGATGTTCTCTTCGGCGGTCAACGTGGGCACCAGGTTGTAGAACTGAAAAATGAAGCCCACCTTGCGGCGGCGCACTAGCGTCACGGCATTGTCGTCCAATTTCGACAGCTGCTTCTCGGCCAGCGTGATCTCGCCGTCCGACGCGCCGTCGAGCCCGCCCAGCAGATGCAGCAGCGTGGACTTGCCCGAACCCGACGGCCCCATGATAGCCACGAACTCGCCGGACTCCACGCGGAAATCCACGCTGTCCAGCGCGTTGACAATGACATCGCCCAGACGATATTGCTTGGTGACTTGATCGGCTTGTAGGACAGGCATAGCACTCCTCACACAAAAAGCGCGCACTCGATCGACGTCAGGCCGATGGAGTGCGGGCGCAGTCTGGTTGTACCTGATCGAGTTGGTTTCGTCAAACCCGGTCGTATTGACTAATCGGGCACTATTGATTAGACTCTAGCTGTCCACGAGGCCCACTTCATCATGACAATGCCTGCTCTGCAGCGCTACCTGTATCGCATCTTGATCTGGTTGAGTGTCCTGTCGGTGCTGGCGACCGCGTTGCCCGCGCTGGCCCAGCAACCGCCAATCGGCCATCTCATCCCGATTGGCGGCGGCTATTCCGATGTGTACGCCGGTTTGGCGCAAGCTGCCGTCGCTAACGCGAAAAACAATCAGGTCAAGATCCTCGTGCTGCCGGTCGCCACTGCGCCTCAGGCGGATACGCTGACGGACGCCGAACATGCCGCGCTGTTGAAGGATGCTGAAGAGCGCCGCTTTCAGATCGAAGAAGCGTGCAAGCGTGCCGCCTCGCAAAACGTGACGTGCGCGGCCACGCTCGCGCCGATCTTCACGCGCCGCGAGGCGCAAGACCCCGCCGCCGTAAAATATTTTGACGGCGATCTTTCCGCCATCTTCCTGTTGGATGGCGATCCGGTCGTCGCTATGCAAGTGCTGACTGACACACCGGTCGAACAGGCCCTCACTGCCGCTCATACAGCCGGCGTCATCATCGCAGGCACCGGCGCGGGAAGCGATCTGCAAGCGACAACGCAGCTCACCGACTACCCGCCTAATTTCAGTGCGGACAACGCGCTCAACTTCGGCGCAGTCGAAGTCCGCACGGCGCTGCCTCAGCACGGCCTGCCGTTTGCCATGACGAAGAGTCTACTGGTCTCACGCTTTTTCCAGCAAAATCGCGTCGGGCAGTTGCTTAACGCATTAGCTTTGCCCGACGTGCCGCACGTCGGCATCGGCGTTGATACCTACACCGGTGTTAACATCTATGCTGAGACACGGATACAAGATGTGTTCGGGTTGTATACGGCGCTGATTCTCGACAGTGAAACGTATCACGCCGCGGACGCGGTGCAGTATGCCGGACCCGATCACACGCTGAGCCTGCGTAATGTGTTGGTGCAGATGCTGGCGCCAGGCAAGGTCTCGTACAATCTGGAGAAGCGCGTGACATCGATCGGGGCCAAGGCCCAGCCGCCCAAAGCCAAAGTGACACGCGACTTCAAAGCGCTCACCTTACCCAAGGGCGCGGGACCGTTGATCCTCGCCGGTGATCTCAGCGAAGCGCTGGAACTCAATCCGATCCTTCAACGCTTCGTGTCACTTGCCGGCGGATCACAAGCCAACCTCATGATTGTGACCGCGGGTTATCCTTCGGCCAGTTCCGCGCAGACCGCGGCGGATAAATACGCTGAAGGATTAGGCGTGCCAGCGCAAATCTTCGTCGCCTCTGCGCAAAGTGAACCGCTTACCATTCCAGCTGAGGTGACCGGGTTGCTGCTGATTGCGAAAGATCAATCGAAGGTCAGCACCAGCTTGCTGGATCCGATCAAAACCGCGTGGCTGAACGGCCTGCCGCTGTTAGCGGATAATGGCGGCGCGGCGATCACGGGCAAGGTGTTCTCGGCCCACGGCCCCACCTCGCAGGATGCGGACGAGGCCGAATTCGCCGTGCAGAAGTCGTTCTTGCAGGGCACAACAAATATCGTGAATGGCATGAACCTGCTCGCCATCACGGTCGAGCCCCAGCTGTTGAATGATAATCGTTGGGGTCGATTATTTTCATTAGCTTACAATCACCCCGCGCAGCTGGCCGTGGGTTTGACGCAAAACTCGGCTTTAGAGATCACGCGCGACGGCGCGCGCACCCTTGGCGATAATGCGATCATCACGCTCGATCTGCGAAATGCCGCGCTCGAGTTGGGAACCAACGCCGGCTTCGTGATCGCCAACGGTCTGCTGGACGTGTTCGCGCCGGGCGAGACGGTGAAGCCCGTCAATGCCGATGTGAAAGCGGCGCCCACGCGCGTTTCTACGCCCGTCTTGCCCACCCTGACACCGACCCCTACCTCGACAGCCACCCCCACGGTGACGCCGACGCCCATCCCGCCCACCGCGACGCCGACGCCGACCTTAACACCCACGTCGACGCCGACGGCCACCCCGGAACCGACAGCTACTCCTGATCCAACGACCACGTCAACTTCCGAAGGGCTGCCGCTCGTCCCCCTTGCCATCGGCGCCGGCATCATCTTCTTCGTCGTCGTGTTGTACGCCGGTCGACGGCGTCCGTAAACGGCGGACGTAATGCGCTTAAACCGATTTGACCGACATCCGTCAATCGAGTATACTAATTCCGGCAGCACGATGGCCCATCTCTAATTCAGCGAGGCGGATGCAGTCGAACGGCGAGGTTTGATAATCCGACAGCAGTGAGGGCGTAACATCGTGGGATGTTGCGCCTTTTTTTGACGCACCGCCACAAGGAGTGCATATGAAGCGTGATGACAATTTGAAGGCGAAAGAAGACAAGGTCGAAGTAGAAGGCACGGTCGTGGAGGCGCTGCCCAACACCATGTTCACCATCAAGCTGGAAAACGGCCACACGGTCATGGGCTACCTGTCCGGCAAGATGCGCCGCTATTACATCCGCATCCTGTTGGGGGATCGCGTGAAAGTGGAGATGTCGCCTTACGACTTAAGCAAGGGCCGCATCACCTATCGCTTCCGCAGCCCCAGCGCGCCTGCCGCCGAATTCTAACTAAAATAAAAACCTGACCATGCACGTCGTGCCCGGCACCAAGTGCCGGCGACGCGTCAGGCGTGTGCGCCGTCAGGTTTTTTGTGCTGCCTCATGAACTAGCCGCGGGATCGGATTCCGCGGCTAGTTTGTTTTCTGCGCGATCAAACACACCCAGTCTTTTTCCTGCAGCCGATCGATCACGCGAAGCCCCTGCGCCTGTAAGGCTTCGCGCACGCCAAATTCCTGTGTATCGATCAACCCCGCCAAGATCGCCCGCCCGCCCGATCGCACCACGCGCCCCAGGCCGTCCTCGCACAGCGCAATGATCACGCGCGCTAGAATGTTGACGATGATTAGATCGTAGGTCTGCGCCGCCGCCTCGGTGAGCGATCCCACCTCTACGGTGATCGCACCCGCGACGTGATTCATCTCCGCATTCTCCGCCGCCACTTTCACCGCCAACGGATCGTTGTCAATCGCCACGATCGACTGCACGCCCAGCAGCGCCGCCCCGATGGCCAGGATGCCGGAACCGGTACCCAGATCGAGGGTGGACGCAGCGGGCGTCGCATATTTCTCAAGCGCGGCCAGGCACATCTGCGTCGTCGGATGCAGGCCCGTGCCAAAGGCCATGCCCGGATCGATCTCCATGATGATCTCGCCGGGCTGCGCGGTATACTCGCGCCACGTGGGCTTGATGACGAAACGCTTACCCAGATGCATCACGTGATAGTGCTCTTTCCAGGCGTTGGCCCAATCGCTTTCGGCCACCAGGCGAAACGTGGGTTCGGGGATCGGCACGATACGGCCCAGATGCCACAGGGCCTCGGTAATCTGCTGCCGCTTCTCGTCGGTGTTATCGGTCAATGCCACGTAGGCGCGCACCGCCACAATCGGTTCCAGCTGTGCGTCCGTGCCTTCGTCGGCCCCGGCCTGAATGTCGCGCGCCACCTGTTCGATCGCCACGCCGTTTGGCGCGTAGCGGCTCATCACTTCCGAGACCGCTTCGGCGGTTTCCGGCTCGGTCATCACGCAGACCTCAAGCCATTGATTGGAGGGTGGATTTTCGAATTCGGATTTTAGGATAGAGGACATGGTATCTCATCTATTCGCCGTCAGTGCGAGACACGTTGCTTAGCGACTCGCACTGACAGTAGGTTAGTGGCTATATTTTGGGTCTTCTGACTTCAACGGGAATCGCTCTCGCTGGATGGTCACATCCAGCGTTCTTGGACGGCGGATGTGACCATCCGCCAGGAGCATCTGCTAATAATCCCACTCAGCCCGGAAAAGTCTATATTTTTCACCGCACAACGTCCAGATTGATCCCGCGCAGCACCGCACGCGACTGCCGCCAGTCCTCTTCGGTCTGCGGCGGAGTGACGATCTCTTCTTCCGGCCGGCGCACTAATGTCAAAGCGTCCTGTGAGCAGGCGAGGAGGCACACGCCGCAACCCGCGCAGCGCAGCGCATCGACCTGCGCGATGTTCTCGACAGTCAGCGCATTGAACGCGCAGCGATCTTCGCAATCGCGGCAGCCCGCGCACTTCTCTTCGTCGACCACGCACACAAACGCCGAACGCGCGATGACGTTGGCTGTGCCCAATTCGGAAACGCTGCGCAAAAAGCCGCAGGCGCAGGTGCAGCAGTTGCACAGATACCACAGCCCCTCTTGCGTGTTGCTCGTCGAATGCACCAGTCCCGCGTCGGCGGCGCGCTGCAACGTGGCGAGTGCTTCGTCCTGCGTGAGGGCACGCACGCCCTGCCGCTGATCGAAGAACCCCGGCACTTCGCTAAAGACCATGCACACATCCAATGGATGATCGCAGCCATGGCCCAGCAAGGCTTGTTGCTTGCGGCAGATGCAATCGGTGACGCCCCACGATTTAGCTTGCAAGATGATGTTGGACGCGCTCTCGAAGGGATGAAATTCCAGGTTCTGCCGAATGCTCTGATTGACTGGAATCACGCGATGGGTGAGCGGCTGCTGCGGCACCGACTGGCGATAGGTCTGCTGGTAGTAATCTTCGAATAAGCGCGCCAACGTTGCATCGATGCGATTGGCCTGCATTTCGTAGATGCCGACGACAAACGGCAGCAGGCCATAGCCTAATCCGCCGGTGGGCGCGCGCCCCGCCGTGATGAGACCGCGTGTGACCATGCTTTTGAGCTGTCTGCGTAAGGCTGGCGCATCACCGCCAAGACGTGCCGCGATCTCGGCCGGTGTTTCCAACGTCAGGCGCAGCTGCGCGGCCAAGGCCGCTTCTTCCGGCGTAAAGAGATAAGCCAATAAGCGCCGCTCAGCGCCATCGGGCGCGGGCGGAAAACCGTTGGGTAATTCGTTCAAGCGGGTGGCTAATTGGCGGTAAGGGCTGTCATCAATCAAGTCTGGATTTCCTTTGCGGCATCGCGCCGAAGCATTGACGTGCGAACGAGTATCAAGTTTAACACGGAGGTGGTTTTTTCACGAACGCCGAGTTGGTCGAGGAAAGCGCTTATCCACGGAGCGGAGGGGGCGGCTGCCCGCCGTTGTTAGACGCGACTTTGAGGCGTGCTTGCCTGGCGCGCACAGCCTTCAGAACTTTTCGATAAGCGTCCGGCAGTTGGATTTGCTCATTCGTGAGAGGCCCCAGATCGTGCTCAAGAATATCAAGGCAGCATCCCAGCGAGGCTTGCACAGCGACGAGACTAGCCTGCGGCAACGTGTGACCCAGTCGCGCCTGTAGGTCCGGATCGGCTTTTGCCTGGAAGAACTGCCATGGTCGCTGGCCACCGTGTGTTAGAGTATATAACTTCATCAGCAAAAAGCGCATGTCGTGCAGCGCTTCAATGGCGTCCCATAGATGATGCCGCTGCAAGGTGACGTCGACGACGGCGGCATACCGCACACACTCCGCTAACGTTTCCTCGATGGATTCACGCGGCCGCCGATTGGCAGAGCCGGCGGCGGCAATGGCCTTGTGATCGATTCGCCCTGTCAAGACTTGCAAACTATCTACAATATTGGGGTGGGTGGTCGACAGCGGATGATATCGCACCGATAGCTGCAGCAGGGACTCAAACACGACATCACCCGCGTTTGTGCCATCCGGGATGATCACGGCGGTGTGTTCGTCCAGCGATCTGAAGGTCAGACACAATTGAGTCAACTCTTCAATTGCATTGAGGCTGACCTGATCGGCGATGACCACATCGAGGTCAATGTCCGAATATTGATCCCAGTTGCCGCGCCCTAACGATCCAAACACGGCCACGGCGAGGACGCGTGGATCGTTTTCGTAATGGGCCACGATGGCGCGCAGGACGGCTTGATGCTGTGGCGTTCCGGGGTAGTGAGGATTGGTATCTGTCAGCAAGCTGGGTTCTCCTGAAATGTGCCTTCATATATAGTAGAAACGGCTTACGTGGGGTCGCTAGTGAGCAGAGTTTCCCAGAAGGCGAGACTCTGCTCCAACGTCTCCCACGAGGCTGGCAGCGCATCGTTCCACAAGACCGTCGGTTCGCCATTCCAAAGATCGCTGATCGGAGCCAGCGTTTCCGCCGCGATCTGCTCGTAAGCCGTGAACTTGCACTGCGGATCGGGCTCGCGCAAAAACTGTTGAAGTAATTCAAAGTACGACGGGTCGTGCGCCATGAGATAGCGAATGGCGGCCTTATCACCCTCCCAGTGCAGTTTGCGGATGCGGAAGTAGCTATACAAGACGCTGCTGACACCGTACAACGACATGCGGAGCTCGGCGGCGTGCTGATAGATCGGGTCGTCTGATTGCAGCAGGCGCCGGGTGTGGAGCAGGATGAAATTGACGCCAATCCAGGCCCCGTACGCATCAATATCTTCCAACAGTTGAATCCAATTGCCGCCACAGACTTTTGCCTGTGCCTGCCGTAAACGCCCGTGGCGATCGAACACGATCTGTCCGTCGATCAACCAACGCGCGACGCGCCCCTCCCACTCATCGCCGTCGAGGGCGACCTCCGCGGTGAGGATTTGATCCACGTGCGCGGTGGTGGCAAACAACAGATCCGTCAGCCGGTGATCGATGTACGTGATGCCAACCGATAACGGCACGGACATCTCAGCGAGGATGATGAGGACATCGTAATCGCTGTAGGCGGTGAGTGAGCTGCGACCGGTAGAACCAACCGTCACGAGACCCTCAACTACCGGGTGGTGGCTGAGCTGGGTCAGCACGGCATCAAGGGTCATTTCGGAAGTGGTGGCATGGGGGAGCGGGAACATAAACACCTTCCTTTGTCGTGTTGCGTGAACGGCGGGGTAATTGCTCCGATCGACATTGTGTGCAACGGGCGTGACAAATCTAATCCGCGCCTAACGCGCCAGCCATATCCTTATGATCTACCGTTATCTCAAGATGGCCGATGCAATCGCCGGGACGTAGCAGAGTCTTGATCGATGCCGAGAATCTGTGGGCGCGGATTAGCCATTGCCTTATCATCGCCGTGTGCGGCTGGCGCGACAAATCTAATCCGCGTTCAATGAGTAGCCCCTGCCCTGTGATTTACCGTTATCTCAAGATGGTCAATGCAATCGCCGGGACGCGGTAGAATTCTCATCGATGCTGAGAATCTGTGGGCGCGGATTAGATCAGTGGGGTCGCTCCCGTTTCTATCCCGCACAGCGCATCCGTTGACGGCCCGCTTGATCAGACACCTCATCGGTGGGCGCGGACCTAACATACAAGCAGTTTTCTCAGTTCCTCAACCGACAACGTCCTGTCGCCAGTATGAAGCATGCGATGGCAATTCGCGCATACCAAAACAATATCTTCTACGCGAGTTCGACTGCCCGCCTTCAATTCTGCGATAGGCTGTTTATGATGGGCCTCGATAAACCCCTTCCCGCGCTCGCCATATTCTTCAATGAAACTAAAGTCACATACTTCACATTTTAGTGCCGGATCTCTTTCAAGGCCAAGCGCTTTCGCCTTTGATATAAGCGCTCGATTGCGCTCACGAGTTAGATGCAATCTTCGTTTTTCTGCACCCTCGGGAAATGATAGGTAATCAGGATCAACGGGGTCAGGGACTGCTTTCCTGGGAGGTATCTCCCAAGTTATACCGGATATTACCCAAAGCGGCTTGAAATATGGATCGCTAGTCGGCCAATACTCCTGATAGGTTTTTGTTTCACAAATCTCTGCCGCAAACTTCCCAGCCCAAATGACCCATTCTCCAGGAGATGCTTTTGGCAATGGCAGTTCATAACTGAAAGCCTCAGCAAGCGCTCTCCAGTGTTTTTTACTGTAATCAACAAAACGCGATGGATGGAGGATTGTGAGAATGAGGCTGGCAAGTCGTGCTGCGCCAGCCCAATCGAAAGTATTCTTCGGGGTTGAAAAGCCTAACAAGACGGCACTTTCGAGAAAGTCTTGTATTCGCTTACGCGCGTTTTCTTCGTCTTCTGGAAAGTTCTCGATTAAGGCATTGATTACGGTGGTCGCTTCATTCCCCCTATTAACGAACATATTGAAGCGCATCGCGACATATTGTCCGCTGAGTACCCAACACTCGCGAGCGGCATTGGCAAAATACTTGATGTCGAAAGGCTTCTTTACAAGCGCTGAGTACACCTTCGGATAATTTTGAATTCGATTGCCGATTTCTTCATCGCCTATACTCAAAGCAACTTGCTCAATCGGCAGATTCCACTCAGTCGCCAGCTTCGCAAGCCAGTTGCGAAAAACCTCATCGAGTTGTTTGTTCATGGGTTCCTCAGTTTATGCCATTTCGCTGATGTCAACGTTGCACTTAACGCCATCGGCGTCGACCGCGTACAACACGGGAATGCACTTGTCTTAGTGAGAACTTGCTCTGCTGATTAACCGTGCTTGCTTTTGTTCAAGTCTGCATATCATCGGCCCAACGCCTTATCTCTGGAATTGAGTATAGCCCCGCTCAACAACTCCAGTCAAGCCGCAGCACCGAGTGGAAAAAGCCCGACGAATGCTCTCGTACCAGGTAATCCAGTAACTGCTCAGGCGTCCAGGAGCCATCACTGTAGGTGGTATGAAGATGTAGATCAATGGCGGCTTCGGAAGCGAGAACGAGATTGGTTGTTGATGAGTTCATAGAGAAACTCTTTCCTGACATTCACACTTACACTCGTTGATCTTTGAGAAAGGCCGCCCGACCCACGCATCAGCCGCGCCCGACGAATCCTCGCCTTAAGGCTCGCTGAAAGTGGCGAGATCAACCTCAAGAAAAGACTCGCTTGGGGCGTCGGTTTAGGTGTTGCTTGACCAAGCCAATACTCGGAACGGCTTTTCCGTCTGAAAACCAAGGCGTCTCGCTAGTGCGACCGATGGCACATTCTGTTGCGATGTATTCCAGAAGGGCCGATATCCGTGCGCTTCGCACTCCTGGATCACGCGGGCTGCTGTGATCGTCGCTAGGCCTTGTCTCCGGTGTGTTGCCCTTGTTCCGACCCCGATTTCCGCAATCCCGCGCGTTAAGGGGCCGGCGATTGCTTCACTCACGACGTGCCCATCGTGCATCAAGCAGTACCCAATCGTGTGCTCAAAGGCCCGTTCTGCACTGCCGTACATTGAAACATGAAAGTCAAACTCCTCCAGCAGTGGCTCAACCTCGCGATCTATTTGTCGCAACTGATAGCCGGGAGGGGCGGTGGCGAGTTGATGCAGATTGACTGCCGCTAATCGGTCGGTGAAGTCGATGGCTGTGCCTTCATAAGAAGGCGCTGGGGGAAGGATAGAGCCCAGCGGATCATCAGGCCAACAACAGATCACAACCTCCTGCTCCTTGCGCAGGAGTGTGATACCATCGAACAGAGCCTGTGGTGTCACTGCGCCTCCGACATAGGTGGTTCCTTCAGCCAATTCCTGGACGAGCGCAACCGTCGGCCCGTTCGGCTCATCAACAAGGATACGGCCTTGGATGGTTCCATCTAAAATAGCCCATAAACGAATTGGAATTGGTCGATCATCGATGAACAGGGTGGCGAGTTGCGGCACACTATCAGCAGAAAAGGGAATGAACTGCATCGTACCCCTCTGTAACACACACGGAAGGAAACCGGATCAGCCGGCGAGGAGGCTGCCCAACGACCCGGCGTCAGCCGCCGGCCACCGACCCGAACGCCAACGGTCAAAACTAACGCTCAACTGCCGCAGCTGGGCAGGCCTGCCCTCGGAGCGAAGCGGAGGGGGTCGGCTGCAATCACCCCCGGCGCGAGAGCGCCGTTCCTTCACCGAAGAACGTGACTTGCCAGCGTCAATTATGGTCAATTTGCTTGCCACGTTCTCAGGACGCCGTGTTGGGCGCACTGAGAACGCCCACGGTGATGAGTGAAAAGAGTAAGCGTGATCAGCCTTGTATGCCACTTTCGCAAATACACTTGTCCGGACACCAAAGGATGCGTCTATTCTCTTACGGTACGCGTGTTGCCGTTGGCATTGGTGTCTCTGGTGATGTCCGACCACTAGCCATTGTTGGCGCGGGAGCGAGGGGAGGCATTGCCTGACAAGCCACATCTTGTGCCTGAAGAGAAACTGTCGCAGGACCTCCACCGACTTGGCGAATCATCCAGTCACCGTCGATACACGCGTACACATCCCTGAAAACACAATCGTTTCTTCCCCAGCCACACGCATCCGGCCAGTACGATCCCTCGTCACTTGAAGCATAAGCATCACGAAAGATTACTTGCCAACCGGCTTTGGAAAAGTGTACTTCAACACGCGCCCGATTGACTGCGTTTGCGCCGATGGTGTGTGACATATACTCGCGCGCTAGTTGCTCTGCTTTCTGCTCGTCGTTCTGTCGGCAAGCAACAAGCAGTAGAAGGAATACGAGGAACAATAACTTGGCGAGCCGAATCACTTGGTCCACTCCTGTCAACTCGCAGTGCTACTGTGCGTGCTGTGCGCCCAACGCTGCGCTTCAGGCGCGGCTGTAAGCCGTCGCCTGCAAGCGGTTGTTAGCTTTTGTTGAACCGCTGCCGGGCTTCACCGTACAACTCCTTGAGCTGGACAAAATAGTGTTGTGCAAGGTCTGGAACGGGCACTTCCCTCAGTTCCTCGGGAGCCGCGGCCAGATGCAAGTTCACCGTAATTTCGACACCGGGAATCCCTTGGGGAATTTGGACGTAGAATTTTTGTGTCTCGCCATTCGGAAGCTCGACTTCCCAGCCACTTCCACCGGAACGATCTCCTATAAAGAACGCCTTCGCTCCAGGAGGCTTTGGGACGGCAGCAAACAGCGCCTGTGGGTTCATAATGGTTAGGTGTGCACTGACACCTGTCCGCAAGCGCCCTTCCTTCAGGATTTCAGAACGAAGCTTGTAAAAGTAGGTCATTATGGGATCGGCACGCATACGCTCCACCCATGGCTGATACCACGCATCAAATTCTGTCGCCACAGACCGTAACTGCTGAAGGACATTCGTCACAGCGCGCCCGAATACAATCAGGTTACGCAGGCCAATTAACCGCAGACTCGGATCAGCAGACAAGACCATGTGTAGGCCGCATTCGGCCGTATCCAGTGTTTCCTTGACTTGTTGCAGAATCTCCGTTGTGCGCGGTTCGCCCACGGTCATTCTCCTTGAAAGCTAACGGCCGGGCGTCAGCCTGTTACGGTACACTATCAGTGAGCAGTCCGTGGCTCAGTGGGGTTGGGCCCAGTCCAGCCCCTCGGGTTCGGTGCTCATCGCCTGGATTAGAGGACCCGGCGTCAGCAGCGGTGCGACCGCCCCGGGCGGACCGTCCCCCAGGCGAGACCGAGGTGTTCGGTTGAAAGCATGTCGCGCCGGGAGCGCTCTAACAGGCACACCGTCACTCGCGTCCACCGACCCACCGCCCGTCAGCCTCAAATCAGGAGGCAACCATGACCACCTATATTGGCATTGATTGGAGTTCCCAGAAGCATGATGTCTGTTTCGTCAACGCGGCCGGGGCCGCGATCGCCCGTCGAGTGATTGCCCATACCCCGACCGGGTTTGCCGAGTTCGAGCACCAGCGTGAGCAGCTGAAGGTCGAACCGGCCGAGTGCGTGATTAGCATCGAGACCGCCCACAACTTGTTGCTGGACTATCTCTGGGGGCATCACTACTCTCAAGTGTACGTCATCCCACCCAACCAGGTCAACCGCGAGAGTCAGGCTCGCTGGCCGAGTGGGGCCCGCTCAGATCCCAGCGCGGCTTATCTGTTGGCCGACATGCTGCGGCAAGATCGCAGCCGCTTTTCCGTGTGGCGTCCTGATTCGCTGCTGACCCGCCAGATGCGCAGTCGCGTCAGTTTGATCATGCACCTGACCCGGCAAATCACCGCGATGAGCAACCGCTTGTGGGCCGTGTTGTGCCGCTACTATCCGGCGGCGATCACGGTCTTCAGTGAATTGACGGCGCAGATTGAATTGGCCTTCATTTTGGCCTATCCCACGCCGCAGGCGGCCGCGCAGTTGACTTGGACTGAGTTTCAAGCCTTCGCGGCCCGGCAGCGGTACACTCAGCCCCGGAAACTGCCCGCGGCCTTCGCCCGCTTGCAACAACCGCAGCCGCAGGCCGATGCGGACACGGTGGCGACGTTTCAAGCGGAAGCCGTGCAACTGGCCCACTTGCTGCTGCCGCTGGTGCAAGCCAAACAAATTCAGGTGCACGAGTTAACGCGGTTGTTCCAGCAGCATCCCGATGCGTTCCTCTTTGATTCGCTGCCGGGCGCGGGCGAGATCTTGGCCCCGGGTTTGTTGGTCAAGTTCGGTGACGATCGGCGACGCTTCCCCGAGGCGGCCAGTGTGCAGGCGCTGGCAGGCACTTGTCCCGTCACCGACAGCAGTGGCAAACGCCACGTCGTCCGTTTCCGCAAGGCGTGTGATCACGAGTTTCGCACGCTTACTCAGCAATGGGCTAAAGCGACCTTGACCGTCTCACCGTGGGCACAAGCCTACTGGCAGGAGATGCGCCCGCACTGTCGCTCGAACAGTGCCGCGTATCGCCGACTCGCCAACCGTTGGCTCGCCATTGTCTGGAAACTCTGGCAGACCCATCAACCCTACGATGAAGATTACCATCTGCAGCAACGCGCGGCGCGGAGCAAACCGCGCCCGACGAATCGGTAACGTTCATTGAAGCCGCTGACGGGCGGCGACCCGCTGGATCACCCACTCTGACACGGATCGTTTCGAACTCCGAGGTGAAGAGAACGCTTCAGCCCTCGCTGCTTCATTGCGGCTTGCGTCAATTTGGGTCTTGACAAAGCATGTCCGCGTTGCCACCAACCCGATCGCCAACCGTCGAAAATGACGCCTAACTCATGCAGCTGAGGCGGTCGGCTGCATGACGCGAAGCGCCCATCTGTTGGGGGACGCCGTGTTGGGCGGCGGCCTGGGGAACAAGTGCTTTGCTTGCCGACCTAAGCCCGCGTTTACACACCATCCGCCGCGCGCGCATCCGCTTTTGTCCGTTTGTCCGATTCAGAGTCCGTTGTCGGCCCGGCTGCACCCATGTTGGGCATGGCTGCTTAAAGAGTGGTGAGCGTGCAATAGACTTGATCTACTTTAGCACACGCCGCTACGTTCTGCCTCGACCGCAACGAACGGGCTAACTACTGACTCATCTGCGGGCGGACTTTGGCCGGATAGCCACGGTGACTTGGGATTGTCTTCGGGCGCATGCGTGCCTTCAGGCGGCGCAATACTCACCCGTCAGCTTCAGCCGAGGGTTGGGCGCTTTACTCCATTGAAACGTCTTCCCAATTCCATATTACCAAGTATCGCCCGTTCGTCATCGCAATATCCTCCCTGCAAAAATCTTTATCATACCGGTGGCAGCCTGAATGGATGCCGCTCCGCAAGGTTGCCTCATGGCAAATGATGGCTCAACGGCGTCATTTGCGGGCGATCCACGCCACCGATCGGCTCGATACCCATCGGATAATCGCCCCACCACGGGCCAGCTGCCCAGTAGGTCCAGCCCAGATAGATATCGCTGTTTTGGTCCAGATGTGTCAGGATATCATCTATCGCCGCCAGACAGGAGCCGTTGGTACTGCCGCCGAACTCGCCCAAAAAGCCGCGCTTGCTGTTCTGCCGCAGCCAGCTCGTGAAATAGGCCATGCGCTCCGAGCCAATCGTGCTGCTTACGCAGGTCTCGCTGGTGCCCGATCCATCACTATCCAGGTATTGATGGACTTCAAAGGCATAGTTATTAGCAGAATCCGTGATGCCGAGCATCGCGACGGCGTTGGGCGTGCCATACCAGTTCTCCCCCCAACTACTTGCGCCACTCCACGCGTTCCCGGGCACCAAAATTAGGTTCGTCGCTCCTGTGAGGCGAATTGCCTGGATGGCAGCATTGGCGTCGCTGACCCACAATTCGGTAGACATGGTGTTTGGTTCATTCATGAGACCAAAGATCACCCGGCCGTTGCTGCGATAATGATTGGCCAACCTGGACCAAAAATCCGTATATGCGGCAACCGGCACCGCGCTCTCACCGATGATATTGCCGTAGTAGCGGGCGTAATTGTGCGGATCGAGCAGCACATAGGCGCCCTTGCCCGTGGCGTAATTGACAAACGTGTCCATTCGCGCCTGTTCATCGGCGTCGAACCCGGCGAGCTGCGTGTGTTGCAGCCGCTCCCAACGGACAGGCAGGCGGAAAATCGCCATCCCTTTGCGGGTGAAGTAATCTACTTCACCCGCGTTTGGGTAAATATAGTTAAAGCCGTAGGTGCCTGGCAGAACATCTTCACCAAAATCCGCTCCGGCCAGGTTAACTCCCGCATAAGGGAGGTGCGGTGTGCCAGCGCCGAACGACCGAAACACGGCAGGGAGGTAGATCCGCGCCTTCGGCGTGAAATTGGCCGTGACTGATGTGTTGCCATGGATGGTGACTGAGTCGGGATTGACACTGCTGGTCAAGTCGCCAGTCCAATTCGCAAAGCTCCAACCAGTATCGGGCGTGGCTGTAAGTTGCACCACATCACCTTCGTGATAGGTGGCTTGATTCGGATTCCTGGCAACCGTGCCATTGGTGGAAGTGATCGTCAGAGTGTATTTGTTTTGTGTGAAGTTCGCCGTGACCGACCTAGCCGCATCCATGGTCACCGTGCAGGTGCTCGTGCCCGAACAACCACTACCGCTCCAACTGGTGAAGGTGGAGCCTGTGGATGCAGTGGCAGTCAAAGTGACAGCCGTGTTGTTGTCAAAATAGTAGGAGCATGTCGCACCACAGTCGATGCCTCCCAGGTTGCTGGTCACCGTACCTCTGCCGGTGCCGGTCTTGCTAACCGTCAGAGCGAAAATCCTGGTGACAGGGACAACGAAGACATCCCGATACCCATTCGTATCCCCGCTGACCAGGTTGCTGTCCTCGGAAGAGAACGCCACGTAGCGCCCATCCGCAGAGATGGAGGGGCCAGAGAGGTCAAAAGAATCACCGTTCCCCTGTGCCCCGCTTGAATTCAGCGAGAGACGTGTGGTCGTACCCGTTTGCGTGTCGCGCAGGAAGATATCCATACCGTCATTCGTATCCCCGCTGACCAGGTCGCTGGCCCAGGACTTGAACGCCACGTAGCGCCCATCCGCAGAGATGGATGGGAAAAAAGAAGTACTATTTCCGTGCACCCCGCTTGAATTGACCGAGAGGCATGTGGTAATGCCCGTTCGCGTGTCACGCAGGAAGATATGACCGCCTCCACACTCGCTGGCCAGGTTGCTGGCATCCGAGTCGAACGTCACGTAGCGCCCATCCGCAGAGATGGATGGATTAGAAGACATATTGTTCCCCTGTATCCCGCTTGAATCCACCGAGGCGCGTATGGTGGTTCCTGTTTGCGTGTCGTGCACGAAGATATCCTCTGTGCCATTCGTATCCCCGCTGACCAGGTTACTGGCAAAGGAGTCGAACGCCACATAGCGCCCATCGGCAGAGATAGAGAGCGCGGGGGTATAATAATCACCGATCGCCTGTGCCCCGCTTGAATCCACCGAGACGCGCGTGGTAATACCTGTTTGCGTGTCGCGCAGGAAGATATCCCAACTGTCATTGGTATCCCCGCTGACCAGGTTGCTGGCAGCGGATTTGAACGCCACGTAGCGCCCATCGGCCGAGATGGATGGGTGATCACCGCTCCCCTGCACACCGCTTGAATCCAGTGAGAGGCGCGTGGTGGCGCCTGTTTGCCTGTCGTGCAGGAAGATATCTTCTGCGCCATTCGTATCCCCGTTGACCAGGTTGCTGGCAAAGGAAGAGAACGCCACGTAGCGCCCATCCGCAGAGATAGAGACGGCGTGGTAAAAAGAACCAGAATTCCCTTGCGCTCCGCTTGAATCCACCGAGACGCGTGTGGTGGTGCCCGTTTGCGTGTCGCGCACGAAAACATCCTGATATCCATTCGTATCCCCACTGACCAGGTTGCTGGCGTCGGAAGAGAACGCCACGTAGCGCCCGTCCGCAGAGATAGATGGGTAATCAGACGGATAGTCCCCCTGTTGTATCCCGCTTGAATCCACCGAAACGCGCGTGGTGGTCGTTATGCTGGGCGCAGACAGGCTGATATCGTCCAGATAAAATGTGGGCTGGGCGTGATCGCTTTCGTCTTGCCACACCAGATCGCTCAGGGTGGTCGGGCTGCCGAATGCCGCCAAGGGAACCGTTACCGGGAGCCAGGTATTGGCTGGAACGGTGAAGGAATAACTTTCCCCGCCGTCTTTGAGATAGAACCTCACGGATTGACCGCCGGCGCTGCCGCCATGCACCCAGAACCGGATGACGGTGTAATCCCGGACGGGCAGGGGCGTATTCGTATGCAGGGATAAGCCCCCCCAGCCCACCGTGTAGGTGATGGCGATGGAAGCCGATCCGCTGTGAACGGGCTGGGTGTTGTCGAAGCTTCGAGTGGTATCCCACGACCAATCTTGCCAGCCGCCGGCCAGCGCATCGGTATAGATTGGCAAGTCGGCAGCGGCGATCGATGCCGGGCGAGACTGCGGTTCTGATGGAACCGCCTGGGCAGCGGCGATCACCACGAACGACAGAACAAGGACCATGCTACACAGACCTGCGATGATGAGTCTCTTATTCACTTTTGGCCTTTTCATTCTGGTATCAAAGGGCGCCCAACGGTAAGTGTGAGCCGCGCCCACCCGCCCTCGCTGGCAAGACCCGCCGGAATCGCTGACACCTTTGCGGGCGAGGCACGCTTGGTTAAAGCGCAAGGGTGGACGTCGGCTCCACACAATGTTGGGCGGCTTCTGTTGGTAACTGGCTAACGCTTATCTACCCCGGGTTACTTGGTTGCTCTACGGCGTCAAGTTTCGAAGTGTTAGAGGCAGATAGATCTGATACAGCCTGAACTCATAGGCGCCCATATCGGTAGTAGCCGTGCCATCGCTGTCGCCGTCCAAGGGACGTGAGTTCTGGTCTAGATCGTGGTCGGGAGCGCCAATGTTTGTGCCAGTGTCAATACATGGAGAGTTCATCTGTAGGTGGTAGTCACCTCCACCGACAAAAAGTGGGTCGGCATTGATGTTGCCGGTGCCTGTCCACCAACCTTCGGGGTCAAAGATGTCAGAATATGTTACGCTGACATTATCCTTCGGACCGTCCCATTGAATGTTCAGAGCGTTGTTCCACAGAATGCTGTCGCGAATGGCCAGGGTGCTCGTCGCAGGGTCAAAAGCCAGGATGGCTTGTGCGCCTTGCGGATTGTTGTCAGCAATAGTGCTGTTCTGGATTGTCACGGCGCTGTTGTTGATAGCGAGTACGTTGATGTTGGCTGCGGTGTTGCTCACGGCAAGAGTGTTCGTCATGCCAAACGTGGAGTTCGCCACCTCGATCCCGCCACCGTGTAACAGAGCATAGTTGCTCCTGATGATGCTGTTGGCGACGACTACATCAGAGTGGTTCGTGCCCTGCAATCCGCCACCGGTGGCTGCCGTATTACTGAGAATGCTGGCATTTGTAAGGCGAACCATCGAGTTGTCCTGCACTGTGATACCACCGCCCTCGTTGCTGGCCTCATTCTGCACGATGCGTGTGTTCGTGAAATAGGCCGTGCCATAGTTCTCAACCACGAAACCGCCACCGTTACCATTGAGAACTCGATTCCTGCTGATAGTGGAATTGCTGATGTAAGCGAAGTTGCTGCTCCTATGTACTTTGATGCCGCCCCCCTCTTCGTAGGCGGAGTTGTCTGAAATCAGGGTGCCGGTCACAACCAGCATGGCGCCGTTGTCTACGATGATACCGCCTCCGCCGGCCGTGCGCGCCGTGTTGCTGCTCACGACGCTGGCTTCCAGCAGGAGGCCGCCATCTGATGCGACCTGAATGCCGCCGCCATCATAGTCGGCGGCGTTGTCCGTGATGGTACAGTGACGGACGGTGATGTTGGAGACGTGATTGACCCTCAAGCCGCCGCCTTCATAAGCGTCGCCCTTCGTCACGGTAAAGCCGTCCAGGACTGCACCTTCGCTTCCTGCATCAAACATCACGACCGGCTGGCCGACGCTACTTGCCCTGACGGTGGTCTGGTATAAATCCGGATCATGGGTCCAATCAGGTGCGCCGGAGAAACCGCCGTTCAATTCAGTAGCATGGGTGATGGTCAAGTTCTCAGTGTAAACTCCCTGCGCCACGTTGATGACATCTCCGCCAGTAGCTGCCGTTAGGGCAAAACCGATCGTGCGACATGGGGAAATGGCGCTGCCGCAAGTGGGCAAATCCTGCCCTGTCGAGCCCTCGACATAGTATGTACTACTAGCCTGGGCCGGAGAAACCTTGCCAAGAAGATAAGACAAAGACCAAACGCAGATGCAGGTAAGTACTATTGGAGTTAACCACCGTGCTTTGTGACCAATCTGGGTAAGAACTTTGTTATTCATCTTTCACTCCTTATGGATTTGAATGGATTTGAATGATGATATCGCCGTGCGTGCAGCAGCCGCCCAACGACCAGGCGTCAGCCGCCACCAACCCAATCGACAACGGTCAAAACTGATGCTCAACTTTGGCAGCTGGGCGGGTCGGCTGGACGCCGTTGTTGGGCGGCGGCCCACAACCGCCAGTTACTCACCAAGTGGATCAGTATGCGGCGACGATCGGTGGATCAGTATGGCCGCGCATTGACACACGCCCCTAGAGCCAATACTGTTTAGATAAGTCAGCAGAGGTGGCTTCCACGCCGCCGGGCATGGGAGCCTGGCCCGCTAACTAAACAGTATTGCCCCTAGAGCTATGCCCCCGACTGCGCAAGCTCTTTGCAGGGCTTTTACAGCCTCCGCTCGCGTTTATACTTCGAACTGCCACGGTCTTTCTACTGTGCCGCGCCGCCTACGTTTTAGCTACCATCGCTGCTCAATGTGCAGCAAGTCGTACTCTACGCTGGGTTGGACCGCTTTCTCGAAAATTTTACGGCCAAAATTGCTATCACTCCAAAGAATAATCCCATTGCTCCAATTGCGAATAGATTTTGGTTCCCAGGGTTGGCTATAAAACCAGTCAATTGTATGGCTGTTGGAGCGTTGTACACGCGCATCGCAGTGCTATCCTGGACAACAAAACTGTTGTTCAAACTAGTGAACTGCACATTGATTTGCCCGAAACACAGTGACCAATCCGTAGCGCCATTATCAGGATCAGCTCGCCACTCGTAGTTGTAGGGCGTGCCTGAAATCTCTTCCCCGAATGACCGGTGAGTTAGTCAAGAGATGTCGCAGGTTTCGGGGGGACAGTTTTCGGTCCCGCCCACGTGTAGCTCGGATAGTGCGAGACATCGGGTAACGGTTGGGCGATAAGTTCCTCCAAGGTAAAGGTGCGTAGACTGGGATC
>JBGSPW010000040.1:0-18567 GCA_041738395.1 Thermoflexales bacterium
GGGCTGCTGACCGCCGCGCGTTATCTGGCGCGGTCTCCGGCGTTTTATAATGCGCCGCTGGTGCTGCTGATCTTCACGCTCAGTCTCTCGGCGTTTACGGCGTCCATCGCGCAGACGCTGGATCATCATCTGACCAAGCAAATGACCTACGAGACCGGCGCGGACTTGAGCCTGCAGGAATATGGGAACACCTACAACAGCGAAGATAATCTGACGCCCGTCTATACCTTTGCGCCACGGGAAGATTATCAACGTCTCCCCGGCGTTGAGACGGCTTCCTGGGTGGGGCGGTATGCCGCTTCGCTGGCGAAGACCGATGGCACGCCGCAGAGTGCCATCTACCTCGGCATCGATCGCGCGACGTTTCCGCAAGTGGCTTACTGGCAACCGAATTTTTCCCCCGCGACGCTCGGCGCGCTGATGAATGCGCTGGCGCAGTATCCGAATGGCGTGCTGGTCTCGCGCGACTTCTTGAAAGAGCAGAATTTGAAGCTGGGCGATTATTTGACCTTCAGCGTGAAGGGCAATAAGTGGGCGATAGCGCTCCAGGTCATCATCGTCGGCGTCGTCGATCTGTTTCCGTCGTGGTACCCAGAAAAAGGGCCGCTGGTGGTGGGCAATATCGACTACCTATTTGATCGGGCCGGCGGGCAATATCCGCACGAGATTTGGTTGAAGACCACGCCGGAGGCCAATCCTGAAGACATCACCTACGCGGTGCGCGGCTATACCATCGTCCTCGATCAGAGCGCCGATCAAAAGCGGTTGGTGCAGGACGGCCTGAACACTTTTATCAAAGGTTGGGCCTCGGCTCCGCAGAAGATTATTCAAGCGCAGCGCCGCCCGGAACGTCAGGGTTTGTTTGGCTTGCTCTCGGTGGGCTTCATCACGGCGGCGGTGTTGACGGTACTGGGCTTCATCCTCTATGCCATGTTCTCCTTCCGCCGCCGCTTCATCGAGTTGGGCATGCTGCGCGCCGTGGGCTTATCAGCGCGGCAGATGACGGGCCTGCTCGCCAGTGAATTGATCTTCCTGATCGCGATCGGCTTGCTGGTGGGCACCGCGCTGGGGGTGTTGTTCAGCCGCTGGTTCATTCCGTTCCTGCAAGTGGGCGCCAGCTTATCGGCGCTGTACCCGCCGTTCATTGTGGAAGTAGCTTGGGGTTCCATCGCGCAGATGTATGTCCTGTTTGGGCTGTTGTTCATCGGCGCGTTGAGTGTGCTGGCGGCACTGCTGATGCGGATGAAGATCTTCCAGGCGATCAAGCTGGGCGAGACGACGTAGAGATAACGTCATTGCGAGCGCTTCTCAGCGAAGCAATCTCGGTGAGAAAAGCCGGAGATTGCTTCGTCGCAAACAGCGCTCCTCGCAATGACGGATCACAGTAGACCTCGTGGATAAGATGTGATGAGTACCGAACCGATTATTGTTTGCGAAAGCTTAATCAAGGTCTACACCATTTCCGGGCTGGAAGTGCAGGCGCTGCAGGGGCTCGATCTGACGGTGGCGCGCGGCGAATTGACGGGTATCGTGGGGGCCAGCGGCAGCGGCAAATCGACGCTGCTCAACATCCTGGGCGGGCTTGATCGGCCTACGGCGGGCCGTATCTTGGTGGATAATCAGAACTTGCTCAAGTTGAGCGATCAAGCGATGAATCACTATCGACGGCAGACGGTGGGCTTCGTCTGGCAGCAGGGCACGCGCAATCTGATGCCTTACCTGACGGCGCTGGAGAATGTTCAACTTCCGTTGACACTGGCCGGTAATCTGGGCCGCCCCGCGCGTGAGCGAGCCGAGCAGCTGCTCAAGCTGGTCGGCCTAGCCGATCGCCAGCAGCATCATGTCGCACAATTGTCGGGCGGCGAGCAGCAGCGCGTGGCGATTGCGCTGGCGCTGGTGAATCAACCGAAGTTATTGTTGGCCGATGAACCGACGGGCGAAGTCGATAATGCCACGGCGCAAGTTATCTACGACATCTTCCGCAGCCTGAATCGTGAATTGGGCCTGACCATTCTCATCGTCAGCCATGACGCGGGTATTGCGAAGTACGTGAATCGCGTCATTGCTGTGCGCGATGGCAAACTGGCGACGGAGTCGATGCGCCGCGCATCCACCGAAGGCAGCGACACACACGTGGAATGGGTGGTGCTCGATTCCGCGGGACGGCTGCAAGTGCCCCAGGATTATTTGCAGCGCTTCAATATTCAACGGCGCGCGGAGTTGGAGCTAACCGATCGGGGTATTTTGATCCGGCCGGTGACGCATCCCGATGAAACGGTGGCGACGACGAAGACCCACCCGACGCCAGGGGAAACCTCAACTGAGCGCACGCGGTGGTGGCAGCGCCGACGGAAGAAATAAGCCTCACCCCCCAACCCCCTCTCCTGAGTTGAAACGCTTAACTCAGGAGAGGGGGGAGTAGCCACTCCCCCTTCTCCTGAATCGTATCCTGAGCGGAGTGCAGCGAAGTCGAAGGATGATTCACGAAGAAAGGGCCGGGGGATGAGGCAGGACATACATCATGACCGACATCATAACCACAGAAAATCTCTGGCGCGTGTATCAAGTCGGCGCGCTGGAAGTGCAAGCTCTGCGCGGTATCGATCTGCAGATCGGTGCCGGGTCCTTCGTCGCGCTCAAGGGCCGATCGGGCAGCGGCAAGACCACGTTGTTGAATTGTCTCGGCGGACTCGATCAGCCCACCACGGGCGAGGTGCGTGTGCTGGGGCAGAAGCTCATCGATCTGAACGACAATGATCTGACGCGCTGGCGGCGCGAGCAGGTGGGTTTTGTCTTCCAATCGTTTGGCCTGATCCCCACGCTCTCGGCATACGAAAACGTGGAATTGATGCTGCGCTTGAAGAACATGTCGCCGAAAGAAAGCCGGCAGCGCGCGCTGGCCTGTCTGGACTTGGTGGGCTTGAGCAAATGGGAGCAGCATCGTCCTTACGAGCTGTCGGGCGGGCAGCAGCAGCGCGTGGCGATTGCGCGTTCACTGGCGAATCAACCCCGGCTCATTCTGGCCGACGAGCCAACGGGCGAGTTAGATTCTACCACGGCGCGCGAAGTGCTGACGTTGTTCCGCCAGATCGTGGAGAGTCAACGTGTCACGCTGCTCATGGTCTCGCACGATCCGCTGGTGGACGAATACGCCGATCGGGTGTTGCTGCTTAAGGATGGACAGATTGTAGCATGATGCGTGGTGCGTAAAACGTGAAACGTGAAACGTAAGGAATGAGGTTCATGTCAAAGCAGGCTGCAAAATCAATCTTGTTAAGCGCCGTGGCACTGATCCTGTTGATCGGTTGTCAGGCGGCGCCGCAGAATGCCGTGCCAGAAGAGGGCGTGCTGTTGACGCCGCCCACGCCGACGGTGGAAGCCGTCAGCGTTTCTGTGACGGACACGCAAACGATCGTGGTGACGCCGTCTTCCGTGAAGACCACATCCGGCGAAGTGGCGTTGTATCAAGACGCAACGCAACCGGTGGACGCGCGCGTCAAGGATTTGCTGGCGCGCATGACCACCGAAGAAAAGATCGGGCAGATGGTGCAAGCCAGCTTCGGCAGCATCACGCCCGCTGAGGTGACTCAACTCTCGATCGGTTCAGTGTTGGCCGGCGGTGATGGCAACGGCGACGATTCGCCGGAATCATGGTTGGCGTTGGTCAAATCGTATGAAGATGCGGCACAGCAATCGCGCCTGGGCATTCCGCTGATCTTTGGTTGGGATGCCATTCACGGCAGCGGCCATCTCAAAGGTGGCACGATCTTTCCGCAAGACATCGGTATGGGCGCGACGCGCAATCCTGAGCTGGTGCGGCAGGTCGCGCGCGTGACGGCCGATGAGATGGCGGCGGTGGGCGTGCAGTGGAATTTCGCGCCGGTCGTGGCGGTAGTGCAGGACACGCGCTGGGGTCGCACTTACGAATCCTTCAGCGAAAACACCGACCTTGTTACCGAATTGGGCGCGGCTTACGTGCGCGGCTTGCAAAGCGTCGATGGCACGAGCAATCTCGGAAATCCCCTCGCGGTGCTGGCGACGCCCAAGCACTATCTCGGCGATGGTGGCACGACGTTTGAATCGTCGCGGCAAAATATTTTCGATCATCCCTACCTGCTCGATCAAGGTGATACGCGCGTCGACGAGGCCACGCTGCGTCAGAGATATCTGCCGCCGTACAAAGCCGCGGTGGAGGCGGGCGCGCTGAGTGTGATGCCCTCGTTCAGTAGTTGGAACGGCGCCAAGATGCACGGCCATCAGTATCTGTTGACGGACGTGTTGAAGCGGGAATTAGGCTTCGACGGTTTTCTCATTTCCGATTGGGAAGCCATCAGCCAGCTGCCCGGCAACCCTTACGATCAAGTGGTAAAGGCCGTCAACGCCGGTGTCGATATGTACATGGGCACCGAATATCAAAACTTCTCTACGCAGTTGCAGCAGGCCGTCAAAAGCGGCGACGTTCCCCTGTCACGCCTCGACGATGCGGTAAGCCGCATCCTGCGTGTGAAGTTCAAGCTGGGCCTGTTCGAGCATCCGTATGCCGATCGAGAAGCTTTCAAACGGGTAGGATCGCCGGAGCATCGCGCTTTGGCGCGTGAGGCAGTGCGCCAATCGTTGGTCTTGTTGAAGAATGATAATCAGACGCTGCCGATCGCGAAAGAGACGCCCTTGATGTTCGTCGCCGGACAGGCCGCCGAGGACATCGGTTTGCAGGTGGGCGGTTGGACGATTACGTGGCAGGGCAAAGAAGGCAAGATCATGCCCGGCACGACAATCCTGGAAGGCATCCAGCAGCTGGTCGGGCCTAAGACGCAAGTCGTCTACGATCGCTTTGCCCAGTTTGGCGAAGTGAAAGGCACGCAGGGCAGTTCTGCCCAGGCCGATGTGGGCATCGTGGTCGTCGCCGAGAAGCCGTATGCGGAAGGCGTGGGCGATGAAGCCGATCCCAAACTATCGCAAAAAGATGTGGTGCTGATCGAGCAGATGCGCCAGCGTGCCCAGAAGGTGATCGTGATCATGCTGACGGGCCGCCCGATTGAGATCACCGCGCAGCTGCCCTTAGCCGAGGCGTGGGTGGCGGCGTGGCTGCCCGGTACAGAGGGCAACGGCGTGGCTGATGTGCTTTTCGGCGATTACGAATTCAAGGGCAAGCTGCCGTTCACGTGGCAGCGCTGGAACAGCCAACTGCCGTTCGATTTTGCGAATCTGCCGACATCGGGTTGTGACGCGCCGCTGTTTGCGTACGGCTACGGCTTGACGACGAAGGACAAAGCGCCGCTCATCCCCCCTTGTCCACAACCCTGATACAATTGGGCCTTGAACAATTCGACGAGGTCACACTTCAGCCCATCAACCGCGTTTTCGCAGTCTAAATCGAATTCAGGAGAATACCATGACTTCCGTCAATAACTTCCTCGGTTTGTCCATCATGTTCTTTATTCTGGCAGTGACGTTTTCGATCGTGCTCTGGCCCGAAGCCTCGCTCGCGGCCAAGCTGGCTTTCTTTGCGGTAGGCTTTGGCTCTGGAATCATGGCGGGGCAATATCTCGCTCGACGCAAAGCTTAGCGGCCCTCTCCGCACTTGCTGTTCAACCGCGTCCGCGTGCCGCCGGTTCCTATGATCATAGGGCGACGACGAAGGACAAAGCGCCGCTCATCCCCGATTGTCTGAAGCCGTAACGTGGTGCGTGATGATGACGTTTTACGCACTACGCAATACGAAAGGATTCCGCACACTGGGTGTGGACGACGCGGAATATATCTCGGTGTGCGCTCCGGCCTTTAGCCCGGATACCGTGCACCGGCAAGAGTAGCCTGCGTTACCGTTGTGTTACTTCAGATCAATTTCGCGGTATGGCGATTTTTTCATGCTATACTGCCTTCACTCAAGCGAAAGAGCCAGGTCATGAACTACGGATACTTTGACGACGAACAGCGCGAATACGTCATCACCAATCCCCGCACCCCCACCAAATGGATCAACTACATCGGCACACTCGCCTTTGGCGGCTTTGTCGATCACACCGGCGGCGCTTTGATCTGTCAGGGTGATCCGGCGCTGAACCGCATCACCAAGTACATCACGCAGTTTCCGCAGTCGGCGTTTAACGGTGAGACGTTGTACCTGCGCCTCACCCCCCGGCCCCCTCTCCCGAAGTTGAACAGCGAACCTCGGGAGAGGGGGAGTGGGGTGAGGCTCTTCTCTCCCTTCTTCGTGCCGACGCTGGATCAATACGATCGCTACGAATGCCACGTGGGTCTGGGCTACACGCGCATCGTGTCCGAGTTCTATGGCATCCGCACCGAAGTGACGATCTTCATTCCGATTGGCGAGCAGCGCGAGATCCGCGACATCCGCCTCACCAATATCTCGGCCCACCCGATCGAGATCGATGCAATCCCCGTGATCGAATACACCCATCCCGATGCGCTGAAGCAGTTGACCAACGCCGACTGGGTGCCGCAGACGATGCAGAGTCGCATGCTGCAGGAGGCGGGATGCAGGATTCTGGTTCAGTCCCCATTCATGCTCAGGGACATTCGGGTGAATTACTTCACATCGAATTTGCCTGTGTCGTCGTTTGAAACCGACCGGCAGAAGTTCCTCGGCGACAACGGCTATGGCACGTGGGCCAATCCGTTGTCACTGCAACAGCCTGAACTCAGCAACTACGAAGCGCTGCGCGGCGATAACATCGCGGCGTTGTTGCACCATCTGGGGACCGTGCAGCCCGGCGAAACCAAACGGTTGATCACCCAGCTGGGCCAGGTGGATCGCATCGAGAACGCGCTGGACGGAATCGCGCAGTACCGGCAGGCCGCCGAGGTCGATCGGGCCTTGAGTGAGATGAAAGCCTTCTGGGATGAATATCTGTCGAAGATTCAGGCGCACACGCCCGATTCCGATTTTGATCGGATGATCAACATCCACAATGCGCGGCAGTGCTACATCACCAAGCAGTGGTCGCGCTACCTGTCGCTGTATCAGCTGGGCTACGGCGCGCGCGGCATCGGCACTCGCGATAGTTCGCAAGACGTGATGGCGGTGCTGGCCAGTGTGCCGGACGAAGGCAGGGCTTTGCTCAAGCAACTGCTCAGCGTGCAGCGCCGGAACGGCTCCGCCTATCATCAGTTCAACCCGCTGACGATGATCGCCAGCGAAGGGGATTCAGTGGAGCGCGAAGATCGCCCGCATTACTACAGCGACGATCATTTGTGGAGCGTGCTGGTGGTCAGCGCTTATCTTAAGGAAACGGGCGAGCTGGCGCTGTTGGAAGAAGTGGCGCCGTATTACGAGAAGGACAAGCAAGACGAACCGTTGGAATATGGCACGGTGCTCGATCATGTCAAGCGCGCGATCGAATTTACGCACGACGATGTGGGGCAGCACGGTTTACCGCGTCTGGGCTTTGCCGACTGGAACGATACGATCAATCTGGCAACCGGGGCCGAGTCGTTGTTCACGGCGAATCTGTATGGCCGCGCGCTGCAAGAACTGATCGCGTTGAGCGAGTATCTGGGCGATGAGGCCGCCGTGCAGAAGTACACCGGCTACTACGAAGAGATGAAAGCGCGCGTGAATGAACACGCCTGGGATGGCGCATGGTACGTGGGCTATTTCGATCAGGATGGCACACCGTTGGGCTCGAAGCAAAACAAATACGGGCAGATTCAATTGAACGGACAGACGTGGGCCGTCATCTCGGGGCTGGCCCAGGCCGATCGGGCGCAGCCAGCTTTAGAGTCCGCGCATCGCTTATTGAATACGCGCCACGGCCTCAAGCTGAGTTGGCCGGGCTTCAACGGATTCGATCCGGCTTACGGCGGCGTGACGACCTATCCGCCGGGCGCGAAGGAAAATGGCGGCATTTTCCTGCACACCAATCCGTGGGCCGTCATGGCGAACGCTATCGTCGGCAATGGCGATCGGGCGTATGAGTACTACCGCCAGATCAACCCGGCCGCCAAAAACGATCGCATCGATGAATTCGAAGTGGAACCCTACGTGTATCCGCAGAACATTTTGGGCGATGAGCATCCGCAGTTTGGATTGGGGCGCAACAGCTGGCTTAGCGGCACCTCGTCATGGATGTATCAAGCGGGCACGCAATACATCCTGGGGCTGCGTCCCACCTACACCGGCTTGCTGATCGATCCGTGCATTCCGCATGACTGGGCAGGTTTCAAGGTTACGCGGCACATCCGTAGCGCGACGTATCTCATCGAAGTGCAGAATCCCGATCGGGTCTGCACCGGGGTTAAGTCCATTGAAGTAGATGGTCAAGCGGTGACGGGGAAGGTGGTGCCTTACTTTAGCGATGGACAGACCCATCGCGTCCTGGTTGTCCTGGGAGGGTAGACATGCTGGAACTATCGATCATGAATCACGGCGCTCGCTTCGTTGAAGAAGCTCGCGCCCTGTTGAACCAGTTTGAGCAGGACACGCACATTGAAGTGAATTTGCGCGTGCTGGAATGGCGGGATGCCTGGGCCGAGCTGGTGCGGGTGGCCTTGTACAGCGACGGTCCGCACATCTCGGAGATTGGCAACACCTGGCTCAGCGAGTTTATCAGCATGAATGCCCTGCGGCCCTTTGTGGGTATCGAGGTGTCACGCCTGGGCGGCGCGCAACAATTCCTGCCATCGGCCTGGCAAAGTGCTGCGCCAACCAGCCCCGGCGGCTTGACCGTGGTGGCCTGGGCGGTGCCGTGGTTGGTCGACATGCGCCTGATTCATTACCGGCAGGATTTGTTGGAGCGCGCCGGGATTGAGACCACAACGGCTTTTCAAACTGCCCCGGCCTTGTTGCAGACCTGCGCGCGCCTGCAAGCGGCTGGCGTGGCTAATCCCATCGTGTTGCCGTCACGCCAATC
Organism: Thermoflexales bacterium; assembly: GCA_041738395.1. Lineage (GTDB taxonomy): Bacteria > Chloroflexota > Anaerolineae > Fen-1058 > Fen-1058 > Fen-1058. The sequence continues at coordinate 8,874 of JBGSPW010000040.1, forward strand.
GCGCATGACGTTGCAGAACATGGCCGGCTGGGTGTGGGGCGCGGGCGGCGACTTTACTTCGCCGGATGGCAAGAAGGTGCTATTTGCTTCAGCAGAAGCCAGGGTCGGCATCTATGCTTACTTCGATTTGGCGCGTTACATGACTGCGGAGATGCGCGATCGCGACGAATATCAATCCGATGCCGCCTTCTTGCACGGCGAATGCGCGCTGACCATTAGCGGCCCCTGGCTGCACCGATCGCCCGAACTATCGCGCGAAATGGCTGAGAATACCCGCCAGGCTTTGTTGCCCGGCGTGCCCTACATCGGCGGATCGCATCTGGTGATCTGGAAACACACGCGCTATGTGGAACAGGCGTTGACGTTGATCCGCTATCTCAACAGCGTTGATGCCCAGGCGCGTTTTGTGCAGACGTCCGGTCTGTTCCCGTCCCGCCTGGAAGTGCTGACGCGCGAGCCGTTTAACAGCGATCCGTTTTATCAGATGGCCGGCGTAGGCTTGAAGGCCGGGCGCGCCTTCCCGACGTTCGCGCTGTGGGGACTGGTGGAAAACAAATTGGCCGAAGCGTTCACGGCGATCTGGGCCGACATCTTATTGACGCCCGACGCCGACATTCACGCGCTGGTCGATAGCCATCTGCACGAAGCGGCGCAGCGTTTGAGTTCGACGCTGTCTTACTATTAACTCATTTTCCGCTCGGCCAGATCGGGGTTGAGCATGGTAAGATGGGCCAAGTCTGCGAAAGGCGGAGGCCCGGATGTCGACAACCCCTTCTGCTGTTCTCCCTGCGGAGCGCATTCAAGTGATTCCGGTGGGCGCGTTGCCAGTCATCAAAAGCGCTCTTGGATGAATTGAGTGTGAGCGAGACGATCAATGCGCTGGTCCCGAACGCCGCCGCCGAATATGCCTTCGGGGAAGTTGCTGAGGTGGTGATCGCCAACCGCTTGCAAGGCGTGCCGCTGCCGATTTACGCCATGGCGGATTGGGCAGCGGAGACAGCGGTCCCGGCGGTCTTCGGCATTCCGGCGGAGAAACTGAACGATGACCGGATTGGCGAGATGCTGGATGCGTTGCGGCCTCAGCGGGTGGCGATCTGGGGGCGCGTGCTGAGCCGTGCGGTGCAGCGCTTTGGAGTTGACTTGAAAACATTGCACGCCGACCCGACCAAGATTGCCTTTGAGGGGGCGTACGAGGGCTGGGAGGCCTTGCCAGCGGATGTGCCGCGGATCACCTATGGCAAGCCCAAGGATGGACAAGTCGACCGGAAATTGATGACCTTGTCGTTGCTGGTGAGCGAAGATGGCGGCGTGCCGGCCTGGTTTGGGCTGGACGATGGCCATCAAGCCGACGATCCAACTTACCTGAAGGACTTGCGTGAACTGCGGGCGCACGTGCCGCTGGGCGAGGTGCTGGTGATCGCGGGCAACAGCAAGTTGCCGTCGCGCACCAACCTGGGCCAATTGTGTCAGTGGGGCTATCAGTTTGTCGCCACCGAACCTTGGCGCGCCGCACGCCGGGAGCGGCTGGCCAAGTTGGTGCGTCGGGGCGCTCAGTGGCAAGCGCTGGACTATGTGGCCGAAGCCGACCGGCCCCAGCCGCCCGCCGAGCGCGGGCGGTACGAGTGTCTGGCCGATACGGACGAGTTGAGCGATCCCGCCACCGGCCAGAAGTATCCAGTGCGGCGGTTGTACATTCGGAGCAGTCGCAAAGCCGAGCACGTGATCTACGTGCCGCCTGCGCCGTCACTGCTGACGCCGGTGCTGCTGTCGATTCCGATGCAGCTGCTGGCGTATTACATCGCCGTGCGGCGCGGCTGTGATGTCGATCAGCCGAGAAATCTGGCCAAGAGTGTGACAGTGGAGTGAGATAGACGTCCCACATCGGTAGTTGATCAAGGACAATAAAGTTGTATACTGAGCAATAAAGTCGTATACTGGGTTCACTCAGTTTGCATGGGCAAAGTTGTTGTTTAGAAAAATCCAGTTGTAAACCGTTGAGCAGTAACTCACTTCTCGAGGCCGATGATTTCGTCGGCCTCGTTTGCGTGTCCAGCGCGGTCACTGAGTTTCTCATCAATGCTATAATCCACATCAACGAACCCTTTCCCGATCGAGGCATTATGCTCGACGCTATCATTTCCGGCGCTGCTGAAGCCGTCTTCTCGTACATCCTCGACTATCAACGAGGGATACTCCACAGGCGGGGCTGGCGTACGGACTTCATTCGACGGAGGCCAGCCATGCAAGTCAAGTAGGAGCGCTGCTGTGGGATCGATGTGCACCAAGACACGGTTTCGCGTGTGTGATTGTCCCGAGGCCAGAGGGGCAGCCTCAGAAAGACATCCCACTTTGCCCACGATGATCGGCGAGTTGAAAGCGTTGGCGCACTGGTTGACGGAGAAAGGCTGCACGCACGTGGCGATGGAGAGTCCGGGCGTGTTCGAGATTCTGGTGGTGAATGCGGCGCACCTCAAGAAGTTTGGCGACAAATGCCATTCGTGGACGAAATCACTGGTAAATGGGCTGGATCTGCGCCGAGCATGTGATCGTTGTCAGGCGAACGTTTAGGCAGGTGAATATGGCTCAATCCTCTCGTACCTTCCGCATCTTCGTCAGCTCCACTTTCAGCGACCTGAAAGCCGAGCGCAACGCCCTGCAAGAAAAGGTCTTCCCGCGCCTGCGGGACTTGGCAACCGCCCACGGCTGCCGCTTCCAGGTCATTGACCTGCGCTGGGGCGTCTCTGAAGAAGCCGCTCTCGACCAGCAGACGATGAAGATCTGTCTGGGCGAGATCGAACGCTGCCAGAAGACTTCTCCCCGCCCCAACTTCATCGTCTTGCTGGGCAATCGTTACGGCTGGTGCCCTCTACCCTATGATATTCCCGCAGATGAGTTCGAGCAGATCATTCCACCGGTCTTAGCTGAAGAAAGATCCTTGGTTGAAGAGTGGTACCACCGCGACGACAACGCCGTCCCACCAGTCTATTGCCTGCAACCCCGCACCGGAGAGTTCGAAGGATACTCCGCTTGGGAGAACGTCGAATTGCGCTTGCACACCGTGCTGGAAGATGCGTCCCAAAAAGCAGGCTTCTCATCCAATCAGTTGCTCAAGTACACTGCCTCGGCCACCGAGCAGGAGATTGTTGCCGGTGCCTTGGATGCTCAGGATGCCGGGAAGCATGTGTTCGGCTTCTTCCGTGAGATCAAAGATTTTCCCCGAGACAAACGTAGTGAGGGTTTTGGTGAATTGGACGCGGCAGCGGCTGAAAAGCAGGGGAAACTCAAAGAACGTTTGAAGGAACAGTTGCCCGGCAACGTGCATGAATATCCTGCGCGCTGGCAGGGAGATGGCCCGTCCCTCGACCACCTCGACCAACTCTGTGAAGATGTCTATGCCGATCTATCGAAAGTGATCCTCTCCGAGATCGGCCACCTGGAAGCGGTTGATCCCCTGGAAAAAGAGATCGTTGCCCACAACGAATTTGGCGAGGATCGCGCCAGGATTTTCATTGGGCGCACGGATATTCTGAAGGCCATTGCTGACTACATCAAAGGAAACAACTCGCATCCGCTGGCGGTCTGGGGGCCATCCGGCTCGGGCAAGTCCGCGCTGATGGCAAAGGCGGTCGAACAAGCGCGGCTAAACGGCAAAGATGTCATCTATCGTTTTATTGGGGCTACTCCCGACTCATCCAACGGTCGCGCCCTATTGGAGAGCCTATGCAAACAGATCTCGCGGCGTTATGGGGCGGACGAAACAGCCATTCCATCCGAATACAAGGATCTCGTCCAGGAGTTTCCCAAACACTTGGCACTGGCAAGGCCAGAAGAGCCGCTGATCATTTTCTTGGATGCGCTCGATCAACTCTCGGACTCAGATAATGCCCGCAGTTTAGTCTGGCTGCCTGCCGACCTGCCTCCTAATGTGCGTTTGATTGTCTCGACCCTGCCGGGAGAATGCCTGAAGGCTTTGGAGGGCAGACTTCCTGAACACAACCGTCAGGAAGTGCAGCCCATGTCGGTTGAAGATGGAAAAGCCATCCTGAGCCCATGGTTGAAGGAGGCACATCGCAAGTTGCAGGATGATCAAGAGCAGTATCTCCTGGGTAGATTCAAGGATTGTGGGCTACCGCTGTATCTCAAACTGGCCGTCGAAGAAGCCCGGCAATGGAAATCGTATTCCATACCGGAATTGAGCGAGAGTATCTCCGGCATTCTACAAGATCTTTTCAAACGTCTGTCGCAGGAATCGAACCATGGGAGCATGTTGGTGTCCCGAAGCCTAGGGTATCTGGTCGCCGCCAAGAATGGCCTAAGCGAAGATGAACTGCTAGATGTACTCTCGTTGGACAAGGAATTGCTGGCTGACTTTCAGCGCCGCTCGCCAAAATCACCTAAAGTTGAACGACTGCCGGTGGTGGTCTGGTCGCGGTTGTATTTCGACCTGGAACCTTATCTCACTGAGCGCAGTGCGGATGGCGTCTCACTGATGACCTTCTACCATCGTCAGATGGCGGAGGCTTGCCAGGCAGCCTACCGTGACAAGGCCCGCCACGCCAGGCTAGCAGAATATTTTAACTCCCAGCCATTATATTTGGAGAAGGACGAGAAAGCGCCGAACCTGCGCAAACTCTCTGAGATGGTCTACCAGCAAGCCTGGGCAGGGCTTTCAACGCAAGTAGAGAAGACGCTGTTGGATTACACCTACCTGCAAGCCAAACTCGCCGGCCAGGGAGTGCAGGAGTTGATCGATGATTACGCCCTGATTCCCAAAGCCGGCGTAAACAAGGAGAAGGAAAAATCATTATCCCTGCTGCAAGGTGCCCTGCGCCTCTCAGCCCACGTGTTGAGCAAGGATCCCTTGCAGCTTCCCGGCCAGCTCACCGGGCGGCTACTGGGAATAGAAGTGAGCGAACTCAAGGCGCTGCTGGAACAAATCCAAGCAGAGGTCAAACGCCCTTGGCTGCGCCCGCTTTTTCCTTGCCTTACTCCGCCGGGCGGCAGTGAGTTATATACCCTCGTCGGGACTACCATATCTGGAATAAAAGCGTTAGCCATCACCCCGGATGGAAAGCTGGCAGTTTCTGGTTCATATCGCGACTTGAAAGTCTGGGATCTGGAATTCGGAATTGAACGGTTTACTCTCACTGGTCATTTTGCCGAAGTAAACTGTGTAGCCATCACTCCGGATGGGCGGCTGGCAGTGTCGGGGACTGATTTACGAGAAAACTCGATCAAGGTTTGGAACTTGAGAACTGGAAAGGAGCTATTCACCCTTAAGGGACATTCCTCGAGAGTTTTTTCCGTAGCCATTACGTCAGACGGGCGGCGGGCTGTTTCAGCTTCAGCTGATAATATGATCAAAGTCTGGGACCTGGAAAATGGAGTTGAGCTGTTCAGCCTTCCGACTCAACAAGAAGCTGTTCGATCTATCGCAATTGCCTCGAACGGTCAGTTGGCAGTTTCCACTGCCTCAAAAGGCGGCATTAGAGTCTGGAATCTTGCAACAGCAAGCGAGGTATATACCCTCACTGGGCATAACCCTTTACAGGTGGTTCGAGCGGTGGCTGTCACTCCCGATGGAAAATTGGCTGTGTCCGGTTCAGGTGACAAAACTGTTAAAGTTTGGGACCTTGAAAACCGGCGCGAACTGTTCACACTCGCAGGGCATACCGATTCGGTCATTTCGGTTGCGATCACACCAGATGGCAAGACAGCCGTCTCAGGTTCAGACGACAGAACGATCAAGATCTGGGACCTGGAAACGGGCATCGAACGCGCCACTCTTACCGGGCATACACATTCGGTTGAGGCTGTCACCATCACCTCGGATGGACGCCGGGTGGTTTCAAGCTCTGATGACAAAACGATCAAAATCTGGGACCTGGATACAATCGGCCCCAGCCCTGTCTTCTCCAGACATGAAGGTGTGGTTGAAGTTGTAGCGGTCAGCCCCAACGGGCAGATGGTAGTATCCGGCTCAAACGATAAAACAATCAAAATCTGGGACTTGAAAACGGGGATAGAAAATACTACCCTTGTCGGGCATATCCAAGAGATCAGCAATATCGTCTTTACACCGGATGGGCGGTCGGCGATATCAAGTTCCCACGATGGTACGCTTAAGGTTTGGAACCTGCAAGCGGGAAGCTTGAAATGCACTCTGTCAGGGCAAGCTGCTCTCCTCTTTACCGTGGCGATTACGCCCGATGGGCGCCTAGTAGTTTCGTGTTCAGAGAACAAGATACTTGAAGTGTGGGACCTGGACACTTGCCAAAGAAAATTCATCCTCACCGGGCACACCGACAGGGTCAGTGACGTTGCCATTACCCCGGATGGGCGATCTGCAATTTCGGCTTCGTGGGATAAGACACTCAAAGTGTGGGACTTGGAAACAGGAAAAGAGCGTTTCAACCTGACTGGACATGAAGGAAGTGTGCAAGCTGTCGCGATCACCCCCGATGGGCGCAGGGCACTTTCAGCCTCTTTTGATCTTACCCTCAAGACTTGGGATTTGGAAACCGGATCCGAAATTCACACTCTCGTTGGGCATAAAAGCTGGATTTATGATGTAGCCATCAGTCCCGATGGACAAATCGCGGTTTCCAGCGCAGATGATGGGGACAGCAAAGTCTGGGATTTAATTTCAGGGACCTTACGCTTTAACCTAACCGGCCATACAGGACGAATTAACAATGTGGTGTTCAGTCCCGATGGGCGCGCGGCGGTATCTGGATCGTTAGATAACACCCTCAAGGTCTGGGATTTGAGCCAGGGATGTTGCATCGCAACATATCCTGCAGATTCCGGAATTTGGGGAAAACCTGGAATTGTGAGCACACCATTTACAATCGTGTTTGGCGATCAGTCTGGCCGAATGTATTTCCTGAGAATGGCGAATTTTTCCCTAAAGGAATTTATTGTTACTGCATGGTCTTATCAAGCCGCGCCACAAGCCATTTCAGCCAGGCCGTCGCTGGCTTTCGGCTGCTCGCACTGCCGCACGTGGGTCGAAATCCAGAAGAGCGTCCTGGGCACTGAGATTCCCTGCCCGAACTGCGGCAAGCAAGTCAAACTCAACCCCTTCACCATCCAGGGCGACTGGCGGCCGATCGCTAAGGCTTGGCAAGGAGAGCAATAGCCCATGCCCCAATCTTCCCGCACCTTTCGCATCTTCGTCAGTTCCACCTTCAGCGACCTAAAGGCTGAGCGCAACGCCCTGCAAGAAAAGGTCTTCCCGCGCCTGCGGGACCTGGCGGCCGCCCACGGCTGCCGCTTCCAGGTCATTGACCTGCGCTGGGGCGTCTCCGAAGAAGCTTCCCTCGACCAGCAGGCTATGAAGATCTGCCTGGGCGAGATCGAACGCTGCCAGAAGACTTCTCCCCGCCCCAACTTCATCGTGTTGTTGGGGGATCGCTACGGCTGGAGGCCACTGCCTTCCGAGATCCCCGCAGATGAGTTCGAGCAGATCATTCCGCTGGTTACGAAAGAAGAAAAGAACCTACTGGAGCAGTGGTACCGCCGGGACGACAACGCTGTACTTCCCTCTTACTGTCTTCTGCCACGCAGTGCTGAATTCGTAGAATATTCGGTCTGGGAGCAGGTGGAGAACCAGCTGCGCCGGGTGTTCCTAACTGCGGTCGAGAAGCTCTCGCTTTCTCCGGATAATTTGCTCAAGTACACCGCCTCGGCCACCGAACAGGAGATCGTGGCCGGAGCCTTGCGCGTCTCGGATGCGCAGGGGCACGTCTTCGGCTTTTTCAGGGAGATCGAAGGTTTGCCAGGATCGAGTGGAAGTTTTGGCGAGGCAGATGCACAGGCAATTCAAAAGCAAAAAGAACTCAAAGAACATTTAAAGGAACGATTGCCTGGCAACGTACATGAATATACTGCGCGCTGGCAGGGCGATGGCCCGTCCCTCGACCACCTCGACCAACTCTGTGAAGATGTCTATGCTGATCTATCGAAAGTGATTCTTTCCGAGATCGGCCACCTGGAAGCGGTTGATCCATTGGAAAAAGAGATCGCTGCCCATAACGAATTTGGGGAGGACCGCGCCAGGATTTTCATCGGGCGTGCGGATATTCTGAAGGCCATTGCTGACTACATCAAGGGGAACAACTCGCATCCCCTGGCGGTCTGGGGCCTATCCGGCTCGGGCAAGTCCGCGCTGATGGCGAACGCAGTGCAGCAAGTCCGGAAGAACGGGCAGGATGTGCTTTGCCGCTTTATTGGGGCAACGCCAGAATCTTCCAATGGCCGCGCCCTATTGGAGAGCCTGTGCAGACAGATCTCGCGCCGCTACGGCGCAGACGAAACGGCTATCCCTTCCGAATATAAAGACCTCGTCCAAGAGTTCCCCAAGCGGCTGGCGCTGGCAAAACCAGAAAAGCCGTTGATCCTCTTTTTGGATGCCCTCGATCAACTCTCAGATACGGATCATGCCCGCAACCTGGTCTGGCTGCCTGCCAACCTGCCGCCCAATGTGTGCTTGATCGTCTCGACTCTGCCGGGAGAATGCCTGAAGGCTCTGGAGGGCAAACTCCCCGAACAAAACCGTCAGGAAGTACAGCCCATGTCGGTTGAAGATGGAAAAGCCATTCTGAGTGCATGGTTCGAGGGAGTTCACCGCAAGTTGCAGGATGATCAAGAGCAGTATCTCCTGAATAAATTCAAGGAATGCGGGCTGCCGCTGTATCTCAAACTGGCTTTCGAAGAAGCCCGGCAATGGAAATCGTATGATTCCATACCGAAATTGAGCGGGGATATCCCTGGCATTCTACAAGATCTTTTCAAGCGTCTGTCGCAGGAATCGAACCATGGGAGCATGTTGGTTTCCCGCAGTCTGGGGTACTTGGCTGCTGCCAAGAACGGACTGAGCGAAGATGAATTGTTGGATGTGCTCTCGATGGATAATGAAGCCCTGGCCGATTTCCAGCGCCGCTCGCCCAAATCCCCCAAATCAGACCGCCTGCCGGTGGTGGTCTGGTCACGGTTGTACTTCGACCTGGAACCCTACCTGACGGAGCGCAGCGCAGATGGGGCATTTCTGTTATCTTTCTATCACCGCCAGCTTAAGGATGCGGTACAGGAAGCGTATTGTTCTGGTTTGGAAAAGCAGGAGCGACACAGTTTGCTGGCGCAATATTTTAGAAAAAAAGAGACGTGGCTCGATATAGTAACAGAAAAGCCTGACAAAAGAAAAACAGCGGAATTAATTTACCAACTGGTTTATGGGGGTCAGGCGAATAAGATTGAAGAATCAATTCTTGACTATAATTTTTTACAGGCCAGGCTCAATTGTGCTGGGCCATTTGACTTATTAGAAGATTTTAAAATAATTTTCGACTCGGAGCTTTGCCTTAATATCCAAGCTCATAAACACATTTCAATTGTCAGAGATTTTATTCAGATGATCAGCTATATTTTAGTAAATGATAAAGACCAGTTGGTTGGACAATTATTTGGAAGGTTGATAGATTATGAAGATTCCTGGCTGAAACCAATATTAGTCGAAGCGTTTAATTTCAAGAATAATAGAGCCTGGCTCCATCCCGGTGAGTTAGTCAAGAGATGTCGCAGGTTTCGGGGGGACAGTTTTCGGTCCCGCCCACGTGTAGCTCGGATAGTGCGAGACATCGGGTAACGGTTGGGCGATAAGTTCCTCCAAGGTAAAGGTGCGTAGACTGGGATC
>JBGSPW010000052.1:0-86990 GCA_041738395.1 Thermoflexales bacterium
TGTGCCGGCGACGCGCTGGGCGAGCGCGCCTCCGCCGCAGTGCGGCGGGCAAGGCGTAAGCACGCTTCGCGGGGCATGACGGCTGAGGAGTAACACAATCTACCTATATGATCGAAGAAGAGTCCACACAATGCCCAAAAGAAAGTGGCCCAGTCGAATTGATCAACTGAGCCGCTCTGCAATTCCTGTCGCGCTTGCGTTACACTTTCGGTCCCGCTGCCAGAATTGCCTGCATATCAAACGTGTCTTGAATCACTAAGAACTGCTCGAAGTTCTTCACGAACAACGCCGCCAATTCGCGCGCCTTCTTGTCGTACGCTTCTTTGTCAGTCCACGTATTGCGCGGATTGAGCACTTCGTTCGGCACGCCGGGGCACACGATCGGCATGAGCAGGCCAAAGATCGGATCGATCTCGGTCGGCACGACATCCAACTCGCCATTGAGCGCGGCATGCACCATCGCGCGGGTGTACGCGATCTTCATGCGAGCGCCAACGCCATACGGACCGCCGCTCCACCCCGTGTTCACCAGCCACACTTGCGCTTTGTGCTGCGCGAGTTTCTCGCCCAACATTTTGGCATACACCGTGGGATGCAGCGGCAGAAACGGCGCGCCAAAGCATGTACTGAACGTCGCCTGCGGTTCGGTGACACCGCGTTCCGTTCCGGCGAGTTTCGCCGTGTAGCCACTGAGAAAGTGATACATCGCCTGGGCGGAGGTGAGCTTGCTAATCGGTGGCAAAACGCCAAACGCATCCGCCGTGAGGAACATCACATTCCTGGGATGCCCGCCCACGCCCGGAATCACCGCATTGGCGATGAAATCGATCGGGTAAGCGGCGCGCGTGTTCTCGGTAAGCGTCTCCAGATCAAGTCGCAGCGATCGAGTGATCGGATCGATCACCACGTTCTCTAACACCGTAGTAAAACGTTTGGTCGTCGAGTAGATTTCGGGCTCGGCGGTCGGTGAGAGTTTGACCACCTTGGCGTAACAGCCACCCTCGAAGTTGAACACACCGCCCTCGCCCCAGCCGTGCTCGTCGTCGCCAATGAGGCCGCGCCGCGGATCAGCGGACAGGGTTGTCTTGCCCGTGCCTGACAGCCCAAAGAATAGCGCGGTATCGCCTTTTTCTCCGATGTTGGCCGAGCAGTGCATCGACAACACGCCCTGCCTGGGCAGCAGGTAATTCAAAATCGTAAAGATCGATTTCTTGATCTCGCCCGCATAGCGCGTGCCGATGATCAGAATGATCTTCTTTGCAAAGTTAATCGTGATGACAGTGTCGGTACGCGTCTTGTTGAGCGCCGGATCGGCCTTCAGTTCCGGCGCGTGCAAAATGGTGAAGTCCGGCTGAAAATCTGGCAAATCCTCCACGGGCGGACGAATGAACAAATTGTTAGCGAACAGATTCGTCCAAGCCATCTCGTCGATCAGGCGCACGCACAAACGATTAGCCGGATCGGCACAGGCATACAGATCGCGCACAAAGATCTCGCGTTCGCTGAGATAGGCCAGCGCGCGGCGATGCAGGGCCTCAAACTGCGCTTCGCTCAACTCGCCGTTCTTGGCCCACCAGATATCTTTCTCGCTTGACGCTTCTCGCACCAGATATTTGTCGCTAGGTGAGCGGCCCGTGTGCGGTTTGGTAATCACCCCGAGGGGTCCGTCTTGCGTCAGTTGTCCCTCACCGCGACGGACGGCGTGCTCCACCAATTCGGCCGGCGACAAATTCCAATGCACGGCCTGGGTTGGCCGCAAGCCATGCTTCTCAAGTCCGTAGTTGCTGACAAGTCCCATGCTGATCTCCTGAGCAAAAGCAAAGTGCGTAAGATGCGAAAATACCGTGAAGCGCACAAGTCCATGTTACGGTTCACGCCTGACGATGGGTAATGTTTGCATGGGGTGGGGTAGATACAGCACCTGCGCTACCGCGCCGCAACGTCGTCGCGCAAACATCAACGCTTCATCTATTGACGCCGCGGGGATCAGGTGGCACGCCCTGACAACCTCAGGGCAGAGACTGCCCGCCACCAATACTTCATATTTCAACAACACCTGTGCAAGCAGATAGGTGCGTTGTTCGCCGGCCTGACAACCGGCACGACGAAACTCGGCAAGCAGTTTTTGAAGATCAGACGCCTGAGACAGGGCGGTGAAAAAACGCTGTTCACCCCGTCCCAGTCCGGCGCCTTCGGGACAACGGGCCGCCACTATTATAACGCCACTTGAAGAAATTGGGGGAGTGGCGCTCAAGCCGAGGTAAGTTGCCGCCCGGCTGGCTTGATAGAGATTCACATCTTTCGGTGGATCGACCTGGGCGATCACCACCTCATACCGGCGCGGCACGGGGACCTCGTAAACCGATCGAGCCACGGCCACCAACGCCTCATGCACTGCGATCGGATCACCGGCCTGCACGGCGATGGCCCGGCCTTCGCCGTCGAGTACGACATTGACGACGAACTTCAACCCGATCGCCTGGGCCGCCGCGCGCACGAATTGTTGAAAAGGATTGCCGTCGATCTGGCCCAAACGCACGCCGGGTTGATCTAAAAACTGCGGCCCGTGCGTCAACCCGATCGTTGCTTCACTCCCGCAGCCGATCGCGACCGTCTTGCCGCCGCCTGAATAACCGGCGTACTGATGCGGTTCGACCACACCCGTCGCGATAATCAGATCACTGCCCGCCAGATAGGGATGAACCGCCGGCAGTGCATCGTGGTCCACCACCCTGTAGCGCTCGACGACAACCGCGCCCAACTTGGCAATCTTTTCTGCCCGCGTGCTGGGTCGATGGAGGCCAACCGCGCACAACAACGTGATGCGATCGTCGGGCACGCCCGCCTCTTCCAATTCACGCAAGAGCGCAGGCACCAGCGCCTGATCAGGACACGCGCGCGTGGCATCGGTGAATACGAGGCACACGCGCGCGTGAGGAGGGGCTAAGTCTCGCAAGCGCGGCGACTGCAAAGGCCGCGCCAACGCCGCTTCTACCGCCAACCGCAGATCAGGCAGTGGTACAGAAGGATTGGGCTCGATCGTGGTGAGCGACCAATCGGGAGGTAAATGCACGGCTAAAACGTGAAGCGTGAAACGTAAAACTGAAATCACGTTTTACGTTTCACGCTTTACACATTACTTCAGCGCCTTCATCGTCTCACGAATAATCCCCACCGACTTCTGCGCCAGCGCCTGCTCTTCGTCGGTGAGTTTAAGTTCGATGATCTGCTCAATACCGTTACTGCCCAACTTCACCGGCACGCCAAAACAAATATCATTGAAGCCATATTCACCTTCGAGGTAAGCCGAGCAAGGCACGATGAGTTTTTGATCCGTCAGCACGGCCATCGCCATCTTAGCGAGCGCGGCGCCGGGCGCGTAATACGCGCTGGTCTTCAGCAGATTGATGATTTCGCTGCCGCCTTTGCGCGTACGCTCGACGATGGCGCTGAGTTTTTCAGCCGACAGCCATTCAGTCAAAGGGACGCCGAAGACGGTGGAGTAGCGTGTGAGCGGCACCATCTCATCGCCGTGGCCGCCCATCACGACCGTCTGCACGTTTTCGATCGCGACGTTGAGTTCCTGGGCCACGAACGCCGCAAAGCGCGCACTGTCCAGAATGCCAGCCTGCCCGATAACGCGATTCTTCGGTAGCCGGGAATGTTTGTAAGCCAGATACGTCATCGTGTCGAGCGGATTGGTCACGACGATGATGATCGCTTTGGGCGAGCGGGGCAACGCATTGTCGACAATATCGGTAATCACCTGCTGGTTCACGCCCACCAGTTCCTCGCGGCTCATGCCAGGCTTGCGCGGCAAACCACCGGTGATGATGATGATGTCGGAATTTTCCGTGCCATCATAGGAACCATTGGCCGTGCCGACGAGGCGCGAGTTGTAGCCCATGATCGGCCCGGTTTGCAGCAGGTCCAGCGCCTTGGCCACCGGCATCGTTTCGGCCTGGGGAACATCGACCAGGACCAGGTCGGCCAGATTGGTGCGCGCCAGCCACATCGCGCACGACGCGCCGACGTTCCCAACTCCGATGATCGAAATCTTGTCACGCATGTTGTCTCCTGGTGGGGATGATATTGAGTAAGTCAGCCGCTTGTTCGATGTGGCAAAATAAACGGGCTTGAGATGTGCTGCACCTCAAGCCCATACGCTTATGGGATTAGATATTCAGGGTTAAGCGGACGATTCTGCTCGGCGTCCAGCACTTTCTTCAGAGCTTCGATGGCCACCTGCACCATCGGGTCGTCGGGCTGGCGCGTGGTCAACTTTTGCATCGCCAGATTGGGCACGCTGACGGCGTGTACGATCGGGTTGTCCTGATGCCGTGCCGAAAAACGAATAAACTCATAGCCCAACATCGCCACCACCGGCAGCAGCGCGATGCGCATGATCAAGCCGATGCCATACGGCAGCAGCACGTTCAACGGCGCGAACAAAAAGATCGAGAGCACAACCACTGTCAACAGAAAAGCCGTGCCGCAGCGCGGATGCTGCACCGTCTGACGCTGCACATTCGGCACGGTCAGATCGAGACCGGCTTCATACGCATTGATGGTCTTGTGCTCCGCGCCATGATACGCAAACACCCGCCGGATATCTTCCATCCGCCCGATCGCCCAGATGTAGCCGATCAAGACAAGCAGGCGGATCACGCCTTCGGCGATGGCACTGGCCCACGGCCCCAAGGTCGGCTCGATCAAACTAGACAGTCCGCGCGGCACGAGCAGGAAGATACCCAACCCGAAGATCAACGCGACGACCGTGGTGCCCCACGCCAGCGGGCCTTTGAACTCCACGCCCAATTCGCCCGCCGAGACATTGGCGGAATACATCAACGCGCGCATGCCCAGGCCAAGTGAATCCCAGAGCATTGCCAGGCCGCGCAAAAACGGCGTGCGGGAAATGCGTCCACTATACAACGACGCATTGACCGGTTCGGTATGAATCACGATGTGGCCCTGGGGATCACGGACTGCGACGGCCAGGGCCTTGGAGCCGCGCATCATCACGCCTTCGATAACCGCTTGCCCGCCATAATTGAAACTTGGTTGAGGTGCTGTTGGTGAGTATGCCATACCTTGATTCTACAACGTGCCCCACAGGTGTCAAGGCAGAAACTCGCGCGTAACCTGGAAGCCGGGTTTCTTATGCTGCTCTCAGTCCGCGTCCGCGCGGACGCCCGCGAAGACGCGGGCTTGGCGCACTTGTAAACAGACATGAACTGCGTTCACCACAAACCACGAAGACGCTCCGTTCCCCGTCTGCGGGGAACGCCCTCGGGACGAGGGCTGCGAGCATTTTCAGATCAGTCACCAGAGAAACTCGCACGTGCTATAGAAGCCGGGTTGGCGACCAGCGAGGTTTTGAAGAACTCACACTGCGCGCTATACTAATGCCCAGGAGGATGTTATGAAACACTCGCTGATTTTGTTCGTCGCCATGCTGTTGCTGCTCGCCGCCTGTGCGCCCGCCGCTGCGCCTGCAACTCAAGCGCCGGCCGCTCAAGCGCCTGCGGCCCCAGTCGTCGTCACGAAAGAAATAGTTGTCACCAAAGAAGTGCAACCCGCCCCGGCGGCCCAATCGACCCAGGCCCCGGCCCTTCCAACCCAGGCTCCGGCACAAGCCATTCCGCCCACGGTTGTATCGCTGGCCACGGCCCTGCCCGAATTCAAGGCCCCTACATCGGGCGGCGTATTGAATCCCCCGACGTTGATTCCAACGGTTGCTGGAAACACGTCGGTCACTTCCGGGCAAGCGCAACCGCAGATCTGGGTCGACTATCGCGATAGGGTAACAGGGCTGGCCTTTCAATATCCGCGTGATTGGCCCCTCACGCTGAGTCGCAACAACAAAGGAACGGTGGAAAGTATCGTCGTGGCCCGCGCCAATCAACCGATCACGAACAGTGTCACAATCTTGATCGATGTGCGGAAGAAGCAAGGGGATTTGCTGCCGTGGCTGGGCAAACAACTGCCGGCCGGCTTGCTGCTCATCGATGCAAAGGCGCTGGAAGGCGGCACAAGTGTTTACAAGGCCTACAATGCGCGCGTGGGAAACACACAAGCCGTGTTCATCTATGCACCCGCGCACAACAAGATGACGGACGCCGCCGAACTGCATCTAGCCGACAATCAGTACTTCTATCAAATCACGTATCTCGGCAGCAGCCCTGACAATCTCGATCAGCGTGCCACGTTCTTGCGCTTGCTCAACACCCTGACATTGTCGGGCACAACTCAATCGGGCGTGACGCTGCCTCAAACGGCTTTCACCAATGGAATTGATGTTGCTAGGCTAAAGTAGGCTGAACGGAATTGTGGTCCGGTAGGGCGCGTTTCTATAAGCGCCGAAATTAGCGGCACGCTTCGCGGAAAGCCGCCCTACGATTCCCGTTGAAGCTGGAAGAGCCAGTCAGTTCAGGATAAGCAACGCATCTCAAACCTGCCGCGAATTCACGCTAATGACCGCGCATGATTGATCAGCGTCAATTCGCGTTGACGAGAGCACTGCATCGCATGTGTTCGTGGTCAGCACTATTTGAATCGTCCGCCCTCGGGATACTTCAACGCTTCTTCGATCGCGAAGCGATGGCGCGGCACCATCGGCGGCAGGTGATTCACGTCGAACCACTGCACGTCGAGGGTTTCATAGCCGTCGGGCTTGAGTTCACCGCCAACGACGTCCACCAGAAAACGCGCGCCCGCCACCTGCACCTGGTTGCCATCGGGATATGCATGCAGCGCATCCGCACCGGTGTACACGCCGAGCAATTTTTTCACACGCACCTGCAAGCCGATCTCTTCGACGGTTTCACGCACCGCCGTGCCCGCCGGAGTTTCGCCCAGTTCCATCTGCCCGGCGGGGATGCCCCACAACCGATTGTCTCCGCGCAGCCCCAACAACACGTGCTGCTGATCGTCGAAGATCAACGCGCCCGCGCCCATCACGATGAGCGGGTCGGTACCGATCGTTTCACGCAAATCCAGCATGAAACTGTGACTCGAATCGCCGATGACGGGCGGATCGAAATAGGCGTCCGTGCGCGTTTGCTCATCGCGCACCATGGCCGCATACCACGGCGGCAGCGGCGGCGCTTCGTCCAGATCGAAGAAGTGCTGCTGAACCACCTCCGCTTCATCGGCCTGCGCGCGACCGCCGGCGATGCGGCACTCCAACGCGACGGTGAACTGCTGCACCTTGTCGCCGTTGGGATAGCACACATCGAATTCCGGCGAAGCATACAACCCGATCAAGCGCAGCGGTTCGACGTGATAGCCGGTCTCTTCCAATGCCTCACGCTGCACGCACTCTGTAAACGATTCGCCGATCTCCAACAGGCCGCCGGGCAGCCCCCACATCTCCTTAAAATCGGCGCGCTGTTGGAACAACCCGCGGCCCTGATCATCACGAATCAGCGCCGAGGTGTAAGCGAGCAGCGTCTTGCGCGAACCGATGCGTGAACGCAACCAGGTAATGTAATCAGACAAGATCACTCCTCACGAGAAATGAGTAGTGCGTAGTGCGTGGTGCGTGAAGAATCGCCTTACGCTTTACGTTTTACGCATCACGCATCACGGCAGTTTCACCAGCCACAGATTTTTATCGGCACTATTCACAAACACCACGTATTTGCCATCGGGCGAGACACGCCAATCGCCGTTGAGGATATTCAGAGGGGTGACTGCGGCGTCCGTCAACTTTTGCTGCTCGCCCGTCTCCGCATCGATCTGCCACAATTCAAACGGCTGATCGGGCGTGGTGCGGGCCGGAACCACCAGCAGCCGGGAATCAGCGCGCCATTGGTATGCGCCCCACAGATCGATCTGGCGCGCACCCGATCCATCGGTCCTTTGCACCCAGATGCCGTTGCGCTGCTCGTCGGCGTTGAACGAAATGAAATACGCCACCCACGTGCCCTCGTTCGACAGCCGCACGCCGCTGATGCGTTCGGCCATGACCAGATCGGCGGCCACATTGGCGCGCAGATCCAGCACCGTCAACGTGCTGTCGTGCGAACTCAGTGAAGGCCGCCCCAGGAACATGAGACTCAAGCCGCGCGGCAGCCAACCCACGAGTCCTCCGCCATAAACGCGCGCCACTTTACTGGCCTCTTTGCCGTTAACGTTGGCGACAAAAATTTCGTTTTGTCGTTCATCATACGGGCCTGAGATCGCTTCGGCTTCCCAGGCCAGATGCTGATTGTCCGGCGCAAACTCCACCGACTGTCCATTGTTGGGAATGACCCAGCGTTCACCACTACTGATCTTTTCAACGAGGGTGCGCGTGTCTTGCGGATAGGCGACCAGGCTGCGATCGGGCGAGTAGAGGCCCACCCGACCGGCCAGCTGCGGCCCCTGCGATCGATCGGCGATGTCGATGGCATACACCCCGGTTTCCACGCGCGGCCCGGGCTTATCGATGAACAGGACTTGCTTCGAATCCGGCGACCACGACGGCATCACACAGCACCCCCCGGTGGTGAGTTGGCGCACCTCGGGCGTGGGTGTCGGCGTGATCGTCGGTATAGGCCGCGGCGTCGCGGTGGGTTGCGCCGTAGGGAAAGCATCAGCCGTTGGAATTAACGGAAATTCTAGCGGCGTAACCGGCACAGGCTCGCTGGCTGTGCAAGCGGCCAGAAGCAACATCCCGATCACGCACCACGCACCACGCAATACATTTTGCATCCTGCTCACCTTCGTCGATACCAATCCGGCGGCCACGGCAGCCGATAGTTGTTCAACAATGGCCCGCCGAATTTTGTCTCGGGCTGATCGTCGGGATATTGCCAGCGACGCGGATCTTCGAGGTCGCGCTCAAAACCGCGTTGATACGCGCCGACTAAGGCGAGTGAATCCCAATCGACGTCGATGAGCGTGATCGGGTTGTAGGCCGTCAGATAGTTGGGGCTGCGAATTTCCAGGTGCAAATGCGGCGCGGAGTGACAGGTGCCAAATGAATCACCGCTGACGCCCACTACCTGACCTCTGGTCACGCGATCGCCCACGCTCAACTTCGATCGATCGCGCAGATGCCCGTAGAGCGCGGCATAACCCGCATCGAGTTGAAGCATCAGGTTGTGCGGCAGCGCGCCATGTTCACGCGCGTCTACTTTGGCGACGATGCCATCACCGATGGCAACCAGCGGAGTTCCGCACGGCGCGGCGAAGTCCAAACCGAAATGCAGGCCCTGCCCGGCGCGATACGTCGTGTCCCGTTGGAAGTACGCGCCGATCGTGTTGCCATAGCCCTGCCCCAGATACCACGTATCGGGACCCGCGGGCTGGGCAAAAGGCAGACCGAAAGGTTTGGCCTCTGGGGCTTGGGCCGCAATCGGGCGGGCCGCCACCGCCAGTAACATCATCAAGCAGAAGCCGATCCATTTCTTCATCGCACTTTCCTTCAAGATCGATTGCGCTGATTCTATCACGCTACTCAGAATCCCTCATCCAGCGCCAGAAACCGGGTTTCTTCATTTGTGACTGCAATTCCAGCGTGAATGAAGAAACCCGGTTTCTCAATTCGTAGATCAAAAACGCGCCGGGTGATGCAGCCCGGCGCGCTCGACTACCAGACTATCTGAACTACTCGACTACTTTCCGACCGCCTTCTTCATCTCCTCGACACTGGTGAACTTCACGCGCGGGCGACCGCAGGCCTTACCGCGTTCCAACTCAAGTGCATCAAGGCGCTTCCAATCGGCGTAGGAGAAATAATCGGGGTTGCGGGCGCCGATGAATTTCTCGGCGCTGGCCGCATCCGCCAGCGATGGTTGCAAGATCGATCCCGTGGAGAAATCCTCCAGCATGCACGTCACCGATTCCACCGAGTCCGGCTTGTTGGTGCCCACCACGCCGCTGGGGCCGCGTTTGATCCAGCCCGAAGTGTACAGACCCACAATCGCGTGTTTGGTCTCCGGATCAATCACGCGGCCACGCTCGTTGAGGATGACGTACCAGCGATCGTGAAACGGCACATCCGGCAGCGGCACGCCGCGATAGCCCACGGAGCGGAACACCAGCCCCGCTTCGATCTCTTCAAACCGATCGGTGGCCTTGGCGCTGAGCGATCCGGTCTCCGACGCCACCAGCGTGTTGCGTACCAACTTCATGCGGGTCACGTTGCCGTCGGCATCGCCGAACAATTCCACAGGCGAGACCAGGAAACGCAAATTCAAGCGGCGCGGTTTGGTCAATGGATGCTCCACGGCGTAGCTCTGCAGAATTTGTACCTTCGCTTTGCCGGCGCGATCGTCGGCGATGGAGGCCGCGCTCAACTCGTCGAGCTGCGTTTCGTCGGCGCGTGTCACAATGTCGGCCTCAGCCAGCTCGCCCACTTCCTTAATCTCAGGATTAGTGAACGCCGCCTGCGCCGGGCCGCGCCGCCCCAGCAAATAGACGGTCTTGATCTGGCTGTTACTTAACGCTTCCACCGCATAATCGGCGGCGTCGCTGGCCAGCAGCTCTTCGCGTGTCAGGCAAAGCAAACGGGCCACGTCGATGGCGACGTTGCCAATGCCCACCACGGCCGCGCTTTCGACGTTGAGATTCCACTGCCGATCGCGATAGTCGGGATGGCCGTTGTACCACGCGACGAATTCCGTGGCAGGATAACTGCCCGTCAGATCTTCACCGGGGATGCCCATGCGCCGATCGGACTGCGCCCCCGTCGCGAAGAAAATCTGGTGATAGTATTCTTTGAGTTCGGCCAGCTTCACATCTTTGCCAAACTCGACGTTGCCGAAGAAACGGAAACGGGGATGGGCCGCGATGTTGTCGAAGACCTTGGTCACCTGCTTGATCTTCAGATGATCGGGGGCCACGCCGTAACGCACCAACCCGAAGGGCACCGGCAGCCGATCGAACATATCCACTTCGATGACAAACTGCTTCTGCTTGAACAGGTGCTCGGCGGCGTAAAAAGCCGCGGGGCCTGATCCAAAAATCGCCACGCGCAACGGTTGAGATTCAGTTCCGACAGTCATGGCGCTTAACCCTTCTCAACGCGCGTCTGCAGCGTTTCGATCTCGCCCTCGTACTCATCGAGCTGCGCTTTGACCACGTCGCCGATCGAGATGATGCCGACCAGTTCGTGATGATCCATCACGGGCAGATGGCGGAAGCGCCTGACGGTCATCGTCTTGGAGACGGCCTTGGTGTCGTCGCCGGGGCGTGCGATGATCACGTCGCGGGTCATCACGCGGCTGACGGGTTCGTTCAGAACCTGCTCGTTCTGCGCCAGCACGCGCACGATGTCACGCTCCGACACGATGCCCACCGGGCAGCCGGTCTCATCGATGACGACCACCGCGCCAATGTGCTTCTCCACCAACAGCGCCACAGCTTCGCGCACGGTTTGATCGGGTGTGACGGTGATGACAGTGCGACCTTTCGTTGCGAGGATGGTGCTAATTTGCATCGCTGGTGCCTCCGTGAAGTGGGTTAGGGTTTGGGTGTGTTCAATATACTGCGAACGTGGGGTGAAAGTCAAGCGCCCTCACCCCCTTTCTGAAATCAAAAAACGATTTCAGAAAGGGGGTGAGGGGGATGAGGCTCATCTCATCAACTCACGCGCGATGATGGTGCGCTGAATCTGCGAGGTGCCTTCGTAAATCTGGAAGACCTTGCAGTCGCGCATCAACTTCTCCACCGGGTATTCTTTCATGTAGCCATAACCGCCAAAGACCTGCACGGCATCCGTGGCGGCCTTCATTGCCGAGTCGGCCGCAAACGCTTTGGCAAACGCGGCGAACTTCGTATTGGATTGACCCTGATCGACGAGCCACGCCGCTTTCAAAGATAACAGCCGCGCCGCTTCGACGTTCATGGCCATATCGGCCAGCATGAAGCCGATGCCTTGATGTTGGATGATCGGCACACCCATCGTCACGCGCTCTTTGGCGTACTTCACACTCTCGTCCAGGGCGCGCTGCGCCAACCCGACGGCTGAAGCGGCCACCGTCGGCCGCGATCGATCGAAGACCTTCATGGCGATCATGAACCCATCGCCTTCTTTGCCCAGCCGATTGGCTTCCGGCACGACCACGTCATCGAAGGTGATCTCGGCCGTGTCCGAGGCGCGCTGCCCCAGCTTGTCGAACTTCTTGCTCACGCTGAAGCCGGGTCGATCGCGCTCGACGATGAAAGCGCTGATGCCCTTGTACTTGGCGGCTTTGTCGGTGTAAGCGAACACCACGAAGAACTGCGAATGCAAAGCATTGCTGATGAAGGTCTTGCTGCCTTTGATGACGTACTCGTCGCCTTTCTTCGTCGCCGTGCAGAGCATGCCCGCCACATCCGAGCCGGCGGCGGTCTCCGTCACCGCATACGCCCCGAGCTGTCCGCCCGTCATGCGGCTCAGCCATTCCTTCTTTTGCTCCTCGGTACCGGCCACAATAATCGGGATGGCCGCCAGATTGTTGATCAGAATCGCCGTACTGATGCCGGTGCACCCCCACGCCAATTCCTCACACACCACCGCCTCTTCCACCAGCGACGCGCCGCCGCCGTCGTACTCCATGGGGATATTCGTGTTGATCAGGCCCGCCTGCCGCGCCTTCTCGATGATGGGCAGCGGGAATTCGGCCGTCTGATCGTAGTGCTCGGCGACCGGGGCGATCTCATTCCGCGCGAAGTCGCGGGCCAATTGCTGCAACATCTTCTGCTCGCTCGTCAGTGCAAAACTGATTCCGTCGCTCATGGTGTAGCCTCCGTGGGGAATTGGGATTGAGGGCTCCTTTAGTGTATGACAAGATGCGCGATAAGGCAATTGACAAATGTCACGTGTCAGCGGCATGGGCCAGAATAATCGGAGCGCTGTCCACCAGCCGGAGGCGCTCTTCTAAGTCACGGTCACTAGCCCCGGCCCGTTGGGCAGTGTCGCACACCGTTGCTCACGTCACTTGTCGCAAAACGGGTAAGCCTGCCGTGGAAAACCCACAGATACGGTATGGTATAATTTTTCAAGTTGATTCAAAACATCACAAGTATCGCCCCAGGGAGGATCGAGTCATGAAGTCGCAGCGTGTTGTCGTATTTGTTCTGGTGAGCGTGGTGTTGATCGCCCTGCTCGCCGCGTGCAGCGGGGGAACCATCGGTGCCACGAGGCCTGCGTCAGGCGGTGGCGGCGGCGGCAAAACCATTAACGTGTCCGCCACCGAGTTTGAATTCAAGCCCAACCAGTTTGAGGGCAAGGTCGGCGAGAAAGTCACGTTCAAGGTGACCAACAAGGGCACGGTCGAACACAATTTTGTCATCCTCAGCCCGGATGGGTCGCAGGAGTTGACCAAGCTGACCACCCAACCCGGCGAGACCAAGTCCCTGGAATTCACCCCTACCGAAGCGGTGACCTATCAGATTGACTGCAACATTGCCGGTCACAAAGAAGCCGGCATGGTCGGCGAGTTAGTCGTGAAGTAAACCGGTCGAACCGGATCACCCCACCCTCCGTGATGAACGGAGGGTTTTTGTTTTCTAATTGTTCATTGCCCCGTGTTGAATGTATAATCAGCTCACCTTGCACTCAGGTCTGCCCAGCTTATGATTCGCATTCTCTGCCGCACTACCCAAAATGCCGCCATGGTCGAGCTGCCTCCCGAGCAGCTGCCCGAAGCGCTTAAAGTCAAGCGTAATTTGCTCTGGGTGGATCTCGCCTGCGAAGACGGCGAAGACAGCACCGTTTATCAGCCGTTGCTGACGGACACCTTCGGGTTTCACCCTCTGGCGGTGGAAGACGCCCTGGTGGAAACGCACCTGCCCAAGATCGACGACTGGGACGAGTACGTCTACCTGGTGCTCTATGCCGTCGATTTTGACAAGGCCCAGCTAGATGTGGACAGCCACGAGGTGGATGTGTTCGTCGGCCCCAACTACGTGGTGACGCATCACACCGAGCCCGTCAACGCCATCGAACGCCTGCGCTCGATCTGCCAACGCGATGCGCGGCGCTTGCAGCGCGGTGCCGATTATCTGCTCTTCGAGATCGCCGACGCCATTGTGGCCGATTTCATGCCTTGTCTCGATGAGTTGGATGACACCGCCAACGAATTGGAAGACGAGGTCTTCAACAATCCCGCCAAGGATACGCTCGTCCGCATTTTCACGCTAAAACGCGCGGCCATTCAACTGCGGCGCATCCTCTCGCCCCAGCGTGAAGTGCTGAACCGGCTGGCCCGCGACGAGTACCGCGTCATCGACGCCAAAGAGCGCATCTATTTTCGCGGCGTGTACGATCACCTGGTGCGGCTGCACGATATCAACGAGGGGCTGCGCGATTTGATCGGCGGGGCACTGGATATTTATCTCTCGGCGGTGTCCAATCGCCTGAATGAGGTGATGCGCATTCTAACCACGGTGACCGTGCTGGGCCTGCCGTTGACGTTTCTCACCGGCTTCTTTGGCATGAATTTCTTTGGCGGCACCTATGAAATCCCGGCGCCCTTTGAAGCGCGGCTGCTGTTTTGGATGGCGATGGGCGCGATGATCATCACGCCCATCGTCGTGTATGTGATGCTCAAACAATACGTCCGCCGTAAAAAACTGTAGGCCACAGGAGGCCAACATGATCGGGTTTGTGCTAAGCGGTGGTGCTAATCGGGGCGCGTTGGAAGTCGGCGCGCTACAAGCGTTGACCGCGCATCACATCAAAGCGAATCTGGTGGTCGGCACATCGGCCGGCGCACTCAATGGCGTGTACTACGCCTGTGATCCGACCGCCGAGGGACTGGATCGTCTCGCGCAGTTGTGGATCAACACGAAGAAGGACGACATCTTTCCTGGCAACAAATTGACCATGGCCTGGCGCGTGCTGACCGGCCAGGACAGCCTGGTCAGCGGCGACAATTTCCGCCGCACGTTCATGCGCTATATCCCGGCGGGAACACACACCTTCCGCGATCTCAAGATTCCGTTCTACGCGGTCACGGCCGATATTGTCTCTGCCACCACGATCATCTTCGGCGACGAACCGGATACACCTGTCGCCGACCCGGTGTTGGCGAGCGCCTCCTTCCCGATCGTGCTGCCCCCCGTCATCATCGACGGCTTTCAGTTGAGCGATGGCGGCGTCACGGCGGTGGTGCCTATCGAAGTCGCGCTGCTACGCGGCGCAACGGAGTTGTACGTGATCGATCTGGAGCCCGATGTCAGCAAGCAGCAGCCCATTCACGGTGTGCTGCCCATCGCTCAGCAGACGCTGATAACATCACTGCGCGAACAACTGATCGACGATCTGCGCGATACCGCCAAAGCCGGCGCCATCGTGCACCACATCAATATTCAGGACTTCGCCGATCTCGATCTATTCGACTTCTCGAAGATGGCCCAGCTCATCGAAGTGGGACGCGCCGCTACCGAGCGGTATCTCAACGCCCCCAAGCCCAATACGATTCGCCCCCTCGCTGCGGCCAGCACGTTTGCGGCGGCAGCGCCGCGGATGCCGCGCGGCGGACGACCTTTGCGAGAATAAAATTACCCCGGAGCTGTAAACATGCGTGTGACGGACATCATTGAAAAGAAACGTGACGGCGGAGAACTTTCTCAAGCAGAGATCGAGTTCTTCGTCAACGGCTATGCGCACGGCGACATTCCCGACTATCAGGCCGCGGCCTGGTGCATGACCATCTTCTTTCGCGGCATGACTCCGCGCGAAACAGCCGACCTGACGCTGGCCATGGCCCACTCCGGCGACATGCTCGATCTGCACGACATCGCGCCGATTGTCGTCGATAAACATTCCAGCGGCGGTGTGGGAGACAAAGTGAGCCTGGTCATCGCGCCGTTGGTGGCGGCCTCGGGCTTGCACGTGGGCAAGATGTCGGGACGCGGTCTGTCGTTCAGCGGCGGCACGCTGGACAAGTTGGAATCGATCGCGGGCTACCGGGTCGATCTGAGCGAAACCGAATTTCGGCAGCAATTGAAAGAGCACGGCATCGTGCTGAGTGGCCAATCCAAAGACCTGGCCCCCGCCGATGGGAAACTCTACGCCCTGCGCGACGTCACCGGCAGCGTGCCCAGCACCCCGCTGATCGCGTCGAGCATCATGAGCAAGAAGATCGCCGCGGGCGCAGACGCCATCGTGTTGGATGTGAAGTGCGGATCGGGCGCGTTCATGAAGACGCCCGCCGAGGCGCGCGTGCTCGCGCAAACGATGGTGGACATCGGGCAGAATTTGAAACGCAAGGTCATCGCGCTGATCGGCGACATGGATCAGCCGCTGGGACACGCCATCGGCAATGCGCTGGAAGTGAAAGAAGCGATCGAGACGCTGCACGGCCGCGGGCCTGCCGATCTCATCGAGCATTCGCTGGTCATCGCCGCACACATGCTGCATCTGGGCGAGAAAGTCCCCTCGGTTGAAGCGGGCCGCGCGCTCGCCGAGAAATTACTCGCCGACGGATCGGGCTATCGCAAATTCCTCGAACTCGTGCAGGCGCAGGGCGGTGATATCGGAATGATCGAACATCCCGATCGCTTGCCGCGCGCCTCGCTGGTGAGTGAAGTGAAAGCCGATCGGGCGGGCTATGTCCACCACATCAACGCGCTCGAAGTGGGGCTCACGTCGGTCGATCTGGGCGCGGGCCGCGCTCAGAAGGGTGATCCCATCGACTACGCCGTGGGCATTCTGCTGCACGTCAAGGTCGCCGATCGAGTGGAAGCCGGCCAGACGCTGTTCACCGTTCACGCCAACGATCCCGCCAGAGCCACCGCCGCCGAAGAACGACTGAGCCGCGCGATCACGATCGGTGCTGAAACGGTGAAGCCCTTGCCGTTGTTTTACGGAATTGTCAGTTGAGGTATAGAAACCGGGTTTCTCCACGTTAATGCTCGATTCCGGTCGGCATGGAGAACCCCGGTTTCTACCCCCGGGCCTATGCACATCCGCCAGCTCACCGAAGCCGACGCTGAAATCTATCGCGCGCTGCGCCTGACCTGCCTGCGCGAATCACCGCACGCCTTCACGAGTTCGCACGAGGAATTCAGCCAGCGCACCCTGGATAGCATCACCCAACAACTGCGCGGGCAAGAGAATTTCATGCTGGGCGCTTTTGAAGACGAGCAGCTGGCGGGCATGGTGGGCTTCTACCGCGAAACCGTGCTGAAGCTGCGCCACAAGGGCCACATCGTCAGCCTGTACGTGCGGCCGGAACATCGATCGCGCGGCATCGCGCGGGCGCTGCTGGTGGAAGCGATCGCGCGTGCCAGACGTTTGCCCGATCTCAAGCAGCTCTTGCTCGGCGTGGTCGTCACCCAGACCACGGCCAAACGCCTGTATGAATCGCTCGGCTTCACCGTGTATGGCCGCGAACCGCACGCCGTGAAGATCGGCGACGAGTATTTTGATGAAGAGTTTATGGTGCTGAAGCTATAGTTCGGCCGCATGAGAGTAGCCGTAACAAAATAAGGGAAAATGATGGCTGAGTACAAAGCAGACTTAAACCACCGATATTGGAAGTATCAAAAATCTCAGTTTTCAAATGGGCAAAATTTTTTTGAACATCCGTATGATCAGGATGGACACCCACTTGTCTTTGTTGCGAGTGAATCATGGCGAAATATCATCATTAGTTCCACTGCAAGCGAGCAGGAAATTGATAGATTACTTGCTCTGGTGCCAAAGGGAGAAAAACACAAATGGTTTCGTAGTATGAATAGTTCGCAGGCATTGGCGCAAAGTATATTGGGCAATTTGGCAATACACGACTCTTTGCATATCTTGTCTGAGCTGAAAGATGATGATGAAAGACTGGATTTATTTAGTACAGCGCAAGTTTCATCTGACAATTTTATGATGGAATACAAAGTGAATTATCTTGGCGAACCCCGTTCTACAAGCCTGGATGGTTATTTTTCTGGAAATTATCGAGTAGCAATCGAGTGTAAGTTCACAGAAGCAGAAGTAGGGACTTGTTCACGACCACGATTAAAGCCAACTGCTTCAAATTACGAGAAGGAACGTTGCAACGGCACTTATTCAATCCAAAGAGCACGAAAAGAGCGCTGTTCCTTGACTGAAATTGGGGTTCTATATTGGCGGTATGTGCCAAAATTATTCACATGGAAATATGACAGCGACTTAATCCCGTGCCCGCTGCATAAAAACTACCAATTGGTAAGGAATATTTTGGCAGTAGGTGTAAAGCCTGATGGAACTGTGTCTCTCAATGACGGACATGTCATCCTAATTTATGATGAGCGAAATCCGGCCTTTCAACATGATGGCGTTGGGCTGAAGGCTTACACGGAGACAAAAAAAGCCTTGCAAGAACCAACGATGTTACGAAAATGCAGTTGGCAACGTATTGTCAAACACCTAAGAGAAAAAGATATTTTGCCGTGGCTAACAGAAAATCTGGCTCTAAAGTATGGGTTATGAATGCCGCCAAACCTGCGTTTGGAACCGAGGCCGTTCAAAAGATGGAACTTCTCTCCCGTTATCGCGGATGCTTGCTCGGCCTCGCCGTAGGCGATGCGCTGGGCACCACGCTCGAATTCTCGCCGCCCGGCACGTTCACGCCCATCGCTGATCTTATCGGCGGCGGACCGTTCAACCTCAAGCCCGGCCAGTGGACGGATGACACCTCGATGGCGTTGTGCCTTGCGACCAGCTTGATTGATCGACATGGCTTTGATCCGATCAATCAACTACAGCGCTACGTGCGTTGGTGGCGCGACGGATATATGAGCAGCACGGGAACGTGCTTTGACATCGGCAGCACGGTGCGCGCTGCGCTGACGCGCTTCCTGCAAACCCGCGCTTCGTATCCCGGCTCCACCGATCCGCGCACGGCCGGCAATGGCTCGCTCATGCGGCTCGCCCCGGTCGTGTTGTATTACGCGCGTCAACCTCAACAGGCCATTCATTTTGCGGCGGAAAGTTCGCGTACCACGCACGGCGCGATCGAGGCCGTGGATGCGTGTCGTTACTTCGCGGCGTTGATCCTCGGCGCGTTGAGCGGCGCAGGCAAAGAAGAACTGTTAAGCGATCAGACTGATCGCTGGACGGATGAGCCGCTCGCCCCAAAGATCGCAGCCATCGCCGCCGGCTCATTCAAGCACCGGCAGCCGCCGCAGATTCGCGGCACGGGTTACGTCGTCGATTCGCTGGAAGCGGCGTTGTGGGCGTTTTATCACGCAGCTGATTTTCGTGAAGGCGCGCTGCTGGCCGTCAACCTGGGCGACGATGCAGACACGACCGGCGCGGTGTACGGCCAACTGGCGGGCGCGTTCTACGGAGAAGGCCACATCCCTGCGGCGTGGCGTGATACAATTGCGCAGCGCGAGTTGATTCTGGAACTGGCGGACAAACTTTACACGCAAGGAGCAGCATGAATGTTTTTGTGATCGGCGGGGCGTTGTTCCTCATCGGCACGTTGGTGTGGTACGCGTGGTACACGCGCAACGAGGAACAGAAAAAAGCGTAGTAGAAACCGGGGTTCTCCGTTTAGGACGGAATCAACGTCGAACGTGGAGAACCCCGGTTTCTGATCACGGTATCAAATGCGGCTGGCGATCCTTGTCATACTCAAACACGTAAATTTGTGATTCGATCAACTTCCCCTGTTGATCGAACATGTACGTGGCCCCTAAGCCCTTGAAGTTGATGTGAGACAACGCGGCCTTTACCCCTACCCGATCGATCCTCCGCGCCCGACCGAACGCCTCGAACAACAGTGACAGCGTGTCATAGGTCTGCAATGCGATCGGCCCGGCGCGTGTGCCATCGATCGGAATGGCATTGTATTTCGTTACAAACTCTTGCGCGGCGGTCAAGCCATTCGGATCGGGCACGTTGCTCACGAAGATCAAGCGATCTTCTGGCCAGCGCTCGCGCGGCGCAGCACCTATCACAAAGGCACTCGCACACGCCGACGCCGCGCTCTCAAGCGCGATCACCGGCAGGCCCGCCTCGCAATAAATCTTCAGCGCCGCATCCGAACTATCGGGCCGGAGATGACCGACCACGGCCACCACCTGCGGATCGAGCACCAACTGCCGCGCCGCTTCGATCGCCTTGTCCGGCTCACCGCGATCATCCAACGCCACTAGCTCCACCCGTTGACCATGGATGCCACCCTGCGCGTTGATCTCACGGATTGCCAGGCGGGCCGCATAGATCGCCTCATACCCGATCGGGCGATAGCGTCCCTCAAACGGCGCGACGAGTCCAATTTTGACGACGGGTTGAGTGGAGGCAGTGCAGGCGGTGAGGCAAACTATGGCAAGAAGCAGGATGCAAGATGCAAGAATCACGCGGTCTGCTTCTTGCTTCCTGCCTCCTGCCTCCTGCATCATGCTACGGACAGGCGTTTGCAATCTGCTCGTCCAACGTTTTGGCGAAGACGTGTGTGCCATCGTTGTTGCACGAAGTACGGAAGAAGTAGTAGGGATGTTTCTCCGGGTTGATCGCCGCTTCAATCGACGCCAGGGCCGGATTAGCGATCGGGCTGGGCGGCAAGCCCACGCTCAGATATGTGTTGTACGGCGACTGCACACCCTGATAATCATCCTGCGTGATCTGCGGCCACCACGTATTGGGATCGCGCGAGTTGCCCAGACCATATTGAATGGTCGGGTCGGCGTCCAGTGCCATGCCGTCGGTGAGGCGATTCAGATACACGCCCGCGATGGTCGGTCGATCTTGTTCCACGCCCGCTTCGCGCTCGACGATCGACGCTAGGCGAATCGCGTCGTAGAGCGTGCGACCCTGAGCTTGCAGATCGGTCCGCAGCTGCGGTGTGACTTTCTTATCGAAATTGCGCAGCACCGTAAGGAGGACATCACGCGCCGTGACTTTATCACGCGGCACGCTGTAGGTGTCGGGGAAAATATAGCCCTCCAACGAAGCGCCTGCCGGAACATCATTCAGAAATTCAAACTGCGACTTCCACTGATCGGCGTTCTGCATCAACTTCAGAAACTCGGTACTGCTGATCGGCACCTGCGAGGCGACGATGGCCGCAATCTCTTCCAGCCGCTTGCCCTGCGGAATCCGCACATTGAGTTCGGCGATGCGGCCTTCTTGCAGCGTCTTCGCAATCTGCTGAATGTTCATCGTCTGCTTCAACTCAAAGTCGCCTGCCTCGATGCCGGCATCCAGGTCATTGTATTGCAGGTAGCGTTTGAAGAGGTCGGGGTCGTTGATCAGTTTCTCCGACTGCAGCCGATTGGCAATGGCGTTGAGGCTTTCGCCGCGCTCGATGGTGAACAGCACGGGCGCGTCATCTTTGCCGGCCGGGGCAATGAGATCGCCCGCGCGGGTATTCAGATAGATCGAGAGCACGAAGCCCTGCAGATCTTTCGGCGCAGCCAGCTGCAAGTCGGCGCTGTTGCTGCCGCGTCCCAGCGTCAGCGCGCCGATGGCGGCACAGGCCACCGCTAAAAAACCGATGGTGGCAAAGAAGAAAATGAGTCGTCGTGTTTTGCGTTTCATATTTTAGTCGCCGGTAGTTGGCTGTTAGTCATTGATCATTGATCATTGTTCATTGCATCCAGGTATTCCTGCAGAATGATGGCTGCGGCAGCGGAGTCGATTTCACCCTTGCGGCGTGTCCGCGGACTGGACGCGGCCAGGCGTTCTTGCGCGTCCACCGATGAAAATCGCTCGTCCCAAAAATCGATCGGGAGGTTGAGGGTCGCCTGCAGTTCATCGGCATAGCGGCGCACGCGCTGGGCCTGTGGGCCTTCTTCGTTGCGCAGCGTCTTCGGCAGTCCCACAATGATCTTCTCGATCTGCTGCTCGCGGCAGAGCGCGGCCAGCTTGGCAAAATCCTCTTTCTTCGAAGCGCGCTTGAGCGTCAACAGCGGCCGGGCCAGGGTGCGTGTCTCGTCGCAGATCGCAACACCGATTCGCTTTTCACCGACGTCCAGGCTGAGCAACCGTCCCACCACCCGCCCCTTGCACGCTCTGCGTGCCTCTTGCATCCTGCTTCTCGCTAACCCTGCGGATCCACGGACGTTTGGATCCGGAACGTCAACCACGGCAGCGTGGGGAACCACGTCGGGAAGACCGTTATTTGCGGCGTCTTCTTCAACAGCAGCGCATCTTGCAACAGGCCGCGCGCCTCGGCGATGGGCTTGCCCGCGATCTGGCTCACTGCTTGGCCCACGTCCAGATTGGCGGCGGCATAGCCCGTGCCCTGCATCGGAAACTGATACAGGTCTTCCACTTGTGGCACGGCCGTCACCTCGCCGCGCTGAAAGGTCATGCCCATCGGGATCAGTTCATAACCCGGCGGGGTCTGCGCCTGCAACGCGCCAAACACCAGGCTGTTGGCATCTTCGCTCTTCACTTTTTGAGCCGTGTACGCCACGCGCATCAGCAGCGTGAGATCATCGGCTTGTTCGGTTATTTCGTGATCGAACGTCGATTCCAAAATGGTTCCGCCCAATGATTCGGGGATGATGAATTCACCCGGCCCCAACTGCGTTTGCAATTGCTTGAGTGCGCTCTCGCGCAATTTAGGCTTGATCTGCTCGTTGGCCGTCTCCCGGTCGGCGGCATCGACCGCGTTCACCTCTTTGTCGCCACCGCCGCCCAACGGTTCGGGGTTGCTGACACGCGCAGCGAGTGCGGCCACGCCTTCAATCTCGTTGATCAAATTCGCATCCACGTTGCCGGCCGCGCCCACCTCCACAGCCTCGACGATGCCTTCGGCCTGGGCACCGATGCCCGCCGGAACTTCCACGTCCTGCGTCAACACATAGCGAATCGCCCGCCCCGTCGCCGTCGTGCGCACCAGGGTACCCTGTGAAATCCGCACCGGCGAATTGAGTTGACTCACGAAGATGACGCGCCCTTTCGCACGAGATTCGGGAATGCTCTTCTTGCCCGTCGTCGGCACGGTGATGGTGTCGCGCACGGTGGTCTTGACTTCGCTGGAGGGCACGTGCCCCGTCAACGCATCGACCTCTTCCGCCGTCGGATCAGCAATCACGTTGATGGCCGCCGTAATCTTGGTCGATTGCGGGACGAGCACGATCTGCGCGTTGGGAATGATCGCCAGCGCGGCAAAAACCAAGACCAACAGCACGGCGACAAAAATACCGATCTTGAGGGCAATCCACGCGGGATGGCGGTGGTGGGCTTGCGCATCGGCTTGATCGCGCTCGACGGCGGCGCGCTGGGCTTCACGCCGCTTGCGCTTGGAGGGTGTCCACGGTGCGAGTTCGTCTTCCTCGTGGTGCGGCTTATGCCACTGGGCTTTGCGTTGGGCCGCGTTCACCGATCGGAAGGCCGGCAGCCCCGCTTCATGCGCGGCGGTGCGAATCTCGCCTTCGGTCGACACGATCGCCACATCGATCCCGTTGGCCTCGCCAAAGCGCGTCACCACCTGCAAATCGACCGGCTTGCGCAGCGAAGGCGAATCCCACGGAATGACCAGCAGCACGCGCGCGCTCCGCGCCGTGAGGATGCGATCACGAATCGTGTCGATATTGTCGTGGTCTTCGAGTTCGATAACTTGAATCGGGTCCATAGCATCACAAGGGGCGACCCGAACGTGCGGTCGCCCCGATTGAGAGTGCGGCTATTTTACCATCAAGAGAGGAACGTGCAAACATGCGGGTGTATAATCGAAACATGACGACTTATCCACTACCTCCCGACCAGCTATAGCATAGCCTCAAAGAGGGCAGCCAGTTCTTCCAGCACAAGGGCGACATCTATGCGACCCTGCGCCGTTTGGTCGACGAGCTGGATGAGAACGGGCTGGAGTATGCGCTGATCGGCGGACTGGCGCTGGTCGCGCACGGCTATCGTCGCTTCACTGAAGACATCGACATTCTGATGACACCGGAAGCATTGCAAATCTTTCGAGAGCGCTTGCTCGGGCGTGGTTACTTGCCGGCCTTTTCAGGCGCGACGAAAGTCTTTCGTGACACGCGCAGCGGTGTCAGGATCGAAGTCATTACCACTGGCGAGTATCCGGGTGACGGCAACCCCAAGCCGGTGGCCTTTCCTGCGCCTGCCGAAGTGAGGCTGCAACGCGAAGGCGTGTGGCTCATCACACTCGACAAACTCATCGAACTCAAATTAGCGTCCGGGTTGTCGGCTCCACATCGCTTGAAGACCTGGCCGATGTGCAAGAGCTGATCGCGCGCTTGAGACTGCCGCTGGAACTGGCAGAGAACCTCAATGCCAGCGTGCGTGATGAATATCGCCGGCTGTGGCAGAACGTGCAGGATATTCCGCCTGGGGAATGAAATGAAGATACTGAAGATACACACCCTGGACAAAGGCTGGTGCGATCGGGACGAAGTCCTCTTGCACGCCGCGTTTCAAATCCTGGTCGATTTTGTCGAACAAGAACATCCTGATAAACTCATCGACTGGAATGCTACTGAAGAGCATCGGCGCGTGTGGAAAGAGATGCGCAGCCTGTACAGGTGGTGGACAAAGACCAGACCGGCTAGACATAGCCCGCTAAATAATAAGCAACTGGCCGTGCCACCGCTGCGCTTCAGAAAAATCCCCGACTCGAAGATGTACGAAATGGTCGAGCCGGACAGGAAAAAATACGCGGCCTACTATCGGGCGCTCAAAAAGCACGGGCAGCTGGAACAGAAGTGGTACGAGGAAGATCAGCGCAACCTGCACCGGCTGATTGAAATCCGAGGGCATCTGTGGACGTGATGTGTGCGGCCGATCTGGCGGTGTATAATCTCATCAGGAAGCAGCAACACAGGAGGCAACCATGTTTGGCTTCGACCGCATTACCTTTAACCCCGACATTCTGGGCGGCAAAGCGTGCATTCGCGGAATGCGAATTTCAGTGTCGCTGATCGTCAATCTCGTCGCCAATGGCATGACCACTGCTGAGATTCTGACGGAATATCCAGACCTGGAAACTGAGGATATTCAGCAGGCTCTGCGGTACGCCGCTTGGACAATCGAGGAAACCGTCTATGTTCCAGCGGGAGCGGCAGCATGAAGTTGCCCCTCGATCTGACGGATCGGATCGATGCCAGCGTGCGCGACGAATATCGTCGACTGTGGCAGAACGTGCAGGATATTCCGGCGGAAGAATGAACGCAAGTGAATCGGCGGTAACGCAGGGTGAAATCCGAACGTGGGGTGCCCATGTTTATCTACAGATTGCGCTGGTTCATTGGACTTATGCTATGTCTTCTGGTCGTAGCCTGTAGTTCACCTCGTCGGGAGATCGTTCCAATATTGCCTACTGAATTGCCTTCTCCGCTAACCTTTACCCCGACACCTAGAGATCAACCCACACCAGTTCCAACCTTAACTGACCCGATTCCGACCAGCATACCGGCCACCGCAACCCCCGCTTTCACTATTGGAAATTCACTCAAGACTCTGGACTACTATCCCCTTGAACCGGGGAATACCTGGGTTTACTCTGCCACTTTCGTTGGCTATCGGATTGAAAATCGAGTAGCCTTACCGCTCACATCGACTTTTATCATTACTGATGAAGTGCTTGCCGTTGAAACGCATAGCCCTTATTTTGCGGCTCAAATAAACCGCATCGCTGTGTTGACGGGCGGAGTCGTACCGGATGCAGCGAGACCCTCAAATTGGACATATGCGATCAACCCCGCTTCACAAACAGAGGGTGTAGCCGCTCCATCGTCAAGGGTCTATTGGTATGTCATCGCAGGTGCTCGGATTTACTATCAAGACACACTTGATCTATCCACGAGCGTCCATTATTACGATACGCTTGATCTGTCTACTCACCCTGGCGCTAACTTAAAAGCAATGACCTATTATTACTTGCCATTATCGGCCCATCGCTGTTGGTGGCCAACCGGCAATGAGGAAAACTGTAACAAAGCGTTCACTCAAGGCGACTGGCCGCTCGTATACTATGTTTCTAATGACACCCCCCAAAAACCAGACATTTTGAAAAACACCGCTATCGAGTGCTACACGATAGCTACCTATACACGCGGCGGTGGTGTGAACAAGCTCTTCTGTAATGACATCGGTTTGGCAGGGCTTGATTACGAATATCATGGTCAGACCCTAAGTTTGTATCTGCCGGTTTGGTACAAAATGGAGTTGATCAGCTACTCAATCGCCAAACATTAAGCCGATCGCTGAGGAAGGGCATCGTCAAGGGGCGAGGCAACAGATGAAACGAGCGGACTGCCAATGACAGTCCGCTCGTTTTCTAATCTTCCGCCACACCCGCGAAAGCGGGTGTCCAGTTGTCGCAAATCTGGATTCCCGCTTTCGCGGGAATGACTACGGGCATGACGAGGCCTAGTGCTACTTCACCGTCTCCCTCACAATCTGCTTCACCGCCTCCAACGCATCATCCAATCGACTCGCATCCTTGCCGCCCGCCTGCGCAAGGGTTGGTCGGCCGCCGCCGCCGATGTGCTGCGCCGCCTGCCGCACGATCTTGCCCGCGTCGAGGTCGCGCTTCATCAGATCGTCGGTCACGGCCACGAGCATCTTCACGGCCTTCAGCGCCTCATTCAGGTGGTCGATCACCACGCACGGCCCACAAGAATGGCAACGCTTTTGTAATCTTGATTCCGCGATGCTCTCCGAGTGACTCCAGGTGTGGATCATAGCTAACCAGATAATCCGCCTGTCCCACGACCGCGCACGCTAAAACAGCATCGTCATCGGGGTCGCTGCTGACGACCGGTTCGACTTGCTCAGGCCGCACATCCACCCACTCAGCCAGCCGCTCCAACAGCGCCAGGAAATCAACGATCACATCCAGCGCTATATTGTGCTCCAGCAGTTTTTCCGCCAGATCGAACTCGATCGCTTCACTGATCAACAGTGTAAACTCGTCAGTCTGCCAGCGGCGAATCAGTTCCTGGGTAGGGCTGGTAGGATTGCGGCTAAGAAAGGCCGACACAAACACATTGGTATCAAAGACTGCTCGCAGCCGCTCAGTCACCCTGCCAGTCTCCCTCAACCGCCTGACCACTCTGAATCGCTTCGGCGCGCATCGCCTCGGTCAAGGCCTGAAAGCGTGCGACAACTTCAGATCGCGGCGCATCCTTCATTTGAAGCGCGCGGCGATGGGCCTCTGCCTGAATGTCGACCGCCGACATTTTTCGCTGTGAGACACGTTGACGCCGCAGATATTCCACAAACTCCACGACCAACGGCAAATCTTCCTCCGGCAGATAAGTCAATTCACGCGCCACCCGCCCGATCAAACTATCCGCATTTTGAGTTGGAGTCAGCATGGTTGTCCTCCTTCCTGCCTCAATTCTACCACCCCTATCAAGCAAACAGCCGAAGCTCGCTGGCTTCGGCTGTTGGTTGTGCTTCTGAGTCTACTGCACCTGCAATTCTCATTTTGGCCAACATCTACCCTCATCCTAGCCTTCTCCCTGTGAGGAAGAAGGGACGGTGCGCTCCCTCTCCTTATCAGGGAGAGGGCTGGGGTGAGGGTCGGTTTCAAATTGAGAATTACTGCTACTGCACTGTCTCCCCCACAATCTCCTTCACCGCCTCCAGCGCATCACCCAATCGACTCGCATCCTTGCCGCCCGCCTGCGCGAGGGTCGGTCGTCCACCGCCGCCGCCGATGTGCTGTGCCGCCGCGCGCACGATCTTGCCCGCATCGAGGCCGCGCTTAACTTCACGTCGCCACCTTCCCGTAACCTCGATCAATCGAGTGTATCCAGCAGCTCGTCAAGGTCAGCGTAGTCATATGGCGGGCGCTGTCGAATCGCAAACACCTGAACCTGCTTCAATTCTTCGTTAACGGCATACAGCACGCGCCAATCATCCAATCTCAAACGCCGCACTTCCAATTTTGGCTGAGTCGTTTCCAATCGTTTGGTGCGAGCTGGACGCGGATCGTCTTCCAGGTCGTCGATGAAACGCTTGACACGCTGCCGCACATTTCCCGGCAGTTGTTTAGCGGCCTGCCACGCATCCGGCTGAACAAAGACGCTGTACTTACCCATCAAGTTCGTCTCGAACGTCTTCCCACCTCAGCCAGCCGGCCTTGTTCGCGTCGTTACCCACGGCAGCCAACTCAGCCAGAGCCTCACGCGCGACTTGCAGATCCTCTTCGTCATCCAACCATTCGAGCAACCGCTTCCATTCCTCGATGTCGAGGACGGCCGCGCTAGGACGGCCCTTGGTATCGACGACGTATTTTACCGATTTCAACAACTGTGGAATGGCTAACATCTTGGCACCTCCCACTTTTAGTGTACCATCTCCCCCACAATCTGCTTCACCGCCTCCAGCGCATCACCCAATCGACTCGCATCCTTGCCACCGGCCTGCGCGAGCGTCGGTCGTCCGCCGCCACCGCCGCCGATATGGGCGGCCGCCTGCCGCACGATCTTGCCCGCATCGAGGCCGCGCTTCACCAGATCGTCAGTCACGGCCACGAGCAGATTCGGTTTGTCGCCGAACACCGCGCCGAGCGCGACCACGCCCGAACCCAGTTTCGCGCGGAGCCAATCGCTCATCTCGCGCAGCATTTCGGAATCGAGCGCATTGACCTTGACAGCCAGCACGCGCACGCCCGCCACATCGACCGCCTCGTTCAAGACCACTTCGATGTCGCGCTTCGCTGCTTCACGCCGCGCCTTGGCCAATTCCTTCTCCACGGCCTGCGTCTGCTCGATGATTTCCAGCACCTTGCGATCGATCTCGTCCGGCGCGGCTTTGAGGTAAGCCGCCGCGTTCTGCAATTTCTTCAGGCGCATTTGAATGAACTGCTGCGCGCCGCGTCCGGTCACCCCTTCGATGCGGCGCAGGCCCGCGCCCACACTGCCCTCCGACAACACGACGAACGATCCAATCTCGGCTGTCTGGGTCACGTGCGTGCCGCCGCACAGTTCCGTGCTGACCGGCTTTTCATCGGGCCAGCCGGTACGCACCACGCGCACCACGTCGCCGTACTTTTCGCCGAACAGCGCCATCGCGCCATCGCCCACGGCGTCTTTGTAATTCTTGTGCAGCGTCATCACCGGGTAGTTGGCGAGGATCAAGTTGTTGACGTTCTCGCTGATCCGATCGATCTCGTCCTGCGTCAGCATCGAGCCGTGCGTAAAGTCGAAGCGGAAGCGATCGGGCGCGACGAGCGATCCGGCTTGCTGCACGTGCTGCCCCAACACCGCGCGCAGCTGCGCGTGCAGCAAGTGCGTGGTCGTGTGATTCCGCATGATGTCCAACCGCCGATCGTAATCGACCAGCGCCCAGCAATCATCCTCCACCCTCGGTTCGCCCACCGACACCTCGCCCACATGCACGACGAGGCCCGGCAATGGTCGGCGCATATCGGTTACATCAACACCCCAGATCGGCTCGCCGCCCTGCTCGGAATATTTGGCGATCACGCCCACATCGCTGACCTGGCCGCCCGATTCCACATAGAACGGCGTGCCGGCCAGCACCACTTCCACTTTGTCGCCGTAGACGGCGCGATCGGCGATCTTGCCGTTGACAATCAAGCCGATGACCTTGGTTTCCATCTCCGGCGCGGTATACGGATCGAACTCAACGCCGCTCTCGTCGATCACGCCCTGCTCGATCAACGCCTGCTTGAGTTCCTGATACAGCGCGATCGATTCAGCCGCCCCTTCGAACTTCGTCGCCGCTGCAGCCTTCTCGCGCTGTTCGGCCATCGCCGCGTGGAAGCCATCCAGATCGACGGTGAACCCGCGCTCCATCGCCACGTCGCGCGTGATCTCCACGGACACGCCGAAGGTGTCGTACAGTTTGAACGCTTCCGCACCCGGCACGATCTTGCTGTCTTCATTCGCGGCCAGCACTTCTTCCAACTTACCCAGACCCAGATCGAGTGTGCGATGGAAACGGCGCTCTTCATCGGTGATGGTGTATAGGATATGCTCGCGCCGATCATGTAGCTCGTGATAGTGCGCGCCCATGCTATCGATCACCACGTCGGCAATCTCGGCCATGAAGGGTCCATCGAAACCGATCTTGCGGCCAAAGCGTGCGGCCCGGCGGATGATCATCCGCAGCACGTAATTGCGGCCCACGTTGCCGGGCAGTGCGCCATCGGCAATGAGAAAAGCCGCCGCCCGGCAGTGATCGGCAATCACGCGATAAGCGACACCGTTCTCTTCCACTTCGGCATCGGTGTGGCCCGTCAGCTTCTGCGTCTTGTGAATCAGCGGCACGAACAGATCGGTTTTGTAGTTGGAATCGACACCCTGCAAGATCGACACAACACGCTCGAAGCCCATGCCGGTATCGA
Organism: Thermoflexales bacterium; assembly: GCA_041738395.1. Classification (GTDB taxonomy): domain Bacteria; phylum Chloroflexota; class Anaerolineae; order Fen-1058; family Fen-1058; genus Fen-1058. The sequence goes on from JBGSPW010000052.1 coordinate 30,195, forward strand.
CGTGCTTGGCGGGCAGCGGATACAATTCCGTGGGAGCGGTGCGTTGATACTGAATGAACACCAGGTTCCAGATTTCCAGGAAGCGCGGGCAATCGCCGTTGACACTGCATACGTGTCCCGGCACATCTTGCTTGTCGCAATACTCCGGCCCGCGATCATAGTGAATCTCGCTGTCCGGGCCGCACGGCCCAACCTCGGCCATTTCCCAGAAGTTTTCTTTGCGCCCGAAGAACAGCAGATGCGCCGGATCGAACCCCGGCTGTTGTCGCCAGGTGTTCGCCGCTTCATCGTCGCGCGGCACTACGCCCTGCTCATCTTGAAAACAAGTGGCCCACAGGCGGCTCTTATCCAGACCCCACACATCGGTCAGCAGCTGCCACGCCCACGTGATGGCTTCCTTCTTGTAGTAGTCGCCAAACGACCAGTTGCCCAGCATTTCAAAGAACGTGTGGTGCGTCGTGTCGCGGCCCACATCGTCGAGGTCGTTGTGCTTGCCGGCCACACGCATGCACTTCTGCGCATCAGTCGCCCGCGTGTAAGGTCGAGTGCCCTGACCCACGAACACGTCTTTGAACTGCACCATGCCGGAGTTGGTGAACAGCAGGGTGTTATCACCGGCCGGAATCAGCGGCATCGATGGCACGATGGTGTGACGCTGCTCCTCAAAGAATTCCAAGAACTGAGCGCGGATCTCGGCGCTGGTATACGTCCGAGCGGCTTTGGCTGGCCCGATCGCTTTGGTGGCAACCACCGCCTTGGTGGTCGTCGGCGAAGACTTCTTGACGGCAGGCGCTTTCTTCTTCGCCGCTGTTTTCACCGCTGCGGGTGTTGCCGCCGTCTTCTTGGTCAGCTTGGCAGCGGCCTTGGGCGTGGCCGTTTTCGGCCCGACCGCTTTGCTGGTCTTTTTAGGGGGGGTGGGTTTCTTCGCCATATTGACCTCAGTGCTTGAAGATGGAATGCGACATCCCAATGGATGTCGCCGTGATTTCAGTATACTACACAACGCCTCGAAAGATGAAATGTAACTTGCTCCAAGCCCGCGGGGACGCGGGCGTCACGCGGCACAAGAGCGGCGCAAGATTGTATCCGATCGAGCCGGAAGCGTCAATCGGCTGTGCTATAATTCGCCGCAGAATGTGTTGGGGAACTACGCACAGGCGGAGGAGGTCGATCATGCTCAAAACCGTGACGGTGAGCATCGAGCCGGAAGTTGAGTCGCTGGCTTCTGAACAGAATACGACGGTAGAGACCGTTGTCTATGAAGCGCTGTCCGAATATGTGCGGTCACAGCGCAAGGCCGTGTTGCGCGAACGGTTGGAGGAAGAATATCGGGTATTGGGTGAAATGTGGCCAGAACTCCAATCTGAATTGGACGGAGAACGCTGGCTCAACGTCGAGAATGAAGCGCTGAACAAGACGGAAAACGCACTAAGTACAATCTGGTAACTTCGGCGGAATCAGTCATTCCTGCGTGCTTCTGGCGGGAATCCAGTCGCCTATATGCATGAATTGCCAATCGTCAACCTGGATGCCCGACAACAGCACGCTTCGCGGGGCATGACGGTTCAATAGTTACGATTCTGCAACACTTTCATGAACGTACTTAGATTAAGACCCGCATGAACATTCAGCGCGGCTCATCAGAAAAGTGGGGCACGTCTCACCCGACGTGATTGACGCCATCGATAACGCTTTAAGAATTCATCTGGCGTTGGATTAGTGACGGGACGCCCATCGGAGAACTTTGATCATGATGTCTATTGACGAACAAGTGACCCTGTTGATGCAGGGCACTGAATACGGCGACGAGCAGTTGAAGCAGGCGATGGCGCGCGAGTTGAAAGAGCGCTTGATCGAGGCCGAGAAAGAAGGCCGCCCGCTGCGTGTCTACTGCGGCTATGACCCTACCTCGAAGGATCTGCACTTGGGGCACACCATCACCATGCGCAAGCTGCGCCAGTTTCAGGATTTAGGCCACGAGGTCACTTTCCTGATCGGCAGTTATACCGCGTTGGTGGGCGATCCTTCCGACAAGAACAAGGCGAGGCCCATTCTCACACACGAGCAAGTCGCTGAAAACGCACGGACCTACTCAGATCAGGCTTTTCGCGTGCTCGATCGCACCAAAACCAAAGTGCGCTACAACGGCGAATGGTTGTCGGAATTGTCGCTGGTCGATCTGATCCGGTTGGGGCAGAACTTCACCGTGCAGCAATTTCTCGATCGCGATAATTTCAAGCTGCGGCTGGAACGCGGCGATCCCATCTATCTGCACGAAACGTTCTACGCGCTGATGCAAGGCTATGATGCCGTGGCGATGCACACCGACGTGCAGGTAGGCGGCACCGATCAGCTGTTCAACATCATCGTGGCGGGGCGCAAATTGCAAGAATCGCAGGGTCAGCGTCCGCTGGTCGGCGTGATCTGCGGCATTCTGCCCGGCACCGACGGCGTGAAGCGCATGTCCAAGTCCACCGGCAACGTCATCCCCATCAACTCCGGCGCGGAAGACATGTACGGCAAGATCATGTCGGTGCCCGATTTCGCCATGCCGCTGTTCATGAAGCTGGTTACGCGCTGGACGCCGGACGTGGTGGCCGATCGCGAAGCGAAACTGAAAGATGGCAGCGTGCATCCGCGCGATCTGAAGATGGAACTCGCGAGAGAGATCGTCAGCATCTTCTACGGCGACGCAGCCGTGCCGGCCGCCGAGCAGAACTTCGTTACGGTCTTCCAGCAGCACGCCCTGCCCGACGAAATCGAAGAAGTGAAGGTCGCGCAAACGATGACGATCACGGACTTGCTGATCTTCACCCAGACCGCTAAGACCAAGAATGAAGCGCGCCGCCTGATCGATCAGGGAGGCGTGAAGCTCGACGGGGAGCCGATCTCCGGAGCGACGACGCTGATCGAAGTGAGTACGCCGCGTGTTTTGCAAGTGGGCAAGCGGAAGTTCGTGCGGCTGATGCCAAACTAACCAGTAACAAGTAACGCGTCGATTACGCATTACTCGTTACTCATTACTCATCTCATCTATGAATGAACCTCAAGACTTCCAAGATTCTGAACCAGTGACGCCCCCCGGCTTTCGTTCCGGCTTTGTGGCTATTGTCGGCAAACCGAACGTGGGTAAGTCTACGCTGCTTAACGCCTTGTTGGGCCAGAAGATCTCCATTGTCACATCGAAGCCGCAGACCACGCGCGATCGCATCCTGGGCATTCTGACGCAGGAGATGGCGCAGGTCATCTTCATCGATACGCCCGGCATCCACACGCCCAAGAATTCGCTGGGCGAATACATGGTGACGGCGGCCACGGAGGCAATCGGCGAAGGGGATGTGATCGTGTTCATGGTCGATCTGACGGAATGGCCCGACGACAACGATCGGCGCATTGCCCGCGCCCTGAGCGAAGTGCGCGACCGCCCGATCATTCTGGCCCTCAACAAGATGGATCAGCTCTTGCCGCCCGATGAGCTGAAGCGCCACGTCGAGGCTTACTGGGCGCTGGCTCCCACGCCGCAAGGGCAGGAGCCACCTGCCCCCTGGGAGTGGATCATGCTATCGGCCACGCGCGGCGATAACCGGCAAGAACTGCTTAACCAGATCATGGCGCACTTACCGGAAGGGCCGCTGTATTACCCGACCGAGCAGATCACCGACAAGCAGGAACGCGAAGTGGTCGCCGAGCTGATCCGCGAGCAAGTGCTGCTCCACCTCAAACAAGAAGTGCCGCACTCGGTAGCCGTCATCGTCGAACAGTACGACGAGCGCAAAAACGGCCTGGTCCACATCGCCGCAACGATCTACGTCGAGCGTGATTCGCAGAAGGGCATCCTCATCGGCAGCGGCGGACACATGCTCAAACAGATCGGCGCCGACGCGCGTCATTCCATTCAGCGGATGCTGGATTGCAACGTCTACCTTGAGTTATGGGTCAAAGTCCGCAAGAATTGGCGTGATGATGACCGCGAAGTACGGCGCATGGGATATCGTAACGAGTAATGCGTAAAGCGTGGTGCGTGAGCAGCGTTGTCTGGGACTGGAAGGTTATAACAACAGGCCGAGATCAGACAGAGGTGTGCGATAGTGGGCTTTGACGATCATCAGCTGAAGCAGCGCGTTGGCATCAGCAAGTGATACCTGGTTACCTTGAATGGCAGCGACCAAAACGCCGATTGTGCCTGACACGGCAATCTTCCATTTTTCAGCCTGCCGCCGGGCGGCGCGATCATCCGAAAGAAAATCCCAATTACGCTGACGCGCCAGGCACAGGCAGGCCGCTTCTCCGCGATGCAATTGCTCGGGCAACTCGGACAGCAAGAGAAGTTCGTCATCGGTCATAGACACTAGATGCAGCCAACCGCTATGGGTTAACGGCGCAATGTGCTGCTCAATTCCATCATAAAAAGCGTAACCGGCCAACTGTCCAGCCAATACTTCATCATAGACTTCAGCCGGCAGATACAGCGTACCGGTTGCGTCGCGCAAAATATCCAACCGATTGACTGCGGCAAAGTTGGAGAGCACCGTTGAATTGATGACTTTACTCATGGGCGCATTCGCTTAAAAGCTTCCACTTCGGCGCGGACTTCTTCCATAGTTTCGGGGCCTAGCCGCAGTGGAACATTGCGCGCCGCCAAGATTTCTTTCATGCGATCGAAACTAACGCCAGCCAGAGCTGCAGCTTTTGCGACCGACAGATCTTCAGTGCGATACCGATGGACCGCCACATCAATCCGCACTTGTGGGCGTTCCTGCCACAAGACGCGCAACGCTTCCTGCACTGCGGTTTCGACGTCAGGATACACACCCGCTTGTACCAAATCTTGTATTTGTACGGCCATGGCACACCCCTTGACTAAAGTATAACCCTAACCCAGAGGAGAAGCAATGTCCGCCCCCATTGATCTTGTCGCAGTTCGCGAACGCATTGTCGGCATCCACCAGACCGTGCCCCTGCTCGACGGCAGCACGCGGCCATACATCAATTTCGACAACGCCGCCAGCACGCCCGCCCTGCAGGATGTGCTCGACACCGTCAACGAATTTTTGCGCTGGTACTCGTCGGTGCATCGCGGCACGGGTTTCAAGAGCAAAGTCGCCACGCAGGCCTACGACGACGCGCGCCGCATTGTGGCCGACTTCGTCGGCGCAAATTTGGAAGATCACACCGTTATCTTCGGCAAGAACGCCACCGACGCCATCAACAAACTCTCATACCGCTTAGAGTTGCAGAAAGACGACGTGGTGCTGGTCTCGCTGCTGGAACATCACAGCAACGATCTGCCGTGGCGCGCGCAGGCGCACGTGGAGCACATCCAGGCTGATGCGCTGGGCCGTTTGGATGTAAACGATCTCGATCGGTTGCTCAAGGTCTATCAAGGCCGCGTGAAACTGGTGGCGATCACCGGAGCCTCGAACGTCACCGGCTATCTGCCCGATATTCACGCCATCGCTCAGAAGGCACACGCCGCCGGCGCCGAGATACTGATCGACTGCGCCCAGCTCGCGCCGCATCGCCGCATCTCAATGGGCGATCTCGACGATCCGGCGCACTTGGACTATGTGGCGATTTCTGCGCACAAGATGTACGCGCCGTTTGGGACGGGTGCCCTCATCGGGCGGAAAGACACGTTCGAGCAGGGCGAACCGGAATATCGCGGCGGCGGCGCGATCGAGATCGTCACCATTGATGACGTGGAATGGTCAGGGACGCCCGAGCGCGACGAGGCTGGATCGCCCAACGTGGTGGGCGCGGTGGCGCTGGCGGCGGCCATCAAGGCGCTGAATCAGATCGGCATGGAGGTGGTGGCCGATCACGAAGCCGAACTGACCGCATATGCGCTGGAGCGCCTCAAGCTAATCGCGGGGATTGAGATTTACGGCGAGACCGATGTCGCCACCGTGCGCGATCGGCTGGGGGTGATTCCCATAAACATCAAGGGGATGTCACACTTTCTGGTCGCGACCATTTTGGGATCAGAGTGGGGCATCGGCGTGCGCAACGGCTGTTTCTGCGCCCATCCGTACCTACTGCATCTGATGGGCCTGTCGCCGGATGAATCCAATCGGGTGCGCGAAGAAATTCTGGCAAATGATCGGCACGACATGCCCGGGCTGGTGCGCATCTCTTTCGGCATGTACAACACCGCCGCGGAAGTGGATGTGATCGTGCAGGCGTTGGCGAGCATCGCGCAGGGGAAGTACGCCGGACACTACCAGCAAGACGCGCAGACGGGCGAATATCACGCGGTGAATTGGCAGCCGGATCTGGCGCAATATTTCAAACTCTAAAACGCGCCTAGAAACCGGGTTTCTGCATGACACTCGTTCATTCCGGCTGAAACGTAGAAACCCGGTTTCTTTTGGAGGACCTATGGCAAAGGCAACGCTGTATTTCCCGACCGATTTCAAATGGGCCGCCGCCACGGCTGCACATCAGGTGGAAGGGAACAACACCAACAACGATTGGTGGGCATGGGAACAGACCGGCCAGCACGTGCGCGACGGTCAGACGTCGGGATTGGCGTGCGATTGGTGGGGCGCGGGGTTCGATCGGGATCTGGACTTCGCCGCGCAGATGAATCACAATGGACATCGCCTCTCCATCGAGTGGAGCCGCATCGAGCCGAAAGAAGGCCAGTGGGATTCGGCCGCGATCGATCGGTATCGTTATATGTTGACGGCGATGTGCGAGCGTGGCATCGAGCCGATGGTGACGCTGCATCACTTTACCACGCCGCAATGGATGGTGGAACGCGGCGGCTGGGAAACACCCGACATTGTGCCGTTATTTGAACGGTTCACCGCGAAGGCCGTGGATGCGCTGAAAGATTTGTGCGATCTGTGGGTGACCATCAACGAACCCAACGTGTACGCCGTAATGGGCTGGTCGCAGAACGCCGAAGAGATGGTGGAGTTCGCGTCGCCGTCAGACGACTTCCCGCCTGGCAAACACGATGCGCAACTGGTGTTTAAGGTTGTCGATAATTTGATGCTGGCGCATGGCGCAGCCTATCAGACCATCCATCGTGTGCAGCCGGCGGCGCGGGTGGGTCTGGCGCATCACATGCGGCTGTTCGATCCGGCCCGTCCGAACTCGCTGCTCGATCGCTTCTGCACGTGGAACCGCGATCGCTTGTTCAACCAGATTCCGCTGAATGCCGTGATTCACGGCCATCTCGATCGGCCGATCGGGCTGACCCGGCGCATCGGAAATTTGAAGAACAGCGTAGACTTCATCGGCTTGAATTACTACAGCCGCGATCTGATCCAGTTCGATCGGCACAATTGGGAAGGCATACTCTTTGGCCGCAACAAGCCCAATCCGCACGCCGAGATGAGCGACATGAACTACGGCGAGATTTATCCGCGCGGCCTGTTCCGGCTGCTCAAACGCCTGGGCCGCTACAACAAGCCGATCTACATCACCGAAAACGGCCTGCCCGACCTGGACGACGATCAACGCCCGCGCTTTTTGGTTCAGACGCTGCGCGAAGTGTGGAAGGCCATCAACGAGAACGTGCCGGTGATGGGGTACTATCACTGGACGCTGACGGACAACTTCGAATGGGCCGAGGGCTGGAATCTGCGCTTTGGCCTGGTGAAGCTGAATCCCGAAACGCAGGAGCGCACCCTGCGGCGCAGCGGCGAACTGTACGGCGAGATGGCGCGCCTCAACGCCATCAACGACGAACTGGTCTATCGCTACACGCCGGAGTTGTTCGAGACGCTGTTTCCGGGGTAAAGCGAGTGACTGGTGGTTGGCAGTTGGTAAGCGGTTCCGATTCGTTGACCATTGCCAATTGATCATTGATCATTGTTCATTGATCATTGTTCGGGTATAATCGCGGGCGTAGTCAGCACGGAGAGGTTGCGTAGTCCGGCCTAACGCGCGCGCCTGGAGAGCGCGTGTGCCGAAAGGCACCGCGAGTTCAAATCTCGCCCTCTCCGCCTTGAAAATGCGGAGTGCGGAATGTGGAATGCGGAATTGGCCGCCTCACACGTTCCGCACTCTGCATTTCCCGGCCTCCTGCATCGTGCTTCTTGCCTCCTGCATCGTGCTTCTTGCATCCTGCCTCTTATGTTCCCCATTTGACAAGAAACCCGTCACCCTGTACCATTCCCGCCCGGTCGTGCTAGATGGGGAGCTAGCGGTGCCCTCGCGTTCATTCGAGCGTGCCTGCAACCCGCTACAGCAGGGTTGAATTCCCCCTCCAGGGTCGAGTTACCTGAGCCTGCCAAAGGCAAGTAGCGTTGACGTCTGGGTCCGACGCGGCGAAAGACTTCGAACCTTGTCAGGGCCGGAAGGCAGCAGCAATAAGGAGATCCTTTCGGGTGTCGTCGGGGAGCCTGGGCCGAGCCAACTGTCGGCGGTAAGTCGTGGGACGCGGTTCGAAAGGGGGTGCACGACCTTCTTTCAAGGCACAGCCGGCGGGTCGCCGGAAACACAAGCAAAGGAAGTATGGGTACCAATCAGTTATCGTGGTCAACCCAATCGAGCGGGGACACTTATCCGCTGCAGCGCTGGCTGTCACGCGGATTTTTGTCAGTCTTCAGCATCCTCATCCTGTTGGGGGTGATGGCCGTAGGTTATTACGCCACGCTGGTGCCGGTGACGATCGTCGTGGACGGTCAGGCGCGCAGTGTGCGCACCAATCAGCGCGCCATCGATAACATCCTGCGGGAAGCCGGCATCAAAATCGAAGCCGACGATATCGTCGGGCCGACGTTGGGATCATCTTTAACCGACGATCAATCGACCATCATCGTGCAGCACGCCCGCCCGGTCACCGTCCAGGCCGATGGGCAGACTCAGCAATTTCAAAGCCAGACCTCGCAGCTGCCAGAGATTCTGAGGCAAGCCACCGTCAGGGTGCGTGAATTCGATCGGGTCACTGTGAACGGGCAGATCCTCGATCGAGGCCAGCACGACTCCTACGCCATCCCTCGCGATCCGCGCGATCGATCACCCATCCACATCGACATTCAACGCGCCGTGCCGGTCACGTTGCTACTGAGCCACGCCGGCGAACAGAAGATTGAGACGCCGGCCAAAACAGTGGGCGAAGCGCTGAACGAAGCGGGCGTGCAGCTGTACCTGGCCGATCGGATCTCGCCAACCCTGGCGTCCCCCCTCGCGGCTGGGACGATCATCACGGTGGAGCAATCCGTGCCCATCAACATCGATGTGGACGGGCGCACCATCAAGACACGCACGCTGCGCAATCAGGTCGGCGAGGTACTCAACGATTTGGGCGTAGCGCTGGTGGGTGAAGACTACACCCAGCCTGCCATCGATGCGCCGGTGCAGGCCGACACTGCCGCCGTGAAGATTGTGCGCGTGCGCGAAGAAGTGCTGGTGGAGCAAGAGGGCATTCCGTACGAGACGGTGAAGATTCCCGATGCGGAGATGGAGATTGATACCAGCACGGTGAAAGAGGGCGAAAGCGGCATTCAGCAAAAGCGCACGGTCATCCGCTATGAAAACGGGCAGGAAGTGGCGCGCAATATGGATCCGAACTTTGTTGTGCTGAAGTCGCCGTCGAACAAAGAGTTCCGCTACGGCACCCATATCGTCATTCGCACGCTCGACACGCCCGACGGCCCGATCGAATATTGGCGCAAGGTTCGCACGTATGCTACCTCGTACAGCGCGGCGACCTCGGGCACGCCCAAGACGGCCAAATGGTATGGCATCACGGCCACCGGTTTGCCCATGCGGAAAGGCATCGTCGCGGTCGATCCCAGTGTCATCAGCCTCGGCACCAAATTGTATGTGGCGGGTTATGGCATCGGACTGGCGGCCGACACAGGCGGCGGTGTACGCGGCAAGTGGGTAGACTTGGGCTACGACGACGACAATCTGCAGGGCTGGTGGTGGTGGGTGGATACGTATCTGTTGACACCCGTGCCAGGGAGCATCAATTACGAACTGCCCAACTGGCCGCAATACAAAGATCGTGGAACTCGGTAATCCTAGGGGCGACTCGTGCAGTCGCCCTTTTTTGTAGCCGGTTGAGAAGCATGGACGTCAAATTATTATTGCGGCAGTTCAACCTGCGCCCCAAGAAAAGTCTGGGGCAAAACTTCCTCGTCGACGAACACGCGCTCAGCCAGATCGTGCGCGCGGCGGACATCACGCCCGCTGACGTGGTGCTGGAAATCGGCCCCGGCCTGGGCAGCCTCACCTGCTATTTGAGCGATGCGGCCCGGCACGTCATCGCCGTCGAGATCGATCGCACATTGCTGCCTCCGCTCCGATCGGTTTTAGCGGACCGATCGAATGTGACCCTCGTCGAAGGCGACATCCTCAAACTTGATCCGGTGGAACTTCTTGCGAAAGCGTCATTGCGAGGAGCGCATCCCGAGCGGAGCGAAGCGGAGTCGAAGGACGCGACAAAGCAATCTCCTGAAACCAACGAGATTGCTTCGCATCCTTCGACTCCGCGCCGCGCTCATTCTGAGCAGAATGAAATGGAGTCGAAAAACGCGCGGCGCTCCGCTCAGGATGCTGACGACATCAATTACAAAGTCGTCGCCAACATTCCCTACTACATCACCTCGGCCATCATCCGGCATTTACTGGAAGCCGACATCAAGCCGCAGTCGATCGTGCTGACGATTCAGTTGGAAGTGGCCCAGCGCATCATCGCGCAACCCGATGACATGAACCTGCTCGCCGTAAGCGTGCAGTTCTACGGCACGCCGCGCATCGTCCACCGGATTCCGGCGGGTGCGTTCTATCCCGCACCCGATGTCGATTCCGCCGTAGTGCGAATCGATCTACCCGACCAGCCGGGCGTGAATGTAAAAGATGTGGATATGTTTTTCAAAGTGGCGAAAGCTGGATTTGGGCAGAAACGGAAGCAGCTGCACAACTCATTGGCCGCAGGACTGCCACTAAAGCACGAACAGATCATGCAGGCGCTGAACGAAACTGGCATCGATCCGAAGCGACGGGCGGAGACGTTGACGATTGAGGAATGGGGTAGACTAAGTGATCAGTTGAGCGGGGATCAGGGATCAGGGACTAGAGATCAGAAAACATTTTCGAGTGAATAGCAACGGCGTCATTGCCGCGAGGAAGATCAGCACGTTAAAGATCACATTGAACAACGCGCCGAAGCGCCACGAGAGGAACGTGTCGATCACGAACCACAGCGACACGGCCAGCGCGAGGCAATTCCACGCCCACTTTTCTTTCCGCTTAAAGGGCACGCCAGCGATGAAGGCCACACACGTACCCCACCCGGCCATCGTCGCGCCCAGCACGCCGTAGATCCATTGTTGAAACGGCAGAGTTCCGCCCGTCAATTCACCCGCTGCCCAGAAGACCGGATCGATCTGTTTACGGAAGATGTCGAACAACGGCGTCGGGTAGAGAAAAGCCAGCGCCACGCCGAATACCACGATCCCACCAACAGACGGGGATTATTTCATGATCACGCCGAGGATCAACAGCCAGCGCTGCCATAACAAGAAGTGACGATCAATCATAGCGGCTTCATCCCTCATCCTTGCCCGTGTCCGCGAAGCGGCGGGCCGCTTGGCGCATCCTTCAGTCTTCCTCGATACACGCCCCGATACTCCGGCGGCAGCATCGCCGCGATCTTCAGCATTAGTTGATCGGTGTATTCTTCCAACTGCTCGATATTGACGCGGCCTTCCGGCAGATGGAACGGCTCGCCCACGCGGAGATGCACCTCACTGCGCCGCAAGTGTTTGAGGTTGGAGATGATTTTTTCGGTTCCCCAAATAGCCGCCGGCACCATGGGCACATGCGCACGTGAGGCCAGGAAAGCCGCGCCCGTCTTGCCCGGCTGCAAACCACCGGTGCGGCTGCGCGTGCCTTCAATGGCCATTGCCATCAGGGTGCCACTCTTGATCTCATCCAGCGCAATCTTGATCGCCTCACGATCGGCTTCGCCCCGGCGCACCCAGATCATACCCAACTGATCGAGAATCCAGCCGGCGATCGGATCGGAACGATGCTCGACCGCCGCAAAAGCCGTCGCTTGCCGGATCGGCCCCAACGCAATGCCCGTCAGCGTATCGAACGAACTCAAATGATTCATCGCATACACGAACGGCCCCGCGGGCAATTTTTCCAGGCCCTGCGCATCGATGCGGGCCACCGTTTTAAGCAGAAGCAACAACGGGTATTTTGCCAGGCGCTGTTTGCGGGGCGTCGTGTGACGCGGTAGGCGATTGAGAGTGCCACTCCCACCACCAGACGGGGACTGTTTCGTCCCACCACCAGACGGGGATTGCTCCATCATCGAGGCTTACCTCGTGCGCGCTTGCGCGCTAACGGTTGAATTCGCCACGCTCGGTGCAGAGGGATCAGGTGAGACCAGCACATTAAAAGTTACCACGCCACCGGGACCCAATTGATCATCGGGCAGAGCGTACTGCCGGAAACCGGTGACGTATCCCTTCTCATCGTACAGTGTGATCGCCACTTGCGCTCCGGCCACATGGGTTGCACTGGTATTCGTCACCTTGCCCGCAACGCGATACTGAGTACCTTCCTGCTTCGTCTGCACCTCGGACACTTCAAGTGCCGCGTAGCGCGCGTTGTGGTTATAGGATGGATCGGCGCGCACGACATAGGCCTGAAAATCGATCACGCTGACGGGCGGATTCTCAAACAACACGCTGAACGGCACCCGTCCGCCGGGAGGGATGGCGTCGAGCGCCACAAAGGGCAGCGCGCTATCCACTTCCACACCCGTCACGGCGATCAACGACACGCGTACCTGCACATTCTCGATCGGCTGATCGGTCGAATTGAAGACTTCCCCCAGCACCCACACGCTGCCCACCGGAGTTTGATAGCGCGCGGCATGCTCCACCTGCACCGGCAGCGGCGGCTGCGTCGGCGCGATGACCGCACCAGAATTGTCGTTCGCGGGTTTGCCCACTGAACCTAGCGCCGGGATCACCACAGTCTGGCCGATTTGCAACAGTTCCGGTTTCAACACACCGTTGACCTGGTACAACTCTTCAAGGGTCACGTCGTATTGCAGCGCGATCCCCATCAGCGTATCGCCGGGTTGGATGATGTGCACCGCTGGAGTTGGCGTGGGCGCCGGGGTATTGGTCGGCGCAGGGGTCAACACTTGAGGAATCAAGGTCGGCAGCACGGTGGGCGTGGCCAAAGACACGGCCAGCGATGCCGGCGTCGGCGTCGCGCCACTGATCACACGTCCATTGCATGCGTTCAGCAGCACGCTCAACAGGCCGAGAAGAACTAATCTGCGCCATTCGCGGCGCCGTTGGTGTTGTGAATAAGACTTCATCTGTGGTTGGCCGACCCCTACTTGCGCGCAAAATTATACCATGCCACAGGCCCGCACCGGTGACTATTCACATCGCATGTTTTGTTCTCAACGCGGAGCGAACACCCGCAAAGAAGCACTTGTACGCCAGAGGCCCGCATCATTGTCGGCCTATGTCTTTTGTGCTAGACTGATAGTGTGCCGGATAAATATCATTTGCGTTCACCGCAGCGCTGAACGATGCTACTGCAAAAAGGCTCTAGCCGCCGTCCTCGGCGGCGTGTCCCACGTTCAAATTCGCCCCGAGGACGGGGCCTTGAGCAGTTTTTCAGTGGAGTCGATGAACGCTATCGAAATCTGAAACATCCAGCGCATCATAGCATGTCCGATCGGTGATCTGTGCCCCGCCCGGTTAAACGCGCCGAGACTACCGCTCTTATTCTGGGCCTGGCCGCTGTGTTTGGCAGCCTGGCTTTAGCGTTGGTTGTTCCCATTTCGCCCACGCTCCCCACAGCCATCTACCTGCTCTGGATCGTCGCCCTGGCAGCCGCGCTCAACCTCAACATCGCCATCGACTCGATCGAGTTGAACTTCGCCGGGTTCTTTGTGCTGTCGGCGTTTCTCGCTCTGGGCACTGGTGCCGCCCTGCTCATTTTGATAACCAGCCTGCTGCTAAGCGAGGGGGTCAACTGGGTGCTGCGCCAACTTCGTCGCGATCCCTCCCGCGGTGTGTGGACGGCGGTGGTCTCGATCTCGAACAACCTGGCGCTCGAAGGGTGGGGCCTGCTGATCGGGAGTCTGGTGTACTATGCATTAGGCGGCCCGCTACCCATTACGCCCCCGGCCTCTAACTGGTTCATCGACCTGTCTCTTAAAGCACTGCTCTCCCTAATCGCCCTGGATGTGACGTATTTTGTGGCCAGCTTTGGCGTAAGCGCCTGGCTGGTGCGGCAGCAGGGCATCGATGTGCCCGACTTTGCCAGCCGCCACTGGCGCGAAATCACCATCCTCAGCATTGTGCCAACGTTGCTGTCATTCACACTGGCGGTAGCCGCGCTGAATATCCCCGTGGGAGCGTTTTCCGGAACCTGCGCGATGCTGGTGCTCTCGATGGCCATTGCGCACAATCTCAGCAATGCGCGCTTACGGCTAGAACGACGCATTCGTGAACTCGATTCATTGTCGGCGATTGGGCAAGCCGTGGCTAACAGCCTGGAACTGCCCGATGTACTGGAAGCCATTTATCAGCAAACCAGGCGCTTGATGGATGCACGTCACTTCTACATTGCCTTGTACGACGAAACTGAACGCCGCATCAATTTCCCGCTGGCTTACGAAAACGACGAGCGGGTCACCTATACCAGCCGGCTGTTTGGCGAAGGCTTCACCGAATACATGATCTTGACGCGCCAGCCGCTGCTGATCAAGCGCGATGCGCGAGAATTTGCTCAACAGATCGGGCACACTTCCTTCGATCAGCAAGTTCAATCGTGGCTGGGTGTGCCGATTGCCATTGGCGAACGAGTGTTAGGAGTGTTGGCGGTGCAGAGCCGTGAACGGACCAATGTCTACGATGAATCTCATCGGGACATTTTGACCTCCATCGCCGCGCAAGCCGCGACGGCTATCCGCAACTCCCAAATGTACATGGACTTGCGCCATCAAACCAGCAACCTGTTCATCATGAACTCGGTGCTGACGGTCATCAACGCCACGCTCAATCTCGACGAAATTCTGAACGTCATCGTGACGTCACTGTCGCGCGTCATGGAGTGTCAAAAAGTGGCGATCTTTCTGGTCGACGATCAAGGCCACACCACCCAGTTAGCCGCCTCCCACAATTTAAGTCCGGATTTTGTGGCGCGGGGCCGTGCCATCCCGATCGGTTCCGATGAACGCACCACGGTGATCGCCACCGGGCAACCACTCATCGTCAGTGACACCGACACTTATGACCGCTTAGCGTGGCTCCACGCGGCTGGCGAGGCCGAAGGGTTTCGCGCCCTGGCCGAGGTGCCGTTGTGGACGCAGCATCAAGTCATCGGCGCCTTAACGGTTTACTACGCCGAACCGCACGCCTTCACCCCCACGGCCATTGAAGAGCTGACTGCCTTTGCCAATCAAGCGGCCGTCGCGGTAGCCAACGCCCGCTTGTATGCGCGCACCGATCAAGCCCTGGCGCGCCGCATCGATCAATTGGCCACGCTGCAACAAATCGGGCTGGACCTGGTCTCTTCGCTCGATCTCCAACAAGTAATGCAACGTTTATTGGAACGAGCGGCCACCGCAGTCAACGCCCACCAGGGCACAGTCAGCATTTGGGACGAGGAACAAGGCGCGATCCGCATCAGTGTGACGCACGGCTATACGCCGGAAAAGACAACCCAGCTCAAGCAGACGAATTGGCCGTTGACCACCGGCGTGGTCGGGCGTGCAATCCGTACCGGTCAGTCTTTCTTTCTCACCGATGTGCGGCTCGATCCCGATTACGTCTCGGTCACGCCGGAGACGCGCTCCGAGATGGTCGTGCTGCTCAAGAAAGAAGATCGTATTCTGGGCGTCATCAATCTGGAAAGCCCAAAGGTGGGCTGCTTCGATCAGACCTCACTCGACTTCATCGACCAGCTAGCCACGCAAAACGTCATCGCGTTGGAGAATGCGCAGCTGTATCAAAGCGCTCAGTCGCGCCTGCGCGAAATGTCCATCTTGTATGAAGTTGGCCAACGGCTCACATCCATCCTCGATCTGTCGCAGCTGGGCGAAGAGCTCACGCGTCTCATGGCGCGCGCCTTGAACACGACCTACTGCGGCCTGCGCGTGTTCGAATCTGCGAGCGACACCTTGGGCCTCATCGGGAAATACTACTCGCCCGAAGTTGAACATTCCCCAGCTGCGCTGAAAATTGAAACGGACTACACCCTGACTGATCATCCCAACCTGCAAATAGCCATCGCCCGGCATGACCTCCAAATCGCCTATCGCGACGAGGCCGCCCTGCCCACGCCCGATCAGGTCGCGCTACAACAGCACGGGCTGCATGCCTTGCTAAATATGCCGCTTATTCTAGGGCAGGAGTTCATCGGCGTCGTGGAGTGGGGTGACGAACGTCCGGGGCGGCGGTTTACCACCGCCGAAATTCAATTTGCTCAAACGTTGGGGCATCAAGCGACGATCGCCGTACACAATGCCCGCCTCTTCGAAGAACGGACGCGGCGCATTCTCAACCTCAACGAATTGTATCAAGCGAGTCTGGCGCTCTCGACCAGCGTCGAATTGGAAGAGGTACTGCGCCGCGTCAGCACCGTGGCCCGTGAGATCAGCCGCGCCGACGCGGTGACGCTGTACGTCTACGACAAGCGCACCGATTCGTTCACGCGCGCTTACGTCCTGGGCGTCCCCGGCGATTGGAGTCCCGCGCACCTGCGCAGCACAGGCATGACCCGCCGCGTCATCAAAGAAGGTGTATCCATTTTAGTCACCGAAACGCGCGGCCATCCCGAGGTCAATCCCCACACGATTGAATCCGGGATCCGTTCATTGATCGCCGTGCCCCTGATCAGTCAGGGCCAGACCGTCGGCGTGATGTATGTGGGCAGCTTCATCGTCCATCGCTTCGATCAAGACGAGGTCCAGTTCGTTTCGTCGCTGGCCAATCAGGCAGCCGTAGCCATCTTCAACGCGCGGCTGTTCAGCGAGATTGCCGAAAGCCGCGACCAGTTACAAGCGATTCTCGACAGTGCCGACGATGGCTTGTTAATTTTCGATCCCACCGGCCGCATCGTCCTAGTGAACCCGCGCCTGGAAGCGATGTGGGATGTGCCGCATGGCTGGTTGAATGAGCGCCAACTGCCCGATTTGCTCCATCAACCCGAGGTGTCCATTGCTGAGAAACTGGGGTACACCACCGAAATGCTGCAACGCTTGCTCGACCAGGTCAGCGCCGGGAACGCGCCAACCTGGAACAAGCACGTGTATGCTCTTCCCGGCCAATCGCCTGTACGTTACGTGGAACGCGCCTGCCTGCCCGTGCTGGATGTCGAGCGGCAGCCCATCGGGTGGATGATGGTCCTGCGCGATGTGACCGAAGAGCTCGACCTACAGCGCATGCGTGACGATCTCACCAACACCATCGTACACGATCTGCGCAGCCCGTTGAGCAGCATTTTGGGGAGCCTATACTTCATTGAAGAACTGACCGAAGATCAGGACCCCGCTGCACCGTTGCGCGAAGCACTAACCATCAGCATCCGTGGTGCGAACAAGCTCATAAATCTGGTCAACTCGCTGCTGGATATCGCCCGGCTCAGTGCCGGACAAGCCCTCGTGGAACTGCATCCGCAGCGCGTAGAAGCGATCTTGGACGCGGCAGTAGATTATCTGCTGCCACTCGCCGGCGATAGTGAAATTACCTTAACCAAGAACGTGGAACCCGATCTGCCGCTCGTCCTGATCGACGAGGACAAAATCAACCGGGTCATCGTCAATCTCATCGACAACGCGTTGAAATTCACGCCGCGCGGGGGCAAGGTGACGGTCAGCGCCGAGCGTTGGTTGAACGGCGCTGAGGGCCCGTACGTGCGCTGTGTCGTGCGTGATACCGGCCCTGGCATTCCACCGGAATATCGTTCACGCATTTTTGAACGTTTCGTGCAGATCGCCAATCGGCACGGGCGGCGGCGCGGTACGGGGATCGGTTTGAATTTCTGCCAGTTGGCGGTTGAAGCGCACGGCGGCAGAATCTGGGTGGATGAAGCACCCGAAGGTGGGAGTGAATTTTCCTTCACACTGCAAGCGGTGGCCGACTAAAGGGTGGCACATCCAGCGCGCGTTCCAACTCCTCCCACGACGACAAGTTGGTCACCGCCCCGGGGCCGCGCACCGAAGAAGCCGCCGCTAACGCCGCAAATTTGGCACACCGCTCAATCGGCCACCCGGCCAAAAAGGCGGCGATAAGCGCCGCGTCAAACGTGTCTCCCGCGCCCACGGTTTCCACAATCTCATCTTCCGGCACGCTGGCTGCCGGCTGGCGAAACATCCGATCAGCCAGACAGATCAATGTGCCGGATGCGCCATCCTTGATGGCCACTATCCGCGGGCCTGTCTGCTTCAACGCTACGGCCACCGCGGGCAAATCATCCAGCTGCGCGATGCGCCTCGCCTCTTGAGCATCCAACAACAACAGATCGGTATACCGCAGGACTTCGCGGATTGGCTCAAACCATGAGCCGTCATAGGGATACAGCAGGCTCTGTGGATCGAGTGAGGTACTCAGGCCGCGCTCATGCGCCAGACGAAAGACCTCGGCCAGATCATCATTCCACATGCCGGGGAAGTGCAAGTAACCAGCGCAGTGCACGTGCCGCCCGCTGAGCAAATACTCCCGATCAGATTGGCTCAGGTGCCGCGGCCACGGTTGATGCGTAGGCAAGCGATACGTATGGGGGCGCTTCTTATTGCCGAACAACAGGATGTAAATGCCAATCCCGGACAACGTGTCTGCCTCCCGCTGAATGTGGCTCACCTCCACGCCTGCCCGGCTGACCGATTGAAACACCATATCCCCGAAGGCATCATCGGCCAAAACCGTTACGACTCCCGCCTTCACCCCCAATTTGGCCAAGGCAAGTGTCGTATAACCGTTAGAACCGGCAACCGTCAAAGTGACCTGTGACGGCCCCATCCAGTGAGTAAGCTCATCAAGGTTAGTGGGCGCGTTGCCAGTGATTAGTAAGTCAACATTCAGTGGGCCAAGTGTCACAACATCCAGCGACATGCGGACAGTGCCTCCTCTGCCGCCGATTATACACCGGGCCATGCAAAAGCTGGGACTACCCAGGTGTCACACCTGCCGCTGCACGCAAAATGGAAGTAGCCTCGACTTCTGCACCGCTCAGTTCTGCGACCAGGCGTCCACCGCGCAACACTAACACGCGCTGAGCTAAGCCCGCCACTTCAGGCAATTCTGCCGAAACAAGCACCAAGGCGGTACCGGCTTGCGCCAGCTGCGCGATCAGTTCGTAAATCTCAACTTTCACGCCCACGTCTATCCCTTGTGTTGGCTCCAACAAAATCAAGGCGCGCGCGCCGATTGCCAACCACCTGGCTAACACGGTCTTTTGCTGATTTCCTCCGCTGAGGATACGCACCGGCGCGGATAAAGACGGAGCTCGAATGTGCAGTGCCTCAGCTTGAAGCTGTGCGGCTCGTTGCTCGCCCGATCGATCGATCACGCCCCAGCGCTTGATGAGACGCGTGAGGGCAGCCAAAGTCACGTTGCGCCGCACCGGCTCGTCAAACAGCAAACCCTCGGCCTTGCGATCTTCCGGCACCAAGCCGATCCCGGCGGCCACGGCATTGGCAGGAGTGATACGCCCGGTGGCATCAAACCAGCGTATCTCGCCTCGATCGAGCGGCCACGCGCCGAACAGCGCTTGTCCCAATTCGGTCTTGCCTGATCCCGCCAAACCCGTGATCGCCAGCACTTCACCGGCTCGCAACTGGAACGACACATCATCAAAAGCCCGCGCCGCACTGGCATGTTCAACCGACAGGACGATGTCACCCAGCTGCGTGTGACGTGGTGGAAACACGCTCTGCACTGATCGCCCCAGCATAGCGGCGATCAGCTCAGCGGGCGACGTTTGATCAAGGGGCGTCGTGCGGATGTGCTGTCCGTCGCGCAGCACCGTCACCACATCGGCTACTTGAAAGATCTCCGCCAAGCGATGCGACACATAGATCACCGTGACGCCGCGCGCTTTCAACGCCTGCATGACCTTGAACAAAGCCTCGACCTCGACACTGTTTAGCGCCGCGGTAGGTTCATCCATGATCAAGATGCGGCACTCGCCCAGCAGCGTCTTGGCGATCGCCACGATTTGTTTCTCGCTCAGAGATAGCTGATCAATCGGCGCATCAAGCGGCAAATCGGCTGTGCCCAGCTGCTCCAACACGCGGCGCGCCGCGGCCCTGGCCCGGCTCCGATCGAGCACGCCGTAACGCGTGGGTTCCTGGCCCAACGTCAAATTCGCCACGACGCTGCGGGAGGGCAACAAATTTAATTCTTGATGGAGTGTGGCAATGCCGGCTTCAATCGCCTGGTGAGGAGTATGGGGATGATACGGCTGGCCGGCCAGAGTCAGCGTGCCACTGTCTGGTTCCAACGCTCCGGCGATGATCTTGATCAGCGTCGATTTGCCCGCGCCGTTTTCGCCGATGAGGGCGTGCACGCTACTGGCTTCGATGGCAAAGGATACATTTTGAAGCGCCGTAACGCCCGAAAAAGCGCGGCGGATCCGATCGAGTTGGAGAAGAGCCGCCATGCGGATTTACCTCTCAGGCCGGCGCAAGCGATCGAGCGACAGCGCCACGATCAAGATCACGCCGGATACCACGCGCTGCGCATTGACCGAGGTATCCAGCAGCACCATGCCATTGGTGATCGTCACCAGAAAGATCGAAGCGATCAGGACGTTGAACAAGCGACCCTTGCCGCCGCTTAAACTGACTCCACCCAAGATGACGGCCGTCAATATGGGGAACAAGAACTCATCGCCCATGGTGGGGGACGCCGCACCCAGCCGCGCCACCTGCATCACGCCACCCAGACCGGCCAGCAGTCCGGCCAACACAAACGCCGCGATACGAAGACGTTCGACACGCAGACCAGACAACCAGGCAGCTTTGTTGTTGCTGCCCACCGCGTACAGATGCGCGCCAAACAAAGTGCGGCTCAACACAAAATAGAACAACGCATACAAGGCAAACATCACCAACACGGGTACCTTGACCGGCCCAATTCCACCACTCGACAAAAACGCGATGCTGTCCAAGGCTGGCCCGTACACACTTTGGCCCTCGGTGTACATGAGCGCCAACCCCGTGAGGATACTCAGCATGCCGAGTGTGGCGATGATGGGATTGATTTTGATCTTCGTGACGACGAGGCCGTTAATCAACCCGATCGCACCGCCCACCCCTACGCCGCCGAGGCATGCCAACCACGGCGGCAGATTCGCCGTCGTCATGAAGCTGGCCGTCACGATTCCACTGAAACCTAAAATGGCTGCCAGCGAAACATCCATCGCGCCGGTTAGGAGCACCAGTGTTTCGCCAATCGCCACGATGCTGACAATGGCCGCTTGCCGCAAAACCGTGAAGATATTGCCTTCAGTCGCAAACCGCTGAGTGACCAATTCCAGAAAGAGGCACCACAACACGAAAATAACAATAAACCCGTTCTCGCCCAAAAAATCCAGGACGCGGTGGCGCGTCCAACGAGAACGGGTTGAGGCTTCGGGTGTTGAAGAAGTCATCGCGTCTGGTTCACTTGAGAGAGTCCTTCGTGATCTTGGTAACGGGCACGCGCACGTTCTTTGGCGCAGTGCTGCCGGCCAGCAACTTAACGACGGCTTGCATCACCATTTCACCAGTTTGGGTGGGTGAAGTGTCCACCGTGCCACGGAAGAATTTGCCCTGTTTGATCAGGTCTTTCGCTTGCGCCTCGGCGTCAATGCCCACCACGATGGTCTGTCGCGGGTCTTTACCGGCGGCTTCCAGCGCCTTGATGGCGCCATAGGCGCCCGCATCATTGATGCTGGCGACCACGTCAATTTCGGGATGCGCCTGCAGCGCATTTTCCAGCGACTTAAGCCCGTTTTCAGCGGTACCGCCCAGGTAATGCCCCGTAATCTTAGCACCAGGCGCTTTTTGTTTCAAGCACTCCTCAATCTTGTTGGCGCGCACGACGACGTTGGGCAGGTCGGGATAATCCAGTATGGCGACATTGGCCTGGCCGCCCTTTTCCTGCGCGATCAAATCGCCCGCGATCTCACCAGCGGCACAACCCAGATCGGCGTCCTCGACGCTGATGCCGATCCCGTTCACGGCCAGGTCGCGGCCGGCATATTGCAGCATAAACACGCCCTGCCCGGCGGCCTCTTTCACCGCATTTCCGACCACCTTGGGATCGACCACACACAAGGCAATGGCTTTAGCACCCTGGGCCACAAACGTCTCGATGGCCGCGTTCTGCCGATCGGCTTTGGTTTCCGAGTCGAACACTTGAACAGGCAGTCCCCACTGCTTCGCCAAAGCCTCGGAGGCGCGCGGCACAGCGGCATGATACTCACTACTCAAGTTGCACGCCACAATCCCGATAAAGCCTTTCTCCCCCAGGGCAGCCTTAGCCGCAGCGATTTCGGCCGAAGTAGGCACCAAATCCTGAGGCTGCCCCAAGCGATCGGTCAACAGGGTTGGCTGCGGCCGCGGGCCAGCGGTGAAAATTCCGCCATTGCAGGCAGTGAGCATGAGCAAACCAATTGCCACGATCCACCAGCGATTCATACTTTCTTCTCCTAAATGTGAATCAAGACTCAGCACTGAGCCTAAACCAGGGGAAAAATCTAACGTTCCTACGCTTCATTCTAGCCCGGGATACCTTGGTTAGGCATTCCAGTTGAGTTACAGCACCGCAACGAATCAGTTATTCAGCATGCAAGGAGAGCGGCTGATCTGAAAATGCTCGCAGCCCTCGTCCCCGAGGGCGTTCCCCGCAGACGGTGCGCGAGCGCGGAGCGTTTTCATGGTTCATGGTGAATGAAGTTCATGGGGTCTGTTTTAGAAAAGAGTCATTTTCCCCTGCCTTGTCAAACAGTTACCGCTATGCTATAATTTCGTTCGCAGTTCAGTCTAGGCAGTCTTTGCGGAAAGTGGGCGACCCCCACTTTTCTTGTTCATAGGACAAGTTCTGAATTTCGAGGGAGCGGCTGACGTAGCTATGAAGAGTGAGTTCCTTCTCGCCTTTAATCAAATTTGCAGTGAGCGCAATCTACCGCGTGAAGTGGTGCTGGAAGCGCTGACCACGGCGTTTGTGAGTGCCTATCGGCGTGATGTCAACGCGTCCAGTGCCCAGAACATCACGGCCGTTATCGATAGCCAAACCGGCGGCGCCAACATTTACGCGGAAAAAGAAGTCACTGATCAGGTGACGGACTGGCGCACGGAGGTCGCGTTAGACACGGCCCGTGAAGTCGTGCCTGACGCCAAAATCGGCGACATGATCATGGTGGAATCCACACCCGACGGCTTTGGGCGTATCGCCGCGCAAACCGCCAAGCAGGTGATCTTGCAGCGCATTCGCGAGGCTGAACGCGACGCGCAGTACAACCTGTACGCCGAGCGCGAAGGCGAGATCATCAATGGTGTAGTACAGAGCATGGGCCAAATGGGCATTACGCTTAATCTGGGCCGCACCGAGGCGCTACTGCCCAAAAAAGAACAAGTGCCCGGCGAACGTTATCAAATGCATCAACGTCTGCGCGCCTATGTGGTCGAAGTGAAGAAGAGCACGCGCGGGCCGCAGATCGTGGTCAGTCGTTCGCACAAGAATATGCTGCGCCGCCTGCTGGAATTGGAAGTGCCGGAAATCTATAACGGCACCGTCGAGATCAAATCGATCGCGCGTGAAGCCGGGGCCCGATCCAAGATCGCTGTGGCGGCTATCCAAAACGGCATCGATCCGGTAGGCGCCTGCGTGGGCATGCGCGGTGTGCGCATTCAATCCATCGTCAGCGAGTTGGGCGGCGAGAAGATTGACGTGATCGAATGGAATCCCGATCCCGCACTCTATATTCAGAAAGCCCTCTCACCGGCGCGTGTCTTGACCGTGCAGCCCGAGGAAGATCCCAAAGAAGGCAAGCTGGCGTTGGTCATCGTGCCCGACGATCAACTGTCGTTGGCGATCGGACGTGAAGGACAGAACGCGCGCCTGGCCGCCAAATTGACCGCGTGGCGCATCGACATCAAAGGCTCGACCGAAGCCGCCCGCGAAACGCTATCGCAAGTAGAAACCGATCACGAGATCAAAGAAAAATTAGCAGGCACGGCGGCGCTGGTACAGACCGCCCTGCAGCGCCACGCTGAACAACCGCTGCCGTGGAACACGGAGGAGCTGCAGCAAATCAAGCTGCTCATCGACGGTGTGAATCACTTCATCAACGCGCGCAAGCGCGCCGAGCGCGAGAAGGCCCGCGCGGTCGTGCAGCCCGAAGCACCCAAGATGGTGCCTGAGCCGCTGCCGGCCGAAACCACACGCCAGGAAACGATTAACGCTTATCGCGCGCGCATTCCCGCCAAAGCCTTCGCGACGGCCGTCGGCGAGTTGGGACTCAGTCCGCGCGTGCTGGAACACGTTGAACGCTCAGGTATCACGACGGCCGGTCAAATTCACGAACGCTTAGCCACTGGTGATGAAGCCATGCTGGCACTCGATGGCATCGGACCGAAGGGCTTGTCGCATATCAAGCAGATGATCGACGAGAAGGGCCTGGGCCTCCTGCCGATCGTGGCTGAAGCCGCTCCGGTGGGCGAGTCCGCACTAGCAGAACAGCCGATCGAAGCTGCGCCGCCCGCTGAGTCGATCGAGACGGTGGGACAACCAGCAGAAGCCGTTGTCGCCGAACAACCCGTGGTCGAAGGCGCAGCACCCCTGGGCGAAGCTGAACCAGAAGCCGCCGCACTGCAACCGGCTGTTGCCGTCGAAGGCGAAGCTGCCGCACCGATCATTGTTGGGGCGGTCAGCACCGAAGAAGTCGAAGACGAAGACGATCTGGAACGCAAGGGCGGCAAGAAGAAGGTCAAGCGCAAAGATCGCACGTTAGTCTTCGACGAAACGCGCGGTGTGGTGGTTGCCAAAAAACAGCACAAGGCGGGCCGCGACAAAGACTTCCTCAATGTGGAGGAAGAGATTTAATTGCAGGCAGCACTCAGCGGCAGGTGCTCGGCAGGTGCTCGGCAGGCTGAGTGCCATGGTCGCTTGGCTTAGAACGACGGCGAGACACACGCGCGCCACAGCGCACTTGCTCACGGAAACAATGACCCGATGGCAAAGCATATTCCGCAACGAACGTGTATTGGCTGTCGAGAAGTGCAAGGAAAGCGCCAACTTGTGCGTGTGGTACGTCAGGCTGACGGGCAGGTGCATTTGGATGTAACCGGCAAAGCACCCGGACGCGGCGCGTACGTGCACAACAAATTAGCCTGTTGGCAACTGGCCTTAACCGGAGGGCGACTCGCTCACGCACTGAAACTCGATCATTTGGCAGAAGCCAATCGGGCCGAGCTGCAAGCCTATGCAGCAGCGCTTCCGAAAGACGATGAAACAGCACAGTAAATTCAGCACCGGAATCAACGAATCGTCCTAAGCCCCAGCGGGATCTGCACGCCACCAGCGGCCTGCCCACTGAGGCAGGCCGCGCCGCATCGGTTCAGCCGAGCGGCCTCGTGTGATCGCCGGATCACGGGAGGTGTGGTATGGCAGAAAAAATTGTAGAAATCCCCAGCATCATCAGCGTGCGCGATTTAGCCGCACGGGTAAGACTCAGCCCCATCAACATCATCCGCGAATTGATGAACAACGGCGTCATGGCCAGTATCAATCAGCAGATCGATTTTGATACGGCGGCCATCGTGCTGCAAGGTCTGGGCTTCGAGCCGCGCGAAGAAAAGAAAATCGAAGAAGCCTCCTCGACCGAAGATCTATCGGGCACGTTGTGGAACCGGCTGTACGCCAAGGAAGATCCCAACAAGCTCAAAGCCCGCCCACCCGTCGTGACGATTATGGGTCATGTCGATCATGGCAAAACCTCGCTACTGGACGTCGTCCGCAATACGAATGTCGCCGCCGGTGAAGCGGGCGGCATTACGCAGCACATCGGCGCGTATCAAGTGGAACACAACGAGCGCAAGATCACGTTCTTGGACACGCCCGGCCACGAGGCCTTTACGGCCATGCGGGCCCGTGGGGCGCAGGCGACCGATATGGTCATTCTGGTGGTCGCCGCCGACGACGGCGTGATGCCGCAGACCAAGGAAGCGATTGCGCACATCAACGCCGCGCACGTGCCGATGATTGTGGCTCTCAACAAGATCGATAAGGTCAATGCCAACCCGGAACGCGTGAAGAAAGAACTGCATGATGCGGGCGTCGTCATCGACGAATACGGCGGCGAGATTTTGTGCATTCCGGTTTCGGCCAAGAAGCGCCAGGGCCTTGATGATCTGTTGGAAGCAATTTTGCTGGTGGCCGATTCGAACCAGATCAAGGCGAACCCCGATCGGTTGGCGGTGGGCACCGTACTCGAAGGTCGTCTCGACAAATCGTTGGGCGCGGTCGCTACGCTGCTGGTCCAGAATGGCACGCTGAAAGTCGGCGATGGCCTGGTCATCGGCGCGATTCATGGCCGGGTCCGCACGATGTATGACAACAAGGGCAAGGCCATTCAGAAGGCCCCGCCTTCAACGCCGGTCGTTGTCTCTGGATTAGCCGGTGTTCCCGCTGCTGGAGATGTCTTCGAAGCGACGAAGGACGAGAAGGCAGCGCGAGCCATCGTGGCCCAGCGCGAAACGACGGCCCAGGAATCGAATGCGCCGACCGTGCGCAAGGCGTTATCGCTCAACGATCTGTTCAGCCGCGTACAGGCCGGTGAAGTGAAAGAACTGCCCATCATCCTCAAGGTCGATGTGCAAGGCTCGATCGAACCGATCGTCAATCAACTTGAAAAACTCAGCAACGATCAGGTCAAATTGAAAGTGCTGCATTCCGGCGCGGGCACCATCGGGCGCAACGACGCTTCGCTGGCCATTGCTTCGGGCGCCATCATCGTCGGTTTCAATGTGGACGTCGATGGCCCGGCCCGCAGCCTGGCCGAGGCAGAAAGCGTGGACATCCGTACGTACACGGTCATCTATCGCCTGACGGAAGACATCCAGAAAGCCATGGTCGGCATGCTCGACCCGGTGTATAAAGAAGTGAGCCTGGGCCTGGCCGAAGTGCGCCAGATCTTCAAGATCAAGAGCGTGGGCACCATTGCGGGCTGCCTGGTGCGCGAAGGCCAGATTCAACGCGGCGCAAGCGCACGTGTGAAGCGCGGCGGTGAAGTGGTCCACGAAGGCACGATCTCATCGCTGAAGCATTTGCAGGAAGACGTGAAAGAAGTCAAAACTGGGTTTGAATGCGGCATCGGCGTGTCGAACTTCTCGGAGCTTCACAAGGGCGACCTGATCGAGTGCTTTACCATGCAAAAGGTTCAGTAGCTTAAAACATGTCCACCCGTCGACAACAACGCGTGGCCGAGCAGCTCCGCCACGAAATTAGCAAACTCATCGAACATGAAGTAGATGATCCGCGCCTGGCTTTGATCACCATCACGGACGCCACCATCTCCCCCGACCTGCACGACGCCACCGTGTATGTCAGTTCGCTGCAAGGCGAAGCGGCGCGTGACAGCGTGCTAGCCGGGCTGGAAAACGCGCGCGGCTTCTTGCGCCGGGGCCTGGCCACCCGCATGAAACTGCGCGTTGTGCCGGCCCTGCACTTTCATTGGGACAAGTCGTTGGAGACCGGCGACCATATTTCGAAGTTGCTCGATCAGATCGATACCGATCATTAGCGGGCAGCTTCGAACACGGCACATCGTCATGTCTGCGCATCCGATGGCTCCACCTCCTCTCGTCGAACACATCCAGCAGGCGAGCACTTTCCTGCTCATCACGCACGTCTCGCCCGATAGTGACGCCATCGGCGGCCTATTGGGCCTGACGCACGCTCTGCGCCTGCTCGGCAAGACCGTAACCCCGTCGTGCAGCGATCCCATTCGGGATCGCTTTGATATTCTGCCCGGCAATACCGAAGTGGTGGCCCAGGTCAGCGGGCCCGCTGCGCGTGAGTGCGTCATCGCGCTCGACTGCGGCGACGTGCAGCGGCTTGGCCCGATCTGGACGAATCTACCTGCCCCTCGCCCTTTCCTCATCAACATCGATCATCACATCTCTAACACGCGCTTCGGGCAGATTAATTGGGTCGATCCGTCGGCAGCCTCCACCGCCGAGTTGGTTCTGCAGCTGATCGATCAACTGGGCGTAACACTGAATCAAGACATCGCCACGTGTGTATTGTATGGCATTGTCGGCGACACGCTGGGCTTTCGCACGCCCAATACTACGCCGCAACAATTGGAATACGCCGAACGGTGCATGGAAGCAGGCGCTTCGTTATATGCGAGCATCGATCACCAGTTCAACCGCCGCTCGCAAGCGCTGGTCTGCTTATGGGGCAAAGCGCTGAATGCACTGAAGATCAAAAATCGTATTGCGTATACGGCCATCAGCAAGGCGATGCGTGACGCCTGCGGCATGGGTATTACCGAGCTGGGTCTATCGAGTTTTCTGGTGAGCCTAAACGAAGCCGATCGGGCAGCCGTGCTCGTCGAGAAAGACGATGGCGGCGTCGAAATCAGCCTGCGGGCCAAACCAGGCTTCAACGTCTCCAACGCGGCCGTCGCCTTAGGCGGAGGCGGCCACCCGTTAGCATCCGGCACGACGATCGATGGGCCGCTGGATGTAGCGGTCAAGCGGGTCTTGAGTGCGCTGCGTGATGCGTGACACCTCTCCCCACGGACTGCTCATCCTCAATAAACCGGGCGGCCTCACCTCGCATGATGTGGTCAATCGCGTACGGCGCGCCACGCACATCAAACAGGTGGGGCATGCGGGCACGCTCGATCCGATGGCGACCGGCGTGTTGGTGGTCTGCGTCGGGCAAGCCACCCGCCTCAGTGAATACCTCATGGGTCACAACAAGACCTATCGTGCTACAATTCGTCTCGGCATAGAGACCAACACCTACGATGCTGATGGCGAGGTCGTCGCGATACACGAAGTGCGAGTTGAGCGCGCCGAAGTCGAGCAGGCTGTGCAGTCATTTGTCGGCGCTATTCGACAGATTCCGCCGATGTACTCGGCACTCAAACGTGATGGGCAGAAGTTGTACGATCTGGCGCGGCAGGGGATCGAGGTTGAACGGGAGGCCCGCGCGGTTACCGTTTACACGATCGATTTGCTCGACTATCAAACGCCGGATGTGACGATCAACGTACACTGCTCGGCGGGCACTTACATCCGCTCGATCGCACATGACCTCGGCGTGATGTTGGGGACAGGCGCGCACTTGATTGCGCTCACACGCACCGCGTCTGGCCCGTTTACCGAGCAGCAGGCAATTGATCTAGACACATTCGAAGCCAGCGCGCGCGAAGATCAGTGGCAGACTCTATTGCATTCGATGGACGAAGCGCTGAGCGACTGGCCGCTCGTCGTGATCGACGAAGCCGATCGCGCGCGCGCCCTCAACGGCGCTCCCCTCTTTTCGATCCGGCTCAATGCCCCGCGCTGCCGCGCGCACGATACGCGGGGAAATTTACTAGCGCTGTTGGTTTTCGATCAGAAGAAACAATGGTGGCGCGCGGAAAAAGTGTTAGCAATGATCAATGAACAATGATCAATTTTCAATGAACCACGAATATTATGCGTTTGATTCATCGTCTTGAAGATGCCCAACTGACCGAAGAAACGGTAGTGACCATTGGTTCGTTCGACGGCGTGCATCGCGGCCATCAAGCGTTGATTTGCCAGGTGCGCCAGGCGGCGCTGCAGGCCCAACGCGCGGCGGTCGTCATCACGTTCTTTCCCCATCCCAGCGTGGTGCTGGGCCGCGCTCAGCCATTTTATTTGACCTCACCCGAAGAGAAGCTGGTGCAGATCAACCAGGCGGGTGTCGATTGGCTGATCGAGTTGCCGTTTACGGTCGAAACGGCGCAGGTTCGCGCGGCCGAATTTATCGAGCAGCTGATTCAACACTTACACCTGCGCGAGCTGTGGATCGGCCACGATTTTGCACTAGGGTACAAGCGTGAAGGCAACGCCGAGTTTCTCGCCCGGCTGGGTCAGACGCGCGGCTTCACGGTCCATGCGGTCGATCCATTGACGAACGATGGCGAGATCATCAGCAGCAGCAATATCCGCGCGGCGCTGCGCGCAGGCGATGTTTCACACGCGGCGCACTTGTTGGACCATCCCTTTCGAGTGAGTGGCGCCGTCGTGCCCGGCGATGGGCGCGGGAAGACAATCGGGATACCCACCGCCAACCTCGGCGTGTGGGCCGATCATGCGCTGCCGGCGAACGGCGTATATGCGTGCCGCGCGTGGGTCGGGCACATTCCCTATCGGGCCGCCGTCAACGTCGGCGTGCGGCCAACCGTTACGGACGAGACTCGCCGCACCGTCGAAGCACATCTGCTCGACTTCGATCAAGACCTGTATGGCCTTCACGTGACGCTCGACTTCTTCGAACGGCTGCGCGGTGAACAGAAGTTTGCGAATGTGGCTGAATTAGTGGCGCAAATCCGTTCGGATATAGAGACAACCCGTAAGCTATTGAGTGATGACGTGCTGCGTGGATAGAAACCGGGTTTCTCCACGTCTGTCATTTCATTCCATCAAAAATGGAGAAACCCGGTTTCTGCCAGACTCGCAGCACTCACACCCAGGGAGATCATATGAAGCCGCGTGATATTTATCTTCTCGACCCCAAACAACTCAGCCAGGAAATCATCGCCGTCACGTTTGCCAAGACCAGCCGCTCGCCGGAGTCGTTCCGCGAAATTGCGGCGGGCCTGACCGACGAGAAATCCGCCGAGTTTCACGACAAGTGGGTGGTGGGTTACGGGCATGCCAGTGTAGCCGAGCACGCCGTATTACATCTCGCATTTGAGAATGTCTCGCGCCTCGCCATTGAATCGATCGAAAGCAACCGGCTGGCATCCTACACGGAAAAATCCACGCGTTATCAGGTCTTTGAACGCGATAGTTTTTACACTCCAACCAACATTGCCGCGTCGAAGGTTGCGGAGCTTTATCGCGACACCATGCACCTGCTCTTCGACACGTATTTTGCCAGCGTCGATCCGGTGCGCGCCGTGATTTTGAAAAAGTATCCGCGCCAGGAAGGCGAAAACGAGAAGAAGTACGAGGGCCGCATTCGCAGCAAGTGGATCGACAATTGCCGCTATCTGCTGCCGACGGCGACACTGGCCAACGTCGGCATGACGGCGAATGCGCGCGTGCTGGAACACGCCATCACCAAGATGTTGTCGCATCCGCTGGAAGAGGTGCGCGCGATCGGCGTGGAGGTGAAGCGCGTCGCCGAGCGCGAAACGCCAACGCTGGTCAAGTATGCCAATCGCAGCGAATATGTGTCCAAGCAAATGCGGAATGCAGAACGGGGAAGGTGGAATGAAGAGGCCACGCCGGAAGCAGTGAAGTTGGTGAGTTATGATTCCGATGCGGAAGTGAAGGTAGTGGCGGCGTGCCTCTATCGCGCCGGCGGGATTGATTTTGAACAGGCCCGGACGCGGGCACAGGCCATGTCTGCGGATGAGCGTTGGCAAGTGATTGAAGAAGCGTTAGCACAGCGCGGCGATTTTGATGTGCCGCTGCGCGAGCTGGAACATTCGACGTTGACGTTCGATTGCGTGATGGATCAGGGCGCGTACTTTGATGTGAAGCGCCACCGGCTGATGACGCAAACCCCGCAGCCGTTGTCGGTGGAGCTGGGTTATGCAGTGCCGCAGGCCATCGTGGACGCCGGTTTCGCCGCCGAGTACGATCGGGCGCAGCAGGCCGCCGCGCAGGCTTATCGTGAAATCGCGACCGAGTTTCCTTACGAAGCGGCCTACGTCGTGCCGAACGCCTACAATCGGCGCGTGTTGTTGACCATGAATCTGCGCGAGCTATTCCACTTCGCGCATTTACGCGGCGCGCCCAACGGCCATTTTGCCTATCGACGCATCGCGCTCAAAGCCTACGAAATCGCCAAAGCGGTCTATCCCGTCTTTGCCCCGTTCATGCGCTGCGAAAAATATCCGTCGTCAAGCGAAATCGAGCAGGAATTTTTCGCACGCGCAGCCTGACCCGCGTCATCATTCAGACAACACAAAGCCCCGCCATTAACGCGCTGGCGGGGCTTTCGTTTGGTACATCATCGTTACGGACAGCTGAGTCCGCCGATACCAATATCAAATTCTTTCTTGAGTTCTTGACCATCGCCAGAGGTGACGCGAACTTCGCCAATGGCGCGGGTGCCTTTCTCGCCGACGACTTCGATAAACTTGGTCGGAGATTCCTTGTCCAGGTAGTAGTAGCGATATTTACCGTTGCCGCCGCTGGCTTCAACTGAGATCTGCACCACGACACGCCCGGGCTTGTCGGCGGCCGGCGCGCTGTGGCAATCAGCCACGTAGATCGTCGCCGCCAATGGGCCGGACGAGGTGGCTGTCGGGCGTGGTTTGGTGGCCGCCGGAGCGCTGGTCGGGACAGCGGTCGGCGTCGCGGCAAGGGTGTCGGTCGGCGCTGGAGCGGCCGTAGTCGGCGCTGCCTCAGTCGGCACAGGAACCTTCGTGGCAGGGACGGCAGTGGGCGCGGGTTGGTTCGGCGCAGCCGGTGTAGCATTTACGGCGGGTGCAACCGTCGCGGTCGGCACAGCTGGGGACGGACTATTCCCGCAGGCGACCAGCATGGCCGTCACCATCAGGCCAAGCAACCATCTGAATTTCATGATTCACTCTCCTGTGAACTGAAGGACTTCAACGCGCCAGGATGACAGCGTATTCGATTGGACAATCACGTGAAGGGATCATCTTTCTCGAAAAGAGATGATAGCGAATTTGCCGTCACTGCCCATAGCGCATTAGTACCATGCTTACCCGGCCGGCGCAAATAGTTTGAGCCAGTTGGTGTTGCACATGATCATTGTCGCCAGACAGAGAAAGAGGACCACGAGCAGCGGCCCACAGCCGCACCCGATTAATCCTCCGCGCCCAAAGCCAAAACTACGCTGCAACCAGTTGAACAACTTATCCAGCAAAAAGAGCTGCAACAACCCCATTAAACAGCCCGATCGATCATCCCGGTACATCGTTCGTCTCCTATCAAATCAGATGAACGCATTATAAGACGAATGGATGCCAGAAAAATATCAAACACCCCGCAGTCGCCTGACAGTTTGCCTACCAACCCACATCAAGACTGCAAAGATTTCCGAAAGTGAATCGCGCGTTCGACTTCTGCGTAGCCGACTGCCAGATGCGATCTGAAACTCACGTCGTTATCGATCTCGCAGTCCGAGGCCATCTCCAGGCAACCCTGAGCGCGCGCCCATTGCTCGGCCGCTTTCACGAGCTGCCCGCCCAGGCCCCGCCGCCGCACCTCGTCGTCCACATACCAGCCTTCGATGTAACCCACCGGGCTGGTGTGACAGCCATCGGCATAGCGACGCAGCGAAGCTTCCAGAAAACCGCCGAGCTGTCCGTTACCTCGCTCAGCCACAAACACTGCGAATAATTTCTCGTCCGTCAGCTGCTCGGCCATCTCGGCGCGATGATCATTCAATGAGCAATCCGGCCACAAGGCAGAGCGCAGGCGCAGCCATTCGGTGTGATCAGTCTGATTGGCTTGACGAATGAGCATGAGACCTCCCTGAACAAATCGAAGCACGAAAGAATTCACCGGTGCAAATCAAAACAAAACGCCGAGACCATGACTGATCCCGGCGTTTAACCAACGACTAACACCCACCTACCAACAACTAACCCAGGCTTTGCTTCAGCGACTCCAGCTGACCCGATACGGAGGCATCCACGACGCGATCGCCCACGCGCACCACCAGACCGCCCAGAATCTTGGGATCGACCTTGAAGGCTACTTCACCAGCGCCGCGTCCGGTCAGGTCACTCTTAATGGCCGATTGCTCATCAGCCGATAGCGGCAGCGCCGAAGTCACTTCGGCTTTGCCAGCCCCGCCGACGCCCGGTTCAAGCAAGACAACCTTGCCCGCCTTCACACCGCTGAAGAATTCGTCCACCAAAGCCCGCTGGCGTTTCTCGTCCATTGACGCGCCGATCAGCTTGTTCGCGGCGGCCATCGACAGCGTGACCACCTGCGAACGCAGATCGGCCAGGGCCTTGTTGCGCTCGGTCTCGGCTTCTTCCTGCCCCGTCGCCTTGATCTTCGCCGCGTCTTCGTTGGCCTTCGCCACGATCGCCCCGGCGTTCTTCTCGGCGTTGGCGGTCAGATCGGCCACCATCTTTTGCGCATCGGCGCGGGCAGCATCCATGCGCATCTGATAATCCTTCTCGATATTCGCCAGACGATCTTCGGCCTTGCGCGCATCCTCCAGCCCCTTCGCGATCTTCTCGCGCCGGCCGTCGAGGAACTTCACCATCGGTTTATACGCGACTGCGCTCAAGATCAAGAACAGAATGAAAAAGTTGAAGATCTGAGCGACGAGCAGCGTAAGGTTAATGCCTAATCCTTCCACGCGTCACCTCCCCTTACCCGCTCACGACGAACATCAGGATCAGCGCAACGACCAGCGCATAGATTGCGATCGCTTCGGCAAAGGCCACACCCAGGATCATGTTCGTCTGGATGTTGGAGGCGGCATCGGGATTGCGTCCCATCGCTTGCAGCGCACCCTGCATCAGAATACCGATGCCGATGCCCGGGCCAATCGCGCCTAGACCGATCGCCAAACCCGCGCCTAACAACCGCATCGCATCAACTAGAGCCTTATCCATTGTTTGCCATCCTCCTCAAAAGGGTAATGAGAATTTAATTTTTTGATTGCTCACCATCAGCGCCTGAGTGCTGCGCCAACGTCGAACTCCAAATTTAGTGATGTTCCTCACCGTGATCGCCGTGGCTCTGCATGGCCATGTTCATAAACACCAGCGCCAGCATCGCAAACACCAGTGCCTGGATGAAGCCCACAAACAGTTCCAGCCCCAGGAACGGCATCGGGATGAAGAACGGCACGATGAACGTCATCACCAGCAGCAGCACACCACCCGCAAAGATATTGCCCAAAAGACGGAAAGTAAACGAGAGGATGCGGGCGACTTCAGAAATCAACTCCAGGAAGCCGACGATGAACATCATGTAGCCCAGTCCGCCGCGTTTCAGTTCGGGAATGTTCACGAATTTATAGAAATAGTGACCACCCAGCGCCTGAACACCGAAGACCTGTACCATGAACATGGTAATGAGCGCCAGGGCCAGGGTGGTGTTAATATCGCTGGTCGGTGTGCGGAAAAACGGAAGGACATGATAAGCCTCGGCATGCTCACCGCCTTCAGCCGTCTGATGCGGCTCAGCTTCTACCGCCGTACCCGCTTGAGCGGTGGAAACTTCCATGGCAACTTCAATCGGCTTGGACTGATCAATGGTATACAGGACACCGGGAATCAGCTCCACCTTGGGATAGCCAATGCCTTTGTGGGCCGGCTCGATGAGGCCGATGCTTTCAATACCGGGGAACAGTTCCGTCCAGTTGGCGAACAGCACAAATAGAAAGATCGTCGCCATCCAGGGGAAGATCTTCACCGCTTTGGAACCGGCCACGCTCTTGGTGAGGCCGTAGAGCATATCGATGATCAACTCGAAGATGTTCTGCACGCCGCGCGGGATCTCGGCCTCGGGCGTCCCCTTACGAACTTTGCGCGTGGCCCGCAGCGCAAACAGAATCAAAGCGATGTCGGCAATGACGGTTACGATCAAAGTATTCGTCACCGTCAACGGCCCGCTAGAAAACACCGTCTCCGCCGGCAGGCTAATGGTTGGAAACTTGCCGTAATTCACGAGAGGGCTGCTCATCCAGGCACAGGCAAATACGACGAGCCCGATCAAGATAATCCACTTAATGGGTCTTTTCAAGACTGTCCTCCTGCTTGGTCGATTGAGGTGTAGATTGGGACTGCATTGAACGCGCGCTGCGCAGAACGCTGTACACCATCGCCCCGAGGCTAACCGGGATGCTCAGCAGCAGCAAACCAACCGTAAAAATGTACTTAGTGCCGATGGCTCGATCAAGCACCACCCCCACCACGAGCGCCAGAATGATGACAATCACGCTGACACAACCCGCCTGCACCCCGATCAAACTACCTTGCGCCAGGGTTTTGGAGACCACTTCCGTGGAATTGGGTGGTATTGGCTTATTTTCACTCATTGGACAACACTTGCGCGCCCGTTGGCTAGATGGGCGCGCGCTGCATTTATCTTAGCACACGGAATTTGATTCGTCAATGTAAAAATTCGCGCGAACGGCACATCAGCGCGTGAACACCTGCGCGGCCAACGTGGACAGGTTATATACGGGCGTAGCGAACACCCCCATGATCAGCATACCTGCTACCGTGACGAACAGTGCGAACTTGAACCCGCCGCTGGTGTAGAGCGGCACATCTTCGCCCTCCGCCCGATCGACATACGCCACCTTCAAGACCACCAGGTAGTAGTACAGCGCCACGATGCTGTTCAGCACGCCCACAACGGCCAGCCAAATCAACGCAGGCTGGCCCGCTGGATTGGTGTATCCAACCGCGGCCTGGAAGATGTAGAACTTGGCAAAGAAACCGGCCAGCGGCGGCACACCCGACAGCGACAACATCGCCGCCAACAGAGCAAAGGCAATACCCGGAGCGCGGCGACTCAGGCCAGCCAGATCCTTGATCAATTCACTGCCGGTCGCATTGGTGGCAATCTCGGCCACGGCGAAGGCCGCGATATTCGTTAACACATAAGCGCTTAGATAGAACAACACGGCAGCCGTGCCCAACTCGCCGACGGCGGCGACGCCAATCAAAATGTAACCCGCTTGCGCGATCGAGGAGTAGGCCAACATGCGTTTGAAGTTGCGCTGTTGCAACGCGACCAGATTGCCCAGCGTCATCGTCACCGCCGCCAGAATCGCCACGAGGCCGATCCACTGCTCTTGCAGCGGCCCGAAGACGATCAGGAAAAAGCGGATGAACACGGCGAAGCCCGCCGCCTTTGACGCCACCGAGATGAAAGCGGTAATCGGTGTGGGCGCGCCTTCGTACACGTCCGGTGTCCACATGTGGAATGGCACCGCCGCTACTTTGAAACCAAACCCGACTGTAATCAGGACCAGCGCTACCATCAACGGCAGCGTTTCTTGATTCGCCGCCAGACGCTGCACCGCCAGCATCATCTCGCCGTAATTGGTCTGGCCGCCCGTAAAGCCGAACAGCAAGCTCAGACCGTACAGCAAAACGGTGGAGGTGAACGCGCCGAACAAGAAATACTTGATGCCCGCCTCGGTCGAAACGCGCGACTCGCGAATGAAGCCCGCCAGCATATACAGCGCAAGGCTCGTCGTTTCCAGGCCCACGTACAACATGACGAGGTTGTTGGCCAGGGCCATGAAGCTCATGCCCACCGTGCTGAAGATCAACAAGCCGTAGAATTCCCCGTTGGTCTTCAGGCCCTTCACGTCCAGCGAGATGAAGGTGGACAGGATCAACGCGCTGAGGAACAGCACGTTGAACATTTGCGAAAACATATCGATGCGCACCATGCCCGAGAACGCATACGGCTCAGGCAGGCCGTTGATCATCTGATAGATCACGACCACCAGGGCCAGCGTCGCGCCGCCGATCGTCAGATAGCCGAACGGGCGCGCGTTGGCACGGCGGCGCGGGATCAAATCGATCGTGATGACGAGGATGCCCAGCAGCAGCAAGACGATTTCAGGGAAAATGATCCACAGGCCGTATAAGAGTTGTTCACCAGTCATGTGGGGTTAGCCTCCCTGCAACAGCTTCAACAACGGCGCAGTGCCGAGTTGAATCGTATTCATCAAGATCGAGGGCATGATACCCACGATGATCATCAACGCCGAGAACGTAAGCAGCGCCAGTTTGTCGCCGAAGTTCGACGGGCGCAGATCGTGCCATTTGTGCGGATCCCATTCGCCGAAGAACACCTGCTGCACCACACGCAGCACGTAGGCCGCCGTCAGAATTACGCCCCAGATAGCCAGAATAGCGATGATAGGGTAATACCAGATTTGCCCGAAGAACGGACCTTGCCAGAGGCCCATGAAAATCTGGAATTCGGCCACGAAACCGCTGAAGCCGGGCATGCCCATACTGACCAGGCCGCCGATGATGAAGGCCACGGTCGCCAGCGGGAAATACTTGGACCAACCGCTCAATTCGTTGATCTGGCGGGTATGGGCCCGATCGTAGATCAACCCGACCACGGAGAAGAAGCAGGCCGTCATGATGCCGTGGCTCCACATTTGCAGCACCGCGCCGTTCAGGCCCACCTGATTCATCGTGGCGAAGCCCATCGTCACCAGTCCCATGTGGCTGACCGACGAGAAACCGATGACGTACTTAAAGTCTTTCTGCACCATCGCAATGGCCGCGCCATACACCACGTTGACCGTCACCAGCAGAATCACCAAGGGCATTTGCTCGCGCGCCGCATCCGGCAGCAGGCGCATGGCAATGATCGCGGCGAACGCCCCTAGCTTCATCAGCACACCCGCGTGGATCATCGAGACCGCCGTGGGGGCGGCCACGTGACCATCGGGCGACCAGTTATGGAACGGCCAGATACCGGCCAGCACGCCAAACCCGATGAAGATCGGCAGGAACCAGATGCGCTGCACATCGATCGGGATGTTGCCCTGTTGCAGCAGCAGCAGATCGAAAGTGTGCTGACCCGGCTGCAGGCCCATCGCAACTGAATCAGCCGAGAAGTAGACCGCCAGGATACCAATCAGCGCCACGATCGAGCCAATCAACAAATACAGCGTCAGCTTCATCGCCGCATATTCTTTGCGCGTCGAGCCCCAGATGGCGATCAAAATGTACATCGGGAAGATCGACAATTCGTAGAAAAAGACCAACAGGAACAAATCCAGCGAAGTAAACACGCCGAACACGCCCGCCACCAGCAACATGAAGAAGGCAAAGAATTCACGCGGGCGATCTTTGATGTTCCACGAAATGAGCACGCCCATCACGCCGACGACACCCGTCAGCAGCACCATCACCAGGCCGATACCGTCCACGCCGACGTGATAGTTGATGCCCAAGGAGGGTACCCACGGCAACAGCGCTTGAAATTGATATTGGGCCAAGGGGTCTACGGCCGCCGCCGATCGATCGTACAACACGAACGCGGCGATCGCCAGCACCAGCGAGACGATCGTCGCCGTCAGCGCGGTGACCCGCACGGCCAGCGTGCGCTCTTTCGGCGTCAGAAAAATAATGACCGCCGCCACAATCGGCGCAAACACAATCAGCGTCAAAACAATCTGGTTAAAGTCCATGAAATAATCCCCGTCTTTTGGTGGGATAGTCCAAGCCTGAAGTGCGCTGCGCGCTTAGCCGCCGAGCAACTTCATGACCGATTCGTTAATGACTCCCATCAACCACATGGGGTATACGCCCACGACCAACATCAGCACCAACAGCGGAGCGAGGGCGATGATCTCGCGCCGGCTGATATCGGGCATCGCGGCGTGATGCAGCAGCTCGCGATTGACCGAGCCGTGCAGCACTTTCTGAATCGCCTTCAACACATACGCGCCCGTCATTAACACTCCGAGCATGCTCAGGGCTGTGATGAACGTGAAGACCGGCCACGCACCGCTGACCACTTGGAATTCCGCGGGGAAACCGGCCAGGCCGGGCAGACCCAGATTCGCCATCGCACTAAAGAGCAAGATGCCGCCATAGATGGGCATCACTTTCCACAAGCCGCCGAGTTGATTGAGATCGCGCGTGTGGGCCCGCTCGTAGACCACGCCGACCAG
Organism: Thermoflexales bacterium; assembly: GCA_041738395.1. Lineage (GTDB taxonomy): Bacteria > Chloroflexota > Anaerolineae > Fen-1058 > Fen-1058 > Fen-1058. The sequence goes on from JBGSPW010000052.1 coordinate 70,004, forward strand.
CGCGAACATCGCCGCCGCCGATAGGCCGTGCGCGAACATTTGCAGCACCGCGCCATTCACGGCAATAATGCCGAACTGCTTGTACTCTGGATTGCCTAAGGCCGCCGCGGCCACGGCGACCCCCATCAACACAAAGCCCATGTGACTGACCGAGGAATACGCAACCAACCGTTTGAAATCATTCTGGCCGTAAGCGGCAAAGGCCGTGAAGACAATTCCGGCCAGTGCCAGCACGGCGAGGATCGGCGCGAAGTGCGCGGCCTGCTGCGGGAAGAAGGGCAACACCAGCCGCAGGAAACCGAACGCGCCCAACTTTAACAGCACGCCCGCGAGGATCATCGAACCGGCGGTGGGCGCTTCGGTGTGCGCATCGGGCAGCCACGTGTGGAACGGCCACACCGGTAATTTGATCGCGAAGGCGATGACGAACAACCAGAAGGTAATGTTCTTCACCGTCTCCGCCGGAATCAGGAACGGGCCGTTAAACGTCGGCCACTGCGCGGCAATCGCCGGAATGCTGTAGGTCCCCAGCGCCGACCAGATCAGCTGAATGGACAGCAACAGGCCGATCGAGCCGGCCATGGTGTAGATGAAGAACTTGAGCGAAGCATATTCCCGATTGGCGCTGCCCCATTGATTGATCAAGAAGTACATCGGGACCAGGCCGATTTCCCAGAAGATGAAGAAGAACACCAGATCCAGCGACATGAACACGCCGAACAATCCGGTTTCCAGTCCGAGGAACAACGCCAGGAACAACGGCAGCCGATCGGTGATCTTAAACGAAATGAGAATGCCCAACGGCGCGAGGATGGCCGTCAACAAAATCATCGACAGGCTGATGCCGTCCACGCCGATGGTGAAGTTGCTGTTGATCTGCGGCAGCCACGGCACCGAGAAGACGAACTTAAAGCCGTCGGCATTGGCGGACGCACTTTGATAGGCGATCCACAGATAGATCGTCAGCGCTAGCGGCACTAGGCTGAAGATCAACGCGCTCCACTTCGCCGCACCCGCTCCCAGTTTTCCGACGATCAACACCAGCACGCTGGCGATGAGCGGCGAGATGAGAATCAGCAGGAGGACCAATTGATTCGTATCCATAACTCAGTTTCCTCTCCGCCCTACGAGAACAACGTGATGTACAGCGCGATGAGCAAGACCGCACTCACCAGCGCCAGCAACAGATAATTCTGTACGCGGCCAGTCTGTATATCGCGCAGCCAGTGTCCAAACGACTTGACGCTGCCCGCCAACCCGTCAGCGCCGCCATTGACCACCTTGGTGTCAAAACTGCGGAAGGCGAACGACAGACTCATCGCACCACGCGCGATACCATGCAGCACCCCGTCGAGGCCCTTGCGATCGAACACCTCGCCCATCCATACCGCCAAGCGCTTGACCGGCTGCACGAAGACGTAGTCGTAAATCTCGTCGAGGTAATATTTGTTCTTGAACAGCGTGTATACCAAGCCCATCTTCACTTCCAGCGGATCGCGCTGTCCCGCCGTCAGTGGCCTGCGGCCGTACACCCACCAGCCCAGGAACAAACCCAAAAGCGATCCCGTGATAGCGATTAGCATGGGCGCAGGAACGAACGGCAGCTTCTCCACCTCAACGACGCTGGCAATAGTCGGTTCGACAAAATGCTCAAACGCCGAGCCGGGTCGGGCGAAGGGACCATAGATTAAACCAGCCACAGGCACATCGCTCTTAATGCCGACCCATCCCGCCGCAATGGCAAGGACCGCCAGGATGATCAACGGCAGCAGCATCGTCCAGTGCGATTCATGCGCGTGTCCGGCGGCCTCCGTGCGCGGTTGGCCTAAGAACGTCAAGCTGATCTGGCGCATGGTGTAGAACGCCGTCAGGAAAGCCGTAAAGACCAACACCCAGAAAACCAACTGGAATTCCGGGTAGTGATAGGCATGGCCCAGAATTTCATCCTTCGACCAGAACCCGGCAAAGAAAATGGGGAAGCCCGCTAATGACAGGCCGCCAATGACGAACGTCAAGGCCGTCCATGGCATCTTCTTGCGCAGGCCGCCCATGTTGAACATATCCTGCGGATCGAGATCGGGTTCCCGCGGATCGGCGTCATCGTGGCCATGCTCGTCAGGCGCGGCTTCGGCATGAGCCGGGGCTGCTGCATGATCATCGTGACTCGCCGTCGCGTGCATGCCATGTTCCACACCATGGATGATCGAACCGGAGCCCATGAACAGCAGGGCTTTGAAGAATGCGTGTGTGATCAAATGGAAGAGCGCCGCAACCCACGCGCCCATCCCCAACGCCGAAACCATGAAGCCTAATTGGGAGATGGTCGAATAAGCCAGCACCTTCTTCACGTCGCGCTGCGTAAAGGCAATCGTAGCGGCGAAGAGGGCCGTAAAGGTGCCGATCAAAATCATCGGGGTGAAGGTCACCAACTCGCCACGTTCCACCGTACCACCCAAAATCGGGAACATACGGATGACCATGTACACACCGGCACTCACCATGGCCGCCGCATGAATCATGGCCGAGACGGGCGTGGGGCCTTCCATCGCATCGGGCAGCCAGGTGTGCAGCGGAAACTGTGAGCTCTTGCCGATGGTGCCGATGAACAACAGCATGTAAATGACGGCCGCCACCGAGAAGCCGAAAAATGGTGTTGGCGTCTGTCCCAGCACTTGAGTGACTTCCGGCGTAAAGATTTGTTGAAACGATAATGTACCCGTCGATGTTATCGTCCCTGTAGCGGTGTACAAGAACGCAATACCCAACAGCATAAACACATCGGCCACGCGCGTCGTCATGAACGCCTTGATGGCGGCGCCGCGCGGCGTGATCTTATTAGGATCGGGATACGTGCGCGCGTACCAGAACCCGATCAGCAGATACGAGCACAAGCCCATGATTTCCCAGCCGATGAACAACAGCAGCAAGTTATCAGCCACCACCAACGTCAACATCGCGCCCGCAAACAGGGAGAGGAACGCAAAGAAACGCGAGTACAGCGGCTCGCGTCCCCTATGAGGCGGGAAGCCGGGCTGGTCGTGCGGATCGGGTTTCTTGTTGAAGTTGCTGTAACCCACGCTGTAGAAAATGATCATCAAACAGGCGATGGGCACCATGAACAGCATCGCCGCCGTCAACGGATCGACCAGCACGCCCATCTTCAGTGCCCCGGCGCCCTGCGGCAGCCAATCGTGAGAATCTTTGATGAAGACTGAGCCGCCCGGCTCGCCTTCGGCGGCCGCTGGCGCTTCTGCGGAATGCTCGACCGTAGCAGCGGGCTGCCTGGCTTCGTGCGCGCCGCCCTGGGTCAGGGCATTCCAGAACACGATCTGCGCGAAGATCAGCGAGATCGTCATCGCCCCGATCGCGATGGTGTGGCTTAACCGATCGCGCCCGCGCGCGAACAGCATGATCAGGAAGAACGCTGTCAACGGCAGCAGCGGAATCGCCCAGACTAGGTAGACAAGGGTTTGTTGATCCATAAATGAGTACCCTTACTCGTTAATCGTTACTCATTACTGCTTCAAAAGATTGATATTCTCGGCGTCGATGTCGCCGCGATTGCGATACACGCTGATGATCAACGCCAGGCCGACCACGGCTTCGGCCGCGGCTACCACCAGCACAAACAACGCAAAGGCCTGCCCGCTGACGTCCGTCGGATTGAGATAACGCCAGAACGCCACCAGATTGATATTGACCGCGTTCAACATCAACTCCACGCCCATCAAAATACCCACTGCATTGCGCCGGGCCAACACCCCGTAAATGCCGATACAAAACAGCACGGCGGCCACGATGAGATACCAACTCAGGGGAATAGCCATACCGCTTAGCCCTCCTCCATTTCTTCGCCCTTGCGGCGTTCACGTGCGATGTAGATCGCGCCGATCAAGGCGGCCAGCAGCAGCACCGAGGCTACCTCAAACGGCAGCACAAAATCGCCGACGAGCGCCTGCCCGAGCTGTTCAACAATATCGATCGGCACGGCCGCGTCTTGAACGGGATAATTGAAGAACGGCACCACGCGCAGCAGGATGAACAACGTCACCACCGTGACCACGGCGGCCAACCCGGCCTGCGTGTTGAACTGTTGCTTGGCCGGCAGCGAACCGGCGCCGCCGCGCGTCAACATCACGGCGAAGATGATCAGAATCGCAACCGCGCCCACATACACGATGAGCTGCGCCGCCGCAAGGAAACTCGCGTCCAGCATGGCAAACATCGCCGCCACGCCGAACAGACTGATCACCAGATAAAGCGCCGCGTGGAACATATTGCGCGTGGTCACGCAAAACAGACCGCTCAATAACGTGATGGCCGCAAACACGATGAAGATGAGGTGCGTCAAAGTCATAGTCGTTACTCGTTACTCGTTAGTTGCCCGAAACCGTTACCGGCGCCGGCTTCACATCGTCCATGCGCGCCACAATGCGCCGTTCTACCTGTCGCGTCTTGCGCGCCGCGCGACCCAACGCCCACAGCGCGCTGAACAACATCAGCAAATTGGCCGCAAACAGAATCAAGCCCCAGGCCAGCGGATTCGCTTCCTGTCCCAGGCCCGCCATTCTGAGCACGTAATCGAGCACCGCTAGCACCAGCAAATTCACCAGCGCCAACGGCACCAGGAATTTCCAATTGAAGGCCATCAGCTGATCGATGCGGAAGCGCGGCATAGTGAACTTGATCCACATCATAATGAAGTACACTGCGAAGGACTTGATGAAGAACCACACCCACGGCGGCAAAATCGGCCCGGCCCAACCCTGCAAAAACACCGTCGTGATCACCGCGCAGACAGCAAAGGCATGCACAAACTCGCCCAGGAAAAACAACGAAAACTTCATGCCCGAATACTCAATGTGATACCCGGCCACAATTTCAGACTCGGCTTCCACCAGGTCAAACGGCGAGCGGCCCGACTCCGCGAGACCGCTGATGAAGAAGATCAAGGCCGTCACAAACAGCGGGAAAATGAACGGCACGCTCTGCACTTCCACCAGGCGCGTCATGTTCATCGTACCGGCAATCATCACCATCGCCACGATGCTCAACACCTGCGGCACTTCGTACGACAGCAGCTCGGCCACCGCGCGGAACGAACCCAGCAGCGCGTACTTATTGTTGCTGCTCCAACCTGCCATCAAAACGGCGATCAGCGATACCGCACCCACCGCCAGCACGTAGAACAAACCGATGCTCATGTCGGCGCCGGCCAGCGGCCCGCACGGCGCGCCCCCACACATTCCGCCGGGGTTGGGTCCCAGCGGAATAACCGCGTACACCAGCACGGCGGCCACCGCGGCAAGGATCGGCGAAGCATTGAAGATGTGGACATCTGCGCCAGCCGGCGTAGTGTCTTCCTTGGTCATCGCCTTGACCGCGTCGGCGATGGGCTGGAGGATTCCCCACGGCCCGGCCAGATTTGGCCCGATACGATCTTGAATACGCGCCACCACCTTCCGCTCCAGCCACGTAATGACGATAAAGACCACCAGCGCCACCACGGCCAACGTCAGGGCGCGCACCACCGCCATGACCACCTCAATGAAGACCGGCTCCAGACCGATCGACAACATCCATTCACGCAGCCAGGCAGCTAGGGCAATGAAAATATCGTTTCCAGGAATTTGTGGCATACTCACTCCCCACAACAAATGCCCCGCCCTCAATTCCGGGGACGGGGCTGGCTGGGCTTATCGCCCGAGGTTTAGAGCCATTCCAGGGCTCCCTTGCGCCAGGCATACGCCAGACCGCCCACCAGGATCAGAATGAACACAATCATCTCCAGCAGCGGAAAAATGTTGGCGAAGCTCTTGTACGCGAGCGCCCAGGGCAGCAAGAAGATTGTTTCAATATCGAAGATCGCAAACATCAACGCGTAGACGTAGTACTGGGCCTTGAACTGTACCCGCGTGTCGCCGTACGTCTCGATGCCGCACTCGTAAGTTTCCGACTTGATCGGATTGGGTTTTCTGGGGGCGATCAGCGCCGCAATGACCAAAGGCAGCGTCAATAACACCGCGGCGACAACAACGAAAATACCAATGAATGCCCATCCATCCATAGCAGGATGACCTCCTTAACCGATGTCAAACTGGCGCGTAATTGCAGGTGAAGACACTCACAAGTGCCGAGGTATAATAACACACACCGAAATGAAACGCAAAGATTCATCAGAGAAATTAACAAGGTGTGCTTGGCTGGGAAAAATTCTACCACCAAGTAATAAGCGGCGCAATGTAAAAATTCCTTCGGCTTGTGAGATGTGCCCAATATCATGACTTTGAAACTTATTACTGATCCGGCTTACTGGAACACCACGTTGACCACCCTGCCCTATCGCCACATTCTGCAGACCTGGGAGTGGGGTCAGTTCAAACAGCGCTGGGGCTGGTCACCGCGCTATTTCATCGACGAAGAGCACGGGGCGGTCAACGCCGCCGCGCTCGTGTTGCGGCGCACCTTCTCGCCATTAAAGTTAAACATCCTCTATGTCCCGAAAGGCCCCGCATTGGATTACGCCGACAGCGCGTTAGTCGATCGGGTCTTGCGTGAGCTGGTTCAGGTGGCCCGCCGCGATCGCGCTCTCTTCATCAAGATCGATCCGGATCTCAACCAATCCGATCGGACCCTTCTGCTCGATCGGGGCTGGCGCTATTCGGCCGAGCAAATTCAGTTCCGCAACACCATGCTGATCGATCTCACCCGCAGTGAAGACGACCTGCTGGCGGCGATGAAGCCCAAGACGCGCTATAACGTACGGCTGGCCCAGAAGAAGGGCGTCACCATCCGATCGGGTGATCTCGACGATCTCGAACTCCTGTACGCGATGTATGCGGAGACCGCACAACGCGATGGCTTCATCGTCCGCCCGCTCGATTATTATCGCGACGCGTGGGGCAGCTTCATCCGATCGGATTTAGCTCACCCCCTCATCGCCGCAGTCGATCAGGAAGCGGTGGCGGGCCTCATCTTGTTTCACTTCGCCGGTCGCGCCTGGTATATGTATGGCATGTCGCGCAACGCGCACCGTGACAAGATGCCGAATCACCTTTTGCAGTGGGAGGCCATGCGCTGGGCCAAGGCGCACGGCTGCACCGTCTACGATCTGTGGGGCGCGCCGGATGAATTGACTGAGAGTGATTCGCTGTGGGGCGTGTATAAATTCAAAGAAGGGCTTGGCGCAGAATTTGCGCCGCATGTGGGCGCGTACGATTTTGTGATATCGCGCCCGGGCTATGGGCTGTACACGCAGGTCATGCCGCACATGTTGACTGTCATGCGTCGACGACATCACAACCCCCCAAACACTGCGCCTCTACCTACGTAGGTCTTGTCCAAAAATCCTTGCCCGGACAGCGGAAGCATCCCGCCTAGCGCGCCCCCGCTTCGCGGACAGGACGTGAGCGGAATTCCGCGCTTTTTTCGGAATGGAGTCGAAGGATGCGGATCGGGCTAGATTTTTCGATTGCGGATGGTCACATCCGCCGCTGGATTTGGCAATCCAACAGGAGCGTTTCACCTTCGAGACCACATGAGCCAAACTCTTAAGGCAGCTGGCGGGTTTCTTCGTCAATGTGCGGTACACGGGGGAGAACCCCGCCGGCGCGATCTCGGTTGGTGCAAACCAACCACCTGCAATCCACGCCCCGGTATAATCTTTTCATCTCGTTTCGATTCAACCTGTCATGTCTGAGCCTATCCTAACCCAACAGCCCTTTAACGAGCAATCGTGGAGCACGAAGCGTATCGACGCGAGTCCGTTTCGCAGCGCCTTCGAATATGCAACCATCGGCATGGTGCTGGGCGACACCGATGGCGGCTGTCTGGCGGCGAATCGCGCTTTCTGCGAGATGGTGGGCTATAGCGAAGCAGAACTGCAACAGTTGGAGTTTGCCACCATCACCCACTCCGCTGATCTGCCGGAAAATCTACGCCTGGGTCAGCAGTTAATCCGCGGCGAAATTCAATCGTTCAAATACGAGAAGCGCTACATCCACAAACAAGGTCATCTCATCTGGGCGCTGCTCAGCGCCTCGCTGGTACGCGACAGTGACGGCCATCCGCTCTACATCATCTCGCAGATCCAAGACATGACCGAACGCAAGCGCGCCGCAGCCGCCGAACGCGAGCAGCGCGAATTAGCTGAAGCCCTGCGCGACACCGCCGAAGCCTTGAGCATGACGCATAATCTCGACGAGCTGCTCGATCGGGTGTTGGAAAATGCTCACCGGATCGTGCCGCACGACCTGGGCGCCGTCCTCCTGATCGATGATCACCACCAAGCTTACTTCGCGCGCAGCCGCTGCTATACCGAACCCCTTAACAACGAGGTCTTGAGCACCACGCGCTTTTCAGTCAATGAAACCGCCAACTTACACTTCATGGCCGAAGTCCGCAAGCCCCTCGTCATCTCTAACGTGCATCTTTACCCGGGCTGGGTGTGGATTTCGGACACTTACTGGATTCGGTCATACCTGGGTGTGCCGATCTGCATTGAAGGTCAAGCGATCGGATTCATCAGCCTGAGCAGCGCCGCGCCCGATTTCTTTACCCGCCAGCACGCCGAGCATTTGCAGGCCCTCGCCCAACAAGCGGCGATCGCCATCGAAAACGCGCGCGTGGTCGAAGCCGAGCGGCGCAAAATAGATATGATCGAGGTGCTGCGCGAAACGGCCGCGGCCTTGAATAGCACGCTCGATCTCAACGAAGTCTTCGATCTCATTCTGACGAATGCCGCCCGCGTGGTGCCTTATGATGCCATCAACATCATGCTGTTGGACAATCAAGGTGGGGCCGCCGTGGCACGGTCGCGCGGCTACGACGTACTCGGCATCGCCGACTGGGTCCAAGCATTGAAGATGCCGGCGCAAACGGTGGCGGGCTTGCGCCAAATCGTCAACACGCACCGGCCCTATCGTGTGGCAGACATCCGGCTGGACCGGCGGTGGGTGGGTTTTCCGGAAATGAGTTGGCTGCGTTCCTACCTCGGCGTGCCCATCCGCGTGAAGGGCCAGGTCGTCGGCTTTCTCAACTTTGACAGCGCCACGCCCAATTTCTACACCGCCGAACATGCCCGTCGCGCCCAGGCCTTTGCCGATCAAGTGGCGCTGGCGATGCAGAATGCGCGATCCTATGAAGCGATTCAGCGCCACGTCAAACGCTTAACACTCCTGCATCAAGTGGGCGTCGATCTAGCCAAAGCGCAGACCACGCCCCAATTGCATCAACAACTCCTGCGCGCCGCGATTCAACTCGCCGAAGCCGACGCCGGCGCACTGCTGCTCTACGATCAGGTGAATCACCTCGTCATCACGGCGCTCGAAAATTTTCCGTTGTCCCTGTTGGGCCGCAGTGTACTGCTGGGGCACGGCTTGAACGGTCGGGCGGCCCAGCTGCGCCAGATGCAAACCATCTCGGACTACGTCGATTTTGCCGATCGGGTGGCGCTGTTCGAACCCTTTCAGATGGGCGCAGTCGTCGCCTTGCCCCTGATCTGGCAGGATCGCCTGGTGGGCACCTTGAGCATCGTCTATCAAACGCCGCGTCAATTCAGCCAGGAAGACTTGCACACCTTAGATTTGTTCGCCGCGTTAGCCGCCGCTGCTTTGGAGCAGCGCCGCGCCATGGCGGAAGTGCAAGCCCGCGAAGCCGAGGCGCGCAGCTTGAGCAGTCGCTTGACCACGGCTCAAGAAGAAGAACGCGCGCGTATCGCCAGCTTGCTGCACGATTCGATCGGCGGCCAATTGACCGTCATTCAGAAAAACTCCGAGGCCCTGCGCGGCTTGCTGCCGGAAAATGAACAGGCCGCGTCCTACTTGGAGACAAACCTCGAACTCTTACAGCAGACCCATCAACAAGTCCGTCATCTGGCCATGGATTTGAATGCCAAGGCGCTGGCCGATTTCGGACTAGCCCCGGCGGCCCGCCAATATATCGATCGGTTGTGCGCCTCCACGGGCCTGGCGATCAAACTGCACATCACCGGCCAGGTGCGCCGGTTACCCGCCGAGGTGGAACGCATCGCCTTTCGCGGCCTGCAAGAAACCTTGACCAATACCTTGCGGCATGCTCACGCCACTGAAATTGCCGCCCAGCTGCACCTGGGTCTCCGCGCCCTGCGGTTGACCGTGCAAGATAATGGCCGCGGCTTTGATCAAACGCTGCCGCCACAGGGCACGGCTCTGGGCCTGCCTTATCTGCGGCGACAGGTGGAAAGTCGCGGCGGGAAGTTCTTTGTCGAAAGTTCGCCAGGGAATGGCGTCATCGTCGCGCTGCACGTCCCGCTCCACACGGCTCCCGATCATGCCGCGCAACGCACACGCGTATTAATCGTCGACGATCACGAAATAGTTCGCCAGGGACTACGGCAGCTGCTGGCGCAGACGCCAGACTTTGTGTGCATCGCCGAGGCGGCCGATGGACGCGCCGCGCTCCGGCAGGCCGAACAGCAGGAGCCCCAGCTGATCATCATGGATGTGAAGCTGCCAGACAGCAGCGGGATTGAAACCACGCGCCAGCTCATGAAACGCGTGCCACATCCGCACGTGATCATCTACACCTATCACGACGATAAAACCTATTTAGAACAAGCCCTGCTTGCCGGCGCGCAAGGCTACGTGCTCAAGTCCGATCCCAATCAGCTGATCTTGACGGCGCTTCGGGCGGTCAATGCGGGTGAAATCTTTGTCAGCCCCACCTTGGCCGGCCAATGGGAACAGCTGCAAACCCGACCGGCCATCAACAATCCCCTGGACAGCTTGTCCTCCCGCGAGCGTCAAGTATTGCAGCTCGTCGCCAGCGGTCAACCCAATCAGCGCGTTGGCACGCGGCTAGGAATTAGCGTCCGAACCGTGGAAGTGCATCGCCGCAACATCATGGACAAAATCGGCGTGAAAAATACGGCCCAGTTGATCAAGTTTGCCATAGAGCATAACTTGATCTAGCGGCACGTTACTCATCCTTACCAGTTTACTCCATCCGCTGCCACCGTTAATTCTGCCGCAAGCCAATGGCGCCCGCAGCGACTTCGGCTTCGATCTACGCCTCACCGCCGGGACACGTCGCAGCCTTCTACCGCTTATCGCCCGCTGACTTCACGCCAGATATGCTATTATTCTCCTGCCACGCGCTTCTCGCAGCGTCGTGAAGCATCATTGTTCATTGTTCATTTCCTATGGATTTCCTAGACGGCCTCGTCGAACGCATCACTTACTACAATGAAGAGAACGGCTACACCGTCCTGCGCCTCACCGCGCGCGGCTATCCTGATCTCGTCACTGTCGTCGGCAATCTGCCGGAGATCACGCCGGGCGAATCGCTGCGCTTGCAAGGGCAGTGGATGACCAACTCGCAGTATGGCAAGCAGTTCAAAGCCGAAAAATGCGAACAGATTCTGCCGGCCACCATCGAGGGGATCAAGAAATATCTTGGTTCCGGCCTCATCAAAGGGGTAGGCCCGGTCACGGCGTCACGCATCGTGAAGAAGTTCGGCACCGACACGCTGGACGTGCTTGATCATTCGCCAGAGCGCATCCGCGAGGTGCTGGGCATCGGCTCCAAGCGCACCGCCGCCATCGCCCAAGCCTGGGACGAGCAGAAATCCATCAAGCAAGTGATGCTGTTCCTGCAAAGCCACGGCGTCAGCACCGGCCTCGCCGTGAAAATCTACAAGCAGTACGGCGAGACTTCGATCGATCTAGTGCAGGCCGATCCCTATCGGTTGGCGCAGGACATCTACGGCATCGGCTTCAAGACCGCCGATAAGATTGCGCACGATCTGGGCCTGCCGCACGATGCGCCTTCGCGCGTGGCGGCGGGCGTCGTTTACACGCTGAGCAACTTCACCGATCAGGGTCACGTCTTCGCGCCGCAGTCGCAACTCATTCACGACGCCAGCGAATTGCTCGCCGTGCAGCCCGATCAAGTGACCGCTTCGCTGGACACCTTGATTCAGTCCGATCAGATCAAGCGCGATACGATTTACCCGATCGTGAGCTCGCTGCCCAAACGACAGCCAGCGCAGCCTGAACCATCGATCGACGAATTCCTCGCCGCCGATCAGGCCGCGCACACGGCGCCGGTTACTTACACGATCGGTCAACCTAAACCGTTGGCCGCGCTCAGCCCCGGCCAACAAGCGCTGCGCGAAGAACCGGCGATCTATCTCACCCCGTTCTATCACGGCGAAGTCAGCGTCGCCAAACGTTTGAATGCTATTATCGATTCGAAATTGTCGCGTCTCGACAATCTACAGCACCTCGATCTACAAGCCGCGCTGAACGAATTGAGCACCGTCGTCTCCAATCGCCCTACGGCCCGCCTCAGCGATCAGCAACAGCAGGCCGTGCGCACTTCGCTAAAGAGCAAGGTCACGGTGCTCACGGGCGGCCCCGGCACCGGCAAGACCACTACCATGCGCGCCGTAATCGATCTGCTGGAGAAGTTCAATCGGCGCTACGCGCTGACCTCGCCCACGGGCCGCGCCGCCAAGCGCTTGAGCCAGGCCACCGACCGACCGGCCAAGACCATCCATCGGCTGCTAGAGTTCGCACCGGGCGAAGGCTTCAAACGCAACGCGCAAAATCCGCTGGAAATCGATGTGCTCATCGTCGACGAAGCCAGCATGATCGATCTGCTGCTGATGAATCATCTGCTCAAAGCCGTGCCCCTCGACGCGCACCTGCTCCTCGTCGGCGATGTCGACCAGCTGCCCAGCGTGGGCGCGGGCGACGTGCTGCGCGACGTCATCGATTCGGGCCGCGCCGCCGTCATCCGCCTGGACGTGATTTTCCGGCAGGCCATGAACTCGCACATCATCACCAATTCGCACCGCATCAATCGCGGACAGATGCCGCTGACGCCCAAAGAGGCCGATGATTTTTTCTTCTTCGTCAAAGAAGATCCTGACGAGGCGGCCGAATTGATCGTGGATTTGGTGGCCGCGCGCATTCCGAATAAATTCGGCTTGAAGTCAACTGATATCCAGGTGCTCGCGCCGATGTACCGCAGCAGCACCGGCGTCACCAACTTGAACACGCGCCTACAGGAGAAACTCAATCCGCCCTCACCCAAAAAGCCTGAGCGCAAACTGGCCGGTACGCTGTTCCGCGTGGGTGACCGCGTGATGCAGACACGCAACAACTACGATAAAGATGTGTACAACGGCGATATGGGGTATGTAACGGAGATCGATTTGGAGAATCAGACCCTCGCCGTCTCGATCGACGATCGGTCGATCGAGTATGAGTGGAACGAGGCCGACGAGTTGGCGTTAGCTTATGCCGTCAGCGTTCACAAAGCGCAGGGCAGCGAATATCCCGTCATCGTCATGCCGCTGCTCACGCAGCACTACTTGATGCTTCAGCGCAACCTGCTCTACACGGCCATCACGCGCGCCCGGAAGTTAGTGGTGCTGGTCGGCAGTAAACGCGCGCTGGGCATGGCCGTTCACAACAACAAACCCAGCGAGCGGTATTCGGGCCTGAAGGAACGGCTTAACCTAACGCGGAGTGCATGACAAGAAGTTGTGCTGTAACATCAATTCGGGTAAAGAAGCCACTCAGGTAACAGGCGCTCAAGGCGGCGTCCTCGCCGCCGGGGACGGCGGCTTGAGCATGACGGCTCCATCAACTAAGCTTTAATTCGCGTTGACTTACTTTCGGCGCGGCGTAATCATTCCCTCGGGCCGGTTCTTGCTCTCCAACTCTTCTACGCGCCGCGTCAGTTCCTGCAGCACTTGCAGCACCTGCCCAATCACCTGTTCGGCCGTCACGTCTTCCGTGTACCAGCGCTGCACTAACTCGTCGAGCGAATACATGCCCATCGCCTGCCTCCTCTTGTTTCAACACGTTACCGTGTAGCCACCCGTTTAAGAAAGCGCAGCTGCGCTGCGCCAAGTCAAGATGAGTTTAACACGTTACCGTGTAAGTGTCAAGGGGCAGATATCAAAAGACCTGGCAGGTTTTGAAAACCTGCCAGGTCTTAATTCTTCCTGACCTTGTAAGTGAACCCGGCCCGTTCGGCGATCAGGTTCAGATACTTGGAGGTGGAGCGGCGTGGCTCGTAGACACCCACCTCCCACTCGCTGATGGTCTGCTGCCGCACCCCCAGCTCTTCGGCCAGCTGCTGCTGGGTCAGCCCCAGATGATCGCGCAGCGCCTTGATCTTCTCGGCATCCCATTCTGTTTCGTACACGACATGCCGCTTGGCCGTCATCGACTTAGCCTCCATGCCTTTCAGTCTAGCATGTCCGCGCCGCAGAGGCAAATCGCTTCAAAAATAAAAACCGGGCTTCTGTAGAGAAGCCCGGTTCCCTCAGCCTCAGGATTTGGGTCGGCGCATGGCGGGAACCAGCAGCGCCAGGCCGATGATGATCAAAATCACCGGCCAGAATTGACCCAGATCGATGCGCAGCAGGTTTTGCACCAGGAACCACACGCCAAGGATGATCAGCAGCACGGCGAAGATCAGCGGCCCGTTGCGCGCCGCCGATTGGGCCACATCGCCGCTCGACCCGCCCACACTTTGTCCGAAGTTGCGCGCGGTCTGCGCCATGTCCTGGGCATTCGCTTCCACGACTTCTTGCGGCGTGCCCGCTGGATGACTCTCCTGCGGCACGATGATCCACAGGATGAAGTACAGCAAAAATCCGCCGCCACCCAGGAAGAGCAACAGCAAAAACACCAGCCGCACCAACGTCGCATCAACACTAAAGAACTTCGCCAGACCGCCGCACACCCCGGCGATCATCCGATCGGTTTCACTGCGATACAGCTTCTGGTTGCTCACGTTTTCGGCTCCTCTTAACCCCCGCCGTATGTTGCGCCGCGCGCCAACGCTCTTCACCAAACTGCGTGATACGCGCAATTACCTCTTCGTACGTCAGTCCCACGACCTGCGCCGCAATCACCAGCAGCGCTTCCGAATTGATGTCGGGATTGGGATTCACGTCGAGCACGTATGGCCGGTCGTTCTTCAAGCGCAGATCGATGCGCGCATAGCCTCGGCAGCGCAGCGCCCGATAGGCCCGGCGGCACACCCGCTCGATCGCGCGGCGCGCCTGCACCGTCAGCATCGCCGGACAGACGAACCCCACATTGTGCTTATCCAATCCGTCGGCCGCGAACTTAATCTCATAGGTGTAGATGCGCTCGCGCCAATCACGCCGTTGATCGAACACCACTTCCACTTCCGGCAGCACCTCCACCCGGCTGTTGCCCCATACCGATACCTGCAGTTCGCGCCCTTCGATGAACTCTTCCACGAGCGCCGGGGCTTTGAACGTCTCGTAAATGTACTCGACGCGCCGGCGCAGCTGCTGCTGATCCAGCACGATGGCATGCCGGTCAATACCGAAACTGCCATGTTGATTGGTCGGCTTCACGATCGCCGGGAAAATGGACCAATCGGTGGCCGACGCATCGCGCAGGATGCGACCGCGCGGGATCGACACATCCTGCTCGATCAGCGCCGCCTGCACCCGCGCCTTATCTGCTGATAAGAAATGCGACCAGGTATCGGCCCCCGTGTAGCTGAACCCCAACCGATCGAGTTCGTCCGTCACCTCGCCGTAATCCCACGGGCGATCGACGTAACCCTCGCACCAATTGAACACCAGCCACTCGCGCGGATCGAAGTGGAAGGGGCGCAGCGCTTCGGTCACACTATGATACACCTGAACATCCAGCACGTGATAACCGAAATTCGTCAACGCGCTCATGGCCGTGCGGCGGTCTTCAGCCGCCGTTCGCACATCATCCGGCGACAACGTCGTGTCATGGTTATACAGCACAATCACTTTGGGTTTCATAACGCTCGCTTGCGAGGCACTCACTGGTGAGACGCTCACTGGTGAGACGCTCACTGGTAGGGCCAGCGTTCCGCCGCGCACGCGATAATGCGCGCCGCCAGCTGGCCATAAGTCCAGCCTAACATTTTCGATCCGATCGCATGATCGGACTCAAACGACAAATCAGCGTTGGGATTCACGTCCAGTACCAACGGCTCCCCGTCGCGCAGGCGCATATCCACACGCCCGTAATCGCGGCAGCCGCCCAGCCGATACGCCGCCAGCGCCACTTCTTCCAGGCGTGTCTGCGTGGCGGCATCCAGCGGTGCAGGGCACAAGAACTTCGTCAGGTAATAGGGCAGCTGGTGTTTGTCGAACTTCGCTTCGTTGGTGTAAATCCGATCACGCCGATCGCCGAACAAGGAATAATCGATCTCCAACGGCGGCAGCATCGTCACATCCCGATTGCCGATCAGCGCGACATGGATCTCGCGCCCGTCGATAAACTCTTCCACCACGGCCGGGCCGCCGAATTCTTGCAGTACCCACTGCACCTGCTGACGCAGCTCTGCGTGATTTTCCACCAGCGATCGGCGCGATACGCCGCACGAAGAATGCTGATTCGCCGGTTTCACGATGGCGGGAAAGACCGGCCAGTCGTCGAAGTCAACGTTGGTGTACACCCGCCCGATCGGCAGGGGCACGCCCGCCGTTGTTAATCGTTCGCGCACCTGTGCCTTGTCCAGCGAGAGGCGCATGCCCGCCGCGTCCGCGCCGGTGAAGGTGTAGCCGAGCTGTTCCAGATCGCCCGCAATTTCGGCATCCGTCCACGGTCGATCGAAATACTGCTCGCACCAGTTAAACACCAACCACCGCTCGGGCGGATAACAACCGGCCTGCTCCAGTTCGCGCGTGACACTGGAGCGCACCGTAAACACTTCGGTCTGATACCCCTGCTCGATCAGGCCGTTCTGCATCCGCGCGACTTCCAGATCGACTTCGACGTAGTCGTCGGGCGTCCACGTGTTGTCTTCGTTGCTCAAGATTAAGATTCGCGCCGGTTCATCCCGTACAGCCACATGCACCTCGTTATCCTGCAACGCTAGGGACCTGTAGTGCAAGTCTTGCAACAAAATCACCGCCCCTTCGACTCCGTGCCGCGCATTCCGCCTGGCGCGCCACCTCGGCTCTGCC
>JBGSPW010000075.1:0-4220 GCA_041738395.1 Thermoflexales bacterium
GACCCAGCGCCCCGCCGGAAGCGGCGCCGCTCACACCGCCGGGATCGCCCGTCTCTTCGATGTGCAACTTGTTTTCGGCATCACGCCAGGTCACGGCATACGCGATGTATTTCAACTGCTCTTCCCGGTGCGCTTCTTGCAGCACGTGCAGCGCGTCCGAGGCCGATGCTTCATCCTCAAATGTGGCAATCACGACCAGTTGTTGAGTAGACATGCGGCTCCTTGATTGTTGAGTGTCGATTGCTGAATGCTGATTGCTAAGCTAAAAAGAGGGAGGGAAAGAGAATGAGAGACAGAGGGATTCACTCCTTCCCTCTATCGCTCCATCCTATCTCCCCATCTTTCCGTCATGGGTGTAACGTCAGTTTTCCCTCCGCCGCGCCTGCCACCTGCGCCCGCGTCCACAGCATGGGAATCGTCTGACCGGTGCGCCACGCGTCGATGAGATCAGCGTAGTGCGGGCTGCCCAGCTGGCCCGACTGGCCCGGCGCATACACCCACTGCGACTTCGACAGATCACCCAGATCGACCAGCTGCCGATAGGTAGGCGCCCACGCCTTGTTATCGTAGGGTTCCTGGGGCAGCATGGCGACCTGGCACATCGTATCGGTGTCACCGCCGATCGGATACGGCCCGCAATTGAAGACCTGATCTAACGGCTTCTGCAAGGCCAGCGCATGCGGGAACGTCGAATGATGCAGCCTGCCCCACTGCCATTGCTGCGGATCAGCCCCCAGCGTTTGGCGCAGCCACGCCACCGCTTGCTGCAAACTCCGCGTCATCGTCGCCTCACACCCGCCGGCTTGCTGCCACCACCACGACTGCGGATGATCCAGCAGTCGCAGCAGCGTCACCGTATCGTGCCCGTAGAATTCAGTCGCCCCCATTAACAACGGATGGAACCCCTGCCCCATCAAGCGATCGACCAGCGACTTATTCAACGCCGACTCGAAGACATTGCGCGCCAACGTATAGCGCGCCACCTCGTACACCGTCCCGCCGATTGTCTCGGCCGTCAGGCAGCCATCCCACTGACGCAGCAGATCAAGCGCCAGGGACGCATCAGGATCATCGGACTTGAGATCACCGACGCGCTTGGAAAATTCCAGACCTGGCAAGCAGACAAAATCGAACTGCAAAGCGCGCATATCCTCAGCCGATAACTTGGGCTTACCCTCAAAGACCTCTACCGCGCGGCGCGCGCGATACCCGTTCATCCACACGTCGCCCAAGAAATGCGGATAATCAGCGGGAGTGAGGCGATGATTGCACATCACCACGTACCCCTGCTGCGGATTCAGCGCGTGCGGCATCTCATCAAACGGCACCTCGCCGATCCACTCATACTCGCCCGTCCAACCGGGCACGGGCACATCGCCTTTACCCTGCGCGCGCACCGGCACGCGGCCCGTGCACCAATACCCGATGTTGCCCGCGGTATCCGCATAGGCCACATTCAACTGGGGCGCTTCGATCAAGCGCATGGCTCGCACAAACTCATCCCACCCGGTGGCCTGATTCAGCCACAACCAGCCGCGCGCCACCTGGCTTGCACGCAGCGCCATTGAATTCACGGCCACACGCTTGCCGGAATAACCGATCACATCAGAGATGATCGGCCCGTGATGCGTGATGGTTACCTCTTCGATATGCGGTGCAACACGCCCTTTCACACGAATCTCTTCGCGCACCACGTCGGCCGTGCGCCATTCGTCGCCATAGCGATATTTGTTGGGCCGCCCCGGATCGAGTTTCTCGATAAACAGGTCTTCGCAATCCGTGTAGGCCAGCGTGACACCCCAGGCGATGTGCGCGTTGTGACCGATTAGCACCATGGGCAAACCGGGCACCGACACGCCGATCACATCGAACGGCCCGCCGACAAGATGCGCCTTATACCACAACGAAGGCAGCAGCAACGGCAGGTGCGGATCGTTGCACAGGAATGGCATACCCGTCGTCGTCTTGCTACCGGCCACGGCCCACGCGTTACTGCCTTTGCCGTGATCGAGAAACGGCCCGCGCACCGCACGCAGCATACCGTCGGCATCAATCGCATTGAACTCGATGCCCTGCGGCAGCGTGGTGGGATTCGTCGTAGGATAGTGGATTTCCAACTCGGCGGCATGTTCCGGTCCGATCGCCTCGATCAGCTGCGCGCGGACAATCTCGCCATACCACGCGTGTGACATCTGCCACGTCAGCATCACCATCACCGTGGCGCTGTCCAACACCGTCCACGGTTCGGGTTGATGGCGAATGAGTGAGAACTCGATCGGGAGAGTAGCGGTCGGATGTTGGAGAAACGCATTCACGCCGTCGGTGTACGCCTGCACCGCCTCCAAAATATCGACGGAGGCATTCTCTTGATCGGCGCGAGCAAAACGCCGGAACCCGAAGGTGCGCACCGTCCGATCGGTGTCTAAAGCGACCTCGCCGAAAATTTCGCTCAAGCGTCCGGCCGCCGTGCGCCGATTGAGTTCCATCTGCCACAAGCGATCCTGCGCGTGAACGAAGCCCTGTGCCAGGAAGAGATCGTGCGCGTTGGCGGCGTAAATGTGCGGCACGCCCCACGTATCACGAATCACTTCCACGGGAGCCGCTAACCCCTTGATCGCCAGCGCGCCATCGATCTGCGGCAGGCGGTGTTTGCTCAGCCACGTGAGACCGCCGCGCGCAATCGATCCAACCGCATTGTGAATGATGGACACGTTCCGTGCCTCCCGAGTGAAACGAGTGAAACGAGTGAAACAAGTGAAACGAGCGTCGCCAGAAACCGGGTTTCTACATTCCAAAGGGAATTGAACGACTAGAGTGGAGAAACCCGGTTTCTTCACTTAGCCGTCGGCAGTGTAAAGTAGAAAGTGCAGCCTTCGCCGGACACGCCGCTGCTGGTCACACCCACTTGCCCGCCCTGCTTCTCGACAATGCGGCGCACGATGGATAGCCCCAAGCCATGCCCGCGCGCCCGTGCCTGATCGAGCCGCGTGAAGGGCGTGAACAGCCGGGCCTGATCTTCCGGCGATAAGCCCTTGCCGTTGTCACGCACCCAGAAGCGCACCAGCCTAAGACCCTCAGGGTTTTGAAAACCCTGAGGGTCTACGCCCAACTGAATGTGTGGTGGCTGTCCGCCATACTTGCAGGCGTTGGTCAGATAGTTCACCCAGACTTCTTCGATCCACGGCTCATAGCCTAACACGGTGGGCCACGTCGCAGGGACGATCGCTTCGGCCTGATACTCGGCCAGCGTATATTCCACGCGCTGCCAAGCTTCGCGAATCACGCGCGCCATGTTGACAGGCGCGAGTTGAACTTCGGTCTTGCGCACCCCGGCCAGCAGCAGCAGTTCGTCGACGATATTGACGATCTTCTGCGTGCCGCGCGAGATGCTGTGCAGCGCTTCGGTGCGCTTGTCCGGCGGCAGATCGTCAAAGGCTTCCAGCAGCAGATCGGTATAGCCGCTGATCACCGCCATAGGACTCTTGATGTCGTGCGCCACAGTATGCGCAAAGGCGTCCAGTTCTTCGTTGCGTGCTTCCAGCTCCGCCAATTGTTCGGCCTGATCGGCATTGACGATTTCCAATTGACGCGTCAGGCGACGCAGCATGAGATGGGTCTGCACGCGAGCCAGGACTTCACGCGGCTCAAACGGCTTGGTCACATAGTCCACCCCGCCCGCGATAAAGGCCCTCACCTTGTCATCGGCTTCACCCAGCGCACTGATAAAGATCACCGGCACATCGCACGTCGCCGGCAGGCTTTTCAAGCGTTGACACACGGCATAGCCATCGAGTTCCGGCATCATCACGTCCAACAAAATCAAGTCGGGAACTTGCGCCTCGGCCGCCTCGATCGCGCGCTGGCCGTTCAAGACAGCCCGCACTTTATAGCCATGTTCCGTCAGCAACTGCGCCAGCAGCCGCAAATTGGCCGGGGTATCGTCGACAATCAATATATCGAGGGGCCTTGCCGGCAGCGTCTGATCCACGCTGCGCGCACCAACAGATGGGGACTGTTTCACGCTGCGCGCACCAGAAGACGGGGATTGTTTCATCTCAGATCTCTCCATCTGCCGCCGTCAACGCTTGCAAAATAGCATCATACTCAAAGTTGAACGCGAGGTCGGTCAGGGCTGCCGCGAGGCGTGGCTGCGTGCCGCGAATTTGCGCGGCCAGCACCATGAGCTGATCGGCGTCGGCCACCTGCGCCGCCCGTGCGGC
>JBGSPW010000084.1:0-21317 GCA_041738395.1 Thermoflexales bacterium
AGCAGCCAGCCGGCGCACGCGACGCCCCGAACAATCCGCGCCGCCGATCATCTACATGACACCGCCGCCCGCGCCGGTCGCGCCGGCTGCGCCGCCACGCTCGATCGAACTGGGCGATTATCCCGCGCCAGTGCGGCGTGCTTTCAATGTGATTGGCGATAGTGGTTTTGACGAAGAGTGAGGCAGAAATCAGGCAACGGGTTCAACGCTGAAGCGATAGCCGACGCCGCGGATGGTCTGTAAGTAGCAGGGATGCGTGGCGTCGGCCTCGATGATTTCACGCAGCCAGCGGATGTGTACTTCGATCGTGCGTGTGTCGCCCAGGTAGTCGGTGCGCCACACATGTTTCATCAAATACTCACGGCTCAACACCTCGCCGGAATGGCGCATGAAAACTTCCAGCAGCCGTGCTTTCATCGGGGTCAGGTGATATTCGCTTTTGCCCACGCGCAGGGAACGGCTGTCCGGGTTGAGCGAAAAATCTCCGGCGTGCAGGACTTCGCCCACACTCTCGGGCAGCATGCGCACGATGCGATTGAGCAGTTTGCGCGCAGTGAAGGGCCGCACCAGAATGGCATCGGCGCACGTGATCTTGGCAGGGTCGGTGCCGGCGCGCACGATGACGATGACGGGAATGACGTCGGTAGCGTCTTTGAGATCGGCGCAGATGCGCAGGCCATCGGTGTGCAGGCTGGTAGAGTTGACGATCGCCAGGGCGGGCGCATCGGTGCGCACACGGCTGAGGGCTTCTTTGCTGTTGCTGGCGCGTACGACCAGATAACCGCGTCCCTCTAACGCCGGAGCGAGAGAAGAGGCGGGACGCGCACCTTCAACCAACAGAATAACGGCCAGGGTTGTCATCAAAGATTTAGGCTGAATGCGAAAATTGCCGGGAATGAATGCGCGGGCGCACATCAGATGGATGCACGCACCGCGCCGAAATTGACCGCTTGCTAAACGGTGCTATCGTTTAAGCATTCTCGTGTGCATCAGACCGTCCAGAATGATCACAGTCATGCACCCGAAGCAGAACGATGTGAGCAGAAAATTGGGCAGGCCAAAGTTTAACATGCCCAGGTTGGCGAACAACGCCATGACGCCGAGTGTGAGTCCGGCGCCAACCGCAAAGCCCACGATCACCACTACAATGCGTTTGGCTGTCATAGATAGATTTCCCCCTTCGCTGGATGGCGAGGATTTTAGTCTAACCCCTCGGACTCGTCAAGTTAAAAAACCAAGACATCCAGACTGGGGGTGTACGGTCCAGCGCGGCTAATCGCCATCCGCGATGACAACTTCTTCATTCATGCCAAGTATTGAAGTCGATACGATCGGCGCGACGGAAGATTGAGCGCGCCAGCGACGGCGCAAGATGAGGAGCAGGATGATCACCTCGACGGTGACGCCGAGGGCATTGGCCAGTGCCAGACCGCCCACGCCCCACAACGAGCGCAGTAGAAAACTCGCGGCGATGGCAACCCCCATCGCGCCGATCGCCACGTAAAGCGGCGTCCACGTGTCTTGTTGAGCATAGAACGTGCGCGCGGTGACTTCCAGCATCGAGTGACCGATCATGCCGAGGGCGTAGCCCTGCACGGCCCACGTGATGAGCAGTGTCGCTTCAGGCGCGGTGCCATACAACACGCGCACCATCCACTGCCCGAAGAGCAGCAGCCCGATCGTCGCCGGAATCGTCAACGCCAGAATCACCAACAGCGTCGTGCGCAGTGTGCCACGCAGTTGCTTTATCTGGCCGCGCGCGGCGAATTCGCTCAATGTGGGAAAAGCGGCGGTGGCGATGGCGGTGGCGATCAACGTCTCGGGCAGCTGCATCACACGCCAGCCATAATTCAACGCGGTGACACTGCCGGCCGCCAGGGTTGAAGCTAAGCTGATCGTGACGACACCCGCCAACTGCACCGCACCCAATCCGAGGATGCGCGGAATCATCAACTTCACTACGCGCCGCACATTCGCATCGTGCCAGCCTAACCACACCATCCACGTCGCTTTGTATTTGATCAAGCCCGGCACTTGAATCAGCAGATGCAGCACCGATCCGATCACGACGCCAATGGCGGGTCCCCACACGCCCAGCGTCGGCGCGAGAAAAATCACGCCGAACAAAATGCCGAGATTGTACATGATGGGCGCGAGGGCGGGCAGGAAAAAATGCTGATTGGCTTGCAGCGCGCTCATCACCACGCCGCTGATCGAAAATACGACCGTGCCGATCAAGATCACGCGCATGAGGTTGGCGCACAGCTGTTGATACTCCGGCGCAAAGCCGCGCCCGACCGTTTCGGTGACAATCCACGGAGCGAACAGCGCGAGGATGGCTGATCCGATCGCGGCTGCGATGAAGGCCGTGTTGACCACGGCCGAGGCGAGTTTCCACGCGCCCAATCGATCTTCACGCGTCAGGAAACTGGTGAAGACCGGAATGAAGGCCGCGGCCAGCGCGCCACCCGCGATGAGGGTGAAGAGCAGATCGGGCAGGCCGAAAGCCGCGTAGTACGCATCGAGTTCGGGGCCGGGCTTGATCGTGCGCGCCAGGATCAGATCGTCGAGGATGCCGGTGACTTTACTGACAAAAAAGCCCACGCCGACGATGAGCGCTGAAATGAGAATGCGGCGCATGGATTTGGAGAGCATATTAGAGCGAGGCCAGCGCGTCTTGCGCCGGCTTGAAATTGGGATTGCGTTTCAGCGCCAGTTCCAACTGACTGCGCGCGCCATCGAGATTGCCTAAAGCCTTCAGCGCCAGCCCTTTGTAATAGTATGTCTCTTCGATGTTGGGCGTGACCTTGATGACGGTATCGGCCAACGCTAACACATCGTCGTAGCGGCCGGTCCGCAAGTAGGCGTCGAACCAACCGAATTGATACCACGGCATGCGCCACGGCAACTCCAGCTGTCGGGCGCGATCGTAAGCGGTGGCGGCGCTCGGCCAATCTTGCAGCGCGGCGTAACTGGTGCCCAGGTTGAACCACGCAAAGGGATCGTCGGGCGCGGCGTCGGCTTCTTGTTGCGAGGTTGCTAGTGATCCGGCCCACATCGCGGCGTCGTCCAGCTGCGCGCCCAAAATGGACTGCACTTCTTCCGTCTTTTCATTGGGATAGATCGCCAGGTAAGTGCGATTGAACTGCCGCCAGTATTTTTCAAATTCGGCGTAGGGCACGGACTGATAAGGCCCCGTGTACGAATCCATCGCGATGAACTCTTGCTGCTCGTCGTTGAAGCCGACGAGCAATTCGTAATGTCCCATCCACCCTAGATCGGCTTCCGGTTCAAACCCTTTCTCGATCAACACAGGCACGCCCGCGCGCAGCAGCGCTTTGATCAACTCCGATGTGCCGTTCACGCGCAGCAGTGCGTGGAAGCCCACCGATCGCGCGAACTCCGCCATTTCATCGGGGCTGACGTTCTTGTCTTCTTGATCGGGCTTGAGGAACTTGGCCGCTTCGACTTGTGATCCGGGCCAGCCATAGAAATTAAGATTCATCGACAGGGTCGCCGGGCCACAGTTATTCCACAATTGATATTCCTGCTTCGCACCCGTCAACAGCACGTTGATACCTTCTGCCGCGGCCGGTGTGCTGCGCGCCGCTTGCTTGGGTCCCGGTGCGCTGATGCTGGGAATCGCAACCGGTGCAGCTGAAGCCGGAGGCGCGGTTGGCTCTGGTACCTGCGGCAGATCGATCGCAACGAGCGTGGGCGTGCTGGATGGCTCAGGCGTTGGCGTGATCGGTGTGGCGGTGGGCTGCGGTGTGGATGGCCGTGTTGCGATGGGCGTAAGCAGGGCTGCAATGTTTTTCACCGGCGCGCTGGGGGGCGGCACATTTTCGGGATGCGGAAAGATCCAGTTGTTGACGGCGACCCGCACGGGCGCGGGCAGGCGCTGCAGTACGCGGGCTTGATCGCGTGGGGGCAGGACCTTCAACACGACCAGGCCGACGGCGCACATAGCCAGCATGGCGATAAAACCGATTAAGCCCCAACCGATGAGTTGTTGTTTTGCATTTCGCATGAGTGTCCTCGCGAGTTATTATACCGTGAGGAGGTGAAGATCGATCTCTACCCTTACGCGGCGGTTGCCTGACGATTGACCTGCGCTGCTGTATGATGGAGATGCGACCCACCGGGGTGATGCGTGGTGCGTAGTGCGTGAGAGTCATCCGACTTCAGTGGAAAATGGTTACTGCTCAGCCGTCATGCCCGAGCGCTTTTGTCGGGCATCCAAGCTCAGTGCTGGCAAGGCTACTGGATTCCCGCCACGTCGTACCCGGCACGTTATGCCGGCGACGCGCTAGGCGGAAGCACGCGGGAATGACAGCGCCACGCTGGCTGAGTAGTAACGGAAAATGGCCGATTTAGAAACCCGGTTTCTTCTTCCCGTTTAACCCGGAAGAACCGTCAGGGGGAGAGATGAAAGTTATTCAGTTGGGACGCGTGTTGATCGTGGGGGCGAGTTGTTTAGTGGCGCTGAGCGTGGTGTTGAGCATGAACAGCGCCCGGCGGATGGTGCTGGCACGGTCGGCATCACCGTCGAGTGTGCTGCGCGCTTCACCTGCGCTGACGCACGATATCTATCTGCCGTTGGTGGTCAACCCGATCGTTCTCTGCGCCCCTACGGGTGAGACGTACGGCACGCTTGAACCGACTAATCCTGCCGGCGGGGATATGTCACAGCATCCGGATGTGAACCTCGCGCTACGTGGCTATGTCCGCACGACCGCCAACTTGAGTCTGGTCGATTACGACGGCAACGTCGATCCCGCTGCGCCGCAGCTGTACACGCTGTTCGATAATCAACGCACGCCGATCTTCAATGCGGCTTACCGGGTCTATCAATGGGATTGGAACTGCAACTGCCGGGGTGGGCCCATCACCAGGTGGGATGTGACGTTGTTGGGCATGAAGACGACGCGGGGTGAGCTGCTTCATCTGCCGGTGGCAGGCTACGACCTCGGCGGCGGTTATGGCGCACTGGTCTTGTATGCCGAACCAACCCGCCTCACCTTAAAGTACACCCGTGAAGATGACGTGGTGGCCGGCTACACGCTGCACCTGGAAAACATCTGCGTGGATGAGAACTTGCTGGCGCTGTACCGACAGCTCAACACGGCCGGGCGATCGGAGTTGCCCGCGCTGTGGCCGGGTCAACCGATCGGGCGTGCCGCCGGCACCGAGATCGACGTGGCGATCCGTGACACAGGCTCGTTTCTCGATCCACGTTCGAGGAAGGATTGGTGGCAGGGCAGGTAAGATGTGCCAAGTGGCCCGCTTTGCCACAAGCGAGGACACGGATGAGGTTGAAGAGCTGAGCAACGGCTGCTCGTAAAAGTGAGATTGCGTGTAGAATGACGAAGATCATTCCATCTATCAGGAGGCAAGAGATGACGCAACGGCTGCTGCGATCTGGAGGATTGGTGATCATCCTGTTCCTGACCACCCTGGCATGCACGCTGGCCTCTGGCGGGCCGGTGACTGCACCTACCGAAGTACCACAGCACATCCTTAATACACCGACCTTGCTACCAACTCGAGCTCCGCAACCAACGTCTTCACCCACAGTCGTTCAGACTGCTCCACCAACCTCTTCACCCACGGTGATTTCGACTGCTCCACCAACTTCTATTCCGACCTCAAGCGCGGGCTTGACCACAAGCGGCTTGATCTATGCGGCGGCTGATGCTCTCTGGCGTATCGGAACTGACGGCAAGCCAACGAAACTGATCGATCAGGTATATGGCGTAGCAATTTCTCCAGACGGTAACCGTTTGCTCACTGTCCAGAATGATCCTGTTCCACAAGTCTTGTGGCTCATCGATCTAAAGACTGGACAGCGGCGCAACCTGACTGAGAACTTTGGTCGCGTGGTATGTTGTCCTGTGTGGTGGCCATCGCGTCCCGATTGGGTTCTCTTTCAAAGCTGGGCGCCAGGTGATGAAGCACCAGATGCAGGCTACCTGACCTCAGCACGGTTGGGCGGTCAGGAACAACGTGTGCTCGATTCTGAGAATCGATCGAATGGATTGCCTGCCCCTGCGCCTGATGGTCGAACGATCGCCTATGACCGCCATGGAGAAGCATGGTTGTACGAGTGGGATGGCAATCCACAGCAGTTTGATTCTGAAGTCTATGGCCTAAAGAACATCCAGCGGATTGCCAGCCCGGCTTGGTCATCTGACGGCAAACAGTTAGCATGGTATGTCGGCGGAGACTTTGGCCAAGGCTGGCAGGTCGGCCTCGCTGTATTCGATCTGGAAGTCAAAACGGCACGACTATTGCATGTGTACACCAACGCGGGCCGTGGCGGTTGGTTTGATGCACCAGTCTGGAGCCCCGATGGTCAATGGCTCGCATTTGGTGCTGAAGACCAAGATCAAGCGCAAGCGGGCCTATGGGTCACCAGTATTGATGGGCAGAAAGAGCATTTGATCATGGAGCGCGGTTACACTTCGCCAGTGTGGAGCCCCGATGGCCGCTGGCTCGCAGCAGGTCGCTCGTTGATTGAAGTCGGCACGTGGCGCGCCCAGCCCATCGCTTTACCTCAGAATGCCGAAGTCGTCGTCTGGATCAGCTCCACCTCGCAATAGTGGACGTAATTGCGCATTGCGTTTTACGCAATACGCACCACGCACCACGCACCACGTTGTTTGGTATAATCACGCCAGCCAGCGCGCCGATCAGGGCGCTGGCCGTACACCCACCGTGGAGGACAGCATGCGCCAGGAAGTGTTGACGTGGCAAGATGTGGACAAGTTGATCGACGAACTGCTGCCGCAGATGCGCGGCTCATTCGATTCGATGTTGATGATTACGCGCGGCGGCCTGGTGCCGGGCGGCATCATTGCCGAAGCGCTGGATATCCGGCACGTGTTGACGGCCGCCGTGCGCTTCCCCGACATGGAAGAAAAGATGCTGGCCTGGCCGACCTTCTTGCAGTTCCCCGAAGACGAACTTTTACGCGGCCGGCGCGTGTTGATTGTGGACGATATCTGGGGCAGTGCGCGCACCATCAATACCGTGCGCGGTCGCGTGGAAGCGGCGGGGGCTTATCCGCATGTGGCTGTGCTGCACTACAAACCGGCCGAGTCGCTGTTCAAGACCAAGAAGCCTGAATATTTTGCGGCGGTGACTGAAAACTACATCGTGTATCCGTGGGAAACGCATCGCAAGACCATGGATACGCGCGTCATCGAGCCGATGCAGGGGTAGAACAGGGAGCAGTTAATCAGTTGATCAGTTAATCGGTGATCAGGACTGAAGTTCCCCAGCCTGATTGACTGATCCCCGATTAACTGATCCCCGATCACCTTGTTACACTATTCTTTTCCTCACGGCATTCGCAGGCCACTTTCACCTGAGCATCTTTGTTTAGGCCGCCGTCATATTCGGTTGCTTCACCCGTCACTTTCCAACCGTCCATCACCAAAGGAATAGTTCCTCCGGCTGGAATCCATTCGCCGTTGTAGCGGCGCGCCACGTGCACATGGGTGCCGGTTGAGACGCCGCCTTCGCAACTGGCATGCCCGATGCGATCGCCGGCTTTGATCTGCGCGCCCTGCGTGATGCGGTCCTCTGCGGCAATGTGCATGTACAGGATCGTCCAGCCGGTCTGTTCGTGTTCATCATTATCCAGGTCGACGACGACTTCGCCGTTCTGGCTGCGCAGCACGGTGCCGGACGACATTGCCGTCACCCACTGATCGGAAGTCTGACAGCCGATGTCGTTCTGATCGGGCGCAAAATCGATCGCGGCCCAACCCGATCCCGATCCCCAGCCGCCATGCGGCCCGCCCGAGTAATACCACGTTTCACCGCTCGTCCATGGCAAAGTCAGCGGCGGTTGCTGCAAGTCTGGCGGCAACACCGTGACCGCATACTGGAATGGATCGCCAAACCACTTCTGATAAGTCTGACTGAAGCCATCCGGCCCGGCTTCCTTCAACCATTGATCGTAAGTGCGGCTGGCGGCGAGCAGCGTCTGCACCCCGGCCGTTCCGGCATTCAACCCCGAAGCAAGGCGCGCCCGTGAATAATCTTGAAAGCGCACCGTGCGCGCGCCGCGTGACTTCCAGCCGTAATAGCCGTCGTTCAGGCGATTGGCCGCGTGACCCAATTGTAGATACAGGTTCTGATAACCCGCGTAGCGATAGTCCAACGGGTACGCTTGTTGATCGGCGTTGGGCGTGGGATTGCTCAACCACCCGCTGCGATATTCCAACAGGGCCAGCAGCAAACGCGGATTCACGCTGAATTGTTCGGCCACACGCTGCACCACTTGCGCGCCGGTCAGCGTAACGCCATCCACCTTTTCCGTGTACTTCTTCAAATAGCCGTGGGTTTGATCGACGAACGCGGCGACGTCGAAATCGATCGTGCCGGGACTATAGATCACTTCGCTGTCCGGCAGCAACTTCGTGCTCGGCCCCACCCGATCGATCTTCAGCGGCACGTTAAGCGGATCACCGGGATGAATCATGTCGAGCGTGGTCAGGCCGTTGGTCTGCGCGATCTCGTCGGGCGTGGTGCCAAATTCGGCGGCGATGGCGACGAACGAATCGCCCTCTTGCACGATGTAGAGCTCGGTTCCGGCATCGTCCACGATGCGCGTGGGATCAGGCGTGGGCGTGTCGCGCGGCGTCGCACTCGGCCCGGCGGTGGGCACGGGCGTGCCTTTCAGTTTGATGCCGGTCACTTGCGGACTGGGCGCGCCAGCTGGCGCGAGGGCTGTGCGGGCCACGCTCGGCTGACCACAAGCCGTCAAGAGCAGCGCCAGTCCGATCAGGGTTGACAAAAAAAATTTCTTCATGACTGTTTCTTTGTCCTGGGTATCACATAGAGCGCGATGGCGGCCACGATGATGCCCAACCCACCGATGATTAGCACAGGCGGTATGCTGGCCGTAGTAACGACTTCAGTCGTTGCCGCCGGCGGCGTCAGTCTCGTGGGCGTGGGTTGAATCGTCGGCGCAGCGGTGGCTGTTGCGGTTGCGGTCGCCGTTGAGGTTGCTGTCGGTCGACGCGTTGCCGTGGAAGTGGCAGTGTTCGTCAGCGTTGGTGTGAGCGTCGCGGTCGCGGTGGCCGTCGGTGTTCTAGTGGGCCTGCGAGTGGCCGTATTGGTGATGACGGGCGTGGTCGTGATGGCGGTGCTCTCCACGGCAGGAGCGCTGATCGTTTCGCTGATCGCTGTGGGTGCGTTGGCAACGACTGAAGTCGTTACTACGGTCGTTGAGCCGCTCGGCGCATCGATCTTCGCGCTGCCGATCGAGCCTTCCACGATCAAGCGCGGCGCGCCGCCGATGATGCAGCCGCCCGTGCAGGTGGCGCCCGCAATTTCGATTTCGTATTTGCCATCACGCGCTGTGATCGTCTGCTTGCGACCATTCCAATCGACCAACGTGGCTTGATTGGCATGCGCCGCAACACTGATCTTCACAGGTGACGGTTGACGTGTCCATGCAACCGTCGTCCAGCCACTGTCGCCACGTTTCACCGTAACGATGGTGTGCGTGTCCGTGCGTTCGGTCAGCGACGCTTCGGTGAACCCCGCCAGATAACTTGATCCCACCTGAAAGGCCGAGAAAGCCGGTCGGCGTGAACCGTCTTCGCGCACCAGGCCAAACGGTTCGGGGTTGGCGGCATGATCGGCGGGCACATCCGCCATTTTATAGATCGCCACGCGATTCGCGCCACCAGCCAGCGCCATCGCCAGCGATTGAATGATGAAATGCGCTTGCTCATCGAGCGTGATCGGAAAAGTCGGGTTAGCCACGGGCCACGCTGGATCGGTGCTGGGGGCCGCATTGGTCTCGGTCAGCCAGAGCGCTTTATCGAAACCGTGTGCCAGCATCTGCTGATGATGCCACGCGATCAAATCGTAAATGTTGTCGGTGCGGAAATACAGATTGGCGGACGCAACATCGAAGTAATAGTTGTGGTCAGCGGCGGCGCGATCTTTGACCATCTCATCGAGCAGGCGCGTGAAGAACGGCGTGCGGCCATAGTTGGTGTCCCAGTAATACGTGAACGCGCTCAGGTGCACGGTGGCGTTGGGATTGGTCTGCTTGATGACATTGTAGGCCACGCGCAGCAATTGAAAGAAATCCTTCTCGTCGCCGCCCCAGGTGCGACCGGGATAACTGGGCTGCCAGATGTCAGGCTCGTTCCAGATGATCCAGTGATTGATGCGGCCCGCGTACTGGCTGACGATCTTGCGGACGAAAGCGGCCCACAGATTGTTAGGATCGTCGTCGGGCAACGTCAAGCCGCTCGGCACGCCGGGCACGTTGCCGTCTTGCAGCGCCCACGGCGGCGTGTTGACGATCAAGCCCACCACCTCGCGCCCGGCGGCCAGTTCTTTCGCCAGCTGCGCGTCAGTAAAGAATGACGTGTTCCACTGGCCGCTGTCGTTAGGCTGCATATCGGCCCACGGAAAGCGGACGCGCGTCCAGCCGGCGCCCAGCTGTGTAGCCGCCGCCGGATTATCGAACGTGTCGATGGCGCCAAAGCGGCGATCGGGCGTGGCGGCGCGCACGAGCAGCGGTTGCGCGAGGCTGAGCAGGATCGCTAATAGCAAAGTAATGAGTAACGAGTAATGAGTAAAACGAGAATCCATGTTCATCTGCGCTCCGCGTCCGTGTCCTAAAATAAAGCGCGGCGATTGTAGCATACGCAGGGCAAACAAAAAACCCGCTCGCCACGAGGGAGAACGGGTCTTGGTCACTAGTCGTTGATCGTTAGTCATGGGGATTGTAGCGCGTTCGAATCTGCTGCTCGCGCATGCACTTGAGGTGTTCGATTTCGTCGTTGTTGGTCGGCTTGATCGACCTCCTGTCGGTAGATGCTTACTTCAATACATAGTTTCCGTATTGTTCGCCCATTTCTGCAAAACCATTAGGCGCTGACCTTTTTATTCCTTGAGCATCATTTGATGCCAAAAAGGCATCCCATAAAGGGTCGCCAAAATCGTTACTAGTGCCAATTGAGCGTGCGTTTCCAAGTATGTCCCTTATAGCAATTTTCAGTTTATTTTTTAATGGCCCTAGATCGTTAGCATTTCCTTTTGTGTCTTTAAGTTTTTTTTCAGCCATAGAGAAAGGCATTTGATAAATGGCAGCTTCTGCGGGCTCGAAGAATTTTACTGGTAGGGCATAATTCATTTTTTCTGGGTGTTGTAAAGGGTAATCTTTGTTGAACAGGTAGTGAGTTATTTCATTGATTGATTGCATTGGTGCATACATTGTTAAGGTTCCATTTCCTGTTTCTTGATAAGCGATCGTGAAATCATAACCAAGACGGTACATATAGCCGGGGATAAGAAAATACAGCGTTTTCACTTTCTCATCAACAGACTCGGAAGTTAAAACGATTTTGACATTTTCGATTCTGTTTAAGGTGAGTGTTATTACTTTGTTTCCCACTCCCCAAATTTTAAAAGGATACTTTTCCGGATTAGAAGTGAATTTCTGAAGCGAGATATTTGTTCCGTTTTGGATGTTGTATGTCCAGAGAAGAGCGCTGATAA
Organism: Thermoflexales bacterium; assembly: GCA_041738395.1. Taxonomy (GTDB): domain Bacteria; phylum Chloroflexota; class Anaerolineae; order Fen-1058; family Fen-1058; genus Fen-1058. The sequence goes on from JBGSPW010000084.1 coordinate 11,536, forward strand.
TTTCCATTACTTGGTTTCTTCGGGCATCAGGATTATTACTGTTAAATTCAAAGCCGGAAAGGGTAAGAGGATTAGCAATGTTATTTGCTTTGGCATACTCTGCTAATTTTGCCTTGAGCTGTTTAATCGTACTCTTGGTAAAGGTTGTTTCGTCATATCCAAGAGAAAAACCAAAACTGGCTTTGATGCCGTTTTCATCAACAGAAATGATTTCATTGGCTATCCAAAGTTGTTCTTGATTTTGGGTTGCTTCAGGTATGGCAGGGGTTTGGATTGGTTCCGTACCTGTCAGGATTTGAGTTGAGGTGATTAGGTCTGTTGTTGTTGCCTCTGGCGTGACGGTGGGTCGGGTTGGTTCTGGGGTTGGGGTGGAAAGAGGGGGCAAAGTAAGAGCACGGGTTGATTCAACCGGCCCAGCCGTTAGCGTAACGCTGGCCGCCGCGTTAGGACTTCCGCAGCCTGCGAGCAAAAATACGGCTACGGCCAACCACTTCAGGCAGATCGAAGTACGCATGGCCTTTTCCTATCTTGAGGTTGCATCAGGAAATTCCTATTCATCTTCCTGTGCAGCGTATTTGGTGCGCGCTTCAGCCAGGCTCAATACCTTACCCTCGGTGACTTGTTGGCGAGCCAGGCGGATCGATTCAAGAAACGCGGGATTCTGCGCCAGTAATTCATCGACAACATCATCATCGTCAAGGTCACGGATAACGTACCTGGGCCGGCCATTCTCGGTGAGGAGTACCGGACCGCGGCCGGACGTGTGAACGGCTTCGCGCAACCGCGCATCCAGGCTTTCTAACTCAAACACTTGAGTATTCATTCCCCGCCTCCTACGCCCCGCAAATAATCCAACGAAGCCGCTTTGCTCAAAATGCGCAGAACCTTTACCGTGAATGCGACTTCATCTACGTCATAGTATACCCGATAGTCTCCCACGCGGAGCCGGTATGCCGGGGAGTCGAGCAAGCGCAGCCGTTTAATGCGGCTGCGGCTGAGGGTGGTTGGGGCGTGCGTCAGGTGTTGATCGATGGCATCCAACAGTTCAGTACGATGAAAGGCTTTCATGGCCGCGAGATCAGTTTCGGCTTGCAGCGCAATTTCAATAGTAAACGGCATAGTTGGAGTCCAGGTGTCCCTTCACAATTGTTGTCAGTCATCGCTCTGGATGCCCGATAACGGTACTCGGGCACACTTGCACTCACTGCGTGCAGTGCGGTGTGACGGCTGAGCAGTTGCCAAACAAATCTTTATTTCCTGGTACCCTTCGGCCCCCAATCGCCTTTGCCGGTATCGTGCGCTGCGCCCAGCACAAAGCCGACGACGACAAAGAAGACGATGCCGCCCAGCCCGATCAATGGGCCGTAGGCGGGCATATCGGGCAGGCGCGTGACGATGAAGAAAAACACCAGGCCGATCACGCCGCCAGCCAGCGACCACCAGACTTTGTCGGGAATGTCTTTCAGGACATTTTGCCGCGTGACTTTGGCGCCCTGCCGTCGCTGATAGCTGATCTGCTCGAACTTGGCTTTCTTCTCATTAGGGTCGTAGCGAGTGGCGATCTGCTGATCGCGCAGGCGTTTGAGGCGTTCGATTTCGTCGTTGTTGGTGGGCATGCTTGACCTCTCCTGGGTGGATTAGCCTACCGGGTCTTTTTCGGCCAGAAACTGGCGTAGTTCCTGCTCATTGTCGAGGATGCCGCGGGCGATCGCGTGCTGTTGAAACCAGGTAGAAGCGATGGCCTGCAACTGTTGGACACGTCGTGCCAGTTCCTCCAGATTTCCGCGTGAGGCTGGCTCCACCAAATCGGGAAAACCCGCGTTGAGATAGGGCGCGGTATATTCGCCGAATAGCTGCACTTCAGTTACCGGGATGCCGCGCTCAGTTTTGTAGAACATCTGGCAGATTTCATCCTGCAATTGCAGGGCGGCGTAGTCGGCGGCCGGCACATCGTGGCGGGCGCACGCTGCCAGAACTTTGTGCGTGTATTCGTGAATGAAGAAGTAGAAGTCCTTGAATTCAGCCTGGACGGTAGTCGGCTGTGCCAGGGCGGCGTGCGCGTCAAGCAATAGCTGCCGCACGTTTTGCGCTAACCGATCAGCGGCCATCAGCAGTTGATCGGACGTGTGTGGCGTGGTCAGGTGCTTGAAGAACGATGCAAGATTAACTGGTCGTTGCGGCAGCTGCAGCACCTGCGCTAGATTAGCCCCCCAGCCCTTGCTGAAGTACGTTTGATTGATCAGGGCCAGACAGTTGCTGACACTGTTCGCGAATTTCCAACTGACCCAATGGAGACCGGCCTTATCTTCGGCGGCAACCGCCAGTCGAATTTGCTCCAGCTGAAAGAGCGTCGTCTTGAATTCCGCCAGCGCGCGTTCGATCATTTCCGATCGATGTTCGAGGCGAGTCAATTCAGCGATGCGCACCTGCAAAGCCGTGAAGCGATCCAGATCGGCTGGAGAGTGATGATACAACACCCGGGCATCGGCGATGAGCGAAGCGGCGACGGCCCACGGCCTCCCCGATTGAGCATGGGCGATCTCTTCGGCGAAATGCCACGAGACGGGCCAGAAATCGTAGGGTAGATCATCGAGGATGAATTGACTGCACAGCGACTGAGCCTTACCCTCATCGGGGAGGTAGAAGAGGTCGAGGTCGGAGTTGGCCGAGGCTTGCCCTTTGGCACGCGAGCCATAATAGGCGATGATGGCGATCTCGCCGGGGTGCGCTTCCAGCGCGTGGGCGATCAAAATTTCTGCGACTTTGAAAACGTCTGGCATCGTGGCACCTGTGCAAGTCAATTTTTGAAGAACCCGCTTTTCCGAGTTCGGGTTGGCGGATAATGGTTATTGTAGTCAAAACGGGAAGGGGGTCAATCGGGTTTGGAGAATACAACCCGGAGGCGACGATGCTACATCGAGGCCTTCGGGTTCATGACAAGGCTATGTAGTTGCGGAAGTCTAGGCGGCAGGCACCGTCGATTGCGCGATCTGGAGGAGGTTGCCTTCGGGATCGTGCACGTCGGCGTAGATGACCATGCCGGGAATGGTCACAGGATCTGCAACCTTGACGCCGCGCTTCCGCAGTTCGGCCACGGCTTGGATGCAATCATCCACGTTGAAGACGGGAATTGTGCCGCCGCGTACGGGTGGGGTGGCATCCCGCCACAGGTTGATGGCAAAAGTGGTCTGGCCCGCCTCGCCAAATTCGCACCAGCCCACTTCTTCAATGTCGAACAGGATCGGCAGACCGAGTGTGTCGTGATAGAACGCTTTGGCTTTGGTCCAATCGGTGACGGCGACGGAGACGGTGTTCAATCCTTTAAGAAGTGACATGATCTTCCCCCTGACTGAGATTTTTGAGGTCTGGCTGTGACCTACTATTGATTATACGATCCCGCGGCCCGCGTCGATCTCGTCGACGAGCAGCAGCATCGCATAGTTGCCCACGTCCCACAGTAAACCGCTCAACCCTACGCGCGCATAATCGCTGCCTTTGTCTAGGCGTGGCGATGGGCGGCCGAGGAGCATTAGCACGGTGCTGCCCACGAAGATGCCGATCGTCAACGGGAACGTGGCGATCCACAACGAGGCGTTCGACGTTTTGATCGGGATGAAATACGAGCCTCACAAGATTCCCGCCCCGATCGCACCCAGCACCCCGATCGAGAGATCACGCCGGTTGTGGATCATGTCGCCACGGTCCTTTACAAAAACGATCAACAGCACACCGATGATGATCACGGCGACGGAGACGATCAACCCCACCAGCCTCGCCGGCCCGGTATTGAGAAACTCGTCGAAGAGCACTGCTCCCCAGAACAGACTCACGATGATGTTGAGCGGCGACCAGATGCCGGAGGCGCGTGCCATCCCCAGGTTGTGCGTGGCCGTAAACGCGCACAGGCCGCTCACCGCCCAGATGAGTCTGTCCACAAACGGCGGCCAGAACACCTCTAGCGTCAATACTGTTTAGATAAGTCAGCAGAGGTGGCTCCCACGCCGCCGGGCATGGGAGCCCGGCCCGCTAACTAAACAGTATTGCCTCTAGCGTGATCTGACTGAAGTTCCGCGGCAGCGTGACGAAAAAGGCCTACACCAGGCTGGCGCTGGCCACGTCGAACGTTTTGATTTGCTGATTCTTGAAGGGGATGACGCTACTGCAAAAAGGCTCTAGCCGCAATACTGTTTAGATAAGGCTCGCAGCCCGCGTCCTCGCGGGCGATCCCACCGTGCGGACGCGGTTGGGTGAGCGCTATCTAAACAGTATTGGCTCTAGCCGCCGTCCTCCCCTATGGGGACGGCGTATTCTACGTTCAAATCCGCCCCGACGCCTGGCGGGCCACCGGCGCGCTGCGCCGGGTATGGCCGGACGGGGCTTCGCCTAGCGCGTCGCCGGCGCTGAGCGCCGGGTACGACGTGAGCAGTTTTTTCAGTAGAGTCATTGTCGTATTCACGGCAACTCCCCAAGACCCACAGCCTCGGCGTCCGCCACCGCCTCAAATGCCGATAGTCAAAAACGATGTCCAACTTTCGCCGCAGAGCACGCCGAGTCCGCTTCCGTGTTTTCCCGCTTGTCCGTTTAACAAATCCGTTAACGGCCCTTATCTGCCGCCTTCCTCCAAGATTGTACAGTAACAGGTTGCACGCGGCTGGTGGGCGCGTATCCCAATAACTACTCCAGAAGAATACCGGCCTTCTCATAGCCAGTGGCGACGGCGGAACACCAGCACCATGGCACCTGCGGTAATGAAGCACACCACCCAGAAGGCCGGGTAGGCCCAAACCTGATCCAGCTCTGGCAGGTAGTGAAAGTTCATCCCGTAGACCCCGGCCAGGAAAGTGAGGGGAATAAAGATCGTGCCGATAAGTGTCAACACCTTCATGATTTCATTCATGCGGTTCGAAACCGAGGACATATAAGTTTCGATCAGATCGCTGGCGATTTCACGATAGGTCTCGATGAGATCAATAATCTCAACGAGGTGATCGTAAAGATCCCTCAGATAGACCCGGGTGGTCTCGCTCACACATTCATGCGGCTCGCGCTGCAGGGAGGAGACAACCTCACGCATCGGCCATACTACCCAGCGCAGGAGCAGCAAATCACGCTTGAACTGATGGATTTTGTTGAGTAGGCCGGGATCGGAGTGTTCGAGAATAAGGTCTTCCAGTTCCTGCGCGCGATCGCTATAGGTTTCAAGAATCGGAAAACAGCTATCCACGATGGCGTCCAACAGCGAATAAGCCAGAAAGCTGGCATCGCTGTCGCGCAGGCGCGAACCTTTGGTTTTGATCCGCTGGCGAATGGGGTCCCACTCAGCGCTGCGATTCTCCTGAAAAGTCATGATGGTTTTATGACCCAGAAATATCGAAACCTGTTCGGGGTGCAGGCGACCATCCTTGATCTGCACGGCTTGCGTGACAATAAACAGGCGCGCCATGAATTCGCTGCCTTCGCCACCATACGCTTCAACTTTGGGACGTTGAGTTTTTTGGAGCATATCCTCAACGGCCAGAGGGTGAAGATTGTACTTGGTAGCCAGGACCTGGATGGCACGCGTATTTGACAAGCCATCAATACTGATCCAGCGCACAGTCGTCCATTCTGGACGATGCTGGTCCACAAAATCTTCCAGGTTATCAATCTCCTGGATCGAAACCTGATGAGGGCCGTAATCAATGCAAGAGATGTGTACCTGTCCGGTTCCACCCGGCAGGCTGGCAATTTCATCGTGCTCGATCCCCGGCGCGGCACCAGGAACACTCTGGGCGTGGTCGAAATATCCCTGCATGGCGCAAACTTTCTATTTTCAGCCGTTATCCCGCGCAAGGGTGATTTACCCCGCAAACTCCCGCACCGCTTCCGCCACCCGCTTCACCTCTGCCTCACTCAACTCCGGGTACATCGGCAGCGACACGATCTCGCGCGCGGCCCGCTCCGTTTCCGGCAGCGAGCCTACCTCGCCTAGCCGTCCACGATAGGCCGGTTGCAGATGGATGGGCACGGGATAATGAATGGCCGTGCCGATGCCGCGCTCACGCAGATACGACATCAACGCGTCGCGCTGCGGATGGCGGGTGACGTACAGGTGATAGACGTGGCGGGTGCCGGCCGGCTCGATTGGGATGGTGACGACCCCGCTGAGCAGTTCATCATAGATGGCCGCCAGGCTGCGGCGCTTCGCATTGTCTTCATCCAGATAACGCAGCTTCACGCGCAAGATGGCCGCTTGCAATTCGTCGAGGCGCGTATTCCAGCCGGCCACCTCGCTGATGTAGCGTTCGCGCCAGCCATACTGCCGCAGCAGATTGAGGTTTTCTGCGATGGCCGGATCATTCGTGGCGACGAGGCCGCCATCCCCGATCGCGCCCAGGTTCTTCGTCGGATAGAAACTGAAGCACGCCGCATCGCCATAGCTGCCCACCACTCGATCGCGCGAAGCGTAGCGCGCCCCATGGGCTTGCGCGCAATCCTCGATCAACTTGAGGTGGTACTTGCGGGCGAGATCGATAATCGGTTGGAGGTTGGCCGCACCGCCATACAGGTGCACCGGAATGATGGCCTTGGTGCGCGGCGTGATGGCCCGTTCGATCAACTGCGGATCGATCGTGTACGTCACCGGATCGATATCAACCAACACCGGCGCAGCCCCCGCCAACTCGATAGCCGACACCGTGGCGACCGCGGTATGCGACACCGTGATCACTTCAGCGCCTGCCCCGATGTGACAGGCGCGCAGCGCCAGGTGCAGCGCTTCGGTCCCGGACCCCACGCCCACGGCGTGCGACACGCCCAGATACTTGGCGAACTCTTGCTCAAAGGCCTGCGTCTGCGGGCCTAAGATGTAGCGATTGCCGTCGAGGACGGCGGCAATCGCTGCATCGATCTCGGCCTGATGACTCAGGTATTGAGCGGCGGGATTAGCGGCGAGAATGGCGGCCATTCTGGCAGGCGCCATTTACGGCAGATCCCTGACGATGATATTGTCGGCGAAAAACTCGAACGGGCCATTGTCGCCGTTCGTGTCGCGCGTATCGATGTACAGGCCAAACCGCCGCCGTGCATCCCCCCAGCCAGCATCATAGGTGACGGACTTGATAAACTGGCCGTTGAGATAGAACGACAGGGTGGTGCCCTGCTGTGTCACTTTCAAGTTGTGCCATTGCCCCTGATTGATCGAGACCGGCAGACTGGCGGCGGTCATCAAAGTATCACGACTCCCGTTCACCACCCGCAGGAATTGCCACTGGGCAACTTTGGTGCGCGTCGTCGTGTCGATGCGCAGTTCCAGCAGGTAATAGTTCACATACGGGTCCATCGGCGGATTGCCACTATCCGGGAAGGTACCCGACGAAGCATCGAAGGCCAAGCCGTAGCGGGCGTTCAGCTGCCCGTTGTACACATAGACATCGGCGCTGTATTCGAAGTTAGTGGCGGTGGACAGGCTGACGCCATCCTTGCGCGGCCCCGCGCCGCCCTTGCCGTTGACACCTTGCAGATACAGCGTAAACGCAGGTTGTGGATTGCCATGCAGGCTGACCAGATCCTGATAGAAATCGCAATTGGTGCCACAACTCGTTAATCTGTATCCTCCCCAGCGGTTGAAGTCGGGATTGTTGGTGGCTGTTTCGTTGGTAAACGTGTACAAATACCGATATGATCCCGGCGTCGACGTGGGCGAGGCTACTGGCGTCGACGTGGGCGTGGGCGTGGGCGTGGCAGGCGGATAGCCGTTTATCACTAAAGGCAAACGGGTCTTGTTCAACAGCAGGCCGCGCAAGAAAACATCATGCACAAACATACCGCGCCCGTTCGGCAGTGCGGCGTCGCTCTTGAGGTAGACCGCAATCCATATCACGGGCTGCCGCACGATGTAGGGGCTGAGGTTCAGGGTAACCGTGCGCGTGGTGGCCAGAGTCGGATCGGCGATGCTCTCGTTATTAACCGCCGTGAAGTTGCTCCCGTCGATTGAGACCGCCACTCCCACAGAATCGCCGGGGGCCGTGTCCAGCCAGTAGGTCATGGTGAAGACCGCCTGACCATAATCGCTCATATTGAGCGGGCCGTAGACCAGCAGCGCTTCCATGCCGTTGGTGTAGGTATCGGTGGCTGGCAGGAGTAAGGGATACCCCCCAGACGGGTTGCTACCGGCCGCCCAGACCGTATCCGTAAACGGCTCGGTGCCGGCGTATTTCCAGGTATAGCCGAAGGTGGCATCTTTGCCCACCAGCGCATGCCAACCCAGTTGATCGAGGCCGATTGCCGGCAAATTGCTGTTGAACGTTTGCGACATGATGATGGGCGCGTCCAGCGGCGGCAAGATGCCCTCCGGGCCTTGCGGGGTCCGATCGGCCTGAAGCAGCTTGAAGGGCGGCTTCAATGTGCGCGCTTCTTGCGCGGACACCTGTTGAATCACCAGGGCGCTGATCAAAATCAGCCCCACGACAATGATCGCGATCGGAACGACGCGGCGCAGCGGCTGCTGCAACGGTATAACTTTAAGCATACTTCCTCCTCTGTCAAAATAGTATGGTCTTGCGGTGCTGCTAGAGATACTGCGACAGATAACGGCGGTAGAACTCGATCGAACGCTTTAGCCCCTCGGCCATAGACACGCGCGGCGTCCAGCCCAGTTCGCGCCGGATCTTACTGAAGTCGGCGTAGTAATCGCCGATGTCGATCGCCTTGCGATCGGGTGGAAACGGAATCAAGCGGTACTCACCTTTTCCGGCCGCCTTGACGACCAGCTGCGCCAGTTCAAACAGGCTGATCGGCAGTTCGGAACTTCCTAAGTTGTAGACCTGCCCGTCGGCGCGTGGATCGAGCGCGGTGATCAGCAGCGCCTCCACCACATCGTCCACGTAATTGAAATCGCGCAGCTGCTGACCATCGCCATAGACTAGAATCGGCTCGTCGCACAGCACCTGTTTCAGCCAGATGCCCAGAAATGTCTGGCGCGCGTCCTTCACGCGCATGCGTGGACCGTAGGTGTTGGTCAGGCGCAAGCTGGTGGCGGGTATCCCGTAGACGTTGTGATAGACGATGTGATACCACTCGCCGGCCATCTTGTTGATGCCGTTCACGTCGGTGGGATGCAGCGCGTGCCGTTCGTCCACCGGCAGATAATCGGGCTTGCCGTAGAACTGGCGTGTGCTGGCGTAGACAAGCTTGATGCCCGGGTTATGCTTGCGGCACGCTTCCAGAATCGAGAGTTGACTGCGGACGTTGATCTCCAGATCGGTGTATGGATCGCGCATGGAATCGAGGTGACTGGTCTGACCCGCTAAGTTGAACAAGATGTCTTGCCCGCGCACCAGATAATCCATGCTGTGCTCGTCGCGCACATCGGCGATGTTGACGATGAGCCGATCTTGATAGCCGTCGATGTTGAACAGGTTGCCGCCATATTCTGGAATGAGCGAATCGACCAGCACCACGTGCGCCCCGGCATCCGCCAAGCGGCGGGCCAGTGCGCTGCCGATGAAGCCCAAGCCGCCGGTGATGAGAATGTGTTTGCCCCGGAAAGCGGCGTCGTTGGTAGAAGTGAAGGTGTCGGTCACGAGATAGTCCCCATTACTTGGTGGGACGAGATAGTCCCCATCTTCGCCCATTCCCCCGCCATAAGCGGGGTGGGCTGCCTAGCGTAGGTTTTGCGCAATCAGACGGCCAATCGTTAGATCGGATGTGATTTTGCACGGTAGCCCTTCGGCGAGTACCCTTCTGGGTGGAGGGATCGCCTGTGACTACCACTTCTTCGGACTGGCCCGTAGCGAACACCG
>JBGSPW010000095.1:0-8629 GCA_041738395.1 Thermoflexales bacterium
TCGCTACGGGCCAGTCCGAAGAAGTGGTAGTCACAGGCGATCCCTCCACCCAGAAGGGTACTCGCCGAAGGGCTACCGTGCAAAATCACATCCGATCTAACGATTGGCCGTCTGATTGCGCAAAACCTACGCTAGCGCGCCGCCGCTTTGCGGGCACGGCGTGAGCGGAGCGGCATCTTTTTGCCGCGAAGTCGAAGGACGCGACGAAGCAAGCTTATGCCGACCGGGACTGAGATTGCTTCGCAAAAAGCGCTCGCAATGACGCTGTTTCACATCGATTCTTTCTTCGCGCCAAGCGGCGCACACTCGCAGAAGCGATCGATCCCGCGTTTGAAAAGGATGACGGCGATCAGCGTGACGGGCGCGACGATGCGGATCGCCTCGTTATCGATCATGCTCATCACCGCCAGGATGACGTTGGTCGGATCGTCGAAGCGGGCGTCCTGCCGCCGTTCGCACCAGTTGCCTTCGTCGCAAATCTTCTGTTTCAACAGGGGTACGATCTTCTCCCACGCGGTGCCCGGCCCTTTCATTGTGCCGGTGGTTGCTTCGGCGTAGAGATCGAATTCCTGTTGCAAGTCGGCGAGCGGTTGATCGAGGTAGCGTTGAATTTCGCGGGATGGATCGGACATGCGCAGCACCTCGGACATGGGGTGGCTTCATTGTACAACGGAGCCACAGCAAAACAAAACCTCCCGAAGAGTTCAACTCTCCGGGAGGCTGGCGGGGATCGCGGTTTACTTGGCGGTGAAGTCGTGTACCACGGTGTAGAGTCCGCTGCTGTGCTCGCTACGCTCGCTGCGCTCGAGGCCGGAGGGCGCGATGAAGGGCCACAGGCATTGCTGCGTCGCGGGCGTGTCCCACAGAATGGTCACGCGGTTGGATGACGCACTGGCGACGATGACGGCCTTGGTGGTCGGATCGAATTTCAGGCCGCGTTCCGGCGAGGGGGGCAGATTCACGCCGAGGTACGGTTGTTCCATGTAGGGCCAGTCGCCGGTGAGCGAGATGATGTTATCCAGCCCGTTGTCTTCGGTGCTGCTGCTGGTGAGCCACAGCCGAATCTTGGAGCCTAGCCCCGGATTGGGATTCACGGCGAGCATGCGGAGCGGCACCGGCAGATTGTCGGACCAGCGCCGCACTTGCAGATAGCCCAACTGCGTGTCGGTGGCGGCGTCGATGGCATAGATCACCGCCGCGTTGATCGAAGCGACGTAGAGGCGATTATGGATGTTGTCGGCGGCGATGCCGTACAACTCGCCCGCCGGATCGAGATAGATGGTATTCACAATTTGATCGGTGCTGCCGCTGATGACGGTGACCCAGCCGATGGGGCGTCCGTGCGCGTGATTGGTGACGTACACTTTGCCGGTGTTGGTGTTCACGGCGATGTACGACGGTTCATACAGTGAATGCTGCGACGAATCGGTCAGACGAGCGCGAATTTGCAGCGTGTTCGCATCGATGATGGTGACTGAGTTGTCGCTGTAGCCGGTTACATAGATTTTCTGGCTGACCGGATTGTAAGCCACGGCGTGCGCGCCGACACCGCTGCCCAGCGCGATCTTGGCTGTCTGCGTGTAACCCTCGCTGTCCAGCACGTTCAACCAATCCCAGCCTACCACGTATAACTTGTGATGCTGTGTGTCTTGCGCCACGCCCTGCGCGCTAAGCAATCCATCGAGCGATTGTGAGATGGTGGCCGTGGGTGTGATATGGGCGATTTTCAGACTGCCGCCGAAGGGCCCATCGCGATTGGCGATGAAGAGCCGATCGGTGGGCGCGTCATACGCCACATCCATTGGGCTGTACAACGACACGAGCGATTGAGTCGGCACGACGCAGTGCACATCTTCGATGGTTAACGTCGCGACACCAGGATTTCCAATCTTGGCGTTGGTGGATGGATCGCTCAGGATCAGGTTGACCGTTTCCCAGTATTCGAGCAGTGTGTCGCTGATGATGCCCACGGAAAAGGTGCGCGTGGTTTCATAGGGCGCAAAAGTGAGTGTGCCCTGTGTGGCGATGTAATCTTGGCCGGCTGTCGCGGAGCCGTTCTGGGTAGTGAACTTGACCGTGACTGGCTCATTCCACGGTTTATCCAGCTTCACTGTGATCAGCACATTCGATTGATCTTCGAAGACGTGATAAGTCGCGCTGGTGAAGGATACTTCCGGGGGCGATACCACGTTGTTGCTCGCTTGATACAGAATCAGCGGCAGGAATACACGGCCCATGATTGGTGGAATGAGAGGTGTGTCCTCGATGTGGCAGTTGTCTTCGGGTGTCCGATCGTATTCGCTGCCGAAGCCGCAGATCGTATTGATGAGATTGTATACACCGGCCGGAACCGTATCGGTGACTTTCACAGTCAAGTAGAGCACACGACCTGTGCCGGGATACAGATTGCCCAGTGCTTGTGTGTAGGTGCGCCCGCCGACGAACGTCCAGCCAGCACTCACGTAATCCGTGTAGAGCGGCAGTGTCTCGGTCAAGATGAAGTTGGTGGAGGTATAGGCGCTGACGTTGACCACGGCGATGGTGTACGTGACAAGATCACCGGGCTGCACGTAAGGCCGATGAGCGGTCGCCCGATCGAGTTCACGGGTTTGCCGGATTTCGGCGAAGGCGATCGCTTTGTGCCCGAGCGCGCGCTGCAGCGAACTGGTCGGCCCCACATCGTCGTCTTTCACGACCACGACATCGACGAGACTCGTGATGCGGTAGATGGCTTGTGAACAGTTGTTGCTCAGATCGCGGTCGAACAGGTCAGAGCTGATGCAAGCGGTATTTGTCAAAGAGATGTTAGTGCCCGGGCCGCTGTAGGAAAGCCGCAACTTAAAGGAGATAGACGTGTTCGGTGGCACAGGCGGCAGCGTCCAGGTTAGGCTGCCGCTACTGCTGATTGGAACCGACCCGCTGGTGTCTGAGACATAGTTCGTGTTAGGTGGCAACACATCGGTGATGATCGCGCCAGATAGCGGATAGAGGCTGCGATTGGTATACGTGATGGTGTACTCGATCGGGTCGTTGGGGGGGCCCGAAGGCCGATCGGCGGTTTTGATCAACGCCCAATCCGCGCAGATCACGTCGATGAGATTTGTGAGGGCCAGATTATCGGCGTAATTGCTTTCGGCGGCGGTTGTACCAATCAGCACGGTGTTAGGCCCGATGCGGCAACAGTCGGTGGCCGTGATCGGCAGGTTGACTGTCAAGATGAAGCTGCGCAAGACACCGGGTGGCAAATCGCCGACCAGCCACACGATTTGATTGCCCGTGAGGGTGGGTGTGAGACCGCTGGTGTCACTGATGTAAACTGTGCCGGCGGGCAACGCATCGGTGATGGTCACGTTGGGCGCCGGAGCGGTGCTGTTGCTGTACGTGATGGTGTAGGTGACGTTATGCCCGGCGTAAACTTGCGAGATGTTGGCGGTCTTGGTAATCGCGACGTTCGCACAGAGGACACTGATTGCTGCGGCGTTAGCGGTGTTGTCGGCATAGGTGCTCTCCAGCGCGGATGTGCCGATCAGCGCGGTGTTGCTGATCGGTTGCCCGCAGCTGGTAGCGTTGGCGAGCACGGTGGTCGTTAGCACGAAACTCCGATTGGCCCCGCTGGGCAGTGTATCGATGGACCAGGTGATGACATTCCCGGCGGCGACATTGTGCGGATAGCCGCTGGTATCGCCCACATAGGTCAGGTTCGCGCCCAGCACATCCGTGATGACGACGTGGGGTGCGTCGATGCTGCTGGGGTTGCTGTACGCGATCGTGTACGTCAACAGACTTCCGGCGATCGTTTGGGTCACCAATGAAGTCTTGGTGATGGCGACATTGGTGGTGGTGATCTCGTAGGTGGCGGTGAGCGGATAGTTGCAGAAGGCCGTCGCGGTGATGAGGCCCGTTCCCACTTGCGGGACGGCGGTTAAGACGGCGGTGGCCACACCCTGATCGTTCACATCGACGACCACGGGATTGATGCTGCCCAGCGTCGTCTGCAGGGTGATGCGGCGCGCGTCGGGATCGCCGGAGCGATTGGGCGCGGGCACGGTGTTGCCCAGAGAGTCGCGCAGGGTCACCGTGACGATCGTGGTAGCCGACGCATCGGCAGGAAGTCGATTGGCGCCCAGCGTGATCGATAACATGATGGGATCACTCAGCACGATGGATCCTATGTGATTGACGCCATTTAGCGGGGCATTCGTCCCCCACCAGTCGTTCGTTGCGGTGACAGTAAAACCGCTGCTGTTGCGTAGTTCGACACCATTGCTGGTGGTGGCGCAGAGTGCGTTGTACTGAATGGCGTTACTTGCGGCGCTGGCATTCACAGTTACTGTATCGGTGATGATGTCTAGCACGACATTGTGTTGAATAGCCGGGAGGTCTCCCAGGACGAAGATGCCGCCGTGATAGTCTGCATCTCCGCCATTGGTGTAAACATGATTGTAAGCCACCATTGCAGATGAGCCATCCTGGCGATCGAGGTAAATGGCCCCCTCGGTGTTCAAGGTCAGCGAGTTGGTCAGCACTTGGTTGTTGCTGCCATCTTCCAGGTGCAGACCGTGTCGCGTCCGATAGATCACGTTATCGCCGATGGTGTTACGGCTCCCGCCCGAGGTGGTCTGGCGGATGAGTCCAACGCCGTAGCCGCCGACATCGTAGATAGTGTTGCGGAGGATGGTGTTGCCAAAGGATTCGTTGAGGATGATGCCATTGCTGGAACTGTAAATGATGTTGTGGGCGATGGTGGAGTTATCGGTATCGCCGCCGATCGCGCCGTTAAAGAGGCCGCCGTTGCCGAGGTAGCGGAAGGTATTGGACACGATGACCAGCTGATCGGCATCGTTGGACGTCACCCCCGTACAAGCGTACTCAATGGTCGAGTATTGCAGGCGCATCCCCTGAGTGTTGATCGGCACGCCGATGCCTTGCCAGGCGCAGGGCGTCTGCGCCCCGGCTGAGGTGAACGTGATGGGGTGGGCCGGATCGCCCAGCGCTTGCAGATTGCCGATGACGGACAGTCGCGTGTTTGCCTCAAATTCGATGCGTGTGCTAGTCAGCGGCGCAATGGTGAGCATCGCCCCCGGTTGAATGGCGACAGTGTTGGTCGTGACGTGGTAACAATCGGCCGACCAGGTGGTGTTCGTCGTGATGTCGGAATTGATGGTGATGCAGGCGTCGGGCGACCGGGCCGAGTTGGCGCGGACGACGGGGGCGGATGATGCCAGCGTTCCGTTCACGACGAGCAGAGCGACCAGACCGAACACGACGACAAGCAGCGTGGCAAGAGTACGGCGGAGCATGGGACCTCCTCAACAAGCCCAAAGGTGTATTTCTCAGGCTCCTCTAATGTATCACTTTTGGATGGAGGAGGGGGTAACGGTTGGGTTACAGTTGTGTTGTGAAAATAGACCTTCCGGTGGCCCCAGACAGAACCTCCCGGAAG
The DNA here is from genome assembly GCA_041738395.1 of Thermoflexales bacterium. Lineage (GTDB taxonomy): Bacteria > Chloroflexota > Anaerolineae > Fen-1058 > Fen-1058 > Fen-1058. The sequence goes on from JBGSPW010000095.1 coordinate 5,444, forward strand.
GTCTGACCTTCCGGGAGGTGGCACTCTACTTGATGACTTTGGCGGGGACAACGCCGGTCTGCTTGTCGTATTTACCCTTGCGGTCTTTGTAAGAGGTCTCGCATACTTCGTCGGCAGTAAAGAACAACACCTGCGCGATACCCTCGTTCGAATAGACCTTGGCGGGCAGGGGCGTGGTGTTGCTGATTTCCAACGTGACGTAGCCTTCCCATTCTGGCTCGAAGGGAGTGACGTTGACGATCAGTCCGCAGCGTGCATACGTCGATTTGCCCACGCAGATCGTCAAAACGTTGCGCGGGATGCGGAAATACTCGATCGTCCGGGCCAGCACGAAGGAGTTGGGTGGGATGATGCACACCTCGCCCTTGAAGTCCACCATCGACTTGGGATCGAAGTGTTTGGGATCGACGATGGCCGAGAAGACGTCGGTGAAGATTTTGTATTCGTCGGCGATGCGGACGTCGTAGCCGTACGACGACACGCCGTAAGAAATGACGTGCGAACTGACCTGCTTCTCGACGAACGGCTAGATCATGCCCTGCTCGTGCGCCATCTTGCGAATCCAATGATCGGGTTGGATAGTCATTTAGTCTCCTCGTCTGATAGTTCGATAGTCCGATAGGCTTGTAGCCCTGACTAACTGACTACGAGACTATCAGACTATCCGACTGGTTTACATTGATTCCGGCGTCGTCATGCCCATTAATTGCAGGGTGTGCGCTAAAACGCTCTTCGCGGCCCGGCACAGCTGCAAACGGGCGGCCGTCAGCGCCGGTGCTTCGGCAGCGACGACTTTGCAGTCGCGATAGAAGATGCTGAACGTGGAGGCCAGGTCTTGCGCGTAATACGTCAGGTGATGCGGCGCGAGATCGCGCACGGCCTGCTCGATGATGACGGGTAGTTCCAGCATCTTGCGGATCAGGGCGAATTCGGCGGGATGCGTCAGCAGCTGCACGTCCGGCACTTCGGGCAGTTCAACCGCGCCCAACACTTCACTCGCTTTGCGCAGAATGCTGGCGATGCGTGCGTGCGCGTACTGTACGTAGTACACCGGGTTCTTGTCCGAGTGCTCTTTGGCGAGCGTGAGATCGAACATGATCTTGCTATCGATGGCGCGCGTCAGCAGCATGAAGCGGATCGCATCCGAGCCGACATCGTCGATGACATCGTGCAGGGCGACGGCATTGCCCGCGCTCTTGGAGCCACGCTGCTCCACGCCGTCTTTTATGATGGTGATGAGTTGATAGAGCAAGATGCTGACCCGCGTCGGATCAAGCCCCAGCGCTTTGGTGGCCGCCAGCACGCGCGGCTTATCGCCATGATGATCGGCCCCCCACACATAGACGGCCCGATCGAACCCGCGCAGGGCCAGCTTGTCCCACACGTAGGCGATGTCCGACGCGAAGTAGGTCGGTCGATCTTCGGGGTTGGGAATGATCTGCGGCGAGCGGATGATCACCGCATCGTTGTCTTCGCCCAGGTCTTGCGATGCAAACCAGATCGCGCCCTCTTTTTTGACGAGCAGGTGCTTGTCTTCCAGCATCTGGTAGACTTGCGCAAACAGACCGCTGTCGTACAGACTCCGCTCGGAATACCAGCGATCGTAGTGGATGTTCATCCGCTCGCACGTCTGCTTGACGTGATCGAGCACGCGCTGCGTGCCGATTTCGCCCAGCGTCTGCACGGCTTCATCACGCGGCACGTTTAAGTATTTGTCGCCGTATTCGCGCGCGAAGTCCTGACCCAGCTCGACGAGAAAATCGCCAGGATAATATTCTTTCGGCAGCGGTTCATCCTGTCCCAACGCCTGCGCATAGCGCACATAGACGGTTTCGCCAAACTTGCGCACCTTCGAGCCGACATCGTTCACGTAGTATTCGCGCTGCACGTCGTAGCCGCACGCCTCAAATAGATTCGCCAGCGTATCGCCGATGATGACGTTGCGGCCCGATCCGATGGTGAGTGGGCCGGTGGGGTTGGCTGATCCATGTTCCACCTGCACGCGCTTGCCATGCCCGATCGTGAGGTGCGCCCAACCCGGCCCTTCTTCTAAGATGCGCGTGACTTGTGCGGCCAGCCACGGCTCGGCCAGCGTGAAGTTGATGTACCCTGGCGCGGCGGCTTCCACCTTGCCCAGAAAATCGGCGGCAGGCAGATGCGCGATGATGAGATGGGCGATCTGCAGGGGAGCCATCTTCGCAGACTTGGCGAGAGCCAGGCCGAGGTTGCTGGAATAGTCGCCGTGCGCGGCCACTTTGGGGCGCGCTAAATCGATCGGCGGGAGGACCACCTCTGGCAGAGATTGATCGGCCTGTGCGGCAGCCACGGCGGCGCGCAGTAAATCGGCAATTTGATCGCGAATAAGAACAGTCATCGTGTCACCTCAAAATATGCGAACCCGCCGAATGGGTTCGGCGGGCGCGCGTATTGTATCGGTTTTAAGGTGATTCGACAAGACGATTACTTTGGCTCAAGCGGGGCAGACCATGCGGGCGATTTGTGCACGTGCACGATTTGCCAGTGCCCGTCACGTTTGATCAAGACACGACTCTCGTTGTGCGTGCGATGCTCGACGCCGCCTTCCGGTCTGGCGCGACTGAGCATAAACGTGTAACTGACGATCGCGGTATCAGCGTAGAGCTGCAGGCGAGGTTCGAGCAGATCGTAGCGGTAATCACCTTCTCCCGCCCAGCGATGCTCGATCATGAAGCGGTGAAAGTCCAGTCCGTCCTGCCGGTGCGGGGCCACAAACCACTCAAATAGCGACAGGTCCTCGCCTGTCGTTTCCTCGTAAGTCTTCACGTCGCCGCTGAAGATGCTGGCGAGGTGGCGGTGCAACGTGTCCCAGATTTCGCTTTCAGTCATGATTTTCTTTCCCGAAGAAGAAACCGGGTTTCTCCAGTCTAAATGTAATGGAACGTTCAGCACGGAGAAACTCGGTTTCTAACGCGGCTACTTTTCAAACGGATATTTCAACCCGATCTGCGCGCGAATCTTGTCCATCAATTCCATGTTCGCTAACGTGTGCACGTGCGACATGGCTGTACTTTCCAGCAGGCCCGCGCGGATGCAGCGCATAGCTTCCTCGGCTTGATACTCGAATCCATTGCGGCGCAGCGGCTTTGAGACAGCTACTTCCTGCCCGTTGGCAACCAGCGTTGCTTCGGTCGCCGCCCAGAAATTGGC
>JBGSPW010000098.1:0-57945 GCA_041738395.1 Thermoflexales bacterium
CGGTTCCAATGTCGGTTCGACGGTCGGCGCCGCATCCAGGCGGGTGCCCAACACGATGTTGACATTGGTTCCTGCTAACAGGGACATCTGCCAGGCGGAATCCGTCGTTGCAATTCGATCAGCGGGCAGCTGCGTGTTGACGGCGTAACGACCATCGGGCAGCGTGGTGAGGCAGTGCGGCTCTTGTTGGCCGTCGGTCGTGTAGTCGACTGAGGTCGTGCCATCGACACTCTTGACATTGAAGACGATGCCCGCGACCAGCGCTTCAGCGGGGTCGCGCATCAGGTTGTGGTTGAGATCATCGAAGGCTTGCAGACACAAGCCGGAACTCATAGCAACAGTGGCCGTTGTAGGCGTAGGCGCAGTCGGTGTCACGGAAGTTGTGACCGTCACGGGTGTGGTGGAGGCAGGTGTTGCGGCCGCTGCCGGTGTGGATGTGACGGTGGGTGCGATCGTCGGCGACGGTTGCGGCGTCGCAGTCGGGGGTAACGTCGCGGTTGCCGCCGGCTTCGTGGCCGCTCCGGGCGTGGGTGGCGTGCCTGCGACGTTGATCACCTGACCCACACTGATCACACTCTCACGTGTGAGCGCAGGATTGAGCGCCAATAGCTGATCGAGCGTGAGGTTGTAGCGCTGCGCGATGGCCGAGAGTGAATCACCCGCGACCACGGTGTAGGTTTGGGCATCGGGTGAAATCGTCGAGGTGGGAGCCGGAGTGCCGGCGGCCTGAGTGGCTGACGCCGTCGGCGCGCTGGTGGGAACAGCGCCTTGCCCGGTGGCTACCAGGCTGGCACTATCCACATAGACTTCGGTGTGCTTCTCAGGGTAGGTGGGCGAGGACCACACGAACACGGTTACTTTATCGCTCTGGGCCACGGCCTCCACTTGTTGCAGGATAAAGGCATCGAGCGGATTGACGAAGGATGACCAGACGACAGTGGATGCAAAAGCGCTTGTGCCGCCGGTGGGATCGATCCCGACGCGCATCTGCATGTCGCCGGGTTCGTAGGAATAGCCATACTGTCCCACGCCGCCAAAGCAGCCGCGATCATCATCGCAGTTGAAGCCTTGCGTGTGAGCCGAAAAGCGCAGTCGGGTGCCCGGCGCGAGGTTGCCGACCTGCTGATACACGCCCGCGATGTACACCGTATACGTCGCGCCCCACTGCTGTGAATTGCCCGAAATCGCGCGCGGCGGCACGCGCGGATTTTGCGGCTGGGAAGCATTATAAGTCGGTACGGCATACGGCTTGCAGAGCGCGTCATCCCCGTCGCAGTGCGCGGGGTAAGTCGCGCCATCGGGTGCCACATACCAGGCCTGCCAGCTGTTGGCTACGCCCCCACTAAATGGCTCTTCGAATCCGGGATTGGTCAGCAGCTCGCCGGATTGAGGTTGAACCGATCGGGCGGCCACTCGTGCGGATTCGCCCAACCCGATCGCTCCGGCGGCCGCCAACGCGAGGATCAAGATCAATCTGAGCGAGTGCGAAATTGATCGCAGCATTATCTCCTCCACCAAAATGCAGGTACCCCCGGTGGGATTTGAACCCACAACCTGCAGATTAGAAGTCTGTCGCTCTATCCTATTGAGCTACGGGGGCGTATATTTATCCGGGCAGCGCGGCCAGGCGCAGCGAACGCTCGAAGTCGCCGGCTGCCACGAAAGCGCCAAATTCGTCGATAGTGGCGAAGACCCGCGTGGACAGGCACTTGATTACCCAATTGTGTGCCAGCGGCGAGATGGCAAAGATGGGTTTCCCGCCTCGATAAGCTTCCCACATTTCCAGCGCCGTGCCCATGCTGGCTTCCGGCACAAAGACCACGGCCGCATCGGCTTGACCGGCGGTCTGGGCCAGGGTAATCAGGGTGTGCCGCGCTTCGTCCACGTCATACGTCACGCTATTGGGATGCAGTTCAAACGGATCGATCACTGCGACGTTGGACAAATGAGCGCGCAAACAATCGCCGATGATGCGCCGATAATCTTGTGTTTGAATGGTGTTCTCACGCAGCGAGCCTTGCATGATGCCGCCGATGAACACGCGCCACAACGGTTCAGTCCCGCCGACGACCGGCGGAAATAAGCGCACCTGATCGCCATTGTGCAGGGGAGTCTCGAGGTTGGCCGCGGCGCCGTTCACAAACACGGCATGTACCCGCTGGGGTGGTATGCCAAAGTGCCCGACTGTCTGGCGCACCACCGCCGGATCGCTGAGTTCGATCTCGAATTGATCGACCTGAGCGTCCGCGGGACGATAGTCGCGCAGGATACCGTGGAGCTTGACTGCAATCTTCATCCTGAAACGGATCGAATACCCTGGTAGATCTGCTTGCCGCCGATCGTTCTGAGGACGGTCTCGGCATCCCGATTGATCTGCTCGGCTAATTGGCGTGAAGTCAGCGGCTGATTGTCGTTGGTCAAGAACACCCGGAAAGCGGCATCCACGATGCCGGTATGCTCGCCGATGAAGTCCTCCTGATGCGCGCAGTGCGTGCGCATCAACAGCACCAGCGCATCGATGCGCTTCACTTCCGCCGTGTTTGGATCGATCCAATCGATCAGGTCGCCCTCAAGATCGGCTTCCGCCAGCTGCGCACGATGCTCGCCGCATAGATGGCTGCGCAAATACAGGCGTAGGTCCCGATCCTCTTTGTTCCACCACACGTAGTCGATGTGAAACAAGGTGTCTAGGGTTGGTCGTAGAGACCGGATGGGTTTAAGTGTTGTCGTCATCGTGCCGGTAAAGTCCAGTAAAGAAATCGGCGGCTTTGCCACGTCGTACCCAGCGCAAGATGCTGGCGACGCGCCGGGCGAGCGCACCGCCGCCGATTATACCACTCTTGATTGTGATTAGACTAACGTGCCAGCCAATACCCGTCACCTAAGGCGCGGAACTTGGTTTGGGTCAGCAGGGCTGCAAAGAGCGGGCCGGGCGGTGTGCGTTTGATCAGGTTGATAGCCGCATACAGCGTCTTGGCATGGACGTTGCCCTGTGGGCTGAGTTTCGCCAATTCGGGCAGCAGCTGCTCCAGCAAATCGGGCATGGGGGTGCCGTGTTCGCTGATCTGCGCCCCGAGTTTATCGATGCTGAGCGGATCGTCGACAAACACGATCATTTGATCGTCGAAGTCGCAGGGAATGAGCCGCTTGAGCATCTCAAAGGTGAGGCGGCCGTCTTTGGGCACGGCCACGCGAATCCATTCGCGCCGCTGGCGGTTGCCTTGCAGATCGACGATGACGACGCCGGGTTCCGCGCCGCGCCGCAATTCGACGTAAGCCCCGCAGGGAACGTCGTTGGCTTTATACCAACCGTCCAGGCCGAAGGCATAGTGACGTTCGTGCACCACCCAGCCCGGCCAGCGTTTTCCAGAGCGCGCATCTTCAAACATGAAGCGAATGCGATGCGTACGGCCGGAGGGGAAGAGCTTGGCCAGGGTCGGTGAGAGCGGCACGGTGCCGCTGCGGCGATGCGGGTAGGTAAGGGTGAACGTGACTTCGTCAACGACTTCATCTGGCGCTGGATGTCGAGCCAGCTCGTCATCGAGGGTGCGGTCGGCGCGCGCCAGATCGGTCGTCAACGTGCTGGCGTCGTAGCGGTACGGCGTGTACTTAAGCCATTGCGAAGTGCTCAGAACTTCGGCCGGTTCAAGCCGGGCCAGGAACCACAGCACTTCACCGGCCGGGCCTACCTCATCAAAACGCTCGTCGTTAAACAGCGCATAATTCAGCGAGAAAATCTGTAGATCGCGGTTGACTTCGGGGGGCAGGCCGAGTTCGGGCAACAACGCCTCGGTGGCTAACGGGCCGCCGCCATTCATATCTAAAATCGCTTCGGCGATGTTTAACTGCCCGACGTTGAGTTCCACTAACAAACTGCGCGGGAACCACTTACCGGCCAGCCAGACGAACTCCGGCGTGTTGCGCAGCAGTTCACGCAGATGCGGCACGAAGGTGACTTTGTAGTGGTCGTAGATCTCTTCAGGCGGCACCAGCTCATCGGTGGGTGAGAGCAGCACGGCGTCTTCGTTTAACCGATGGTCGCCGGCGAGCTCGGCGGCGAATTCACGCACGCCGCCGCTCTCCAGGTTGACCTGAATCACTTTGAAGGGAACGTTCACATCGGGGTTGTGTCCCTCGCGCACGAGGGACACGGTACCTACCACAAAGTCGAGCGCTGGAAAGACCACCTGCTCGCCGACGCTAAAAGCACGCTTGGGTTGATACAGCGTGCCCTGCGCTTGCTGCTTGCGGCGCATGGCGGCTTCTTCCCGTTCGACGCGATGGCGAATGAGGGCCTGAGCCAACTCATCGCTACTGCGTGGTTGTTCGTCTTCAACGAAAAGATTCAGGAGTAACTCGCGGTCGTCACTGGTGAGGGTGAAACTGCTGCCCCAATAGGCGGGACTTTGTGTTGCACGGCTAGACACTGATACTGGACTCCTGCTGCAGGGACTGCAAGGGTATTAACGCGCGGGATTATACCACGGGGAATGAACAATGACCAATGAAGAATGATCAATGAAGAATGATCAATGATCAATGAACGAAGAGAGTTCTTCTGGGTTGTGTGGGACGCTGCGCAGCCTCGCGAGGTTGATGTGGCTCTCGTTAACGTCGTAAGCGCCGCAAAGATGTTGGCAGGTATGCTATACTGGATGTTAGTTGTAAGCACTAGTGGGGCGTGATTAAGAGCGCTAAGATTTTAGGAACGCCAATAACCAGCCGCTGATTACTAACCGCCAACAACCCATTTATCAGGAGGCGATCATGTTCGGTAAAGAGCTGAATGTGAAACGTGAAGGATTTGAGGTCGTGTATCGTGCGTCGGGAATGATGCTGGCCGAAGTGATCAAGGGCCGCCTCGAGGCTTCCGGCATCCCCGCCGCGCTGGACTCCGAGTCGTCCATGCTGCCGTTCACGGTGGCGGATATGGGGGAAGTGCGCATCCTGGTGCAGAGCGAACGGGCCGAGGAAGCGCGCGAGTTGTTGGGCGCAGGCTCCGGCGAGGAAGAGGATAATGAACCGGAGTCTGACGCGCCTGTGGCGTAAGATATTTGGTGTCGCTCGATCGTTCCACTTGGCCACTGGGAGTGTTCACCAGCGGCCAAGTTTTGTGTAGTGTGATGCTTTCTGGCGAGAGGTTATTGGACGATCAACTTCAAGACCGCTTCCAACGTGGTGCTGGTGATCAAGGCGGTGGCAATGATCACACCGGCCAGCACGGTCGCAATCGCGGTGTTGCCCCGTGCAATTTCGGCCCACTCGTCGATGCTGCCCGTCAGGCGCGTAAAGAGCCACACCGATAGACCCAAGCTCACCACCGCCAGCAACAAACCCACCAGCACTTGCAGCCCGTGCAGCAAAATGCGCAGCGCCACCGCATCGACGGGTGCGGCGTCGAGGCTCAGGACGATCGGCGCCAGAGCCGGGCGCAGCACAATGCCTGCGCCGATGATGGTGGCACCCAACACCACGCCAACGGCCAGATTGCCTTTGCGTAACTCATTCCATTCGTCGATGCCGTGTGTCGCTTTGTCGAACAGCCAGATGCTGAGATACGCCACGATCGCCGCCGCAATGACGGCAATCACGAACTGCACACCTGAGAAGAAAAGGTCAGCCATGATGGAATCTCCTTGTGAGATGACGCACTGACAAGATGCCAAGGTGACAAGATGTCAAATCGCTTGCCTCATAATCTTCGAACGTTAAACTTATTTCTGCTATAGGTCTATCACTGCTTGATACATATCTGGCTTCTGATCGAACGCCTGGTAGTAGTTCTGGTTTCTATTGACTGACAATACGAATACTTCATCGAAGTGCGAATGAAACCATTCATCATCGTGTACATCAAAAGGATCCTGCCCAACACCGATCGATTGTCCAAGTACCTCGGAAAAGTCGTGCTGAAGCTCTATGTGGCTGTTGCCACTGCCCAAGAATACACAGGGAGATGGGTAGAAATACTCTAGAGACACCAATCTATACCAATGTCCATCAGGAATGTGTCGCAAGGCCTGTGTCAAGAGATGCTCATCTGCAATCCCGCGCAGAGGATATTGCAAGTGATGGAAGATGGAGATGCCAATTTCCGGCCACGTCTGCTGTGAAATGAGTTCTTTCAAATCACTTAAGGTGCGAATGAAATAAGGCGTACCAGCGCCACCGCTATGTGGAAGGTATACATCTACATAGAGCTCGCCCGTATCAGCTAGCCAATCGCTCAATAGAGCCAGATTATGCGGTGAGAAGAGTGTATGATAGCTCATATGCGCCCAATTACTGATTAACTGATCCCCGATTAACCGATCCCTGATCCCTGCCTTACGGAAACACCTGCCGCGTGAATTGCAGCGGATCGACGTTGACGCCCAGCACGCGCATGTCCCAGTGTAGATGAGCGCCGGTCGATAGGCCGGTATTGCCTGATAAGGCCAGGAGATCGCCTTGCTGCACGGTTTGTCCCGGCGTGACCTTAAATTCTGAAAGATGCCAATAACCGCTATACACGCCCCAGCCGTGATCGATGACGACGGCGTTGCCGCGCACGATCAATGGTTCGGCTACCATGACCACGCCGGCGGCTGGCGCATAAACCGGGGTGCCGCTCCCCAAGGAAAAGTCGGTGCCTTCGTGATAACTGACAAATGGACCGCCATCATACGAGCGGCGCGTGCCGAACGGCGAAGTGATCTTGATGAATTTATCCACCGGCACGCGGAACAACCCGTTCCAGTAACGCGTCGGGTTGAACACACTCCACGTGGCGTTGAGTTTTTCACGCTCCGCTGCGACCAGCACCGGATCGAGCAGCTGCTGTCGATCGGCTGACAGGCGAATATATTCGGAGTTGTAATGGCCCGGATTGATCTGAATGTTGGCGGCCACGACTGTGGGCAGGGCATTAGTGCGCGTTGCGGTGATGACCACACGGTGCAGTCCCGGTGTAACACCACTGACCGGATGCGCCCCCACACCCACCAGTCCGATATATCGATCACCATCTGCCGCAAACGGAATTTCCCAATTGCCGAATTGCCCCGTGAGCGAAACGGGGTGGCTGGCACGCACCGTAATTTCCAGCACGCTGCCCTGTTGCAGCGGCAGCGGGCCGATGTCCAATCCGGTAAAGGGCGCGGGCAATGGCGTGCGAGGCTGCGCAACGCCGGCGTCATTGGACCTGGCCGCGAGAGGGATGATCAACGGTTGTCCGGGAATGATGAAACCGGCGTGGGAGAGTTGATTCGTGTCAATGAACGCCTGCACCGTGGTGCGATATTTCAAGGCGAGGCCGAAGAGTGTTTCGTCGGCCTGCACGATGTGCAAGCGGTTGGCGATCGAAGTGGGTTTGGCGCGCGGGGATGACGGGGTGGTTGTGATCGCTTGCGTTGCGGTGACTGCTGGAGTCGTTGCGATCGCCGGTGTTGCCGCTGGAATGATAATCTGCTGTCCCACATAGATCAGGTTGGGATTGATCAGGCCGTTGGACTTCGCTAAATCGGTTGTGGCAAGATCGTAACGCAAGGCAATGCTCGCCAGACTGTCGCCGGGTTGAACGATGTAGACAGTTTGATCCGACGCTTGTGCGGCGACTGGCGGCAAGCTGATCGGGCTGCCGAGGCTGATCAAGAGGGCCAGTAGTCCGCTTAAGATAAGGGTGTGTAACCAGCGCATGAACATCAATCCTTGAAGCTGAGTTGATCGCCGATCGGCACTTGAGCCAACAGGGCGGGCGGGCCTTCCAGCACATAGCGGGCCGCTTGTGGTGAGGCATAGTACGGCCGCCACGATTTGGCGAGGGCGGTATGCACCACCCGATAGTTTTCATCCAGCCAGATGGCCGCAATGTCGAACGGCACAAAGAACATGTGAATCGAAGTGGCCGCGATGCTCGAGCGGGTTTCCGCCAGCACCAATCCCTCGTCGGGATCGATCGAACGGCGGAACATCAAGCCGCGCAGTTTCGTCCCAAACGAGTCGCACCACTTCACGCGTTGCAGCAACACCTGGCCTTGTTGGTTGACGACTTTCATAGGTTCCTCATAAACAGTATTGCCTCTCGTGCGGACTCGCCGCTGCCCTCGATTATACCCGATGCGCGGGCCTGGCGTTCATTGTCCAGTGAGTTAAGGCGATGCGGCTCTTCCGGGTTAAACGGGAAGAAGAAACCGGGTTTCTCCGTTCCAAATGGAATGGAACGTTTAGCACGGAGAAACCCGGTTTCTAAATCGGCCATTTCCCGTTGAAGCCGGATGACCCGGCGGTGCTGGACCAATTTTGACAAATGAAACGCAAAGCGGTTTGACCAAATTGCCAGTCGGGACTAAAATCTCGCGCAAGCTAAACTAGGGAGAAGAAAACTTTGAGCAATTACCAAATTAACGCCCCTGTTTTTTCGCTGCCCAAACCCATCGCTGAATTGGGCGAACTCGCTTACAACTTGTGGTGGTCGTGGAATCCCGAAGCGCTGCGCTTGTATCGTCGCATCGATCCGGTGTTGTGGGAACGGGTGGAGCACAACCCCGTGCGGTTCCTGCAGCAAGTGGCGCGCAAGAACCTCAACGCGGCCGCGCAAGACGGCGCTTACCTTGAAGCTTATCGACGCGTGTTGACAGCGTTCAATGCGTACATCAATGCCGATACGACCTGGTCACGCTCGACCGTCCCGCAGCTGAACGGCAACCCGATTGCATATTTTTCCACCGAATTCGGCTTGCACGAAGCACTGCCGATGTATGCGGGCGGCCTGGGCGTCTTGAGCGGCGATCATCTGAAAGAGGCCAGCGATCTAGGCCTGCCGTTTGTGGCCGTGGGCTTTCTTTATCGGCAAGGGTACTTCCGCCAGCGTCTTACTGAAGATGGCTGGCAGGAAGCCATCAACGAAAATCTCAACCTGGCTGAATCGGCGATCCTGCCGGTGCTGGATGAAAACAAGCAGCCCATCCTGGTGCCGGTGGAAATGCCCGATCGGCTGATGCATGCGCGCTTGTGGCACATTCAAGTGGGCCGCGTGCCGCTGTTCTTGATCGATACCGATGTGGAAGGTAACACGCCGGCCGATCGCGAACTTACGACCCGCTTGTACTATAGTGATTTGGAACGCCGCTTGCAGCAGGAGATCATTCTGGGTATTGGCGGTGTGCGCGCGCTGCGCGCGCTGGGCTACAATCCGGCCGTGTGGCACATGAACGAAGGCCACTCCGCATTCAGCAGCCTGGAACGGCTGGCCGAATATGTGGGCAGTGGCGAGCCGTTCGATCAAGCGTTGGCCAGGGTGCGCGCCAAGACGATCTTCACCACGCACACGCCGGTGCCCGCAGGTCACGATATGTTCCCCGTGTGGATGATGGAAAAATACTTTGCGAATTTCTGGCCAAAGTTGGGACTGGATCGCGATCAATTCATGGCGCTGGCTTCCGAGCCTCAGCCGTGGGGTGAAGTGTTCAGCATGTCGCTGTTGGCGATTCGCGCGTCGGAACGCATCAACGGCGTCAGCGAGCTGCACGGGCAGGTTTCGCGCAAGATGTTCGCGCACCTGTGGCCCGATCATCCCGTAGAGCAAGTGCCGATCGGCCACATCACGAATGGGGTGCATACCGGCACCTGGCTGGCGCGCCGCATGGGTAATCTCTTCGACCGACATTTGGGAGTCGAGTGGCGTTCGGACATCGACGATCGCGCGATTTGGGACAAGGTGTTGGATATTCCCGACGCGGAACTGCTGGAAGTGCGCCGCCATCTCAAGCGCCAGCTGGTCAGCTTTGCGCGCGAGCGGGCGCGGGCCATGTGGAACAGCGGCAATGCACGCGCGGTCCAGATCGTCGCCGGCGGCGTCATGCTCGATCCTTACGTGTTGACGATCGGCTTTGCGCGGCGCTTCGCGACCTACAAGCGCGCGACCCTGCTACTGCGTGACGTGAAGCGGCTCGTGCGGCTGATCAATGATCCGGCGCGCCCGGTGCAGTTTGTCTTTGCGGGCAAGGCGCATCCGGCGGACGAGCCTGGCAAGCGCGTCATTCAAGATCTGTACCGCTTCGTCAAAGAATCGAGCCTGAGCGGGCGCATGGTTTTTCTGGAAAACTATGATATCGATGTCGCGCGCCATTTGGTACAAGGCGTCGACGTGTGGATGAATACACCGCGCCGCCCGCTGGAGGCTAGTGGCACCAGCGGCGAAAAAGCGGGCCTCAACGGCGTACTGAATTTCTCGGTGCTGGATGGCTGGTGGCGCGAAGGTTACAATGGCGAGAACGGTTGGGCCATCGGCAGTGATGCAGACTACGACGATCCTGAAGCGCAGGACGCGGTGGACGCCGAAGCGCTGTTCGATACGTTGGAGCAAGAGATCGTGCCATTGTACTATGATGCGGATACGCGCACGGGCATGTCGGCGGGTTGGCTGCGCATGGTGAAAGAATCCATCCGCACGCTGGCACCCATGTTCAGCACGGCGCGCATGTTGAAAGAATACACGACCGACATGTATGTGTCGGCGGCTTTGAGCGACACGACCAAAAACTAAGCATCATACTCGTGCGAAGTCGGCGGTTGGTTGTGAGACTAACCACGGAGACCGGGCGATACGGAGAAGACAGTGCAAATCTCCGCGGCCCCGTGTCTCCGTGGTTTATTTTAGGGGATGAACATGCAACCTGTGCTTGCTATTGGTACCGCCGCGCTCGATATCAAAGCGCGGCTGGCGCGTGCGCCGCTGCCGACCACGGATGTACCCGGCCAGATCACGATCAAGGCCGGCGGCGTCGCGCGCAACATCGCCGAGAACTTTGCGCGCCTCGGCATGCCGCTGGTGTTTGCCGGCATCCTGGGCGATGATTCGCAGGCCCGCCTGTTGATCGAACTGTCGCGTGCGGCTGGCCTTGACGTTCATCCTCTCACCCGATCGGCTCCTGCCCCCGATGATGTCTATCGCCTTAAATTGCCTGCAGTGCTTCCCACGGCCACGCTCAATGTCGTGCTCGGCCCAGATGGACGTCAAATCGCCGGAGCGTTCAGCGGTGATATTCTCGATGCGTTGCAGCCGTGCGATCTGGATACGCTGCACGAATTGATCGCAGCTGCACCCGCCATCATCTGCGACGGCGGTTTACCCTCGGACGTGTTGATCGCGCTACGAGAGAGGCTGCCTGAAGGTGCGTTCTTCTACTGCAATCCCGGCTCGATGGCGTTGGCCCCCCGTTTAGAGCCGCTGCTCGATCGGGTGGATTTGTTGACGTGCAATCATTTGGAGGCACAAGCGCTGACGCAGGTGAAAGTCGATGGCCCGGCCAAGTTGATTTCGGCGGCGCTGATCCTGGTGAAGCAGGGTGTGAAACGTGCCGTGGTGACGTTCGGCGCGCGCGGCCTGGCCTATGCCGATGAAGCACGCAGCCTGTATCAACCCGCCCGGCCGGTCAACCTCGTCGATGCGACGGGCGCGGGGGATGCCCTCGCCGCGACGATGATCGAAGCCCTGCTGCGCGATGAACCGACCGGTGTTTGTCTCCAGCGCGGTCTCGCCGCGGCCGCCCTCACCTGCGAGTCCGAAGACACCGTCGCGTCGACCATGTCTATGGACGCCATCCAGCAGCGCATAAAGTCTACCGCGAATCCACGCGAATGAACGCGAATAAAGTCTTTCATTTGCGTGGATTGGCGGAGATTCGCGGTAGAAAGATCCTTAATGCCTGAAGGCTGTCGCGAGTAAATGCGAATCGATGCGAATACCTATTCTGTTTTATGGAGGAAGGGCTGTGACAGAGCTACTGTTCAAGGACGAAGTGTATGCGATTGTCGGCGCAGCGATGACAGTGTACAACGAGCTTGGCTGGGGTTTTCTGGAAGCGGTCTATCAAGAGGCGCTTGAAATTGAACTGAGTGAGCGCGGCATTCCGTTTGTAGCGTAGAAAGAACTGCGTATCATCTATAAGGGCAGACAGCTGAAGAAGGCCTATAACTGCGATCTGTTGTGCTATGGAAAGATCATGGTAGAACTGAAATCTGAAGAAAGGCTAATCAACAAGGATCGAGGTCAGTTGCTTAACTATCTCAAGGCAACGGGACTGGAACTTGGCCTGTTGTTCAACTTCGGGCAGCATGACAAACTTGAATGGGAACGCTGGGTGCGTTCACATCAATTCGCGCAGATTAGCGTAGATTCGCGGAAGAAAAATGGCTGACTACGAACTTCGTCCTGATAACTGGCAGCACTGGCCGCCAGAATTCTTCGATCGGGAAGACCCCGCGCCCGACGAGCAGTTTTACCTGGAACCGCGCAAGGTGGTGCACCTCGACCTGTACGCGCTTCAGACCGTTACCGATCTCTATCGTGAACTCGTGCCGCCCAACGGGGTCGTGCTCGATCTGATGAGCGCGTGGCGCTCGCATCTGCCGACCGAGGTGAAGTATCAACGCGTGGTCGGTGTGGGGTAGGAAACGTATTGTGTAACGTGGTCGCCGCGTCAGTGCGCCTAGCGTATCAGCACTGGCAGGAAAATGTCATGCGCTCTGAGTAGAACGATGGCATCCTGCGGTTGCAGATCGATCTGCCGCACGGCTTGACCATCGTTGTAGCGCGCCGTGCTCACCCACTTGAAGGCATCGGCGACGACGAGACCATCGCCGCTCGCGCTGAGCACGGCATAGCCGCCATTGCCCGCGTCAAAACGATAAGTGCCCAGATCGCGCCAGCCGATCTCACCTTGTGTTTCATCCAACGTCACTGTCGTTTGACCATCCGCGTGGTGGATGGTGATGTCTACCGCGCTGCTCTGCGTGGCGGTCGGAACTACCCAGGCCAACACTTGATAGGTGCCGCCATAAAGCAGGTTCGGCTGGTAAGTGATGGCGGCGAGTGGGTCGGGGGCGGCCAGGGTGTACACCGTGCTGCCAAATTGCGAGAAATTGGCGGCTGACTTCACCCAGTTGCCGTTAACCAGCAGGTCGTTGTCGTCGAGGCGCGCTTGAAACAACGGAGCTTGATCGCCGGTTAGCTTGCGATAATAGCCGGGCAGCCGCACGGTCTGCGCACCGCTGCCCGGGTTGATCACCGCGAGGCCGTGCTCGAACGAACGGGCCCACGCTCCCGCTTCACCTTCCTGAAACTGAATGTCGTCCAACCAGATTTTGCCGGTCTCGCTGCCCAGCTGAAAGACCAAACGCAAATCATTGCGGGTGCGCACCGATATATCGGTCAGACGAAACAACTGCCACTGCGGCGTGAGCGTGGCCTGTACATGGAAGCCGGTGCCAACCCAGGGTGTTGGATCCACAATCAATTGAATATCGATCGGATGTGACGCCTGAGTGCTGCGGCCCCAGAAGGAGACCGTATATTGGTGATTTGCTACGGTCGATTTGTTCAACTGCCTCAGCTCGATGCTGTCCACTCCGTAGGTGTCGGAGATGACAATGTGCGCCGCCGCCGTGCCTCCCAGGCCGCCGGTCTCGGATACTTTGAAGCGCGCCGCCGCACCGCTGTTGGGATCGATCCAACCGATCCAGTTGTTCAGGCCGTCATTGAAGTTGCCATTGATCACCTGATCGCTGGAATGCAGCACGCCCTCCAGCCTGATCGGCGCGCTCCCCGGCTGACCCAGATAACCGCTGGGGGGCAGAGTATTCGTCGGGGCTAGAGGTGAACCGCTGCCACCGGGCAAACCGTATTCATCGTACCACCATCGATCGCCGTGACCATCGGGCCCGTAATCGTAAGTGAATAAACCATCGCCCATCAACGCCGTCACCAGTCCGTAACGCATCCGTGAATAACTCGTCGCCGCTTCGGCGCGCATGGCGGGCGGCATCTGATCGGTATGCAGATACGTGAACTTGCTGGAGTAGAACAACTCCGGCGAACTGGCGATAAAGGTGGTGCGCGGTGTGACACTGCTGCCGGCCCAGTCCCGATAGTCTTGCATCTCAGTGAGCCAATTGATAAAGGTAGCGCCGTTGAGCAGCGCCGCTAGCTGCGTCTCGAAATTGCGGCCATTGATCCACGGCGTGTAGACTAAGCCCGCGTCATTGCCCATCAAGATAGCGTGCGGCAAGCGGGCGCGCACTTGCGCCGAAAAATTTTCGACCCCGGCTTGATACGCCGCGTTCACTTCATCCGGCGTGTCCGGTTGACCATCCAGATTGCTATCGAGGTCGGCGCCAAGCCAGTCGATCGTGTCGTGCAGCCGATCCCAGTACAGTCCATCGTAGGCCAGATCGGCGCCCCAGTTCTGATCGAGCGAGAGGTAAGCCTCAATACTCAAGCGGGCCAGGATCGTGCGGCAGTACGGCACGGTCAGGTTGTACATCGGATGGTTCCAGTACGCGACGAGCAGGATCGATCCCTGCGTATTGCGCAGCAGACAGTTGTAATCCGGATCGCCCGGTTGGCTGTACCACCATTCGGTCGCCGGCGAATCGATGCCCGGCACGCCATACGTCGCATGCGTCGTCAACAGAACTTTGGCGTTGGGATTCACCGCGCGTATGTCGGGAGCTTGACTGGCCGGGTTCGGTCCGCCGAAAACGATATGGAGATCGAAGCTGGCTACAAAGTCAGCGCCCGGATTGATCGTGAAGTCATTCCACAGATTGGCGAGGCGCGGATAGCGGCTTGACCAGGGGCCGAGCACGCGCACGTGCGTTTGTTGCTCCGCACCATCCGGGTCGCGGCCCGTCGCTACATCTCGACAGCGCACGTAGAAACGCCGATCGGCCGACGCGGCGACACCGTTGATCGGTGTGCTGTGAGAGACCAATCCTTGTCCTGTTTGGAACTCGTGCGGCATGGAGACATACAGCGTTGAGGTGATCTCACTCCAACGGCAATCGGCTGGCGCTGTCGTCGTGAGACTCAAGGTGAAAGAGATCGTTCCGTAGGGCAGCAGCCCCGTGATCGGCTGTAGAGTGTTCAAGGGTGCAGGCCCCATCGGCGCAGATGGGTTGGTAACTTTATCATGGGGCAAAGGTCGATCGCGGCATATCGCTGCGACCTCGTTCGCGGTGAGGGCGCGGCGGCTCAGGCGCACATCGTCCAGGGCGGCATCGATTGTTCGTCCGGCGGCGTCACTGCCCAGATAAAAAAGGTCGGCGATCCCGTTCAAAGCGCGATAGTCTCCCGTTGCGGTCTGGGCGCAGTCATAGGTCACAGCCATGCGGTTCGCGCTGGCCGACCACATCACTGCCAGATGATGCCATTCACCGGCTCGCCAGTTAGGAACCTGTTGACATGTTCCAGGAAATAAGCGGCCTTGATTGCGCTGGCTCAGTGTTACACAACCGTCGTCGCTTTCGATCAACAGTTCATTATCGCGATCGATTGCATACGAGAACAACAGGGAATGATCACGATCGGCAGCGGCTAAATCATAGGTCGGCCTGATCCACAACGCCAGACTGCCTTCATTGGGATCGATGTTGCCTGCCGCGCGGTAAGCCAACGTACTGTTGGCGGCACGACTGAACTCGGCCGCCCGATCGAATCGACCCGCGACGAATGATATTCCGTGGCTCTGCACGGGGGCCTGACCATCCAGGCTGACGAGGCTGCCATCCAGCGGCCACACGCGGATTTGCGGCGCGACGAGGTCGGTAACCACAGGGCTGCTGCCCAGCGATGTAGTGAGCTGGGCAGTGGTTAACGGCAAGGCTGAGTTGCTACTGGATTGTGCGAAGGATAGCGCGTAAGATCGTGACAGCGGCTGATAGGCAATTGCCACAGTCAACCACAGAAGAGTGAGCAGAATCGTCAGTGTGACGCGTTTCATCGAATTGATATAACTCGTTATCAAAATACTTTCCAGATGCGATACATAGTGGATAACCAGTGCAGACTCCCATCAACCTTGGACACACTCCATCAATCGCCGAATCTTCAGCATGGGGCGTCAGCGATCAATGTTACCTCAAACGTCCATGGGCCTAGCCACTCAATGATCTTGGAAGAGGGTTGCCGGGGAAGCCATTCGATCTTAATGACAGCTATGGTTAGATAGCGACTTGTATCACGCAGCGGCGGCGCAAATCTGAGAGAGGCGTACCAATCTCCGGGCGGGCCCATGGCCGGTCTAGGATACGCAAAGTAAACCACGTTGTCTGACTCCGTGGCGCTGGCCGTTAGTATCGGCATCACTCCTGGCAACTGCTCGGCGCTCTTCGGCGGGCCTGCCACAGCCAATCGAAAGTTTGCAACGAACCCATCGTCGTAGACTTCGATAGAGATAAGGCTCAAAATCAGCCCTTGACACTCCTGTTGTGCGCCGACCGCAATAGTCCGCTGAAGGGAACCAGACCGGACTGGTTCCAGAGACTGAGTTTCTGACACGATAATCAGTGAGGCGTCTGTCGTTTGAAATGGCAGTGCTCCTGATTCCACCGCTGAACGAGTACACTCAACACATCGGCGACCACCATGGTGTGGGCAGTAGAATCGCCGACAGATCGGGCATTGACTGGCAGCAGGCCGACCGCACATGAAGCAATACATATCGCCCCCCTTTCTCTAAATCGACTGAAGGATGTGTGTATCAAGACCGATCGCCGGGATCGCAGTTCGATTCACTGTATGCCGTGTGGGGCAGAAAACGCGCTACGTGAAAGCGTGCTACGGAACCAGGCCATCTTCACGCATCACGTTTCACGTATCACGGCCAACTTCACCCACATTCGCAGCACTTCCGCCACGCTCCATGCTTGAGCCACACAGCCGCGCGGCAAATGCGGCGCATCGCCGTAAAACACTTCGCTGATGCTGCCCGCACAGAGATCGTTCAGGTGCTGCGCGAAGGGACGCAGATAGCTCAAGGCCGTAGCTTGATCGTGATAGACGTTGAAGTGCGCTTCCACAAATGGGCCGATCAGCCAGCTCCATACCGTGCCTTGATGATACGCGCCGTCACGCGCATAGCGATCGCCGGTGAAGCTGCCCTCGTAATCTTCGTGCGTCGGCGCGAGCGATCGCATTCCGTACGAAGTGAGCAACTGCTTCGCGCATACATCGATCACCGATCGCGCAGCTTCGGGCGTGAGTAGATCGGGTTCCAGAGACAGCGCAAAGAGTTGATTGGGACGCAGGGACGAATCGTTGCCGTTCGGCCCGTCGATCACATCGTAGAGGTAGCCGCCCTCGCCGTACCAGTAGCGCCGCTGGAAACTCTGCGTCGCTTGCTCGGCGCGTGCGAGATACGCTGCTGCCTCGTTGGCCTGGCCGGCGTGTTGCGCGAACTTCGCCATCAGGCGCAGGGCGTGAATCCACAACGCATTGATCTCTACCGGCTTGCCGATGCGGGGCGTCACCACCCAATCGTCCACCTTCGCATCCATCCACGTCAACTGCACGCCGGATTCACCGGCATACAGCAGGCCATCTCGATCGACGTGAATCTGATAACGCGTGCCCTTCACGTGCCACGCGATGATATCTTTCAACACCGGATACAACTCGCGCACCAGTGACCAATCGTTCGTCGCCGACGCCACCGCATCGATGGCGTGGAAGTACCACAACGTCGCATCGACCGTGTTGTATTCCGCGCGAAGCGGCTCGCCCTGATCGGGAAAGCGATTGGGCAGCATCCCTTGATCGACAAAGGCCGCAAAGGTCTTGAGGATTGTCTTGGCGACATCATAGCGCTTGGTGGTCAGGCACAGCCCCGGCAGGGCGATCATCGTGTCGCGGCCCCAATCGCTGAACCAGTGATAGCCCGCGATGATGGTCTTGCCGATTTCCGATCCGAATGATCGATCGACGATGAACTGATCGGCGGCCAGACCCAGCTGTTGAATCCAGTCCGGTTGTTGATCAAGACCGGATTGGACGATCAGCGCCCGTGCGCGTTTTTGTTCGGCGTCGAGCGCAGCTTGCCAATCGAGGGCCGCCGACTCCGGCGCGGCCTCTTCTTCCGTCGTCGCCACCAGCGCGATCGTTTCGCCAGGCTGCAGCGTGACGCGAAATGTGCCTGCGGCGTACAGGTCCTCCACATCGTCGAGGCCGCGTTCTGTCTCGACGTGATGCTTGAAGTGGCGGTACCAGTGATCGATCGGCGCGTACTTGCCGCGCGCCACTTTCACGAAGTAGGGCGTCGCGCCATCGAACGCCTCGACGCGCACGGTGGTCTCATCCGGCTGCAGCGCCACACTCGGCAGCCAATCGCCCTGCGTTTCGTTGTGATGATCGCGGTAAGTGACGAGGACTTTCAGATCGAGATCGATCGGATCGCGGCCGCGAGCGTGCGTGTACGTGACAAACGTCGTAGCGTGACCATGCACCATCCAGAGGCGCTTGATCAACTGCGCCTCGGCCAGCGCGAACGTCCAGACGGGAATGGTTCCATCGAGTTGGAACCATTCGATCCACTGATAGGCGTGTGGATCGATCGTGTCGTTGTTCCATTCGTTGGTGTCGAGTTGATACGGCGCGCCGCGCAGATGCGCCGTCGCATCGATCTTCGCCACGAGCAGGGTGCGGGCCACGGGCGCTTGCAAGGCCGCCACCAGCACCCCGTGATAACAACGGGTGTTGGCCCCGGCAATCGTGCCACAGGCATAACTGCCCGTGCCGTTGGTCACCAGCCATTCGCGCCGCATCGAATTTTCCAGATCGCCGCAGATGTCGCGTCCGAAAATAATCATAGGTGCCCTTTCGTAGAACAGGTTCTTCCGAGTTAAACGGGATTATGGGCCATCGCAGAAACCGGGTTTCCGCGCAGGCGATTCCAAATGGAATTGAACGACTAACGCGGAGAAACCCGGTTTCTGCCAGGGCTTTTCTCGTAAAGATCGGAAGACCTCTGGACTGCATCAACCACAAAGACACGGATTCACAGAGTCAATATCAACTCTCTGTAAGTCCGTGTCTCTGCGATTAGCTGAACTCTCGATCGCTGCTAGGTTTTCAAGATCGAGTTGTCGCCGCCAAAGCCATTGGGAACGTAGTCATCGGCGGCCCAGTCGTTTTCCCAGCGCTCGTCGTTGATCCAGTATTTGAACTGGAAACTCTGATCGACGGGCAGGTTCAGCGAGGCTGACCAGACGCCGTCTTTCTTGCGCTTCTTCAACGGCGTGGCCTCCTTGTCCCAGTCGTTAAAATCGCCGACCACGGACACGGTTTCTGCGCCGTTGGCGGGCAGTTCGAACGTCACCTTCACCTTCTTGCCGCTCGCCATAGGGGTTTTCTTCAACATGGTTCTCTCCTCCAACACAAAAGTATAGCCGAAGCCGACGCAATTATAACCGAATTTGCGTGCTATCGGGTAAAACGACGGTAAAGGGAATTTCATCCCACCACGCCGTATCCTGTGCGAAGCGCAGGCGACGCGCCAGGCGAAAGATGGGGATTATTCCATAAACTAGACGGATTAGCCGACCAGCGTATGGATGTGCTCCACCAGGACGGGGGTGTCGATGCTCTTTTCGATCACGACATCCGCGCCACAGTCGAGTGCGTTCTGCGTATCTTCCGGGGCTACGTACGAGGGCAAAATGACAATGCGTACTTCCGGCGCCGCTTGCCGGAGGGCCTTGCAGATCAGCATGTTGAAATGGGTGATGCGGCTGATGCCCAGAATGACCACGTGCGGCTGTAGGGCCAGTACCTCCGGCACGAGCTCGATCAGGCAATCATGCGACCCCACCACCTCGAACGAGCGATCGGCGCTGAGGCGCGGCCCGAGCGTCTTATACACGATCGGGCTTTCGCACATCAGTGAGATGCGAATGGGTGGCGCAGTCTGCGATGATGGCGCATTCATGGCAGACAGAATACAAAAATCTGCCAGCGATGGGCAGTGGCAGATTGCACTTAGGCGGGGTGATCAATGACACAGATTAAGATCGACTGTTTTCGCGACAATCTGTCACACGATGTGCTACAAGTATAACCATCGAGCCAGGCGGTCGATCAGATGGCAAAGAGGCCATGTGCTCACCCGATCGGGTAATGGCGACTGCGCGGCAATCCGTCAGGCCTCATCAAAATCACCGCAATGACCGCGCCAACCGCGTCCTTCGCCCAGGAATTTCGCTGCCTCATGCGGACCCCACGAACCGGGTTCGTAGAAGAACAGCGGGACAGCGCCCGTTTCCCACGCCTGAATCACCGGATCGATCGCTTGCCACGCCAACTCAATTTCGTCAGACCGCGTAAACAAGGCGGCATCGCCCTGCAGCGCGTCGAGCAGCAGACGTTCATACGCTTCGGGCAGCGGCGCGCCGTTGAAGTCTTGCGCGTAATTCATATTCATATCCACGGTCTGGCGCTGCATGCTGGCGCCGGGCAGTTTAGCCTCAAAGCGCAAGTGCATGCCTTCGTCGGGTTGAATGCACAGCGTCAACGTATTGGGCGTGAGCAGCTCGTCGGGCGCCAGGGGAAACAATGAATGCGGCGGGCGTTTGAACACGATCGAGATTTCCGTGGTCTTGTCGGCCAACTGTTTGCCGGAGCGCAAGAAGAACGGCACTCCTTGCCAGCGCCAATTGTCGATGGACAGTTTCACGGACGCAAACGTGGGCGTTTGCGATTTGGACGCGACGCCTTTTTCGTTGCGATAACCGATGTATTGCGCCGGCAGCGTGTCGGCCGGTTGAATGGGATGCAGCGCTTGCAGCACTTTCACTTTCTCATCGCGCAGCGCGCGCGCGTCAAACGCATACGGCGGTTCCATCGCCATCAACGTCAGCAGTTGCAGCAAGTGGCTTTGCAGCATATCGCGGCCCACGCCCGCGGTGTCGTAATATCCCGCGCGCGATTCCACGCCCACCGTTTCGGCCACCGTGATCTGCACGTGATCGATGTAGTTGCGATTCCAGATCGGTTCGAAGATCGCGTTGGCAAACCGGAACACGATCAGGTTCTGCACCGTCTCTTTGCCCAGATAATGATCGATGCGATACACCTGCTCTTCGGCGAAGACCTCGTGCACCTGCTGGTTCAACACCACGCCCGATTGCAGATCGCGCCCGAACGGCTTTTCGATGATGATGCGCGTCCAGCCGTGTTCGCTGTGATTCAGTCCGGCCGCGCCCAGCTGCTGCACGATGACGGGATAGGCTTCCGGCGGGGTGGCCAGATAGAAAAAACGATTAGCGGCGGCCGGCGAACCAAGTCGATCGAGCAATTCGTTCAACTGTGGATAGCCGGCGGCCTGATCAAAATCCGAGCGGTGATAGTGCAGGTTCGCGGCGAACCTATCCCACGCGGCCGCCTCGAAGGGAACGCGGCCAAACTGCTCCAGGCTGTGCCGCATCTCGGCGCGGAATGTGTCGTCTGTCCAGTCGCGGCGCGCAAAACCGATGATGTGGAATTGCTCGGGCAGCAAGTCTTGTTGGGCCAGCGTGTAGAACGCCGGCAATATCTTGCGGTGTGTCAAATCGCCGGTTGCGCCGAAAATGACGATCGAAAACGGTGACAGAGGTTTCCGCGAATTGAGCATGGTTGTCCCTTGGCTGAAAAATGGCGGGATGCTTGGCTAGGATGAGTATATCGCACGCCCGTATTCGCCGCAAACGGGACGGAATTGTATTGAAGGCCGGTGTCTGAATTTCGCCGGGGCGCGACAGCCGATCGGGCGGGGAACAAACGTCATAATCTCTCAGCGTGCTGGAAGCGTATGACAATCGTCAGGAAAAACAGGTAATTCAAGGGTTGACAGGGGAGGGCATCCTGGCCTATACTAAACCTAAGAAAGGAGGATATCTCCCTTGCACATCGCAAGCCGCAGTTCAGCAAAAGTCTCAAGCGTGGTCGCCAAAGCACGATGGCCTTAACGGGCGTCGTGCTTTTTTGTTTCGCACACTCTCACTCTCCCAAGGAGGCAGCGGCATGAATTCAGAAATGGCTGTGAAGATCGAAAAAGGCATCAAGTATTCCTATGAGCCAGAGCGCTTTGAATTTACCCAACTCAAGGTCAACGTGCGGGGCGCCCATCAAGTCCACCCGGTGGAATTTGACGACGGCAAGTGGAAGTGCAATTGCGAGTTTTTCATTATGCATCAGCAGTGCAGCCATACCATTGCGGTAGAGAAGCTGCTGGGCCGCACCCTGCCCGGCGCCATTCCCCGCATCAGCTAACTTACAAATGAATACAAAACGGACGAGGCCAGCGGCCCCGTCCGTTTCTCTGATAAGACCTGCCAGGTTTTTAGAAACCTGGCAGGTCTTTGTATTACACTCGGGTCAGGTATTCGCCGGTGCGCGTGTCGATGCGAATGGTATCGCCTTCGTTGACGAAAAGCGGCACCTGCACCCGATAGCCCGTCTCGACCGTGACCAACTTGCTAGCGCCGGAAGCCGTATCGCCTCTCACGGCGACGTCGGCCTGCACGATCTTAAGATCGACGGTGATGGGCATGTCCACGCCCAGCGCTTCGCCGTTGTAGTCCTGCACGATGACATTCATGCCGTCTTTCAGGTAATTCACCGCGTCGTCCAGCAGCTTGGCATCCAGCGCGATCTGATCGTAGGTGGTCGTGTCCATGAAGTGATACAGATTGCCGTCGTGATACAGATACTGCATCTGCAAGTTCTCGATGCGGATGTCCTGCACGCGATCGCCCGACCCGAACGTCTTTTCAAACGTCGATCCGCTGCGGATGTCGCGCACCTTGGTGCGGATGGTGGCATTGCCCCGGCCCGGCTTGTTATGCGAGTATTCCAGCACGCGGAAGAGCCGGCCTTCCAGTTCAAACGTCGTGCCTTTGCGGAGTTCATTCACGTCAATCATAGTGCTGCAACTGCTCCTGATTCTGTCGCTGGAAGATGCCAGCGAGTATAAGATTGCGGGGCGATTATACCATTGTAAGACAAGTTGACAACACGTGCTG
This sequence comes from Thermoflexales bacterium, assembly GCA_041738395.1. Lineage (GTDB taxonomy): Bacteria > Chloroflexota > Anaerolineae > Fen-1058 > Fen-1058 > Fen-1058. The sequence goes on from JBGSPW010000098.1 coordinate 22,813, forward strand.
CGCACGAAGTCCCCATCTTCTGGGGGAGTGCTTCGCTTGTCCTACATTTTCATCCACGCCGCGGCCGCTTTAGCCAGATCGGCATAGGGGCCGCGCCGCACGGTGCAGTCTGGCAGCGATTGCAGGAACTGCTGGCCATATTGCTTGGTGAGCAGGCGCTTATCGAACACGGCCACCACACCCCGATCGGTTTTGGCGCGAATGAGGCGACCAAAGCCCTGGCGGAACTTCAGAATCGCGTCGGGCACGGAATATTGCATGAACGGTTCGTCGAATGTTTCCGACCGCGCGGCGAAGATCGGATCGTTGGGCACGGCGAAGGGTAGCCGCGTCAGCGCCAAGCACGACAACGACTCGCCGGGAACATCGACGCCTTCCCAGAAGGAGCGCGTGCCTAACAGTACGGCGCGTTCAGCGTTCTTGAAACTCTCCATCAACTGCCGCCGCGATGATCCATCGCCCTGGGCGTAGACCAAAATATCTTCCTGATCCAGCGCCGTCGTGATGCCCTTCGCGGTGGCCTTCAACGAGGCATAGGACGTGAACAAAGCGAGCGTGCGTCCTTGCATCGCAGTGACCAGCGCAATCAAGCCCTTATCGACGGCCTGTTGGAAACCGGGCTGGCCGGGTTCAGGCACATCCGTTACCAGGTATAACAGCGTGGATGATTTGTAATCGAACGGCGAACCCACGGCGAGCTCGTCCATGTCTTCCGCCGACAGACGGCTGCGCACAAAGTTGAAGCTCTTGGCGGTGCGCAGCGTGGCCGACGTCAACACGATCGATTGCTTGGTGGACCACAGGTGTTTTTGCATCAGCGGTCCCACGTGCAGCGGCGCCGAATGGATGTTGAGCAATGTGCGGTCGCTGCCCCGCCCCGATCGGTTTTCTTCGATCTCGAGCCAGTACACTTCGCCGGTCACCGGCTTGGTGAGGAGCGCGTTCATGTTGCGCCGGATCTCGTCCAGCGAGCGCGCATACGAGCCGACGCGCGCGGTCACTTCTTCGTAATCGGGAATGTCGTACTCGGCCATGTCGCGCAGCGCACTGTTGAGGCGCGCCAACCCATCGGCCACGGCAAACAACGGCGCGCTGAGATTGTCCCACGCGATCTCGATCGTGCTCCACGCGGGTTGTGAGCGCAGACCCTGCGTCAGGCGGACGCGCTGCGCATAGTCGCTGCGGCCTTCGACGTTCTGCCTCGCAAAATCGATCAGATGATCGAACAGCTCTTCGGCAAAGCTCTGGGACCGATCGATCCCGTCGGCAATCTTGATCGCAAATTCGTCGGTCTTGTCGGCGATCTGCTGCGGCACGCTGGCGCGAATGCGCCCCACGACATCGGCCAACACCCCGTCAGCTTTGTTGCGATCCAGCCGGCCGATCTCTTGCAGGAAGCGCTTGAGCTGCGCGCGGCTGGTGGAGAAGCTCAGCTGATCGGTGGCGGCATCTTCCAGATGATGCGCTTCGTCGACGATGAGATAATCGTATTCGGGCAGGGCGCGATTTTCCACGGCCACATCGGCCAGCAGCAGCGCGTGATTCACGATCAGCACATGGGCCGCTTCGGCGGCCTGCCGCGCGCGATGGAAGAAGCAATCGTTGGCCGCACAGCGCTCGGCGGTGCATGATTCATTATCGGCGCTGAGGCGCGTCCACACGGTGCGCTCGGTGGCGTTGGGGATGAACAGCTCATCGCCATCGCCGCTCAGCGTTGAGGGTAACCACAGCAAAACCTTGGTCAACACGCGCAGTTCATCGGCGTTGGCCGGGCCTTGCCGCCGCAGCAATTGCAGGCGCGAGGGGCAGAGATAATGTGATCGGCCTTTGAGCACCGCCGCGCGAAATTCGAACGGCAGAATCTTTTGCAGATCGGGCACATCCTTCGTGGCGAGCTGCTCTTGCAGGTTGATCGTGTTGGTAGACACCACCACGCGTCGACCATTCTGCGCGGCCCAATGGATCGCCGGGAGCAGATAGGCGATCGATTTGCCGGTGCCGGTGCCCGCTTCCACCAAAAGATGTTGGCCTTCGTTGAACGCAGCGGCCACGGCGCGCAGCATCTCCACTTGCGGCGGGCGATGCTCGAAATGCGGGAAGGTCTTCTCGAAAGCGCCATCGGTTTCTAGCAGGGCGGCAATCGCATCGACCTTGAGCGGTTCGATCTCGTCGCTGGGGCGCAGCGATTTTTCGGTTTTCTTCGGCACGAAGATAGGGGCCTGGCCTTTAGGCGCCAACCCCTTCGCCTTCAACTGTGCGCCGATGCTGCCGCTTGAGAACGCGCCGCGACTGCTGGCCTGCAGCGCATCCGCAAAGAAAATGGCGGGTGCCCAGCCGATCTTCTGCGCGTGCTTGACGATTTCTTCGAGCGTCTTCACCGGAATGTCGCACGCCCGCTCGAACATCTTTTGATAGAGGGCATGCGCGACGAGCGCGTCGTCCAACGCGCGGTGTGTGGCGGGCAGAGTGATGCCCGTCTCGCGCGCCAGCGAACCGAGGTTGTAGCGTTCGGCGTGCGGGATTAACATGCCCGCCAATTCAAACGTATCGACGTTGAGGTTGTCCAGGAATAGGCGCTGCTTGTTGAGGAAACTCAGATCGAAACTGACGTTGTGAGCAATGATGGGTAGATCGCGCACGAACGAGGACAGGCGCGGCAGCACCTCAGGCAGGTGCGGCGCGTTCTCCACATCCTGATCGGCAATGCCGGTCAAGTCCGTAATCTTCGATGAAATCGAGCGGCCCGGGTTGATCAGCGTTGAGAAGGTATCGAGCACTTCATCCCCGCGAAATTTCACCGCGCCGATTTCGATGATGGCATCGCGATAGGGATCGAGACCGGTGGTTTCGAGGTCCAGTGAGACAATGATGCGTGACACAGAGGAATCCAATCTAGGCGTCCGTTTGGGGCGCGCGGAGATTATACCATAGGCAGTAGCATGCTCATCGCCCGCGAGGACGCGGTTGGCGAGCGTCGTGAACGTGAGTGTATCTTGCTTGACGAAAGCCTGTAACACAGGTAAAATCGCGCCGCTGTTAAGAAGGTCGTGAAGGGCGGGTCGCCGCAACTGAGGCCGCGCCCTTTTGTTTGCTTTACGCAAGTCACGCCCAACTTAGTTTGACCATTGTTCATTGTTCATTGATCATTGATCAGGGGGTTCCCATGAGCGTCGATGTTACCGAAATTGCTCAACAACAATTGAACGACGTCAGCGGGCAAACCGTGAGGATGTCGCAGTCCAGCGCGGGTCACATCGATGCCGATCGGGTGGAGATGGCTCAATCGGCGGCGCGGACGGTGGATGCCGATGCGGTTGAGATGAAGAGCTCGGCAGCACAGTTAGTCGAAGCTGAAACGGTGCGCATTAGCAGCAGTGTCATGGTGGGCGCGCGCACCGAAACGCTGGCGGTGGAACAATCGGGTCTGGGCCTGGTGCGTACCACCGATGCGACGGTGGCCGATAGTTTCGTGTTGATGCTCGCCGGTGATGAAGTGCAGGCGGCCAATGTCAAGGCGTTGATCCTGTGCGCCGGCAATGCCGAAGGCGAAGTAAAGGCGCTGCTCGACTGGCGCAGTGCCGCCCTCATCGGCGCAGTGGCCGGGGCGGTTTTATTCTTGTTGAATTTGCTCGGGCGTTTGCGCCGGGCCTAAATTAGTGGAGGGGCGGCGCGCAAGGGCCAAACCTCGAGGAGATGGAACTATGGAACAGATTGAATTGAACATGAAGCTGCGCACTGTCAAGGGTAAGCAAGTCAGCGCCCTGCGCCGCGCCGGCGATGTGCCGGCCGTGCTGTACAGCCGCCATGGTGATCCAGTGGTGCTGCAGGCCAATACGCGCGAGTTGCTGCGCGTCCTGACGCGCGCCGGTGGCAGCCGCCTGGTGAAGTTGAACATCGACGGCACGCCCGAATCACGCATGGCGTTGGTGCGTGAGGTGCAGCGTGAGCCGATCAAGGGCACACTGTGGCACGTGGACTTCTTCGGCGTCTCGATGTCCGAGAAGATCACGGTGGAAATTCCGATTCGCTACGAGGGTGTTTCACCCGCGGTGACACGCAACGAAGGCGTGTTGATTCACGCCATGGATTCGATCGAGATCGAATGCTTGCCCGGCGACCTGATCGACGCCATCGCGATCGATGTGAATACGCTGGATAAGGTCGGCGATGTGATCCGTGTCAGCGACTTGAAGGTGCCCGACGCGGTCAAGTTGATGGTTGACCCCGAAGCGACCGTGGCGCGTGTGTCGTACCTGGCCGGTGAAGAAGTCGAAGCGGTCGCTGCGACAACCGAGGCTGTGGCGGCCGAGCCGGAAGTGATCAAGAAGGGCAAGACCGAGGAAGAAGAGGAAGCATAATCTTCCGCTCGTTTGTGAAAGCGAATCGCCGAGTGGCCCAGGCCACTCGGCGATTTTATTTGGCATCAGAAACCGGGTTTCTCCATGCTAACACGAGGTTCTGTTCAGAATGGAGAAACCCGGTTTCTATTTACCCCACATCGGGCAGATCATCATCGGACGCGACGGGCACTTCGGCCGGAACATCTTCGATGATCGTCCGCTCGAATTTGCGCGCGAAGAGCAGGTAGCCCGTGTGGCCGATCATGCGATCGAGCGGGCGCAGGCGTTGAGCGACCGTCTTGTAGCCGCGCAGCATCAGCTCTTCCACTTCGATCAGGCCGAAGGGATACTCGGCCATCCGATCGAGCAGCCGCTGAATCTGGTTGGTCGTGGGCACCAGCGTGCCGAAGTAGCCGCCGCTGCGCAGCGCCCGCGAGGCCACGCCCAGATAGTTCGACGGTTCCGGCACATCGAGAAACACCGCGTCGACGCCGTCTTCATCAAACCCTTCGGCGATGTCTTTGAGCTTGAACTCCACCTGATCGAGCAGGCCCACCCGATCGAGATTTTTGCGCGCCAGGTTCTGCATGTCGGGCCGTACCTCGTAGGAAATCACGCGGCCGCCCGGCATGGCCGCGCGCGCCAACGCCAACGTCAGTCCACCCGATCCGGTTCCGGCCTCCAGCACGGTCACGCCCGGTTGAATGGACAATTTCAATAGAATGTAGCCGACATCTTTCGGAAAGATGATCTGCGTCGTGCGCTTGATGTCTTGAATCAGATCGGCGGTGGAGGGATCGAGCAGCAGGAAGGGGTAGCCCAGATGGGTCTTCATCTCGCGCCCCCACGGCCCGCCGATGCAGTCGTTGTGCTTGATGATGCCGCGATGGGTGTGCAGCTCGCTGTCGGCCAGCAGACGGATGAGGTAGCGCTTGTGATCGCGGCTGAGGAGCAAAGCAGTGTCGTTGGGTTGAACAAGTCGATCGGTCATGCGCGACATTATAATGCGTATTGCGTATTGCGTGAAGAAAGGCGAAGATGGTGCGCCTAACAAGGCGAGTTGCTAATGAGGGGCGTAGGCGCAACGAAAACTGCCAAAATACGAGTCTGACTCAAAGGCAATACGGTCGGGGAGTCCACCGACACGCCCCCCTAGTGCGCGTTGGACGCGCCATTCACTTTCCAATGGACCTGTTGGATTGTCCAAAGGACTATATAGGTAGTAGTTGGAAGCATACAGGTCCGCTACCCATTCGGTATGATTCCCCCACATATCGTACGCCCCATATGGGCTAAGATTAAGGGGTTGACTGCCAATGGCATAAGGATGTAACAAGTCTATAGTCGCCTGAGGGTCCCAGTCGTTGCCCCATGGATATAGCCGTCCATCCGTTCCCCGAGCCGCTTTTTCCCACTCTGCTTCTGTCGGCAGTCGTTTGCCTTGCCAAGTGCAATAGGCTTCAGCTCCATACCAGGTTACATGATCGACGGGAAAATTCTCGAAACCTGGGTCGACTTGGTATCGTCCATCCTTTAGGAGAATGTGATGATCCGCAGAAGAATGTGGATCACTCGGATGGCGAACGGCTATACAGTTAAAGCCACTACAGGTTAACGCGTGTCCTCCCAGCTCGTTTATAAACTTGGCGTAATCGGAGTAAGTGGCCTTATAGCGGTCAATATGGAATGCACTGAGATCGACCACGTGAGCTGGTATAGCATCAGCGCGCTCATTGATACCCTGCGAGTTAGTGTATGGCTCAGTGTGTCCCATGACAAATATTCCTGCAGGGACGTAACCCATATTGCTTAAATCAACCTGCTCCATAGGCTGAGGCGTTCCGGGAACTTCAACGTTCACAAGCATACTCTCCAAAGTGGGAGGAGGTGTTTGTCCGCGGGCACAACGGAACCCGATATCCCCCTGAGCTACAGGGTTAACTCCAAACCGCACTGTGACCCAGTGAAATGAGTCGCTGTGACTCGACAGACCACGCACCACTCGCCATGAGGAACGATCGATGGAATGTTCATAAGCGCCATAGCTGGAAGTTGAATTGCCTGGATAGTACTGGATCAGATCCGATGTCCATTCCCCGCCCGCCTTTAACATGTCTTGAACTTGGTAAGGACTGGCACCTTTGGGATGACGACCGATTGGCGATAGAAGCGGAGTCACGTCACTTTCTTCCCAGACGTTCCCCCACGGATAAACGCGGTCATCCGTCCCACGAGCCGCTTTCTCCCATTCCGCCTCTGTAGGCAAGCGTTTGCCTACCCAAGCGCAGTAAGTCATAGCATTGTTCCAGTCAACGCCATAAACGGAGTTGTCATCATATTGAGAATTAGAGGCATAGTCGGATGGTAATTCAGGGCTTGTGCGCTCTATTTGTTCACACACTCCAGCTTTGACACATGCCTGATAGCGGGCATTGGTAACTGGAAACTGGTCAATGGAAAAAAGGGGGACATCAACCGTTAGCTTCGGGGACTCATTTGTGAAATTTCTGATCTCCCCACCCCTAGAATACTCACGTAACCAGCTTTGAGTGCGTTGATCAGCGTCATCATAATCGGAGCCCATGATGAAATTCCCAGCCGGAATTTCCACCATAGGTACGCTGTCGTGACCTGTGGCTACGACGGGGGTCGGTGTAGGGAAAGGTGTATTGGTGGGCGTCGTAGTAGGAAGTGGGATCATGGTTGGTGGCGACCCAGGCGTCGCCGTCGGCGCGGCGTGCATGATAAGCGCTGCGGGGGGGAGTGTTGGTTCACTCGATGCAGGCGGTGTCACCGTTGGAAGTTTGCGCACATCCCACATTGCGGCTACAACACGTGTCGGCGGCGTGATAACCGTCGGTGTTGAGGTGAATGATGGCGCTGGAACGGCGGATGGCGAGAGTAACATTGGAGACAACACTAAACTGACGACGATCAACAACAACCCTAATCCGACAAACAACCACAAGCGCGCTTTGGGCATGAGACGTTCACTTTCGGCGGCAGACGTTATGCCCGCCCAGTGTGCAACAAAGCCGCGTCCCTGTCAACGGAGTGCAGGCAATGGGTTACTCGTTACTTATTACTCGTTACGCACCACGCACCACGCATCACTTCTGGTATACTTTCTGCATGTCCACCGCACTTAACTGGAAAGCCATCACTGCCGAAGCTGTTCACCATTTGCAAGCGCTGCTCCGCATCGATACGACCAATCCCCCCGGCAACGAACTCGCCGCCGTCGAGTATTTGGCGGGTGTGCTGCGCGTGGAGGGCTTTGAGCCGATCGTGCTGGAGTCGGCCCCGCAGCGTGGCAATGTCATCGCGCGCTTGAAGGGCGATGGATCGCTGCCGCCGCTGCTGCTCTACAATCACCTCGATGTGGTTCCGGCCGAACCTCAACATTGGACGCATCCGCCCTTTAGCGGAGACGTGGCCGACGGTTTTGTGTGGGGGCGCGGCGCGTTGGATATGAAGAACGTCACTGCGATGCAGTTGATCACGCTCTTGTTGCTAAAGCGGAACAACGTCCAACTGCATCGCGATGTGATCTTTGCCGCCACATCCGATGAAGAAATCGACAGCGACGTTGGCGCGGAGTGGCTGGTCAAACATCATCCCGATCTTGTGCGCGCCGAATACGGCCTCAGCGAAATGGGCGGCCATACGCTCTATTTGGAAGGCAAAAAGTTCTATCCGATCATGTGCGCGGAGAAGGGAACGTGCTGGCTCAAGATTCGCGCGCGGGGCAAACCCGGTCACGGTTCGGTGCCACATGCCGATCATGCGGTGCTGCATCTGGTGCACGCGATCGATCGCGTGATGGCTCATCCACTGCCCTTGCATTTCACGGCGACCGCCTCGACTTACGTGCAGCGGTTGGCTCGATCGGTGGGCGGTACCACCGGCTTGTTGTTATCTGCCATGCTGAATCCGTTGCTGCACGACGCTGCATCGAAGGCCATGCCCGATCGCGCGTTGGCCGATGCGCTGCACGCGATCTTTCACAACACCGTGTCCCCCAATCAATTGCGGGCCGGCTACACAGCCAACGTCATCCCTTCCGAAGCCGAAGCGATTTTGGATGGCCGGATGCTGCCCGGCATCGATGTGGAAGCGTTCCTGGCCGAAGTCCGCCCGCGTTTGGGCGAGGGGATCGAGATCACGATCGAGCATACCTCACCGCCGCTGGAAGTATCGAGCGAGACCCCGCTGTTCAAACTGATCGAACAGCAGATCGCCCGATCGGATCCCGGCGCGATCGCGGTTCCCTATATGATGGCTGGCGCGACCGATGCCAAGCTGTTTGCGCAGTTGGGGACGCAGTGCTACGGTTTTGCGCCGCTCAAGTTGCAGCCGGACACGCCGTTCGATGGTCTGGTGCACGGCCACGATGAGCGCGTCGGCCTTGAGGCGTTTGCCTTTGGCGTGCAGGCCCTGTATGAGACCGTGCGTGACTTTTGCGCCCGCCAGCAAAGTTCGTAAAATTGGCGCAGTTGGAAATCGTGCTATAATCACGTCTATATCTTAACCCAACCAAATTCTTATTGACGAACGAGGTAGTTTCGGGGTAAACTGTCTCTGACAGTACGCCACAGGAGCGCTCTCATGGCTGAAAACAAGAAGAAAGTTGTCTGCGTAGAAGACGAGCCTGAAATCATCGATCTGATTCGCTTGATTCTGGGCCGCAAAGGGTTTGATCTGACTGGAGCGACGGGCGGCCTGGAAGGGCTGGACGCCATTCGGCGCGTGAAGCCTGATCTGGTGCTGTTGGATCTGATGATGCCGGATATGGATGGCTGGGAAGTCTATCAGCAGATGAAGGCCGATCCGGAGTTGAAGCACATTCCTGTGATCGTGGTGACGGCTAAGGCGCAGAGCATCGATAAGATTCTGGGCCTGCACATTGCCAAGGTCGACGATTACGTGACCAAGCCCTTTGGCCCGCAGGAATTACTGCAGAGCGTCGAACGCGTGCTCGCCGCGAAAGCGCAAGCAGCGTAGCGCGACTTTATTCCCACGTATAGCAGCGCGGCTCGATCGGTCCCACCGATCGGGCCGCGCTTTTTTGTGTGCACTTGGGTGAGGCGAGTTTATTGCTTGACGATCGCTACGGCCAGCCAACCATCACTCAGCGGATCGGGCTTGGCAACGACAGTCACCTGATCGCCTACCTTGGGTTTATGATTCGCGTCAGGCAACGCTTGCAACGTTTGGTCAAAGCGGAAGGTTGTCGTCTCGCCCTGCTGGCCTACCACGTCGAGCTGATCGCCCTTGACGGCGCTGATCAGGCCGACGTAGTGCGTGCGCTGCGGGCTTTGCGGTACGACGACGATCTTCGTCACGACGCTCTGCCCGTTGAGTTTCTGCACCCACACAGCCACTTTGTCACCCACCTGCAATTGGTTTAACGCGGATGTGCCATTGACTGTCAACAGCTGCATCCCTTCGGTGGTCTGAACGCTCAAGCTCTGTGTGCCGATGGCCTGCAACACGCCCACCAGGCCGACGGGCCTCGCGGCCGCTTCGCTGGCCGCGGGGGGCTGAGCCACCGCCGCGAATTGTGGAATGGTCGCTTGTAGACCGCTGCCGTTCAAGCGCACTCCTAACACACCGCCCAATACAAACACCACTGCCACTATTACCGCCATTTTTATGAGTTTCATTTTTGCTCCTCCTGGAGATTGAAGTTGACTTAATCATACATCAACTAGCAAACGAAGTCGATGGGAGAAGCGGGGGATAAGCGCCAGGCGGACGTAGAAAAGCCGATCGGGATTCGTTACACCCGATCGGCCTGAACCCCATTTGGCGTTTGAACTACGGCTGGTAGAGCACCGTGACGATGAGGAAAGCCTGCTCGCCATTTGGCTTGCTGGCGATGATTTCCAACACATTCGGTCCCGGTTCCAACGGCACTGTTAGCGCGAAGCGGCCATCGGCCGCGGCCAGACCGACGGTGTCGTTGACACTGACAATGGCGTTCGGAATGGTGACACCGCTGACGAGCAGCGGTGACGCATTCGTTGTATCGCCATCGTGTGGCGCTTCCAACGTGATGGTAAAGTTCGCCGTAGGTGTGGGCGTATTCGGAAGAGCCAACGTCGGCGGAATTTCGGGCACGATGATCGTCGGCGGAGGCGGAGTGAAGATCGGCACATCGGGCACCGTCCCAGCCTCGGCGGTTGATGGCAGCAAGGTCAGCGGTGGTTCGCGTCCTGGAACCAAAGTTGATGTTTGGTGGCTGCCCGTGCCGTAAGGCGAGTAGACCGTCACACTGATCTGCGGTGTGCCATTGGCATTCACCGGCACGCTTTGCGCTTGCGGTGTCAACAACGTTTGCGGCGATTGCACCGCGCGCTGGAGAATGCCGCTGGTGAACAAGAGATAGGCAATGATGCCCAGTAAAACCAAGATGACGAAATTCTTCATGCACGCTCACAACTTTCTAAATGTATCACAATTATACCCGTGTTGTGAGGTCATCCCCTGACGATACTCGTTACTGTGTGACAAGCACCGTGATCGCTTCACTTTTCAGCGACTGTCCCTGCTCATCCATCACTAGCGCGGTGATGGTGTGCGATCCCGGTCGCAGTGTCCACCACGTCCGTGCCGGCGACGACGTGAACTCGCCAATCGGTTGATCGTCCACATAGATCATCATTGTCTTCCAGCGCACCCCCTCGGCCACGATGGCCTGCACCGGAATGCGCTGCGTCTCGAGGGGCGTTTGCGGGGTGATGCGATAGACCGTGCCGTTGTCTGGTCGCGTAATCCTGATCTGGAAGTTGAAGTCCGTCGCTTGCGAAGCGTCATTGTCCATTGTGAATTGATCACCCGCACTGTCAGGCAGTGGGGCAGTGTTGTTCATTGCTAATTGCGGAATGCCATGATCGCGCGCCCATTCGCGGGCTTCGGCGGGCAGCGTCAGAAACACGCGCGTTTCGATGCGATCGCGCGGCGTGTCTGCCGTGGCCGGTAAGCCGGTGACCACATCGACCTTGATGGGCTGATAGAGATTGTCGGGCTGCGTGGGCTGCGTGCCCGCGATGAACACTTCGCGCTTGGTATAAGGACAATACGGCGTCGGCAGCAAGCCCGAGGTCGCACACACGTCAAAATCGATCAGCCCGTCGGGACGCGCAAATGGTTGAATGGGTTTGCCCTTTAACGCTTCCTGCATGAAGTCGTGCCAGATCGGCCCGGCCCCCGTCACACCGCTGATCCGCTCCATCGGTTTGTTATCGGCGTTGCCCACCCACACGCCCGTCACCAGATCAGGCGTGTAGCCCAGCGTCCAGTTATCGCGCCAATCCGTCGTCGTGCCGGTCTTGGCGGCGGCCGGCCGCGTGAGGCGCAGCACGCTGTATTCACTGAAGGCGGGCGCGCGCGCCTTGTTGTCGCTGAGGATGCTGGTGATCAAATAGGCCACGCGCGGATCGAGCACTTGTTCGCTTGGCTGCGGCGTATGAGTGTACAGCGTATTGCCCTGCGTATCATTCACTTGCAGCACCGCGACCGGATCGATTTTGTGGCCGCCGTTGGCAAAGGCGCTGTAGGCCAACGCCATATCGAGCAGGCGTACTTCGCCGCCGCCGAGCGTGAGGGCGAAGCCGTAGCGATCGGGTTGGCCGAAGGTCGTGATGCCTAGATTGCGCGCCAGCGCGATCATGCGATCGAGTCCAACGTGTTGCAATACTTTCACGGCAGGAATGTTATACGATGAGGCCAACGCTTCGCGCGCAGACACCGGTCCGTGAAATTGTTGATCGTAATTCTTGGGCACATACGGATCGCCTTCCTTGGTTGGGAACGACGAGCGCACGTCGAGGATCATCGATGCGGGTGTGAGCGGCGCGGGCGATTGCGGATCGAAAGCCGCCGCATACGTGATCGGCTTGATGCTCGATCCGGGCTGGCGCTGGGCGAGGGTGGCATTCACGGCGCCATCGATCTTTTTGTCGAAGTAGTCGGGGCTGCCTAACATGACTAAGATTTCACCCGATTGCGGATCGAGTGCGATCACTGCCCCATTATTGACGTTCTTGCCTGGTTGATCGGGTTTGTTTTCGCGCAGATCGGCCAGATGCCGTTGGGCAATGGCCTGCGCGGTGTTCTGCCAATCCAGATCGAGCGTGGTGGTGACGATGAGGCCCTGCGTGTAAATGGCTTCCAGACCGTAGCGATCTTCCAACCACTGGCGCACATAGGCCACGAAGTGCGGCGCTTCGATCGGGAAGGGCGTCGCCGCGAATTGAAGATCCTCCGTTTTCGCCAGCTCCGCTCGATCGGATGTGACGTAGCCCTGCTTCGCCATCAAATCGAGCACGACCGTTTGACGCTGCCTAGCCGCATCGAGATCGGACAACGGATCGTAGCGACCGGGCGATTGGGGTAGTCCGGCTAACAGCGCACATTCAGCGAGATCAAGCTCGCCGACCGATTTGCTAAAATAAACCTGCGCCGCCGCTTCGAGGCCGATGGCGAGATTGCCGTAGTACGCTTCGTTGAGATACAGCGCCAAAATGTCGTCTTTGCTGAAATTCTGTGTGATGCGCCACGCGAGAATGGCTTCGCGCAATTTACGTGTGAGGGTACGCTGCGATCGTTCGTCGGGCGAGAGCAGCAGGTTGCGCGCCAGCTGCTGCGTGATGGTGCTGCCGCCCGATAGGACTTCGCCGCCCTGCAGGTTGATCCAGATCGCACGCAAAATGGCACTGAAGTCCACGCCGGGATGTGTGTAGTAATTGGCGTCTTCCGTGGCGATGGTCGCTTCACGGCAATACTGCGGAATGTCGCTTAACTTAACGGAGGTGTGCCGGCCTTGATGCGGATCGGAAATTTCGTAGAGGACACGCCCGTGTCGATCGAGAATGCGCGTCGATGGCGCCGAGGCGCGCTGATAGAGCGTGTCGAGTGACGGCAGATCGACGAACAGCCACGCGGTGATTCCCGCCGCGCTGACGAGGCCGCTGAAAAGTAAGATGAAGAGTAGACGTTTCCAGTGATGGCGCATAAGCAATGAGCAATGAATAATTAGAAACCGGGTTTCTCCATGCTAAACGTTCAATTCCATTTGGAACGTAGAAACCCGGTTTCTTTTGGATTGCTGATAGAACGTTTTCCAGCGCTCGAAAGTTTCCTACGCTTCGCCTCCATTCTAACGCCGCTTGGCCTACGGTCAATGCCAGTCCCTTGTGCGCTCAGGGCTCCGCCAAATTGCTCACAGCGTCGTCCTCGGCGCGGATTCATAACCGATACGCCGCCGAGACGGCGGCTTGAGCATCGAATGCCATACAAAAACAACGAGACCGGCGGCTCGCCGATCTCGTCATCTGGGTATTTGTTTATTCGTTGTCTATCCGTTGCCGGATTAGCCGTGTTGGCCCCAAGGCAATTTCTGCTGCTGGAGCTGGGGTGTTGCGCCGCCGGCATCTTCGTCCTTGCCCGCGATGATGGCTTTGGCGCTGATCGACTTGCCGTCGCTGCTGCGCAGGCCCAGCACCGCCACACCTTCGCCTACCGTCAGGTCAGACACCTTGACGACTTGCATGCCATCGTCGCCACGCTTGACGACGAAGGTGTTCGCGTCGGTCGTGACGGTCAGCGTTTGGCCGAAAGGCTGCTCGAGCGTGAGGGTGCCGCCGTTGATGGCGCTGATCTTGCCGCGCGCCATCGGGCCGATCTTTTCGCGCGGCGTATGGAAACCCACCTGGGAAGCGGTCAGCGTATCGCCCGTCAGTTGACCGACCACGGCGACGATGTCACCCACTTTGATGTCGGCCAGTGTCGGGTTCTGAAGGCCCTTGGCGTGGAACTTCGTCTCGGCCGTCGTCATCACATTCAACGCGCCGCCCTCGGCCTTAATGATGACCAGCGTACTGCCCGTGATCGACTGGACCTGGCCCAGCGCTTTGTCGCGCAGGTTCGCCGGGATCAACACCACGACGTTGGCTTGCAGCTTCGCATCCTGCCACCGGCCTTGCACCGTTACGCGATCGCCCACCTTCAGATCGGACAAGCTAAAGTTCGCATTGTCCTTGGCGCGGAACCGGGTGCGATCGATGGTCTGGACTTGCACGTCGCCACGCTCTTTCGTCGTCACGGTAAAAACTGTGCCATTGATCGACTTTACATCGCCGATCACGGTCTCGGTGCGCGGCGCTTCGGCCGGGGCTGCGGCTGCTACACCGACGGTTGCCAGCAGCAGGGCGACAACTAACAGACTAATCACTACTTTGTGCTTCATGGTAAACCTCCACAAGAGAATAGATTTTCTTCTTCCACTTACGTCTCTATTCTCGTGCGTTGGCGTTGCGCCACTGTGGTGGCGCTGTAAACTTTGTGTAAAAAGAAACCGGGCCTTGTGTCAGACCCGGCTTCGATTTTCTCTTGTGTCAGGATTGCGCGGGTATTCCAGGTATCCGCACCACAAACATCACGCCGCGTTCGGTGGTCACGTTCTCGACGATCAACGTGCCCCCTTGCTGCTGAATGATATTGTGACTAATCGCCAGCCCCAAACCGGTGCCATGCTGTTTGGTGGTGTAAAACGGCTCAAAAATGTGCAGCATATCGTCGGGCGAGATCGCCGGACCGTCGTCGATAAACATCACAACGACGTGATCGCCATCGCGTTGGGTGGCCACGTGAACCTGCCCCCGATCCCCGGCGGCTTCAATTGCATTTTCAATCAGATAGAAAAACACCTGGGTCACTTGTTGCGGCGCGACGAAGACCGGCGGCGTGGCCGCTAAATCGGTCGTTAGTTGAATATGATACTGAGCCTGAAGTGAGCTCGCCTGCGCCACCGCCTGTTGGATCAGATCACTCATGGACGTTTCGATCCGCGGCTCCGCTTCGGGCCGGGTGAAACTCAAGACACTGCGCGTAATCTGCTCCAACCGATCGATCTCGCGCCCGACCTGGCGCAACTCGCTCGTCAGTTGATCTTGAGCGGAGGTCGACTCCAGCGCGTGTTGCAACAGCTGACGCATGGTTTGCAGCGGCCTTTCAATGGCCCGCGCCAGCGCCGAGCCCAGCCGTCCCAGCGCGTCCATTTTCTCGGACTGCAGGGCGGCGACCTGGGTCTGCTGGAAGCGCTGAACTTGTTCTTGCTCCAACAGGTATAGACGGGCATTCTCTAGCGCCGCCGCTGCCTGGTTGGCAAACGTCTGCAAGGGCTCGGCGTGTTCAGGCTTGAAGAACCCGGCGCCCGTACTTTCCAGATTGATGAAGCCCAGCAGTTTTCGTTTGAAGCGAATGGGCGCGCCGATGAACGACTGCACGGCGCGCGAACCGGGCAGCGTCACCCAGCCGGAAAATTCACTCGTGTTGGCAATGACCAGGGGTTGATGCGACTCGGCCATCTGGCGCAGCTGCAGGGTATCGGCCACCGAGAAGCGGCGGGCGCGCAACTGATCGTTGGTGGCGCGATCGTAACCCCGCCAGCGCGCCACGCGCGCCACGCCCGCTTCTACCAACATGATGTTGGCCGCATCATGCGGCACCACGCGCCCGGCGTTGTCCAGAATGCGATCGAGCACGTCGTCGAGATCGAGCGTGCCGGTGATGGCTACCGTGGTATCGCGCAGCGCTTCGGCTAATTCGCGCTGCATGCGCTCTGATTGATAGAGCCGCGCATTCTGAATCGCAATCGCGGCTTCGACGCTCAACCTGGCCAACAGGCGTTCGTCGTCGGCGTCGAAGGCGTGCAGTTCGGTGCTTTGCACGCTCAAGGCGCCGAACTGCAGCGCGCCACTGTGCACGGGTGCCGCGAGCAAGGCCCGGATATTGGGCTGCACCCCGTCCAACCATGGCATCGCAGCGTCCTGCAGGTTGGGAATATTAATTGGCTGGCCTTGCTCGATCAAGGCGCCGAGAGGGTGGCGGTTCAATTGGAAATAGTCGTTATCGGAATAATTCTTCGAGCGGCCGTGTTCGGTCACCGCATAAGCAAGTTGACGGGCTTCATCGATCAACCAAAAACTGGCCATGCTGGCTTGCGGAATGATCTGCCGCGCGGAAGCCACGATGAGCTGCAGGACGTGATCAAGATCGAGCGTTTCAGTCAGTGCGCGACTGATGGTCGCCATTGCCTCACTTTCGCGTAAGCGGCGCTGCAAGCGTTGATGCTGCCGCGCATTGCCGATGGCAATCGCGGCCCAACTGCCGGCCGATTCCAACAAGCGCAGATCATCGTCGGTAAAAACATAGGTCTGACTGTGCACGGCCTCCATCACCCCCAACATTTCGCTGCCTAACTTTAGCGGCACCGCGACCACGTCTTGCGCATGGTAGTAGGAGATGTCCTCGACGGCGCGATAGATGCGTGCTCGATCTTCCACCGAACGCACGCGCTGCGCCTGCCCGGTGCGCAGCACTTCGCCGGCGATACCGGCGGTAGCCGGTATGTGGGTGCCACGCAGCTTGTCGGCGCTGGCGCCGTTCACTGCCGCAAAGACTAACTCGTCTGCATTCGCCAGCAGCAGGACTGAAACACCTTCTGCCGCCAGACGCAGCATCACCTGATCGATCACGGCCCTCAAGACTTCATCCTGGTCGAGCCGCGTGGTGACGACCTGTCCCATCTGCGCCAGCGAAGCCAGCTGCTGTACGCGCCGCTCAATCTCTGCTTCGGCCTGCTTGCGCCGCGTAATATCGCGGATGGTGATCGTTAACACTCTTTGCCGATCTTGTTCGAAGTGGCCCAGTGAAACCTCGATCGGGAACTGGGTCCCGTCGTGGCGCTGCCCGTAACACTGCAAATACTCGCCGGCCGGAGTGGCGGGTATTTGCGCGGTGGTGTTTACTGCCTCGGCGCAGGGATCCGCGTTAAAGCGTGGGATGAGCTGCGCGATCGGTTGGCCGCTGATCTCGGCGGTCGTCCAGCCAAACATGTGCTCGGCGGCCGGGTTAAACAAACTAATGTGCCGCTCTTCGTCGGTCAGGATGATGGCATCAGTGGCCGTGTTGATGATGCTGGCCAGCCGAGCTTCGTTGGCGCGCAGCGCCTCTTCGGCCTGACGCGTCCGCAGCAGTCGTCGCACACGCCGGCGCAAGACCTGGTTGTTAATGGGCTTGGTCAAATAATCGGTCGCGCCGGCGTCGAAGCAGCGATCAATCGATTGTTTGTCGTTCAGCGCCGTGATCATCAACACCGGCAGCCGGTCGCCGTCGGGCAGGGCCTGAATATGCGCGCAGGCCGCGGCTCCGTCCATGACCGGCATCAAAATATCCATCAACGCGACGTCGGGCATGTGTTCCTGGCACGCGGCGACCGCTTCTTCGCCGTTGCGCGCTTCGATAATGCGATAGCCATCGCGTTCCAGCAAAATGCGCAGCATCGCGCGAATATCCATCTCATCGTCGGCGATTAAAATAACAGGAGCAGCTTGGGGCATAGGACTACCTCGTTGGGTCAAGGAGTGCGCGGGCCGAGGATCAAACGCCAGGAAGTGCGGCCCTCGGTCCCGCAAGGTTCGGCGCGCAGATCACGCACCACCACCGATGTCGGTTTGTCGATACCGATATTGTAAGCCCGATCGAGCTGCATGTCGAAATCACCGTAGCCTGGATCGATCTCGGGCTTGAGGCCGGTGACAAACCGATCGGATCCGCCCTCCCACGTGATCCACACTTCTTTGCCGAGCACACTTTGCCCCAGCGCATCGAGCACGATCACGCGAATCTGCGGCGGTTGTGTGCCGCGGCCGCATTCGGCCTGGCGGTCGATCACTTGATAGTCCGGGATCGGGGTCGCGGTGGGCGTCAACGTGGGCGGCTGTTCCAGCGTGGCCGTCGGTTGCGGTGTTTCGGTGGGACGGGGTGTCGCCGAGACGCGCGGCGTAGGCGAGGGCCGCGGGGTGGGTGTGATGATCGCGGCGAGATAGACCTGCATCCCCGGCGTGCTGGCATTCAACCGATCGGCTAAACGGGCTAAGGCGCGCGCCGTGGCATTCGGGCCGGTGGCGTTGTATCGATCAAACACAGCCGCCAGCGTCTGCGCTAAATTGGGATCACGCAGCGCCTCGAGTCGGGTCTGCGTGCGTTCCCAATCGCCGTCCTGCGCATAGGCTTCAGCCGCCATCGTCAGCCAGGTTTCACGATAAGCCTTCGTCACCTGCGCGGGCGATGATTCGCTGAACGTGACGGGATCGATCAACCAGGCATAGCCGAGGCCCAACACCAGGCCAATCACCATTGATAGCAGGACCAGGGCGCGTGTGCTCATGGGGTAAGATACATATCCGTCTCTGGCGATCGCGCCCCTAAGGCGGCCGCGAGCCGCGCCAGATAGGCGACTTGCGCCGCCGGCAATTTTTGCTCGATGGCGCGCGTGGCACGATCGAGCACCAGCATACCCAGATCATCAGCGCCGAGCGGACGCAGCCGGGCCTGCGCGGCTTCCAGATCGTGATCGTACGCAAACGCCTGCGCGGCCAGCCAGATGGATTCATCTTTCCAACCGGCGCTCATGCGATTGGGCTGCGCCTCGGTATAAGTCACCGGCCAGACATACCAGCCGATGGCGACGCCCGCCCCTAAACCGATGGCAAGTGCTATGAGAGCGACGATGATTTTGCGCATAATTGGGCACAAAGCAAAAACGGGCACTCTCTCGATGAAGAGATCACGCCCGTCCGCCGATGTTTGGTATAATCTAACGCGGTTTGCTGCTGCACAGTGCCGAAGGAGGGAATCGAACCCTCATATCCTTACGGATACACGATTTTGAGTCGTGCGCGTCTGCCTGTTCCGCCACTTCGGCTGAGTGGCGTTATTGTAGTCGAGCCTGGTTTATTCGTCAAGTGATGATCGTCGTACATGGATGAAAACGCGCTAATTCGATCCGCTCAAAAGGGCGATATTGACGCCTTCAACCGCCTGGTGTTAGCGTACCAACATCAGGTGTATAACCTCGCCTATCGCATCATGAGCGAAGAAGCCGCCGCGGCCGATGCGACCCAGGAAGCGTTTATCTCGGTCTATAATCACCTCCACAGTTTTCGCGGCGGGTCCTTCAAGAGCTGGCTGCTGCGCATCGTGACCAATGCCTGCTATGACGATTTGCGCCGCCGTAAACGCCGCCCCGCCACTTCGCTGGAAGACTTGATGAGTGATGAAAACGGCGAGGCTGAGTTCGATCTGCCGTCGCCCACGGACGGCCCGGAAACGATCGTGCAGCAGCGCGAAATGGCGGCCTGGTTACAGCGGGGCATCACGACTTTGCCCGACGATCAACGCATCGTGTTGGTGTTGAGCGACGTGCAGGGGATGAGTTACGAAGAAATCGCAGAAATCACTAAAAGCAATCTGGGCACCGTGAAATCGCGCCTCAACCGGGCGCGCACCCGATTGCGCGAGTATTTGCAGCAGACGCCTGGGGAACTTTTGCCAGAGAATTATCGTCTTGATAGCAACCAGAACTAGATCGCACTGGTAACGTCAGATCGTCGTAGGAAGTAGACACATGACACGGCAAGCAGATCACAATCGGGCTGGGGACTTGATTTCAGCCTATCTCGACCAGCAGGTGACGGCCGAAGAGAAGCAATTCTTCGAGCGTCACCTGGCCGCGTGTGCGGATTGCCGCGCGCAGCTGGAAGCCACCCGATCGATGGTAGCTGCCCTGCGGGCCATGCCCGTCGTCAAAGCGCCGCGCTCGTTTGTGCTGCCGCGTGAGATGGCTAAACAACCCAAGCGATCGATCTTTGCCTGGTATCCAGCGCTGCGTCTGGCGACGGCGCTGGCCGCGCTTGCGTTTGTCGTGCTCTTCGCCGGCGATTTGCTGATCAGCCGATCGGGGAGTGGTGGCGCGGTGTTGTCAATTCCCGCGGCGGCGCCTGCACCGCAGCTAGAACAATCGGCCGAAGTCAGGCAGGCTCCAGCGCCCACTGTGGTGGCGCAGTCTACTTCGACGGGGACGCCAGCTCCAGTGGCAAGCAATTACGCGGCGACTGAACCCAGTGTCGCGGCGGCCCCGTCGATGGCGGCTGGTGCAGTCGCCAAGAGTGCGCCGACCGAAACCATTACGCTGACCGACTCCGCTGTGGTGACACTGTCCATGCTAACGCCTACGCCAGCAATGACCGCTGTCGCTGCTGCGCAACCAACCCTCGCGGCGACGCCTGAACCTGCCGCTGAAGCGCAGGCCGAACGATCTGCGGCATCGGCTGTTGAGCAACCCATTACCACAACTGTCGTCGCACCCGCTGCTCCAATGATCGATTTGTTACGCGTGATTGAGCTGGCACTGCTGGGATTGGTGATTGTGTTGGGAGCGGCTATGTTCATCGCGCGACGGAAACAAGTGTAGTCAACGTTGATCGCTGTATGAAAAGATGGGGCACGCGATCTCCGATCGCGTGCCCCATCTTTTTTGATGTGCCTGTCGAAGGCTCAATTTTTTACGCCGCATCCAGGTGCGCTGCTGCCGCTTCCACAAACGCCTTGAACAAGGGATGGGGCCGGTTCGGTCGGCTCTTGAATTCCGGATGGAATTGCGATCCCACCATGAAGGGATGATCGGCCAGCTCGGCAATCTCCACCAGCCGCCCATCAGGCGACAGGCCGCTGAGCACCAGACCATTCTTCGTCATCACCTCGCGATAGGCATTGTTGAACTCAAAACGATGGCGATGGCGCTCGTGCACGACGGCCGTGCCATATGCCCGCGCGGCCTGTGTGCCCGGTACCAACGCGCAGGGATAGCTGCCCAAACGCATCGTGCCGCCCATGTCGGAAATGTCACGCTGTTCGGGCATCAAGTCGATGACGGGATAATGAGTGGTGTGATCAAATTCGGTGCTGTTGGGATCATCGTTGCCGACGATCGCGCGCATTTTCTCGATGCACATCACTTGCATGCCCAGGCACAAGCCCAAATACGGCACCTGGTGCTCACGCGCATATTTCGCCGCGATGATCTTGCCTTCGATGCCGCGATAACCGAATCCGCCCGGCACCACGATGCCCGCGACTTTGTCCAGCCGCTCGAGGCCGCGTCCTTTTTCCAGATCCTCAGACGAAATCCAATCGATCGTGACATCCACGTCATGCGCCACGCCCGCGTGATACAAACTTTCGCGCACGCTGATGTAAGCATCCTCCAGCTCCACATACTTGCCCACAATGGCGATGGGCAAGGGCGCTTTATCCTTGCGCATCTCTTCGACCAGCATGTGCCAGTCGGCCAGATCGGGCGCTGCTGAAGCATTCAGCTTTAGGCGATCGATCAGGAAATCGGCCACGCCGAATTCTTCCAACAACAGCGGCACCTCATACAACACCGCAACGGTCGCCAGCGGAATGACGGCCCGCGGCTCCACATCGGTAAACAGCGCCACTTTTTCGCGGATCGCGTCATTAACTGGATGGTCCGAGCGCAGCACGATCATGTCGGGGTTGATGCCGATGCCGCGCAGCTCGTGTACCGAGTGCTGCGTGGGCTTGGTCTTCAACTCGTTGGTCGCGCCGATGTGCGGCAACCAGGTAACATGAATGTACGCGACATGATCGCGCCCGATATCCTTGCGCATCTGGCGAATCGCCTCCAGAAATGGCAGGCTCTCGATGTCGCCGATGGTGCCGCCTACTTCGACGATGACCACATCGGGATTGCTGGCCCGCGCGGCCAGGCCGATGCGCCGCTTGATCTCGTTGGTGATGTGGGGAATCACCTGAATCGTGCCGCCCAGATAATCGCCGCGCCGTTCCTTGGAAATCACTTCGGCATAGATCTGGCCGGTGGTCGTGTTGCTGGCACGCGAGAGGTTTTCGTCGATGAAGCGCTCGTAGTGGCCCAAATCCAGATCGGTCTCCGCGCCGTCTTCGGTGACAAACACCTCGCCGTGTTGATAGGGACTCATTGTGCCTGGATCGACGTTGATGTACGGATCGAGCTTTTGCATCGTGACGCTGACCCCGCGGCTCTTCAACACCCGACCGATGGAGGCGGCCGCCACGCCCTTACCCACACTCGAGACGACACCGCCTGTGCAGAAAATATATTTAGGCATACTTTCTCCTGTAAATACCCACCCACACCTCGAGTAGGGAGCAAAAAAAGTCGGTGGGGAGGGTCACTTTGCGGGCGACTCTCCCCACCGTCAATTACGAAGATTCACTTGCGAGATGATGCCCGTGCTGGCATCACGTTCCTTCTAGATTAATTTTTCCAGATCGCTGGCGGCGCGGCGCATATCCAGCATGATCAAGCCCAGGCGCGCTTGCTCGCGGGCCAACACCGTCAACACCGCATCCATTCCGACCGACATCAGAATGACGTAGCCATTACTGCCGCGGATGTAAACCTGATCTAACTGGCCGCGTCCCAATTCGCTGGCGATGCGTTCACCCAGAGAGAGCATCGCGGCTGACATCGCGGAGACGCGGTCTTCCTCAACTCCTGCCGGTAACGAGGAGGCCATGATCAACCCATCGACTGATACGACGGCGGACGCTTCAACATCCGGGGTACCTGCTTGCAAATCCCGCAAACGATCAACCATCTGCTCGGTGCGTGATTTTGGCATAGAGGAAGCTCCTTTGAATCCGCAAAATAATAGCAAGTGAACACAATATACCACAGGTAAAAAAGCAAGTCAAACAGAACGCGCCAAATAACCCGGCCAGACCTGCGCCCGTTAGGCTGTTTCAGCGATCGTTGGGTTTAGCCTTGCGCCGGCGGTGTGCTGCGCGGCCGATGCCGCACGACCAGTGCACCGATCGCCACTACTACCAGCCCGATTGAGATGAGCTGGGCCGTGGGCAGGCCGCCGGCCAGTAGCCACGCATCGGGCCGCAGCGATTCGACGATGATGCGGTTCACGCCATACCACAGCATGTACAGCAGAATCACATCGCCTTCTTTTAACCAGCGCCACTTCCGCGAAACCAACACCAGGAGGATAAAGCCGATGACGTTGATGAGCGATTCGTACAGGAACAGTGGATGGAAGCGCGTGATATCCAGTGGATATTTGGTGAGGTCAGCGAAGTCACCATAGCGATAGGGCGCGTCGATGGTGATGCCCCACGGGAGATCGGTGGGCGGGCCGTAAAGTTCTTGATTGACAAAGTTACCCCAACGCCCGATCGCCTGGGCGATGAGCAAGGCCGGTGCCGCAATATCCAGATAGCGCGCCAGCGATAACTTATAGCGCCGCACGTAGAGCACGACGACGATCAACCCGCCGATGATCGCGCCGAAGATGCCCAGCCCGCCTTGCGTAATGCCGATGATGGCATCAATCGGATGATTGCGATACCACGGGAAGCCGCAGAACGGCACGTTCTCCATGCACCCGGCGGGCGTGGACAGGACGTGATAGAGTCGCGCGCCGATGATGCCGGCAATCACGATCCAGATCAATGCATCCCAGATGCGTTCGGTGTTCTCGCCCCGGCGGCGGGCTTCGCGCGTGGCAATAAACCCGCCCATCAAGGCGGCGCTCACGATGATGATCCCGTAGAACCGCACCGGCAGCGGGCCGATGCAGAGTCCGGGTTGAAGTCCTAAATCACAGGGCATACCAGTCTCCTCGCTGAAGCTAATGTCAGCACATCATCACAGCGTGCCGTAAAAATCAGTGCGCGGCGGTGGCCGAAAACTGTGCCACATTTGAAAAACGCCTAGCGCCACCAAAACGATCGGGCCAGCGGTGATGCCGGACAACGGATTGAGCGTGACCCACTGCAAGAAGCCGCCCAACCCGATCAAGAACAAGCCCGGCAGCCAGCCGTGCGCAGGGCGACGGCGGCGGCGAATCACATAGAGGCCGGTGCCATAATCAGGCCCGGCCCAGCGATCTTCTTTCACCCAATAGCGCGCAATCCATTTCCACACGCCCCAGGCCACCAGTATCAACGGCCAGTATTGACGCCCGATCGACGGCAGGGCCTGCCCCTGATCGATCAAGAGCAACACGCCGAGCGCCGCAAGCAGCACTCCGCCGATCAATGAACTCCACCGAAACGAGCGCAACGACATGTTTAATCAATGACTCATTGCCACAACGTGGCTTGCGTTATTTGAAGAGCTTGATCAGCGTTCGGGTGGCCCAGAATACGGTCCACGCTGCAAAGAGCAGGCTGGCGACTAGCGCGCGATTCTCATCGATAATGGGATGAATGTCGACGCCCTCCGCGGTGATTTCCGCCATGGCGACTGGCCGCGCTGTCACGCGGCCGCTGCCGCCACCGCCCGCGCCTTCGCCCGCCGTACTTTCCGCGTCGAGGCCAGAGCCGACCCCCAAGCCGACGCCAAATAGTTGCGATACGCTGGCGACCGGTATCACGATGGCGTTGCCATACGGAATCGGTTCGCCATAGACGCTCGTGACGACCGCCTGGTTTTGGGCGCGCTCGAATGTGGCAAAAAAATGATTGACGGCCTGTGCCACGGGCTTGGTAGGTTGTTCTTCTGACATGGCATGCTCCTTAAAACACCAGCTCATCTGGCGACTTTGACGCTCGGAGATGGGACCAGGTGGTAAAAATCGTCAACACGATCGGCAAGACGATGGCCGCTAGCAGCAACGCGATTTCCAGTTGTAGATTGAGGTCGGTCACGGGCGTGCGACGTTCCGTGCCGGCGCTTCGTTCGATTACCGCGGTCGGGCGGGCCCAGGTGAACAGTGCGCCGCCGCCCGCGGCGTTGCGATCGGTGAGCGACATTTGTTTCGCCTGAAACGACCACACTTCGGCTTCGGTCACAATCTCGCGCTCGCCCAACTGCAGCGACGGGCCGTGTTGAATTTCACGCCGGAATCCGTTCATGAGTCCTGTCCTTCGCGCGCGATGAGCTGCCGCGCGTAATCTTCCTCTTGTTGTGGTGTGGTGATGCTGCCGTCTAGCACCGCGCGATGAAGCTGTTCCAGCAGGCGGCCCAGCGCCGGGCCGCGTGGCGCGCCCAACGCCTGCAACTGATGACCGTCGAGCGCGGGCTTCACGCCGCGCAGCTCATTCAGATACAGCCCAATATTCTGCTGAGCTGCAGGCCAATCGATCACGGTCAGCGCGGCCCGCAGCGCCCGATTGGAATACGCCGCTAAGGCGCGATAGATTTCGCTGCGGCGCTTCAACATCCCGATCGTTTCTTGCGCGTCCCGCACGGCCTTGACCTGCGCCACATCAACGGCATCCGCGCGGGTTAAGTTTACACGCTGGCTGAATCGCGTCAAGCTAGGCTCTGTCAGACGGCACGTCAGCCAGGTCCAGCACGTGAAGCGATCAAAGGGCGCGGCTTGCGTTTGAAATCGCGTGGCAATCCAATCATCGATGACGAACGCCGGATCGATCTGTGACAAGACGCCCAGTTCGTGCAGGCGCAGCAAGGGCTTGACCGGCTGTGCTTCGCCAAAGATCAATTCCAATTCGTGCCGGATACGATCGCCGCTGATGTGATCGAGCGCGGACAAAGCCGGCGGGATCAATTGTAGCGTATCATCCGCAAAAGCAAAGCTAAAGCGCTGTTCGAAGCGCGCGCCACGCAACAGCCGCGTGGGATCATCTTCGAAACTGTGCGCGTGCAGGACGCGCAACAATCCCTGCCGCAAATCCTGCTCGCCGTTATGCCGATCGATCAACTCGCCCTGATGGTCGCCATCGAGCCGAATGGCCAGTGCGTTAAACGTGAAATCGCGGCGAACCAGATCGGTGTGGATCGTGCCGCGTGTCACCTCGGGCAGCGCGCCGGGATGCGCGTATGTTTCCGTGCGGGTGGTCGCCACATCGATCGGCGCGAAGTGCGCGCGGCCCGGAAAATAAAGTTTCGCCGTGCCAAACCGCTCGAATTTTTTCCACGCGCCGCCCAAATCGCGCGCCGCAATACGAGCCAGGGTCAGAGCGTCACCTTCGGTCGTGAGATCGAAATCGGTGACCGTGCGGCGCAGCAGGCAATCGCGTACCGGCCCGCCGACGATGTACAACGACATCTCGAGGCGCACTGCAATTTCAGCCAATCGTTGCAAGATCGACCAATCGGGTTCAGCTAAAGCGGCACGCAGCGGTTCAGCATAGGACATATCGCGCCTCACCAGGTTATGGCGTGGCCGTGGACGTAGGCGTGACTGTCGACGTGATGGTGGCCGTACCCGTGATCGTGGGCGTCGGCGTGATCGACGGTGTGGGCGTAATCGTCGGCGTGCTGATCGGCGATGAAGTGGTAGCCGAGGGCGTGGGCGTAATGGTCGGCGTGGATGTGGGCAACACCGTCGCTGTCGGCGGCACACGAGTTGGGACCAGTGTGGGTGTCTCACTGATCGGCGGCTCAGTGGGTGGGAGCGGCGGTTCAGTGGGCGGTATCTCGCTTGTCGGCGTCGCAGCAGTATCAGCTGCGACAGTCGGCGGAGGAACCGTTGCGGGTGTGCTTTCCTCTAACGGATTCGATTCGACGTTGATCAACGGTATCGCCAGCAGATCGGCATCCAGCGCCGAGGGCGTCGGGGTGCCGACTCGACCGCTCGATCCCCCTGCGCCGATCCATGAGCCAAACAGCGCGGAACTCAAGCCGCACAGCACGACAAAGGCGGCAAAGATCGCGGTGGACGCTTTCCACAATCGCAGTTCGGCGCGGGCCGGTTCATGATTGACCGGCTGTGGGGCGAGGCCGGCCAGAATGGCGATCAACGATCCAGCCAGTGAGAGATAGATGCCAATGCCGATGCCGGACAACGGCGACACGGCGGTATCGCCCATGATGGTGCGCCCCAACCCGATCGTGTTCAATGCACTGGCCAGCGCCATGGCGCCCGCGGCGAAGCCCAGGGCCGCGGCCGGTAAACTGACGCGCGGGGTTGGAAACGGCTGCCAAAATTGCAGCACAATAGCGAGCACGCCAAAAATCAAAACGGGCCAGCCGCCCGATGTGACTGGAGCCATCATTCGCACGATCGGCTGGAATTGCGCCGACACCCACGGCAGGAACGATCCGATGATGATGAGCGCGCCACCCAGGGCCGCTAAGGCGCGCAGATCGACGCGCAGCGTAATCGTCCGCTGCACGATGGGTTGAGTCTCCCTCGACATCGCGGGTGACGTAGGTGGTTTAGATGGAGTGGTTCCGGCAGCCATTGGCGTTGATTATGCCCGATTTGAGGTAAGTAGGCAAGTAGGCGAGGAAACAAGTAGACAAAGAAACAAACAAGCAACCGGGTTTCTCTGTGCTATTCACCCGATACGTCAGGAGTGGAGAAACCCGGTTGCTATGTTGCAAAAAAACTACTTCCCCAATCGCTTCTTGAACTCGGCATCCAACGCGGGCACGATCTGGAATAGATCGCCGACCACGCCGTAGCGCGCGAGTTTAAAGATGGGCGCTTCGGCGTCTTTGTTGATCGCCACGATGACTTTGGCCGTGCGCATGCCGGCTTGATGTTGAATGGCACCGCTAATACCGCCGGCAATGTAAAGATCGGGCGCAACCGTCTTGCCCGTTTGACCTACTTGATACGTGTATGGGATCCAACCGGCATCGACAGCGGCGCGGCTGGCGCCGACGGCGGCCCCCAGCGTCTTGGCCAGCTCAACGATGGGCTTGAAGCCTTCCGGTCCGCCGACGCCGCGTCCGCCGGACACGATGATGCGCGCGTCGTTCAGACTCACTTCGCCTTCGCCTTCCACCACAAAGCCGATCGCTTTGGTGGCGATCTGATCTTCGCTTAATACCGGCGCGACCGATGTTACTTCGCCGGACTTGCCCGCCACCGCTTCCGGCATCGGGAAAGCGCGCGATCGGGTGGTGAGAATCAGCGGCCGGGTGTTCACCCCCACCTGCGCGAGCAATCTGCCCGCGTACACGGGCCGCGTGGCAAGCAGTTTTCCATCCTGATCTTCGATGGCAATACAATCGGCAATCGCGCCGGCTTCCAGCTCCACGGCGAGGCCGCTGCTCACATCGCGTCCGCGCGTCGACGCACCCAGCATGATTACCTCGGGCTTGAGATCAGTGGCGACCTTCGCCAGCAGCGCGATGGTCGGCTCGGCGCGATAATCGGCGAGCGTAGCATCTTCGCACACGATCGCTTGATCGGCCCCGAAGGTGATCGCTTCGTTGGCGATCGCTGTCGCATGTTCGTCGAAGACCGCCGCCGTGACAGTGCCGCCATGGGCGAGCTTCTGCGCCTCGCCGAGGCATTCGTACGATCCCGATACGGCCTTGCCTTTGAAGGTTTCAATCCAGACGAGAATGTTGTATGTCATGATCATGTCCTCATTGGACACGGACGTTTTGCGCGGATTAACACGGATAAGGTCTCAATGAAAAATCCGTGTTATCCGTGTTTAGCCGTGTCTCATTAAATGACTTTTTCCGCCAGCAACTTATCGGCCAGTGTCGCGGCAATGACTTGCGGCGAATCGCCCGTGACCATCTCGCAGGTTCCGGCGTGTGCGGGCAGCGGGAAAACTTTGATCCATTGCGCCGCGGCATGGGCCGCGCCGATTTTGCCCGCCTCCGCGCCGATGGCCGCCGCATCTAGCGTGGAAATTTGCAGCTTGCTCGCCTTGCGAATGTTCATGAACGAAGGATAACGCGGCTCATTGATTTCTTTCACGGCGGTCAACACGGCCGGAAGTTTGCTGCTGACGCTCTGGCGGCCCTGTTCGAGCAGACGCGTGACCTTGATGATTTTGTGGCCGGGATCGATCTCATCGATTTTGGCGACATACGAGAGGAGCGGCCACCCCAAGCGGCGAGCGACGCCCGCGGGCACGAGGCCGGTGTCACTGTCGATGGCCTGCTTACCGAAGGCCACCAGATCGACCTCGCCCAGCTGCTTGATCGCCTGCGCGAGGATGTGCGTCATGGCCAAGGCATCACTGCCGACAAAGGCCGGATCCGAAATCAGAAACGCTTCGTCGCAGCCCATGGCCACGGCCTGCTTCAACGCTTCCTTGGATTGCTCCGGCCCCACGGTCAAGACCGTGACCTTGCCGCCGAATTTTTCTTTGAGGCGGAGCGCTTCTTCGATGGCGTACTCATCCCACGGATTGATGATGAGCGCCGCTTCGCCCCAACTCACGCGCGATTGCTCGTCGACTTTGAGCGTCGCGGCGCTGTCGGGCACTTGCTTGGTGCAAACGACGATGTTCAAGATGGCCTCCTCGGAATGTGGATTTGGGATTGCTAAATGCTGATTGGGGCTAGGCCGCGCAAAAGCGCACGGTCAAAACTATTATAACACACCGCGTCAAGAATTTGACGCGGAGCGGTAGAAATTAGGAACCGGGTTTCTTCAATCACGATGGAATGGAACGTTAGGTATTTGGTAGACGCACAAATTCAATTCCTAAACGAGGTCAGCGGTTTCCGATTCAGCGACGGGCAGCGTGAACCAGAATGTGCTGCTCCTCCATATTGTGTCATGCCGAGGCCGAAGGCCGAGGAATCTCTGTGCCAAATAGCAAGGTTGCCATTCAGTGGATGAGATTTCTCGTCGCCACGAAGCGGCTCCTCGGAATGACGCGGCGAGATTATTCTTCCTGCCACGCCTTCGGATCGTAAGCGGGCAGTTCGCAGCGCAGTTCGCCGTCTGCGCGGTAGCCCAGCGCATAACCCGCCTGCATGAGTTGATGAATCTCACTCGTCCCTTCGTAGATGATGGCGCCGCGTGAATTCCGCAGGTAGCGTTCCACGTCGTACTCGTCGCTGTAGCCGTACGCGCCGTGAATCTGGATCGCGTCGTTGGCGGCTTCGAACGAGGCATCGGTGGCGTACCACTTCATCAGCGAAGTTTCACGCGTGTTGCGCTGCCCCATGTTTTTCATCCACCCGGCACGCAGATACAGCAGCCGCGCCGCTTCATACTTCTGCACCATGGTCGCGATCTTCTGCTGCACCAGTTGATGCTTGCCGATCTCTTTGCCGAAAGCCTTGCGTTCTTTAGCGTACTTCACGCTGGCTTCGAGCGACGCCCGGATCAACCCGGTCGCTCCCGCCCCGACGGTGTAGCGGCCATTATCCAGCGCCGACATCGCGATCTTGAAGCCCTCGCCCTCTGCGCCGATGCGATTCTCTTGCGGCACACGCACCTCGCTGCAATTGACCCAGCCGGTCGATCCGGCGCGCACGCCCAGCTTGCCGTGAATGTCGCCGCGCGTGACGCCTTTCATGCGCGTATCGATCATGAACGCCGTGATGCCTTCGTGCGAATCTTTGGCATGCGGATCGGTCTTGGCGAACCACAAGATGTGCTGCGCCTTGGTCGCCAAACTGATCCACATCTTCTCGCCGTTGATGAGGTAATCGCGGCCATCCTTGCGCGCGGTGGAAGCCATGTTCGCCACATCGCTGCCGACGCCGGGTTCGGTCAGGCCGAACATCGCAACCTTCTCGCCTTTGGCCTGCGGCACGAGGAAACGCTGCTTTTGTTCTTCGGTGCCCCACTGCAACACGGCGAGGCTGTTCAAGCCCATGTGCACCGACATCACCACGCGCAGCGACGTATCGACGGCTTCCAGTTCTTCGCACACCAGACCCAGCGAAATGTAATCGAAGCCCTGTCCGCCGTATTTCACCGGCAGGCAAATGCCTAAGATGCCCAGATCGGCCATGCGCGGCAGCGTCTCTGGATTCATCTGCTGCATGCGATCCCATTCCTTGATCGTGGGCTGCACTTCTTTCTGCACGAAATCGCGCACCAGCTTGGCGACCATGTGATGTTCGGGTGATAGGGTGAAGTCCATGTTGAGGCTCCTGGGAAGTGATGCGTAAAACGTAAAGCGTAATGCGTAAGGGGTACTTTTACGTTTCACGCTTCACGTTTTACGGATGCTATAATACTACAACAATGAAGGTCCTGCGCTGGATTTTATTCCTGTTGATACTCCTTGCCGTGCTGCTGGTGGTGCGGCCCGACGATTCGATCGCGCCGACGTTTGTGCAGCGCGCCGATCAGTTTAGCGCGTCCCTTGATTATCAACCCGCGGCCGACTATTTGCAGGTGGCGTTGGTACGCCAGCCGTGGAATGTGGGCGTGCGGTTGAAACTGGCCGAAGTGTTGACGGCGCAGCGCCGCTATGTTGAAGCCGAACAGGCTTTGAATGAAGCCGAACGCTGGGGGGCCGATCGCGCGGAGGTGGAGCAGCGGCGGGCGCAGTTAGCCGAGAAGAATGATCAATTGGATGAAGCGGTGCAGCACTGGCAGACGGTCAGCGTACTGCGTCCGCTGGATAACGCGGCTCACGCCGGCGTCGTCGAGTCGGCGCTGCGTGCGGAGCAGTGGACTACGGCCCGGCTGGCGGCGGAACAGTGGGTGACGCACACGCAGTCGTCCGCGTCTCATTTTGCTTGGGCCAAAGTCAGCGCCATCGATGATCCAGCCACCGCGCAAGATCAATTTCAGCAAGCGGTGGGTTATGCCGTTCAGCCGTTTGTGGCGGCGCTGCAAGAAGCCGATCCGGCTTTACGCGCGCTGTTGTTGGGCCGCGCCTATTTGGCCGAGAGCGATCTCACTCTGGCGCAGCGCGCATTTGATGAAGCGATCACGCTCAATCCTGTTTATGCTGAGGCGCAGGCCTTCGCCGGCTTCGTGCGCGATCAACGCGGGGCCGATGGGGGCGCGTGGCTTGATCGGGCGGTGGCGCTCGATCCCACGTTGATTGTGGCGCGTTACTTCCGCGCGCGGCATCGCTGGATGCACGCGGACCTGGACGGCGCGCTCGATGATCTGAATGAGGCGATCGAGCGCGATCCGGCGAATGCCTTGATCGCCGCGGAAATCGGTCGGGTGTACACCCAGCGCAGCGATTTTCCCAACGCCGAGAAATGGCTGAACCAAGCGCGCGATCTGAAAGCGCAGGATGTCGCCATCTGGAAATCGCTGGCGGAGTTGTACGTGGGCCGATCGTTTGGCACAGTCGATCAGGCTGTTACGACGGCGCAGCAAATCGTCGCGCTGGCACCCGCCGATGCCGAGGCGCATCTGTGGTTGGGTCGCGCTTACTTGCGCAGCGGCGATCGCATTGGCGCTGAGTGGGAGTTGAAGGAAGCGGTGCGGTTGAATCCGCGGGCCGCGCTGGCCCATTTTTATCAGGGGCGGTTGTACGGTCGGGACACCGAGGTCGGTCGAGCGGCGTACGAGCGCGCCGTTATGCTCGATCCCACTGGGCCGATTGGCGCAGCGGCGCAGCGGGTGTTGTCATTGCCGTGACGAGTTGCCGGTTGGTCGTTGGTCACTGCCGCCCACTTCCACTATGGTATAATCGCGCCCGAAATAAAGCAGGAGGTAACAAAAATGGCAAATCGAGCGAAGCAGCGTTCGCAGCGCAGAATGCAAATTGTGATGGCTGTGTTTGCGATCCTGGTGGTGTGCAGCATGTTAGCGAGTGCGGTATGGGTGTTTGTGCCGCCAACCCCGCCCACCACCACCAGTCAGCCGCAGCCAACCGTCATCTTTATCACCCCCGCGCCGTAACAGAAAACCTCCCGGAAGTGCTGAATCTCCGGGAGGTTTCGTTTTACAGTCGTCCCCACAATAATAAGAGCAGTGCAATCACTATGACCCCGCCGAACTCGATCAACACTCGCCGGTTGATGCGATCGATGAGGTGTTGTCCGGCCAATCCGACCAGCGCGTAAAACGCCAACAACTGCGCCACCGCCGCCGTAAACACATTGCTGCGCCAGTAGTTGATGGCCCAGTTTGCTTCGGCCAACACCAGCGCGATGGCCACCGCATAGAGAGCCACTCGGCTGAAGCGCGGGTGCGCGGCATACAATAGATCGAAAGCCAAAGCGCCGGCGGCCAGAAAGGTGAGCGTGGCGCTGATCGAGCTGCGGGCGCGCGTGTTCCAGATGAGGCCAAACAGCAAGACTGCCAGAAGGTAGGCCATCGCCGTGAGGAACAAGCGGGCGCGGCCGGCCAAAAGCCCGTCGGGATCGACGGTGGCGTATTCGGCTAGAATCGTCAACCACAACATTACCGCAGTGACCACCAGACTCAAAATCCACAGTGGCACATCGGTGACACGCTCTGCGACCAGCAGCTGTGAAGCGACGATGACGGTGACCGCGGGAATGAGCCAGAACGAAAACGTGCGGGACACTTCGCCGCGCCGCACGCGGGGATGCTCGCGCACCAGTTGATCGACGCCCGCGCAGGTCAGGATGGTGACCAGCACCAGCACAATCGTGCCCGACGTGATATCGAGGCGCAGCGGCGTGCCTAAGAACGACGTGCCGACGCTGCCTGCCGACGGTGCTTCGATGAGCGGCAGCAAGCTGAAGCTGAGAATAACGAGCGCAACCAGCACACTGAGCCGGCCGCGATTGATGGAGAGGGTTTCATTCATAGCGGCGCGATTCTAGCCTTTTGAGAGGCTTTTGTCAAAGCCGTTTACGCGGAGTATACTGGTAGGTGATAGAGGGAAAGAGGGAAGGAGTGAACGAGAGAAGATTGTCTTCATTCTCTGTCGCTCAATCTTTCCATCCCTCAATCTTAAACAAGGGAGTCTGATCTTGATCGTTCTTTACGCCCTCATCGGTCTGGTCGTCGGTGGCGTGATTAATCAGTTAGCCGATGTTCTGTCGTACCGTACTAAAAAGATCACCACGCCTCGCGCCGCGTGTCCGGCTTGCGGCCAACCCCGATCGACGATCCAGTCCCTGGCGGTGGTGGCTTACCTCACGCGTCATCGTGCCTGTCCGTCGTGCGGGCGGCCGATTGCCATCCGCAACGTGATCGTGGAACTGGGCACGGCGGCCCTGTTCGCGCTGTTGTATTCGTACTACTTCGATCTGGTGAAATTGGTGCTGGCGAGTTTCTTCACGGCGGTTCTTGTGCTGGTCACGGTGACCGATTTGGAGCATCGCCTGATTCCCAACCGCGCCATCTTTCCGGCGATGATCATCGCCGCGCTGGTGTCGCCGTTGTGGTTCGGGCCGGGCTGGTATTTGGCATTGGTCGGCGGCGCGATCGGTTACGGTTTCTTCTGGATCGCTGTGCAGATCGGTGATCGCGTTATCGGGCGGGGGGCGATGGGTTGGGGCGATGTGAAACTGGCGGCTTTCGTCGGATTGATTACAGGTTTTCCGGGCATCGTCACAGCACTCGTGTTGACCATCATCGCCGGAGGTGTCATCAGCTTAGTGTTGCTATTGACGCGCATCGTCAATCTGCGCAGCGGCATCCCCTACGGGCCGTTCATCTGCGTGGGTGGTTTCCTGACGATGCTCTATGGGCAGCAGATCATGACGCGCTTTTTCTGGGGGGCGTGACGAGTGATGCGTGATGCGTGACGAAGCACTATGAGTCTGCAATTCAAAATCACTCGCTGGGAACAGCCCGCTCCACCCACCGACCCTGAACTTCACGAGCAGTTCTTCAAAGAAGGCTTGTTCCCCTACGACTGGTCAAACGCCCCCGGTGATACTTATGCACCGCATGTCCACGATTATGATAAAGTCATCATCGTCGTGCGCGGATCGATCACGTAGATCTTGCCACAGACCGAAGAGACGATTGAGACTCACGCGGGCGATCGCATTGAATTGCCACGTGGCACCGTGCACGCGGCGCAGGTCGGTCCACAGGGCGTAACGTGTCTGGAAGGGCATATTCCGTAGCAAGGTAGGACCTCGGACCTAATTTTTGCCCAAATAAGCCGACAATTCATCGCGGCTACATGTCCATCTCTTGCTTCGCTTACTCCAAGTGGGAGAAGAATCTAATTTTCATCTCGTATTTTCGGCTGAAGTGGGAAGCCTTCGAGGCTCGCCCTTGGAAAACACATAGTGGCTTTCAAGCCGGTCGATGAAATGTAGCCTAATTTGCCCAAAAATTGGGTC
>JBGSPW010000192.1:0-25935 GCA_041738395.1 Thermoflexales bacterium
GTCGTCGGGATGAGGGTAGCGCTCGGGCGCGGCGTGACCTCTGGCGCAGGCGGCGTGCTGAGGCACGCTGCCAATCCCAGCAACACGAGGATAAGCCCTAACCATCGAATTTTCTTCACGCCACGCACCCCACGCGCGAAATTATGATTTTTGAATCTTTCAAGGTAAACTCAGTTGTGTCTAAACGTTACCTGACTCAATCCTCTTCGTCAAGGAAGCTGGCATGAGTGCCCCTCCTCCACACATCGATAATCTGCCTACCGAACTGGGCGAAGCGTTGCGCCACTTCGAGCGCGCGCAGGGCGGCAAGGCCTCTTTGTCAGACATCATTCTGGGCGGGCAAGATGGCCTGGTGAATGTGCTGGGCGTCATTCTGGGCGTCGCCGCGGCCTCCGGCGATCAACGCTTGGTGGTGGCCGCCGGACTGGCCGCCGCCTTTGCCGAATCCATCTCCATGGGTGCGGTGGCCTACACCTCCACATTGGCAGATCGCGATCATTACCTGAGCCAGATCGAACGCGAGAAACGCGAAATCCGCGACATGCCGGAGGTCGAGCGCGCCGAGATCGAAGTGATCTTCCGCAGCTGGGGTTTTAAGGATGAGCTGCTCGATCAATCGGTGGAACAGATTATGAAGGACGAGCGCACCTGGGTGGATGTGATGATGCAAAACGAATTGAAGCTGACGCCTATCGACGGAAGCAGCGCGCTGCGCAGTGCTTTCATCGTCGGCTTTTCGGCCATTGTCGGATCATTGATCCCGCTGCTGCCGTTCTTCTTTCTGCCGATTGGTCCAAGCATCCTCATCTCGATCGGGACTACGGCTTTGACGCTATTTGGCGCGGGTGTGTACAAAGCCAGAGCGACGGTAGGACATCCGGGCAAGAGTGGGGTGCAGATGGCCGTCATTGGAACCATCTCGGCCCTGGCCGGATATCTCGTCGGCGCGTTGTTTAGCACACCGACTACGCCGTGACCGGGTCACGCTGTAACCGCGTCACACTGTGACGCCTATCTTCCGGTCTAATGACATTCGCCACTATAGACCGGGGGCATTGGCAAGTAGGATATAGTAGAATCAGGCTGTCCGACAAGATCGACGACCCCATCTCAACTTCCACCTCAAGGAGCATAACCATGGCTGTGAAGACCGCGAAACTCGCCAAAGCCAAAGCTAAAGTCAAGGCCAAGGCCACCAAAGCCGTCAAGAAAGTCGTGAAGTTCGCCCCGACTCGCTTGAAGCTGTTATCCCCCGTGCCCAGCGACATCGATATCGCGCAGGCCGGCAAGCTCAAGCCGATCTTGCAGATCGCCGAGGAAGTCGGTTTGAAACCCGGCGAGCTGGAACTCTTCGGCCAGTACAAGGCCAAGGTGCATCTGGATGTGCGCGAACGGCTGGCCAAACGCCCGAACGGCAAGTACATCGACGTGACCGCCATTACGCCGACGCCGCTGGGTGAAGGCAAGACCACGACGACCGCCGGCCTGTCGCAAGCGCTCGGTGCGCATCTGGGCCAGAAGGTCTTCACCTGCATCCGCCAGCCTTCACAAGGTCCCACGTTTGGCATCAAGGGCGGTGCCGCCGGCGGCGGGTATTCGCAGCTCGTCCCAATGGAGGACTTCAACCTGCATTTGACGGGCGACATCCACGCCATTACGGCGGCGAACAACTTGTTGGCCGCGGCGATCGATGCGCGCATGCTGCACGAACGTGCCCAGCCCGACGACGCGAAGTTATTCAACGCGTTCTGCCCCAAGGATAAAAATGGCGAGCGGCACTTTGCCGAGAGCCACATCCGGCGCATGGCCAAGCTCGGCTTCTGGGCCGACGACCCCGATCAATTAACGCTGGAGCAAAAGCGCGCGCTGTTCCGTCTGGACATTGACCCGAATTCGCTGACGTGGAATCGCGTGATCGATGTGAACGATCGCCTGCTGCGCAAAATTCAGATTGGTCTGGGCGACGACGAGAAGGGCAACGAGCGCATCACCGGCTTTGACATCACCGTCGCCAGCGAGATCATGGCGATTCTCGCGCTGACCACGGGCCTGGCCGATATGCGCGAGCGGCTGGGCCGCATGGTCTTTGGCACCAATACGCGTGGCGAAGCCTTGACGGCGGAAGACCTGAGCGTAGCCGGCGCGTTGACCGTCCTGATGAAGGATGCCATCATGCCGAACCTGATGCAGACACTGGAAGGCACGCCCGCTTTCGTGCACGCCGGGCCGTTCGCCAATATCGCGCACGGCAACAGCTCCATCGTGGCCGATCAGATTGCGTTGAAATTGGTGGGCAAGGACGGCTACGTGATCACCGAATCCGGCTTCGGCGCGGACATCGGCATGGAGAAATTCCTGGACATCAAGTGCCGCTATTCGGGCCTGATCCCGGACGTCATCGTGATCGTCGCGACGATCCGCGCGCTGAAGATGCACGGCGGCGGGCCGAAGGTTGTGGCGGGCAGGCCGCTCGATCATGCTTACACTACCGAGAATTTGGAGCTGCTGGAAAAAGGCATGCCCAATATGGTGCGTCATATCCACAACGCCCGGCGCTATGGCGTGCCGGTCGTCATCGCCGTCAACTCGTTCAAGGATGATACCGAGGCCGAGATCGAGTTGGTGCGTAAGTACGCAGTCGAGGCGGGCGCGGAAGGCGCGTATAAGTGCACGCACTGGATGCACGGCGGCAAAGGCGCGCTGGAATTGGCCGAGGCCGTGATGAAGGCCGCGCACAAGCCCAAGAACTTTGAGTTCCTGTATCCGCTGGACATCTCGATCAAGGACAAGATCGAAGTGATTGCCAAGTTCTACGGCGCCGAGGGTGTGGACTACTCGCCCGAAGCCGAAGCGAAGGTGGAACTGTACACACGCCTCGGCTTCGATAAGCTGCCCATCAACATGGCGAAGACGCATTTGTCTTTCACGGCGAGCGCCGATGTGAAAGGCGCGCCGACCGGCTTCCGCCTGCCCATCCGCGACATCCGCGCGAGTGCGGGCGCGGGCTTCCTGTATCCGCTCGTCGGATCGATGCGGACGATGCCGGGTCTGCCCACGCGGCCGGTCTTCTTCGATGTTGATCTCGATCTGAAGACGGGCAAGGTGTTAGGGCTGTTCTAAGATTTTTGGACACGGATTTGACGGATTGAAGAACCCTCCTGGAGTGTGAAGCACCTCCGGGAGGGTTTCATGAAGAGCAGACTTGAGCAGGGAGGCGATCGATGAAACGCAACGCCCGCGGGGACGCGGGCTGGGAGCAATTTCGCCCCCAACTTGAAATGCGCCTATGTTGTGTGGACGGCTTGACGATTGCCTGCTTCCGTCCTACAATCCCCACCAGTCCATTCGCACCAGCGATGAGGCTCACTGGTCTCACCAACCGCCGATCTTCGGCTGATAGCCTCTACTCGTGACATCGTCATGTAGTAGGGGCTTTTTTCATGCCCCGTTCGCGCCTTCGCTTGCCAAGCGCAAGCTCATATTCCACACAGGAGCGTTAAGATGTCCACAATGATCAGCAAAGTTCTCGCCCGCGAAATCCTCGACTCGCGCGGCAACCCCACCGTCGAGGTGGAAGTCTGGCTGGATGGCGGGGCGCGTGGCCGTGCCGCTGTACCCTCCGGCGCATCGACCGGTATACACGAAGCGCTTGAATTGCGCGACGGCGACAAGGCACGCTATGGCGGCAAGGGCACACTGAAAGCCGTCGAGAACGTCAACACGAAAATCTCCAGAGTGTTGGTCGGGCAGGATGCGCTCGATCAAGCGCGGGTTGATCGGGTGATGATCGAAGCCGACGGCACACCCAACAAGAGCAAGTTCGGTGCGAATGCGATTCTGGGAGTGAGCCTGGCAGTCGCACGTGCAGCAGCGGCGGCTTCCCACCTGCCGCTCTATCGCTATCTCGGCGGTGTGCCGGCCAAGGTGCTGCCCGTGCCGATGTTCAACATCCTCAACGGCGGCGTACATGCCAACTGGCAAGGCACCGATCTACAAGAGTTCATGATCGCGCCCGTTGGCGCACCGAACTTCCGCGAAGCCTTGCGCTGGGGCAGCGAGACCTATCAAGCGTTGAAGGGCGTGCTCAAGAGCAAAGGCTACACGGTCGGCGTCGGCGACGAAGGCGGTTTTGCGCCGGCCCTGAAGACCAATGCCGAAGCCGTCGAAGTAATCTTGCAGGCGATCGAGAAAGCAGGCTATAAGCCCGGCGAGCAGATCGCGTTGGCGCTCGATCCGGCGTCGAGCGGCTTCTATGAAGACGGCCTGTACAACCTGCGTACTGAAGGCCGCAAAGTCACCTCGACGCAGATGGTCGAGATGTATGCTGAGTGGGCCAACAAATATCCCATCGTGGTCTTGGAAGACGGCCTGGCTGAAGACGATTGGGGTGGCTGGAAACTGCTGAATGAAAAGATCGGCAGCAAAGTCGAATTGGTTGGCGATGATCTCTTCGTCACCAACGTGCAGCGCATTCAGCGCGGCATCGACGAGAACGCGGCCAATGCGGTCTTGATCAAGCTCAATCAGATCGGCACGCTGAGCGAAACCATCGCCGCGATCGAAATGGCCTACAGAGCCGGTTGGGGCGCGATGGTGTCGCATCGCAGCGGCGAGACGGTCGATAGCTTCATCGCCGACTTCACCGTCGCCATGCGCACCGGTCACCTCAAGACCGGCGCACCGTGCCGGGGCGAGCGCGTCGAGAAATACAATCAATTGATGCGCATCGAAGAAGAACTGGGCGACGATGCCGTGTACGCCGGACGCAAGGCGTTTGTGCGCTAGAGGCAAGTTTCCGGAACGAAACCGACCCGGCGCGTAGCCGGGTCGGTGTTTTTATAACGAATTTGATTGCCGTGTTTCGAATATCCTGAAATACAAGTCTTCGCCATAACTGGTTTGCAATGGCTCGCCTTCGCTGACTCTAAACGTGCGCTCGCCGTCGAGCTGCCTTTCAGCCCGCAGGAAAATGGCATCCGGCAATTTTCGGTCGTAGACGCTGTGTGCGAAGTCGTAGAGATGCGTCACATAGAAGACCTTGTGATGTTTTTCAATGAGCGCAGATATGATCTGGCGGGCAATCTCGGAACCTTCACGCTCGTTGGTGGCCGCAAAGGATTCATTGAACAACACCAGCGCGTTAGGCGTAAGATGATCCACGATACCGCTCATGCGGCTGAGTTCTTCGTCCAACTTGCCGCTCTTCATGGTGGTATCTTCCTCGCGCTTGTAGTGTGTGAACAGGCCGTCGCAGACATTGGCACAGAAGGATTCCGCCGGCACCAGCATACCACATTGCATCATCAATTGAGCCAGACCGATGCTGCGCAAGAAAGTCGATTTTCCGCCCTGGTTGGCACCAGTGATGATCACGAGGTGCTTGCCATCGGCTGTGCCGGTATTGCCTACGATTTTTTGTTTCAGGTTGAGCGCGAGGCAGACATCGTAGAGGCCGTCGAAAGTGTGGCGGCGCTCTTCGAG
Organism: Thermoflexales bacterium; assembly: GCA_041738395.1. Taxonomy (GTDB): domain Bacteria; phylum Chloroflexota; class Anaerolineae; order Fen-1058; family Fen-1058; genus Fen-1058. The sequence continues at coordinate 5,482 of JBGSPW010000192.1, forward strand.
AGCGGCTGGAACTGGAAAGGCCAACGGTTCGCTCAGTTCGGCCAGTTGTTCCTGCAAGTTCAGGCACCCGATATAAAAGGCCAGTTCCGTCCGCAGCATCTTGAAGAAGCTGAGAATGTGATCGCACGATTGGGCCAGCGCATTGGCCGCCAGATGGATGCCCCGGTCTTTGAGTTCCGACAAAGCCCGAGCACCGGCTTCATCGCGATCGTCGATGCGAAAACTGTAAACGGGCGATTTCTTGGCGAAGAGCCGCTCCCGCCAACTCTGTTTGCCGCCATTGGGCTTGCGCAGGACGTACTGTGCGCCCTTATGGCCCTTGCCTAACTCGGCGCTGATCAACACCCCACCGCGAAATTTCAGTTCGCGCAGATGATCTTCGACGACGGTGAAATACTCATCGCTCAATTCTGTCTGGAGCATCGCAAACAAGCGGGTAAAGCCTTCCGACGCGAATTGACCAGCCTGCTCGTCGGCGATAGTTCTCAGCTTTCGCAGCAAGCCGACAAAGAGCTGCAACACGGTGATCGCGCGACCCAAGATTGCCGGGGGAAATTTGCTAAATACACCCCAGGCGGCCTTTTTCTCGCCGGCGATGGAGTCGATCGCGATCGTGTAGATGTCCCTGACAAAGGCCGCGTTTTTCAGGCAGTCCTTGAGGATGCTCTGGCGATAGAGGATCGTGTCCAGATCGGTTAAGCTAGTCAACACCGCTTTCCCCGCAACATCCAACAGGAAGGGGTCACCGAGCGCCATGGCGTTGACCAGCGTGTTGAGTTCCAGATCCTGGACCAAGGTCTCTTGATTCCAGGGCAGTTGCCCTTGCAGGTCAAAATCACGATCGCGATACATGAGGAAAGCCTTCATGCTGTTAACCGCTCCCTCAAATGATCGTGCGTCAGCCGGTATTTTTCCGCAATCGATAGCGCGTAAGCCAGGCCGTCGGCCGATCGTCTGATAATTTTATAGGTGCGCAACGCGGGATTGTCGGGCACGACCGTACTGACCAGGCTGACGGTTTTCCCGCTGAGCGAGGCCAACTCATCGATGAAGGTGACGCACACGCACAGCGCGTCCAAGTGCAGGATTTGCTCCATGACTTTCCTGCTCAAGAAAATCGCGTCTTGCAAGGTGGTGGCCGTGAAACTTTCATTCAGAATGATGATGCTGGCCGGTGTCGCCTGGTTGAGAATCTCGTAGATGCGCACCAGGTCATCCTGCAGTTTACCCCGGAGATTTTTGATATCTTCTTCTCTCTCGAAATGCGTAAACAGCCGGTCGAACAGAAAGAGTTGCGCTTCCCGGCCAGGGACGAGGCAGCCGAGACTGGCCAAAAAATGCAGTTGTCCGAAGGTGCGCGCGAAGGTCGTCTTGCCGCCCTGGTTCGGACCGGAGACGACCAGGATGCGCTCGGGGTCTTTCAAGTGAAAATCATTGCAGACGATGGGTGGGTTCTCGCGCATGAGTTTACGGGCCAGCGCTAGATCAAACGTATCTGCCGCGCAGACCTCTTTGCTCGTGCTGGAAACCTGCGGATAGCAGAATTTCAAGCCCAGGCGTTTGAAGGCGGCGAGGTATTCCAGATAGGCTACATAGAACTGCACTTCCCGATCGAAGGTCGCCAGCGTTTCATCTAGGTAGTTGGCATTCTTCGCGCAGTAATCGTCTAGCGCCGTGAAAATGTCGGGGGACAATTGGGCGACCAATTCCAGGATTTTTGCTTCCACGTGGTTCATGTTCGGCCAATTGTTAAACTGCACCCGATAATCTTTCACCGCCCCCTGTTTGAACTTCTCGAAGGTTCCCTCGACATCCACACTGTAGTCAATTTCGGCTTCGTACTTGCGCACCTTGATGACGCTATCCTTAATGAGCAGACAATATCTGACGGTAGACAAATCGGCCAGAAGTTTTTCCGTTGCCGCCAGCAGCGCGGTGAACCGATCGGATTGGGCATAGTCCGTCGCATAGTCGCGAAAGGCCCGAAAGCCGCGTGACTTGAGATCGACCTGAGCTAAATCGTGAACCAGGCCATTCACCGTATCGCAATAAATTCTGACGGCAGCCAGGAACCAGGCTTTCTTCTGCCCGAGGTAATACAGCTTCTCGGCCTGGGCCAGATGTTCGCGCATGTTGCGCATGTTGCGCTCGAAAGTCCGAATCTGATCGAGCAGGGTTTCATGTTCAAGATCGCGCAACACTTCGTGCCGATACTGGATGGCGTCCACGTCGTGCAGGGCGGTGTAAAAGAACGGCTTGAGGTCGTACTCCTCCTTGCCCGCCGTGATGCCGTCGATGATCTGATTGAGATTGAGATCGCCGAAAAAAATGGGCGCTTCAGGCGTTTCTTGTTTTAAGTTGTCTTCAGCTTTTTCGAAGAGTATGCTGTAGAAAGTCATGGTAAAACCTCTTTCAACGGCAGTTAAGGTGGAATTTAAGCAGGAATAGCACGAACGATTTGTTGACCCTGTAAGTAGATCGATGCTCGCCACCAGTTCCTTCTACCACAGCACGAATCTACGCGCTCTGTTGTTCCCGCAGATTCGATCGGGAAGACAACTCACGATTGATTGCCTGTCGCCTGTTGCGCCAGCTCCGCGCGCAACTGCTCGTTGATCTGCCGCAGCATTTCCAACTCGCTCCGCGTGGCATTCAGTTTCATGTCCAGCGTCTGCGCGGCCTGCATAAATTGAAACGTGCGAAACTTCATGACTGAATACTGTCCTGACAGATCGAGGTAAGCGCGTTTGGCCTCGATTGATCCTTCATCCGATCGCCGTCGCAGATAGGCTACCCCATTGGCGATCACCGCGCGCAGTCCCTCCTCGACACTCCACTCGTTTTCGACGCATAGGCTTTGTAGATCGCGCCACATCTCTTCGAGCAGCAGTATTCGCACTTCAACGGCCGCCGTGTCCGCGAAGAAATCGGCGGCAAAGTCAGCGCCAATCAATTTGACGTTGCGATACTGCGGCAGTGTAATCAACGGCGCTTCATCCATGAGGCCGACTCTCCTTTTTTAGAAGCGGACCACCATCTGCCGCCGCAGCGCCAGAAAACAGTCCCTAAAGCCGACGCCTGTAAACGGATAGGCAATGCGCTCGGTGTGGACATGGCCCTGATCGACGTAGTGCACAGCCAGATACGACTCCAGGATCGACTCCGAGAATTCCAGCGAAGCGATGTGGCGCACGTCGATGGCGCGCAGCGATCCAGTGGAGACGGCCGGATCGGGAATGCGCAATACCCGGCACGTTGTTACCACGATGACTTCGGCGCAGCCTCGCCGATCGAAACGCCCCGGCAGCAAAGCCCGCGCCAGCACTTTTTCTGCGCCGGTTACCTCGCGTACGATGACTTCTTCCAACCGCCGCGCGACCGGCACGGTTTCATTCGGGTCATTCGCCGCCGGATCGCGCAGGGGAATCTCCGGCAGCTCGATCGGCGTGGCCCGGCGCAAACGTCGATCGTTGGGACGCGGCTGCCAGTTCGCGGCAATCTGCGCCACTTCGCGCAGTTCGTCCAACGCGGTGCGCGGAAATTCCCACTTGACGAGATGCGATCCGCTCGCGGCTTGCCACGTCACCTTCAACACCGCGACCTGATCATCCACGGCATCCACCGCGATTGATTCGATCCGCTCCAGCGGACTGGTGTCGGCAATATAGCCATAGCGGATGTTGGACACGCCGGGTGGCAGGATTTCAGTCACCAGCGACAACTGCTGATCGGTTAAGAATAAAATGCCTTCTTGCAATGTGGCGCGTGAGAAGAAAGATCGGCGCAGCGCGCTTTTCATCGTCGGGCGATTGACCGCAAATAAGATGCGCTCGTCCGGTGCGAGGTATTCGTCCACGTACTTTTGGAAGCGACGCGGTAGTCGATGATAAGCGTACTCCGCCTCACTGTTCGGCTCGGTTTCATGCGAACGCCGCGCCCCGGCAACGAGATAGCCCAGCGGTTTCCACGCCGGTTGTGAGGCCCCCTGCTTCTCTTGTCGCGCGCGATCCAGGCGGGCCTGCTGCCGGGCTTGATGAATCCAGTTAAACGCTTCCGTGGCCGGTTCCCAACGCAGCAGAATGTCATCCTCGTCACTGTCGTTGCGCGCGTAACGGCTCAACGCCTGCCGACGTTCCTCAGAAAGATCGCCGATCGTCGCGATGGTGTCTGTTTGCCGATCGGCCGGCGGCACGGCGATCACCCAGCGCAATTCCGACGCTTCATCTTTGCTGCTCAACACGCCGATCGGGCGGGCGGTGACGATCGAGCCGGGAAAAACCGATCGGTGGGTGAGCAGCCATACCGGTACGTTGTCGGCATTGTCGAGCGAACTATCCGGCACTTCGGCCAGATCGAAGGGGGCCGGCTTCGACGTGCGATACATGTTTTTTAAGCGCAGCCCCTTGCCGTGCGGATCGAATTCATACACGGCGCAGTCGTCGCCGGGCGACACGATCTGAACTTCGATGAGATCATCTAAAGTAAACGACATGGCTTCTAGCTTTCTGCTAAACCCAGCTCTAAAGCACGTTGGGCCGCGGCGCGGATCGAGGCCAGTGGATCAGCCAGGGCGGTCTGTAAGATGCGCCGCGCCGCAGCCCCGCCAATTTGACCGAGCGCGTCTGCCGCCGCTTGCCGGGCGACGAAGGCGCGTGAGGGATTCGTCAGCAAGCGCGTCAACGCCGGTACCGCGCACTCATCGCCGAGGCGGCCCAGACCCAGGGCCGCCTGTTTGAGAATGGCGGCGTCAGTCGATCGATCGAGTAGATCGCACAACGGCCCGACGGCGCGCGGCTCGTGCAGCCAATTGGTCAGCACGTCGATCGCCAGCCCGGCGCGCGTCGGCTCACGATGGCCCAGCGCGGCGAGCAGCTTATCTGTGAAGCTCAGCTCTTCGATCAACGAAGCGCCGCACGCCGGGCAGGTCGTGGCCTCAATCGGGACATCATTCCAACACTTCGGACAAAACCGGATCATGGACTAATCCCCCGCTTGGGTTGGGCTGGGGCCGCGCCTTATTCAGTATCCGCACCATGCTCAGGCAGGCTTCGACCAGCTGATCGAGCGCGGGATCGAGCGTGGACTTTAAGTCGGGATCGACTTCGCCATAGCGGCCGAGTTTGTCGCTGCGGCTGTCGACCAACTGCGTCCACGAGATGGATAGTTCGGCAATCATCGACTGTACCACGTCGATCGTCTCGCGCTTGAGTTGGAAGCGGCGAAACAGATCGTCGATGAGAGCCTGCTGTTCATCGAGCATCTGACGCAGCCGCTTGGCACCGTCGGGCGTCAAACGCGTGACGGACTCATACTGCTCCAGCAGCACGCGCAGCCGCGCCAGGCGGACTTCAAATTCGCGCAGAGTGATGCTTAAAGAAGTCCTTTGAGCGAGGTTGAGTGCCATATGGGTCTCCTCTTGCTGAAGATGTTCAACTCGTATCCCGGCGGCCACATCATCAAAGACATTCTCACGCTTTTCGTCTGAATCGTCGCTTCCACCACGAAGTGGGCGGCGGTTCGGGCGGCGGTGGAGTTGCCACTGGCGCTTCTTCAGCAGGCGTGAGTTGCTTAAGCCTCGCCTGGAGTTGTGCTACCTCCACCTTGAGGGATTGCTTCTCTTCCCGCAGGCGATTGATCACATTTCGATAGCCGGTAGCCGTGTTATGCAGCGCGCCCGTCTGGATATCCATCGTCTGATTGTCTTTCATCCAGACGTAAGCGCGCTGTTTCAGCACGGCATACATCGTTTCGATCTCAATCTGCCGCCGCAGATTCTCGGCGACACCCTCTGGATCGACCCCGCCACCGTCGGGCAGCAACAGCCGCTCCTTGCCGCGCAAATAGGCGTAGCCCGTTTCCAGCAGATAGCGCCAACCTTCGTTCTCGTTCTCGAAGGTGCCCTGGGCCAAATACGCGCGCATCTCAGCCCGGTCTTGCTCGAACAATTCGATTTCGATCCGCGTCAGTTGGGCCTCGGCGTAAAAGCGTTTTTCCCATTTCGCATTGATGAGCGCCGGTTCTTCGATTTCGGGATCAGGATTGGTTGCCATCGTTTGCCTTTCCAAAGATCATTAGCGTGTATCCGTAACGAATGTTAATCTGCCTAAAGCTCTGCCTCATGGAATAATCTTCCTCTTGTGGTGGGATCGTGAAAAGCGTTGAGTCATCGAACACCAGACAAAAGAAAATGGCCTCTACCGGTTGCATTTCGGTAGAGGCCATCAGTCGTCGCAAACGACAGTTGGGCGCGAGCCTCATCGCGCTAAGGTGATTCTACCCGCATCGGGGGCGGGCGTCAAACTTGCAGAAGTGCGTGCAGAGCCGTCTGTCGATCGATCATTCCAAGCCGAGACAACAGGTTACGTCTCCTGTGTCGCGGGTTATAATACGTTTGGCAAAGGTTAGCTTGCGGCTTGGTGCATCTTCTAATTAGCGGACAATCCACATGACGTTTCTCGACTCCCTCTCCAAAGTTCTCCGGTCATCCTGTTGTTCTTGTTAGGCTTGTTTCTGAGGCAGCGGCACATCATCCGACCAGAGACGATCGCGGAGAAGCGGCGGATGTTCCGGCTCGACATCGACCCGGCCAGCATCACCTGGCAGCGCGTAGTGGATACCAACGACCGTTTGCTGCGCGGCATTCAGATCGGCCTGGGCGACGAGGAGAAAGGGAACGAGCGCTTCACCGGCTTCGACATCTCTGTCGCCAGCGAAGTGATGGCGATCCTGGGTTTGACGACCGGCCTGCCGGACATGCGCGAGCGACTGGGCCGCGTTGTGATCGGCACCAGCACTGCGGGTGAAGCAATTACGGCCGAAGATCTGGGCGTGGCCGGAGCGATGACCGTCCTGATGAAGGATGCGATCATGCCGAACCTGATGCAGACGTTGGAAGGCACGCCGGCGTTTGTGCACGCCGGGCCGTTTGCCAACATCGCGCATGGCAATTCGTCCATCGTGGCCGATCAGATCGCCCTGAAGCTGGTGGGCAAAGACGGCTTCGTCGTGACCGAGTCCGGCTTCGGCGCGGACATCGGCATGGAAAAGTTCATGGACGTCAAGTGCCGCTATTCAGGGCTGATTCCGAACGTGGTCGTCATCGTGGCGACGATCCGCGCGCTGTAGATGCACGGCGGCGGTCCCAGGGTCGTGGCCGGGCGACCGCTGGACAAGGCCTACACCGAAGAGAATCTGGCGCTGCTCGAAGCCGGCGCGGGTAACCTGACCAAGCACATCGAGAACGCGGGACTGTTCGGCGTCCCGGTGGTCGTGGCCGTTAACTCGTTCAAGTACGACACCGAGGAAGAGATCAAGCTGGCGCAGAAGATTGCACTCGCCGCCGGAGCCGAGGGCGCGTTCAAGTGCACCCATTGGATGCACGGCGGCCAGGGCGCGATCGATCTGGGTGAAGCAGTCATGGCGGCGGCAAAGAAGACCAATCACTTTGAATTCATGTACCCGCTGGATATGTCGATCAAGGAGAAGATCGAGACGATCGCGACCAGGATTTACGGCGCGGACGACGTGGATTACTCGCCTGAGGCTGAAGCGAAGGTGGAACTATACACGCGCCTGGGCTTCGCCCAACTGCCGATCAACATGGCGAAGACGCATCTCAGCCTGACGCACGATCCCAACATCAAGGGCCGCCCGACGGGCTGGCGCTTGCCCATCCGCGACATCCGCGCGAGTGTGGGCGCAGGCTTCCTCTATCCGCTGTGCGGCGCGATGCGGACGATGCCGGGCCTGCCCACGCGGCCGGTGTTCTTCGATGTTGATCTCGATCTGAAGACGGGCAAGGTGTTAGGGCTGTTCTAAAGATTTTGGGGCACGGATGAACACAGATTGAAGAACCCTCCCGGAGGCGCTTCGCGTAACTTCCGGGAGGGTTTTTGTTTTCATGTAATCCGCTATTCACGATTATCAAGGCTCCAACGATTCTCTTCACCCCGACGGTCGGCATATCGCGGAACCTCGTCGGGGCGCAGAGGTTCATCGGGAGCGGATTACATACCTTTCACAACCTACTCCAGATTGCGCTATAATTAACCTGTGCGCCGAAACGATTGGCTGATCTTGCGCGCCACAGGCATCCCGCTCAGCGCGTGCGCCGCTCTAGCCAAACCGCAATCGATAAGCAATCTCTGTACACGAAAGACACGCACATGCGCTATCTCGCTCTCGGTGATTCCTATACCATCGGCGAAAGTGTCGATCCCTCTGAACGTTGGCCGGCGCAGTTGACCGCCCGCCTGCGCGAGCGCGGCTTTGCGCTCGACGATCCGTTCATCATCGCTACCACCGGCTGGACAACGGATGAACTGTCGCGCGCCATCGTGCAGACCGCCCCGCTGGGGCCGTTCGATCTCGTCACGCTGCTGATCGGCGTGAACAATCAATATCGCGGCCGCAGCGCAGAGGAATACCGCTTGCAGTTCCGCGCCCTGCTGCAGCGCGCCATCGCTTACGCGGGCGGCGAGCCGGCGCGCGTTATCGTCCTCTCCATTCCCGATTGGAGCGTCACGCCCTTTGCCTCGGCGCTGGGCGCAGAGGCAAGCAGCCTGGCCCGGATCGCCGCGCAGATCGATCGGTTTAACGCGACCAATCGAGCGGAGACGGAGCGATCGGGCGCGTACTACGTCGACATCACGCCGATCTCACGGCTGGCCGTCGCCGATCCATCACTCGTCGCCGCCGATAGTCTGCATCCTTCCGGCAAGATGTATGCCGCGTGGATGAAGTTGATCGAGCCGATCGCGTGCGCGGTGCTCGTCTCGTAAGCAAGCGGGCTGCCCTGCCACTCCCACTCGGCTTTTAACTCGACGCCAGTGCCGACCTCTCCGACCAGGGTTCCACCCTGAAAAAGGTCGAAATAATCGAGATTCGGAACCACAATGTTGTCCCCGCCGTGATGAGTATCACCTCGCCCGATGACATTTGCCACTATGGCCGCTTGCCCCAACCGGGTAGCATATAGGGAGTACCAGAACATCCTAACAGTCCACAGGGAGGGCTAATCATGGAAGAAAACGTCGTCGTCAAACAACAGTATTGTGCCGCCGTCCGTAAACAAGTGCAGCTCGTGGAAACGCGGGTCTTTCCCGAGAGCGATTTTCTGTCGATGGACGAGTACCGCGTCAAAAAGACCGAATGCGCGCTGGGGTTGGAGTGCAGCATGGATGACCATGTACACTGCGTGTGGGCCGGCGGGGGCAACACCGATCCGTTTGCCGACGCCTGAGAATAATGATTGTGGAAGACCTGACCCGCCCAACTGAATCAATCGAGGCTGATACCTCCTGCGGCGTTTGAGCGGCACCTGTCGTAGTGCGTCCCGTGGGGGCGCTCAACGAGCGGGCGCTCAACGAGCGAGTCTGCCGCCCGCATCGCCGCAACTATGGCCGCCGCGCGCGCCAGGCCATGACGCGCCGCAGCCGTCCTAAGGCCAATCGGCAAAGTCTGCTCTCGCGTTAGTTAGAAACCTGGTTCCTGACACGGCCAGGTTTCTGAATCTCTGGAACCGGGAGGCCCCGATGAACGCGTTCACGAATATTCTGGTCGCGTACGATGGTTCCGAGCACAGCCGGAAAGCGCTGGACCTGGCGATCAAAATCGTCCAGTGTTCAGACGGCAAACTCAAAGTGCTGTTCGCCTTTGACAAAGTGCCGACCATCTTTGGCGATAACGAGACGGAGCATTTCATCGAACGAGTCATGAACAAAGGCCGTGAGGTTCTGGGCGAGGCGACGGCGCACCTGCACGACGCCGGAGTCGAGTTCAGCACCGTCATCGTCGAAGGTCCTGCCGCCGACGCCATCCTGCGCGTCGCTCAGGCCGAAGGCTGCAACCTGATTGTCATGGGCTCGCGCGGGCTGGGGATGATGCAAGGTTTGCTGCTGGGCAGTGTCAGCTATCGCGTGCTGCACCACGCGCAGATTCCGGTGCTGACGGTTCGATGATCGCGCAAGGCCGCTGGCACGCCACCTCCTACGCGCTCAGCCTCAAAGACTCATCGTTGAGCGTGGCGATCAATCGGGCTGACATTGTGGCGTGCGATCTGGCCGGACGGCTGTACACCGCGTTTTATGCGGGGCGCCATCACCGCCGCAGCCTGAACGGCACGGTGTTGCAGAAATGGGCGCCCTCTGTAGGGACGAGCGGCGAACGCCAGCGGCGCTGGCTAACCGGCAGTGAAGCCGATCAAGTGATCGATTACGCCGCGGCGCAGTTTCAGCAATTGCATGCGGCGCTCGGCTCACCCGACTGGGAATGGGTTACGCCACCCGATCGATCCGCGGCCCTCGACGAGCTGCTGCAAGTGATCGAGCGTGCCGCGCGCTTTGACAGCGTTGCGACCCGATCGGATGCGGCGCGCTGTGCGGAAGTCTATCAACCGATCGGCATGCTGCCCCCCGATCAATATTTGGCCCTGGTCTTGCAGGCCACCACAGGCTGTTCCTTTAATACCTGCACCTTCTGCGATCTTTACCGGCAGCCCTTCCGCATCAAATCACCCGACGAATTCCGCCAGCACATTCGGCAGGTGCGTGATTATCTCGGCGCTTCGATCTTGCTGCGCCGGCGTGCGATCTTTCTGGGCGAAGCGAACGCCTTGGCAATACCTATGGCACGGCTGGTGCCATTGCTGGAGATCATTGCCGATGATTTTGGGCGTCGTTGCGAGGAGCATCCTGAGCGGAACGCAGTGCAGTCGAAGGGTGTGACCGAGCAACCTCATTCTGTATCAGAGGAGATTGCTTCGCACACTGCGCTCGCAATGACGAGCACGGGAATCTACGCTTTTCTGGATGCCTTCACCGGCACGCGCAAAAGCGTGGAAGACTATCGGGCCTTGGCTGAGCTGGGCCTGAAACGAGTGTACATCGGACTGGAATCCGGGCACGATCCGCTGTTGGAATTTGTTCGCAAGCCCGGTCAGGCCAGCGATGCGATCGAAACCGTGCAGGCGATCAAAGCTGCCGGGATCAATGTCGGCCTCATCGTGCTCATCGGTCTGGGGGGTGAGCGCTTTGCCGCCGCTCACGCCGCCGACACAGTCGAGGTGCTGAATCAAATGCCGTTGGACAACGGCGACTTGTTGTACTTTAGCGATCTGGTGGAAGAACCGGGCACACCTTATCCGGCTCTGGCAGAGCAGCACGGCATCCGCGCCCTAGATCGATCGGAACGCGCCGCGCAGCGCAACATGATTCGCAGCGGCCTGATGCCGAGCGGCGTGAAGATTTCAAACTACGACGTGCGCGAGTTTGTGTATTGACAATTGAGCGGGTGTGGGTTGTAGCGCAAGATGCCATCTTACGCTACAACCCACACCCTTCGAAAAGGACGGGTTATGACCCAGGACGATCCCCGCATTCTCGAATTACGCTGCATGAGAGAGCAGGCCCGCATCGGTGGCGGAACCGATCGAGTGGCCAAACAGCACGCCAAAGGCAAGCTCACCGCGCGTGAACGGCTGGAACGCTTGCTCGACCACGGCACGTTCAACGAACTCGAACCGTTCATCACGCATCAAGGCGATGAGATGGGCCTGGCCACCGAGAAGTTTCTGGGCGAAGGCGTGATCACCGGCTACGGCCAGATCGATGGCCGCACGGTGTACGTGTACGCGCAGGACTTCACCGTGTACGGCGGCACGCTCAGCGAAATGCAAAGCCACAAGATTTGCCGCGTCATGGATTTGGCGCTGCGCAACGGCGTGCCCATCATCGGTCTCATCGATTCCGGCGGGGCGCGTATTCAAGAAGGCGTGCGCAGTCTGGGCGGTTACGCCGAGATCTTTCGCCGCAACGCCCAGTATTCGGGCGTGATTCCGCAGATCAGCGTCATGCTGGGCCCGTGCGCTGGCGGCGCGGCCTATTCCCCGGCGCTGACCGATCTGATCATCATGGTCGAGAAGCACTCGTACATGTTCCTCACCGGCCCGCAGGTCATCAAGGCCGTGACGGGCGAACAGATCGACACCGAGTCATTGGGCGGCGCGGAAGTGCACATGTCCGTCAGCGGCACGGCCCACCTGGCTACAAAAACGGAGCAGGATGCGCTGGACCTATGCCGCCGCTATCTGGGCTATCTGCCCTCCAACAATGTCGAGAATCCGCCGTATTACCAGCCAGCCGACGATCCACTCCGCATGGATGAAGAGCTCAACTCAATCGTGCCGTTCGATCCCTCCCTGCCCTACGCCATGCATGACGTGATCGAGCGCATCGTCGATACGGGTTCGTTCCTGGAAGTTCAGCCGACGTTCGCGCGCAATGCGATCGTGGGGCTGGCGCGCATCGGCGGACACAGTGTGGGCATCGTAGCGCAGGAGCCCATGTTCATGGCAGGCGTGATCGACATCGACGCGGCAGACAAGATCACGCGCCACGTCCGCATGTGCGACTGCTTCAACATTCCGTTGGTGACGTTTGTGGACTCACCCGGCTTTTTGCCCGGCGTCAATCAGGAACACGCCGGCATCATTCGCCATGGCGCCAAAGTGTTGTATGCTTATTCAGAAGCGACCGTGCCCAAGGTCAGCGTGATCACGCGCAAGGCGTATGGCGGCGCATATGTGGTGATGAGCAGCAAGTATCTGGGAACAGACGTCAACTATGCCTGGCCCAGCGCCGAGATTGCGGTGTTGGGCGCGGAAGGCGCGGTCAATATTCTCTTCAAGGACGAGATCGAAGCAGCGCCTGAACCGGCCGTCATGCGCGCCAAGCTGGCCGAAGACTACCGGCAGAAGTTCAACAATCCGTATCACGCGGCCAGCGCCGGTTACGTGGATGATGTGATCGAGCCGCGCGAGACGCGCGCCAAGATCATCGCTTCGTTGGCGGCGCTGCGCGACAAATACGCGCCGGCTCCGCCGCGCAAGCACGGAAACATTCCAGTCTAAAGAGTGAAGAGTGAAGAGTGAAACGCACTTCACTTCTCACTCGTCACTTTTCATGGACATTTACTATGAACGACACTCTCTTGATTGCCCTCCAAATCACTCTCATCGGCATGTCGCTGGTCTTCGGCGTGATCATCGTGCTGTGGATCGTGATGTCCGTGTTGGTGCGCCTCACCACGAAGCGCGCCCAGCCGATCGAGGAACCCGCGCCTGCCGCCGAAATCGATCAAACGGCCGTGAAACGCCGGGCCGCCATCGCCGCCGTCGCCGTCGCTCTGGCGAATGAGTTGACCCCGCAGCTGCATGAATTTCCCGAGCCGCCCACGTCGATCGTCAGCGCCTGGCAGGCGGTGCAGCGCGGCCGCTACCTGACCCAACGCGCTTTGCAGCGCCGCTTGAGAAGATAACCAATCGGAGAAACCGGGTTTCTTCAATCCCGTTGGAATTGGAGAAACCCAGTTTCTGAAAAAGGCCCAATCCTATGAAACTCATTGTCAAAGTCGAAACCCAATCATTCGCAGTTGAAGTTGGCGACATTCATGCCCGGCCGATCATCGCCACCATCGACGGCGAACCATTCGAAGTCTGGCCGGAAGATGTGCAGCTGGTGCGTCCCTCCGCAGCGCTCACCGTGCCGGTCACGACTTCCGCCGCATCGGCGCCGCAGCCAGCGACACGACCAGCTAGCCCGGCCGCGCCGGTTCCTGCAACGCCGAGCGCTCCCGCGACTGCGGCTAAGACCGTTCATGCGCCGCTGCCCGGCGTGATCGTCGCCGTCAATGTCAAGCCCGGTGAGGCCGTGGCGCACGGTCATGGGTTGTGCACCATCGAAGCGATGAAGATGAAGAACGTCATCCGCGCCAGCCGCGCAGGAACGATCGCGGCGGTGCACGTGACGCTGAATCAACACGTCAAGCACCACGACGTCTTGATGGAATTCACAGACTAAGCCATGGACCTCAATCAAGTCTTCGCCGAACTCACCAAAGGCTTCGCCAATTTCACGCTCGGCAGCGCAATCATGATCGTCGCGGGCTGCGTGCTGATCTATCTGGCGATTGCGAAAGAATACGAACCGGTGCTGCTGCTCCCGATTGGTATGGGCTGCGTCATCGCCAATATCCCCATGACGGGCATGACCGGTCCCGAGGGGCTGTTCACCGTGTTGTACGATGCCGGCATCAAGACCGAATTGTTTCCGCTGTTGATCTTCATCGGCGTCGGCGCGATGATCGACTTCAGCCCGCTGCTGTCACAACCGAAGATGGTGCTGCTCGGCGCGGCAGGACAGTTCGGCATCTTCGGCACGCTGCTCCTCGCCACGCTGCTGGGCTTCCCGCTGAACGAAGCGGCCTCCATCGGCGTGATCGGCGCCATCGACGGGCCGACCTCCATCTTCGTGGCGTCCAAACTCGCGCCGAACTTGCTGGCTCCGATCGCAGTCGCCGCCTACTCGTACATGAGCTTGATCCCCATCATTCAACCGCCCATCATGAAGCTGATGACGACAAAGCGAGAGCGCCTCGTTCGGATGGAGTACGCGCCCCGCCCCATCTCCAGAGGCGCGTTGATCGCGTTCCCGATCGTCGTGACGCTGGTGGTGGGCATCATCGTGCCGGACGCGGTGCCGCTGATCAGCATGTTGATGCTGGGCAATCTGCTCCGCGAAAGCGGTGTGGTCGATCGGTTGAATAAGACCGCGCAGAATGAATTGATCAACATCGCCACCTTGTTCCTGGCCCTCACCATCGGCGCGACGATGACCGCCAGCAGCTTCCTCTCGGTCAGCACGCTGGCCGTCATGGGCTTAGGGCTGATTGCCTTTGTCCTGGACACGGTGGCGGGTCTGTTCTTCGGCAAATTGATGTGCTGGCTCAGCGGCTACAAGATCAATCCGCTCATCGGCGCAGCGGGCATCAGTGCGTTTCCGATGGCCGGACGCCTCGCCGCGAAGATGGCGCAAGAGGAAGACTTCGAGAACTTCATCCTCATGCACGCGATGGGCGCGAACACGGCGGGACAGCTGGGCAGTGTAGCGGCCGGAGGTGTGCTGCTGGCGCTCGTCAGCGGCGTGCTCATGTAACGCTAAACCTCCGAGGCCGTTAAATGCCTCGGAGATTTTTATTTCCCTCTTGACTCTCGCCCTACCCGAAGGTGTATAGTCTGTCTCAGGATCCCAGGGTGAGAGAACGTGCACCCCGCGCGCAAGGAAAATCATGTTCAAGATCGGAGATTTTTCACGACTCAGTCAGGTGTCAATCAATACGTTACGCCACTATGACGAACTCGGTCTATTGAAGCCGCTGCAAGTCGATCGGTTCACCGGTTACCGCTACTACTCGATCGAGCAGCTGCCGCAGCTCCAGCGCATACTCGCCTTGAAGGACCTGGGCCTCTCGCTGGAGCAGATCGCGCAAGTGCTGGATGATCATCTCTCGCTGGAAGAAATGCGCGGCATGCTCCGCTTGAAGCGTGCGGAGATCGATCTGCAGGCGCAGGCTGAACAGGCCTGGTTGATACGGATCGAAGCCCGACTGAGGTACCTGGAGATGGAGGGAAAGATGCCGGATTATGAAGTGGTGGTGAGGAAGGTCGAGCCGCACTGGGTGACCTTTGAGCGCGAAATCGTGCCGACCGTGGCAGAGATGCACTCGCGTTGCAGCGCAATGTTCAACGAGGTCTATGCGTGGATCGAAACGCAAGGGATCAAGCCTGACGGCCCGCCGTTATCGATCTACTATGATCCGGAATACACCGAACAGGATATTGATGTTGAAACTGCGGCGTTCATCGAAAAGCCGCCGGCGACAGTGTGTGGAACGGAGCGGGTCAAGCTTCGCCAGTTGGAAGGTGTAGAACGGATGGCCTGCATTCTGCATTCAGATCGGCTGGATAACATCATCGAAGCATACGCCGCAATCGGCAAGTGGATTCAAGCGAATGGTTATCGCATTGCCGGACCATGTCGAGAGATTTACTTGCAACCTTCGGCAAGCGACAAGCCAGTGACGGAAATTCAGTATCCCGTCGAAAAAATCTAGGACGCCAGATGAAAACCCGAGGATGCCATGACATCTTCGGGTTTTCTGCCTACCCCGTTTTGAGCGAGGTGCTGCGCAACAACCTCGGAGGTTTAATTTTCCACAGATCGATAACCGCATCCTCCGCGTCCCGCTATTCATGCTATACTGTCCGCAAGGAACCCATCATGGACACTGATCAATCTGCCACTGCCGAAACGTTTGCCCAACTGGGCTTGAGCGCGCCCCTCATCCAACTGCTGATCGAAGTGGGCTATGAAGCGCCGACCTCCATTCAGCAGCAAACGATCCCGCTGCTGC
The DNA here is from genome assembly GCA_041738395.1 of Thermoflexales bacterium. Taxonomy (GTDB): domain Bacteria; phylum Chloroflexota; class Anaerolineae; order Fen-1058; family Fen-1058; genus Fen-1058. Next base: position 21,730 of record JBGSPW010000192.1, read on the forward strand.
TGGCGGGCCGTAATCTCATCGGCCAGGCCCAGACCGGCACGGGCAAAACGGCAGCCTTCGCGCTGCCCATCCTCGATCGTCTCGATCTCAACGAGCGCGCCGTGCAAGCGCTGGTGCTGACTCCCACGCGCGAGTTGGCGATTCAAGTGGCCGAAGCCGTGCACGGCTATTCCAAGTATCTGGGCCGTGTGCGCGTAATGCCCATCTACGGCGGCGATCCGATCAGCAAGCAGATTGGCCGCCTGCGCGGTGGGCTGCACATCGTGGTCGGCACGCCGGGCCGCGTCATGGATCATCTGCGGCGCGGCACGCTGGACCTCGCCTTCGTGAAGACGGTGGTGATTGACGAAGCTGACGAGATGCTGCGCATGGGCTTTATCGAGGATGTCGAATGGATTCTGGGGCAGACCCCGGCCGATCGGCAGACCGCGCTCTTTTCGGCCACCATTCCGCGCGAAGTGCGTCGCATCGCCGATCGGCATTTCGCCGACCCGGTCATGATCGAGATCAAACGCAAGACGATGACTGTGCCTACCGTCGCGCAGCACTACGTGCACGTGTTGGAAAAGCAAAAAGTGGAGGCGCTCACGCAGCTGCTGGAAACCGAAGCGGTGGAAGGCGAAGCCATCCTGATTTTTGCGAGCACCAAGGTGGGCGTGGCCGATCTGGCGGACAAACTCCAGTCCCGTGGTTACGCGGCTGAAGCCATGCATGGTGACATGACCCAGGCGCAGCGCGAGAGCGTCATCCGCCGTCTGCGCGAAGAACAAGTGGAAATCGTCGTCGCCACCGACGTGGCCGCGCGCGGTCTGGACATCGAGCACATCAGCCACGTGATCAACTTCGATATTCCCAACGACCCCGAATCCTACGTCCACCGCATTGGACGCACGGCGCGGGCCGGGCGCGCGGGCAAGGCGATCTTGTTCGTCACGCCGCGTGAAACACGCATGCAGCGTGTGATCGAACAATTTACGGGTCAACGCTTAACGGCCATGAAAGTCCCCAGCCACGCCGACGTGGCTGCGCGGCGCACGGCGCTCTTCAAAGCGCGCCTGCTCAAAACACTGCAAGACGAGGATCTCGATGTATATCTCGCGTTGGTGGAAGAGTTAGCCGAAGAGAGTGGGTGCGATCTGGCCGAGATTGCGGCGGCGGCGGTACGTATGGCGCGCGGCGACAAGCCGCTGGATGTGCCCTCCGCGCCGGAACCAGAGCCGATCGGCTTTCCGCTGCCCGCCGAGACCGAGACGGTGATGCTGTACATCGATGCAGGACGCAGTGCCGGCCTGCGCCCGGCCGACATCGTGGGCGCGATTGCTAACGAAGCGAATTTGCCGGGCAAGTACATCGGCCCGATCGAGATCTTCGACAACTACTCGCTGGTGGGTGTGCCGATCCAGGCTCAGGCGCAGGTGCTCTCGGCGATGGCCGGCGCGACCGTACGCGGACAGGCAACCAACATCCGACCGGCTGCTCCGCGCGACTCTGGTCCGCGTGATACCCGGCCACGCAAATCGGCATCACACAAATCAGCACCGCGCGAATCTGCGCCGGGCAAGCCGCACCGCGACAAAAACCGCGCGCCCTCCAAGTCCGCAACGCAGGCAAAGAAAAAGTCGTTCAAGCGCAAGAACAAATAGCGCAGCCTGGCTGCCGCGTCGCCGATTTCGCGCTCGCAGCGCTAACGTCGAACACGTGATCCTCGGCAAGCGCGAAGCGGGCGGCTGAATCCATCGAACGACGGGCTAGACTCACTTTGAGTCACAAGGCATTTTGCCACACACGCAGTTGCAGTCTAACCCGCCCCACAGGGAGAAAAGGCTGCCAATTTTGCCTGGGGAATAGACGGTAAAAACGCAGCCGACTTGTTGTTGGGCAGGCTGTCGACAAAGACGGTGTATCCAATGACACAAACAGGCCACACGTTAACCGGGATAGCCATCGGAATCTTATCCATGCCTACGGGTGACGCCTCGAAAAAGAAAGTGGCTCACGTGGTTGCTTTCGCACTCCTGGCTAATATCCCTGACTTCCCAGTGAATAACTGGGGCCACGACCGCTACGATATTAGCCACAGCATCTTTGTCAACCTGCTGATCATCGGAATTGTTGTATTGGTCGTGACATTCCTAAGAAACGTTCGAACGCGAATCGGGGGCAGGCCGGTGATAGTGGGTGGAACGGTCGCTTGGCTCAGCCACTTGCTCTTAGATTCATTTTACAATCATGGACAGGGCGTCGCGATCTTCTGGCCATTTTCAGATGCCAGATTGAATCTACCCATTCGCTGGTTCTCGGTGGTGAAAAGTTTGCCACCGCCAATCACCCCGCAGATGATGCAGATATTCTTGATTGAGTTCGCAAGTTACTTTCCCTTGGTCGTCGTAGCTATCCTAATTAGACGAACGAGAATTGTTCGACGCGCAGCGAAGGGAGTCTCCACTGTAGAGAATTATCCAGACGCGCCCGCTTAGCCACTCGAATGACGCCGACCACCTACCGCGCCGGGTTTCAGCGGTCTGCGCCTGGCAGTGTATTTTCTTGGTAGTATATACTCGCATCAGCCGTGGCGGCTTATCTCGACCGTTCGGCCAGAAAGAGAAGATCAGGTGAATAGACCCATTCAGATAAGACCGTTATCGGAGTATGAGGCGGCAAAGCTGACGGATACGGCCAAGTTCAACGCTTTGAGGCCGACACGCTGCAAGAGCTGCGGCAACACCTCCGACTTCGGAAGACGGGTGTTCTGGATAGGCGGCGTGTCGAAAGCCGAGCAGAACTCGGATCGCACGCAGGGATTGATTGCCTATCATCTGAAGGAAAGACATGGCGTGGGCAGCGTCTTCTTCAAGACCTACCGAAATGCGTTCTACGTCGACAGCGCCATATGCAAGCGGTGCACCTCGACTGTTATTGAATTCGATATTGAGTTATCAGATGAAATGCTGGCAGAAGTGTCGCGCATGACCGCAAAACCCATAGAGGAACTGAGGCGCGAAATCGAAGCGCTTGCTAAGCAAATAGCGGAAGCCGACCGTAATGCCGAACAATTGCAGGCCGCCGACCGGAAGCCGCCCGGTCAGCCATGATTCCGAAATCGACGTTGGTTGCCGGGCGGTTTCCGGAGACCAAGGCCCATCGTTGGGTAGCTCCGTTATCAAGCAACACAGCACTCCTTGCGACCTTTTTCGGAGAGACCATGAGCTGGAAGGATCGCTGGCCTGAGAGAACACCGCGCATGAAGGTTCGGCCTCTGTCGGACCAGGGACGTGAACAGACTTTGGACGTATTCAAGGCCGACCTTGTCGCATCCCCGGTTTTGTCTTCGCTGGACATTCGTGCGCGTTCACTCCGGGGTCGTTTCTACTTCGAGAGAGTTTGGCCGGTTCCTGGCAACAAGCCTGAAGTGGAGGCTGTGGGAAGGGCAACGCCGCTGGAAAACTCAGCAGGGGACCTGGTGCTTGAGGTCAAGAAGCGCCAGGGCAACTGGCACGAAATCACACGCGGGACCGCCGCACAAATCATCGACTGCATCGCAAGTGATACGAAAGGGACTTTTCACGGTTTAGGCGCTTTGGATAAAAGTCTGCGCGAAATGGGCGGGCTGCTCAAGCGTGTCGAGGTGAAAATGCTGGATGGGTGTCGCTTTGTCTATGCTAGTACGGACGCGAACTGTCCCTTTCATGAAGCGCTGTTCCATTTCTTTGGGATGCCCATTGACATCATTGCCGAACCCCGTGTGTGGTACGCCTATCACCGTAGACCTCAAATGCTTGAAGTGAGTCGCGATTACACCCAGGTTCTCGTAACGTTTACAGCAGATGGTCTGTATGGTTCATTTTCCGGGGTGTGTTTGTACACGGTAGTCGATAACCGCTGGAAGGCGTTTACCATCAAACCAAACCAGAGTGGTGATATTGCAACAGCCAGGGCGTGGCTAGAGAAGCGGGGCTGGCAGGCGTGGTGAAGTTGTCTCCGCGCGGACGTCCGCTCGTGCGTCTTTTCGCCTTCGCGCTGAGAGCAAAATAGTCTCGCACCTCAGCGAGCGTAAATTAAACCTCCGACCCAATTTTTGGGCAAATTAGGCTACATTTCATCGACCGGCTTGAAAGCCACTATGTGTTTTCCAAGGGCGAGTCTCGAAGGCTTCCCACTTCAGCCGAAAATACGAGATGAAAATTAGATTCTTCTCCCACTTGGAGT
>JBGSPW010000203.1:0-11527 GCA_041738395.1 Thermoflexales bacterium
GTGCGTGGGCGGGGCGACGCTTACCCACTGAAGCGGAATGGGAGAAAGCGGCGCGCGGGTCAGACAAGCGGGCTTACCCCTGGGGCAATCAAGATGTGGCGGGGAACCTGCTCAATTTTGCCGACCGTAGTTTGAAGGTAGAGGGAGCCGACCAGACGGCAAATGATGGTTATCAGTACACTGCCCCAGCGGGACACTATCCAGATGGACGCAGTCCCTATGAGGTGTTGGACATGGCGGGGAATGTATGGGAGTGGGGCGCCGATTGGTACGACGAAGCCTACTATGGTAAATCACCGAACAAGAACCCGACGGGGCCATCCACGGGGGAATTTCGTGTCCTACGGGGCGGCGGTTGGCTGAATGACGCGACTAATGCTCGAGTGGCTAATCGTGGCAAGGGAGGACCAGACGTCCGGAACGATCTGGTCGGCTTCCGCTGTGCCGACTAATGTTCGGGACAACGTCCACTTACGGGAGATGAAATGGCGCTCTCAATCGGTCAAGTTTTGCAAAATCGCTATCGAGTCGACGCGCTGCTGGGACAGGGCGGCTTTGGAGCGGTGTATCAGGCCTGGGATCTCAGCCTCAGTAAGACCGTCGCCGTTAAGGAAAACTTCGACGCTTCGCCTGAAGCGCAGCGACAGTTTCAACAAGAAGCGGTCTTGCTGGCGCATCTGAACCACCCCAATCTGCCGCACGTCACCGATCATTTCTTCGTGCCGGGCTTGGGTCAATACTTGGTGATGGATTACGTGGAAGGTGAAGACTTGCAAGTCGTGCTCGACCGCTTGGGTCGTCCCCTGCCGGAAGCGCAAGTGCTGCTGTGGGTCAATCAAGTCTGCGCGGCGCTGGAATATCTGCACACGCGCACGCCGCCCATCATCCACCGTGACATCAAACCGTCCAACATCAAGATCACGCCGGAAGGCCGCGCCGTACTGGTGGATTTTGGTATTTCCAAAATCTACGATCCCGCGTTGAAGACCACCCTCGGCGCGCGGGCCGTGACGCCGCCCTACTCGCCGCCGGAACAATATGGCGTAGACATCACCGATCCACGCAGCGATGTCTATGCCTTAGGTGCGACGCTGTACACGCTGCTCACCGGTCGGGAGCCGCCGGAAAGTGTGACGCGCATCGCCAACAATCTGCCCTTGACGCCGCCGCGTCAACTGCTGTCCAGCATCAGCCCGCGCGTCGATGCCGCCATCGTGCGCGCCTGCGACGTCTCGAAGTCCAATCGTTTTCAAAGCGTGGGCGAGTTTCGACTGGCCCTCACTGCGGTTACCTATCAATCCCCTGCAGTGCCGATCGCCCCCGTCAGGTGGCCCAGTCTGATGCTGGTGGGTGGCGTAGTGATTGGCCTGTTGTTGATCAGCGGCCTGGTCGCAGGACTGGCTGCGCGCAATGGTCAGCCAGAGGCGACGCCCACCGTGTTAGCGGCCGTCACTTCGACCGAAACGGCGACGCCCGCCGCGACTTCAACTCTGCGCGCAACAATGACGCCCGTTCCTATACAACCTCCAACGGCAACGCCGCTACCGACCAATCCACCTGTCCCAACTGTGACGCCCGCCTGCCCACCGGTCACCGGGCCGTTTGCCGCGGCCTGGTCGGAGGTGCGCGGAACTATCGGCTGTGCCACAGGCCGCGTAGTGAATGGCACGGTCGCGCAGGAAAACTTTGCGGGCGGCACGATGTTTTGGCGCGAGCCGATCGACACGGGGCAGGCGCTGGTCTCGTTCAACCACGGCGCGTGGCAAATCTTCAAACATGCGCCCTACGTGGAAGGCAGCCCCGACTTTTCCTGCCCTGCGCCGGATACACCGTCGCAATGCCCGCCCACGCCCCGGCGCGGCTTCGGCCTGATGTGGTGCGACAGCTCCGCCCTTCGGCAGGGCTTGGGCAATGCCACCGATTGCGAATATGCTTATCAAGGCGCCATGCAGCCATTCGAGCGCGGCTTTATGCTGCGCGACGATCGCAGCGCGATACACATCTTTTACAGCGACGGGACGTGGGAGAAACGCTAATGACACTGACCACCGGAGAAGTTCTGCAAACTCGCTATCGCATTGTTTCGCCGCTGGGACAGGGCGGCTTTGGCGCGGTATATAAAGGCTGGGACATCAGCCTCAACAAGCACATCGCCATCAAGGAAAACCTGGACACCTCGCCGGAAGCGCAGCGGCAGTTTCATCAGGAAGCGCAAATCTTGGGCCGCCTCACTCATCCCAACTTGCCGCGCGTGCAGGATCACTTTCTGCTGCCCGGCGCCGGGCAATACCTGGTCATGGACTTCATCGAAGGCGAAGATTTGCAAGAAATGCTGAATCGCCTGGGGCAGCCCTTAAGCGTAGAGCAAGCCTTGCCCTGGTTGATGCAAGTCTGTGACGCGCTGGCTTACCTGCACACGCAGACTCCGCCGATTATTCACCGTGACATCAAGCCCGCTAATATCAAAATTACGCCGCAGGGCAAGGCCGTGCTGGTGGATTTTGGCATCTCCAAAATCTACGATCCGCAATTGAAGACGACCATCGGCGCGCGTGCCGTGACGCCGGGCTATTCGCCGGTCGAACAATATGGGCAGGGTACCACCGATGCGCGCAGCGACATCTACGCCTTGGGCGCGACTTGGTATGTGCTGTTGACCGGGCAGGAGCCGCAGGAAAGCGTGCAGCGTACCTTGGAAGATAGATTACAAGCGCCGCAGCAAGTGAATCCGCACGTCATGCCCGGCGTGGGACAGGTGATTCAAAAGGCCTTGACGGTCAGTCCTACCGGTCGATATCAATCGGCGCAGGAACTTGGGCAGGCGCTTTCCACCGCGGCGCAGCAGGCCCGGCAGGAACGCCTGGCAGCCCTGTATCAACAGGCCACCGCGGCGGTCGGGCGCAATGACTTTGACGATGCCGACCTTGCCCTGCGCCAACTTTTGGCGTTTGAGCCTAATCACACGGCGGCGCTGGCTTTATCGAAGCAGGTCGCGCAACAGCGCACGGCCGACCAGCGGTATCAAGCCCTCGTCGCCGTGGTGGCGCAAGCCAAAACCGAAGCGGGCGCACTGCAGCACTTCAATCCACCGCTAGCCGATCCCGCTGGCGTGCTGCGTTTGCTGAGCGCAAAACCGGCGGTGGTCTTAAGTCCGATTACACCGGCCGTCCCGGCGGCCCACTCAGCATCACTACGGAATGGCGCACTGATCCTGCTGGTGCTTGGCTTGGGCGCAGCCCTGTTGGGCGGAATCGCGGCGACCGCTGCTACGCCACACGTCTATCCCTCTCCGGCAAGCCAGAGTCTGGGCCTCGGAAATTTTTTCTTCGGCCTAGGTGCCGGTCTGGTAGCGCTGGCTGTGGCCTGGCTTAATCTGTCACCCATGCACACCCGCCGGGAGATTGCGATCATCAGTGTCGCCATCATGGCGGCGACCGCGTCGGCTGTGCTGGGAATGTCGGCGGCCAGCAACGCGATCCCGCAGGTGTTAGCGGCACCGGAAAGCCAAAGCTTGGGTGCAGGAAATTTTGCTTTGGGGCTGGGTCTCAGCCTGACTCTGGGCGGGCTGGTGTTGGGGTGGTATTCAAGACGTCACTGATTTTTCAAGAAAAAATATTCTGGAAAAGGAGCGATGATGGAAACTTTGTGTCCGAAGTGTGAATCACCCAATCGTGCTGGCGCGCGGTTCTGCGTCCGCTGTGGGCAGCCGCTGCCTAATGTTGTACCCACGCCACAACCGCCGCCGGCGCCAGTCCCGGAACCAGCGCCGGCTTCCCCGCCGCCCGCCTGGCAGCCACAACAACGGCCGGCAGCTCCACTGACCTGGGCACAGCCGCAATCTTCCGCAGCGGCTCCGCCTCCATACGTGCCGCAGCCTGCTCAGGCAGCGTATGCGCCACCCGTCAACTATGCGGCAGCGAGCGTAAGCACCGGTAAGGGCCACCGGTTCATCGGGCCGGCCGGGGCCGCCGCCTTTTTGCTGTTTTTCCTGCCGTGGATTTCGGTTTCGTGCCAGGGAAAGCACGTCATGTCGGTCAGCGGCTTTAATTTGGCCGCAGGCAGTGAGGTTGCTTCGGCTTATGGGCCAGCCCAGCTGCCAAGCACCCCCATTCTTTTTCTCATGCTGTTGGCGGCCATCGCGTGTATCGTCGTCGGCGTGCTGGTCTATCTCCGACGGTTGCCCAAGCGCATTGGCGCTGTTGCGGCGCTGGCGGCCGTGGCGATTGGCCTGCTCGCTTTGCTCAACGCGGGCAGTACACAAACTGCCACGCAAGGCGCTGATACGAGTTTAATGCGTATCGATCCGCAGCTGGGGTTAATCGGCACCTTGATTGCCTATGTGGTCATTGTTGTCGGCGCGGTGCTGGACTTGCGCACCAAGCCTTGACGGAGTGGGTCTGCTCACAGCCCCCGTCTCCGAGGGCGCTCCCCGGGGACGGGGAGCCGAGCGCTTTCCGAGATCATCGCTCCAGCCCTCGTCTTCGAGGGAACTCCCCGGGGACGGAGAGCCGAGCGCTTTCCGAGATCGTCGCTCCAGCCCTCGTCTTCGAGGGCGTTCCCCGGGGACGGGGAGCCGAGCGCTTTCCGAGATCGTCGCTCCAGCCCTCGTCCCCGAGGCACTCCCCGGGGACGGGGAGCCGAGCGTTTTCTGAGATCGTCGCTCAGGCCCTCGTCTCCGAGGGCGCTCCCCGGGAACGGGGAGCCGAGCGCTTTCCGAGAGACTGGGATGACCTCATCGGTTTTCGGTGTGCCCGCTAACGGGTATGAAGACCTGGCAGGTTTTCCACAGACAATCTACTCGCGCTCGCAGTGGACCATTATGGCCTGATTGCTCAACCAGATGATCAGGTGAAAACCTGCCAGGTCTTTGTGTGGCAGAACCAGGAGGTCTCTATGTCCAAGCGTTTGCAAATCTACTACAACGCGGTCTTCGGCGCGATCGGCGGTCTGTTAGCGTGGTTTGGGGTGGGCGTCTTTCCCACCGCTACCTGGAATCTGTGGATGGCCACCGCGATCATCGGGGCCGGGGCGGGCCTGTTTATCGGCGGAGCCATCGGCATGGTGGATGGCGTGGTCACCAAACGATCGCTGCGGCGTGCGCTCATCGGCGCGGCGTTGGGCGGACTGGCGGGAGCGATCAGCGGCGTGGCGGGGCTGCTCATCGGCCAGGCGGCCTTTATCGCCAGCGGCGGCGGCCTGGTGGGTCGCACACTGGGCTGGACCATGCTGGGCTTATTTTTGGGTATTGGCGAAGGACTGGTGGAACGCAAAATGAAGCGCGCGGCCTACGGGGCGATCGGCGGCGCATTGGCCGGCTTCATTGGCGGCCTCATTTATGAAGCGTTGACCCAAGCCTTCTTACAGCAAAGCGGCACGGCGCAAGTTTTTTTAGGGGCGTTGGGGTTGGTGCTCATCGGCGCGAGTCTGGGGGGCATCACCGCTGCGGCGACCGAAGTTATGGCGCGTGTGATTGACAAGGGCGTGCTCGTCGTGAGAGGGGGGACACGGGCAGGTAATGAAGTCCGCGTGGTGGAACGGGCACGGCTGGGCAGTTACGATGGGTGCGATGTGTATCTGCCCGGTGGGCAGGGTGTACAAAAAGAACACGCACTCGTACTTAAACGTCCCGAGGGTTTTTGGATGACCCCATCGCCTCGTTCGGCTGGCGCACCAACATTGGTTAATCAGCGCCCTATCCCGCCGGCCGGCCAGAAATTGAACGATGGCGATCTGATCACGTTGGGCAATATCGACGTGGTGTTTCAGGCACGCTGAGGCACAACCGTTCATCTCTGAAAAATCGAAAAAGAGGCTAACCTATGGAATCCACCATCAACTGTCCGCAGTGCCACACTCCCAATCGTGTCGGCGCGCGTTATTGCAGTGTGTGCGGCGCCAATCTTACCGATGTGCGCCCCGCCGTGGCGGGCACTATCATCAGCACCAACCTGCGCAATCTTTGGCGCGCCCTTACTCAACGTCTGCCCACCACGGATGTGTTGTCTCTCGACCAGCCAGCGATCTTGCCCGGCGGCTATTTGCGCCCGCGCCTGTCTTACCAGCGCAGCAAGGATGTGGGCCGGCATACCCGCTACTTCATCGCGCAATATCCGCCTAACACGTCACAGCCGGAGGGCTATTGCCTGATGCGGCAAGCCTCGCTGGCCATTGACGACTCGCAAGTCGCCGGCGCGTTGGTCAACTTGTCGGCCGAATTACCCAACGTGCGCCGCATCCAAGACGTGATCCACTTGCCGGAAGGCCGCACTTATCTGGCGATGGACCCGCCGACGAATGAAGGCTGGCACTTCTTATCGGATCCGCGCGATCACCCATTGACCCCTGAAGCAACAATCGCCCTTGGCTTGCAAATTGGTCAGGCGCTGGCCGGTTTGCACCACAGCGGCTACACCTTCAATGATGCGCGCAAAGCGGCCCTGGATACCGTGGTGCTGGATGGCGAGACCGCCACGCTGGCCGACCTCAGCACCTGTGCGCCGTTTCCACCGGATGATGCGCAGAAGCGTAAAGCGATCTCGTCCGATATTTATTTTCTGGCGCGTGCTTTGTATTGGATGGTCACGGGCCGCAATTTGTCGCGTGATACCCAGGACATGGGCCGGCTCTCGCGTCTGCCGCGCCCGCTGCGCGTGGCGATCTTGTGGGGGGCCAAAAACAACTACGTCTCTCTGGCAGAAATGCTGACCCACCTCTCGGGCCGCCGCTTGCCGCCGCTGCGCCTAATTTCGGGCAAAGCCACGCATCCCGGCCAGGTGCGCGATCACAACGAAGATCAATTCTTTGTGTACGAAGTGGCGAAGGGCCGCAGCGATCAACCACTGCCCGCGTTCTACATGGTCGCCGATGGGATGGGCGGACACGAAGCGGGCGAAGTGGCCAGCGACACCATCAGCGCTTCGCTGAAAGAATGGCTCGACGAATTTAGCAACCGTAAAGCGGGACGCGCCACGCAAAAATTGGGCGAGCAGCCCGACGCGGCGTTGAGAACGGCCATCCAAGCCGCCAATCAAGCGGTGTTCAATCAAGCGCAGGCGCGCCGCAATAACATGGGCGCTACGGTGACGGCGGCCCTCATCGTCGGCGAACAGGCGTTTATCGCCAACGTGGGCGACAGCCGCACCTACCTGCTGCGCAGCGGCGAGCTGTCCGTGATTACCCACGATCATTCGCTGGTCTACAACCTCTACAAGGCCGGACAGATCACGCTCGACGAGGTTTATACCCACCCGCAGCGCAACCAGATTTATCGCAACCTGGGCGAAAAGCCGCAAGTGGAGGTGGATGTTTTCACGGAAACCCTGGAAGCGGGCGACCTGCTGCTGCTGTGCAGCGACGGTCTGTGGGAAATGGTGCGCGATCCAAACTTGAGAGACATTCTGCGCCAGGCGCGCACGCCGCAGGAAGCGGCCGATCAATTGATCGCCGCCGCCAATCGCGGCGGCGGTGAAGACAACATCAGCGCCATTGTCGTGCGCGTTGACATGTAACCTCATCAGGAGAATGTAACCTTATGCGTTGCCCTAACTGTACGGCTGACAACAAAGACACGGCGCGCTTTTGCAAAGTCTGTGGGCACGGCCTCACTCCGTCTGCCCCGCAGTGGCAGCCCGGCACGCTGTCCCCCGCACCCTCCAGCCCATTGACGGGGATGCTGCCCGCCAATGCGCTGGTGGCCGATCGCTACCTGATCCGGAAAAAGGTGGGGCAGGGCGGCATGGCCGCCGTTTACGACGCCATCGATACCCGCACCCAGCGCCGCGTGGCCTTGAAGGAAATGAGTGACTCGGCGTTATCTGATCTGCAGGAGCGGCCGCGCATCTTGGCGCAGTTTCAGCAGGAAGCGCGCATGCTGGCCAATCTCCATCATCCCAATTTGCCCAAAGTGACCGACGTTTTCGAGTTCAACGGCAAGCAATATCTGGCGATGGATTTTGTGGACGGTACGCCGCTGGACGAACTGCTGGAACGCAACCGGCAGCCTTTCTCGGAAGCGCAGGTGGCCCAGTGGGCGGCCGAGTTGTGCGACGTGCTGGGTTATTTGCATGCGCAGAAGCCGCCGATCATCTTCCGCGACCTCAAACCCGGCAACATCATGATCGAACACATGGGACACGTGAAGCTGATCGATTTTGGGATTGCGCGGGTTTTCAAGCCGGGCCAATCGCGGGACACGATATTTCTGGGCACGATCGGCTATGCCGCGCCCGAGCAGATGGGCACATCGCAATCGGATGCGCGCACCGACGTTTACGCGCTGGGCGTGACTTTGTATGAACTGTTGACCGGTTATGATCCCTCGCGTTCGCCGCTGCAACTGCCGCCGCTGCGCCAGGTCAACGCCTACGTCTCGCCCCAACTGGAACAGGTTATCACCCGGGCGATTGAACCGGATCGCAACCGGCGCTGGCAAAACATGAGCGAGATGCGCCTGAGCCTGACGGGGTCGCCCACGCCTCCGATTGTTCCGGCCGGCCCCTACGGCAAGACGACGCCGATGGACTACACTCCGGTCAATCCCTCTGCGCCGATCAGAACTTCGCGTCCGACCGCGCGCCTGATGCAGGCTGCGGCGCGTTTGACCAATCGCCAAATTGCGCTGGTGGGTGTGCTCACGCTGGCCGTCATCGCCGCCGCGTTGTGGTTTGGCACCCCGTTCCTGATGCAATACCCGGTGATCTGGAACAACATCCCCAGCATCGCCATCGTCGCGCCGTTGATTTACACCGCCGTGCGCCGGCCCTGGGCTGCGCCGTTGGGCAATTTCGCCTTTGCCGTCGTGGGCGTGGTGATCACGGGCGCGCGCCGCTACGGTAACGATCCCAGTCTGTGGCATCTGGAAGGGATGCTGGTCGCGGCCCTACTGGCTGGAGCGCTGATCGAAGGCTTCACGCGCCTGCTGCCCAAAGTGCGCGGCAAAAATCGCGATGAGGCCTGGCAGCGCGAACTGGCCTGGTTGTGCCTGACGGCCGTCGTCGTCTCGATCGTGATGGTAGGTATTCCCTGGGGCGCAGACTTTGCCCTTAATCCTATCCTCTGGATTTGTGCGGCGCTATTGGGCGCGCTGGGTTGGTTCATCGGCGACTCGATTCAGCAGTGGTTGTTGTTCAAACAGACCGGCATCAAGCGCGGTCGTGGGGGAAATTGATCATGACGGTGTATTGCCCGACTTGCGGTGCGGAGAATCGTGACACGGCCAAGTTTTGCATGCAGTGCGCCGCGTCGATGACGCCGGAGCGGATGTGCGCCAACTGCGGCACGAAAAATCCGGCCGCAGCCAAGTATTGCCTGAACTGCGCGACACCGTTGCACGCGGCCACGCCTGCCGCCGGGTTGACGGGCCTGCTGCCGCAGAACTTCCTGTTGAATGGCCGCTATGCGATCGTGAAACGGCTGGGCAAGGGCGGCATGGGCGCGGTGTATCAAGCTACCGACACGCGCATCGGCGGGAAGGTGTGGGCCATCAAAGAGCTGAGCGATGCGGCGTTGGTCGATCCCGTTGACAAGCAGCAGGCGCGCGAAGCCTTTCAGCGTGAGGCGCAAATGCTGGCGCTGCTCGATCACGTGAACCTGCCCAAGGTCAATGACTTCTTCACGGAAGGCGGAAAGTTGTATCTGGTGATGGACTACATCGACGGGCGGACCTTGCAAGACGTGCTGGAAGCCAGTCCCGGCCCGCTGCCTGAGGCGCAAGTGTTGGAGTGGGCGGGGCAGTTGTGCGAGGTGCTGGACTATCTGCATCGCTGCACGCCGCCGATCATCTTCCGGGATTTGAAGCCCGGCAACATCATGCTGGACAAAAGTCAGCGGGTGAAGTTGATCGACTTCGGAGTGGCGCGCTTGTTCAAGACGGGGCAGGCGCGCGACACGGCCAACTTTGGGACGGCGGGGTATGCGCCGCCGGAGCAATATGGCAAAGGGCAGACCGACGGGCGGAGTGACATCTATGCGTTGGGGGTGACGCTGCACGAATTGCTGACGCGCTACGATCCGGCTTTGACACCCTTCCACCTGCCGCTCGCGCGCAATGTGAACCCGGCGGTGTCACCGCACGTGGAGCAGGTGATCCTCAAGGCGACACAACCCTTGCAAGCGAATCGGTATCAGCGCGCGCTGGAAATCAAGGCGGCCTTGTTCGCGCCGGTGGTCAGTCAACCTCAGCCGACGCCACCACCGTCTCAGCCTGCGCCCGCGGCACAACCGGTTGCGCCTATTCAGCCTGCTCAATCTCCGCCCGTGGCCGCGAAGATATTAACACCTGTGCCAATGATACGAAGTACACCGGCACTACCAGCCGATTTTGAGCCGGAGATGATTCGCATTCCGGCGGGGGAGTTTCTGATGGGCAGCGACAGTACTAAAGATAAGGACGCGGGAGATAATGAAATGCCCCAACATCGTGTGTACTTGGATGAATACTGGATTGCCAAATATCCTGTCACGCAGGCGCAGTATCTTGGGTTTGTCAAAGCGACCAACCAGCGTATACCAGATGACTGGGATAAAAAGCAAAAAGCGCCATTGACCAACAAATTGAATCATCCGGTTATACAAGTTGACTGGAACGATGCAGTGGCCTACTGTCGCTGGTTAGCGCAAATGACCGGCAAACCCTATCGCCTGCCGACGGAGGCCGAATGGGAAAAAGCGGCGCGCGGTGCCGATGGGAGAATTTACCCGTGGGGCAATGTCGTGCCCGATGCCACGCGCCTGAACTTCAACCGAAACGTGGGAACTACGACCGAGGTGGGCAAGTATCCCAGCGGTGCCAGCCCGTATGGCGTGTTGGACATGGCGGGTAATGTGTGGGAGTGGGTGGCGGATTGGTGTGGCGAAAAGTATCCCAGTGGGGCCAGTTCGCCGGCCCGCAATCCCGCCGGGCCAAGTTCAGGCACGTACCGCGTGCTGCGCGGGGGCTCCTGGTACTACTATGCTCTCGACGTGCGTACGGCTTGTCCGTGGCTACCTCACGCCCGTTGGTCGTGGCAGCGACGCCGGTTTTCGGTGTGTGGCTGCGCCGGGAGGGTGAACTACTGGGTTTCTGAATTCTGTTTTTCTGATCAAGTCTTATCCGCGTAAGCGCCGCGAAAAATTTTGGAATGTAGGGAGGGCTGTGAAGACTACAACGGATTGAGGATAGAACGGATTTTTGGCGACTCACTTCGTTGCTTTCTAAATTCGTTGTAGTCTTGGGCGGCGCTTCCCAGAGAGTCGCGCAAATTGGAATTCGTCCAACTTGAGGGATGCAACTCATGGCTTTGTCACATCGGCGTTTGATCGTGTATGGGCTGCTGTATGTGTCTGCGATGTTCATCGGCGGCACACTGCTGGCGCTGGTCATTCAGGCGGTGCGCTCTCCGGTCACGCCAGCGCCTACGTCGACGCCTTTGCCAGCCGCGCCGCTGCCCGCATGGACGGCCACACCGACGCGTGCCGCACCGACGACCATCACGCCAACACACCGCCCAACGGTCACGGCCATTCCCACCCCCACACCGATCCGGTGATT
>JBGSPW010000222.1:0-9712 GCA_041738395.1 Thermoflexales bacterium
CGGTTTCCAAGTTGATTTACGGTTTTACGATACGTCATGCCCGAATGCTTCTGTCGGGCATCCAGTCCGATAGGCTTGCTGGATTCCCGCTTAAAGCGTGCGGGAATGACAGAGTCGTAAATCAAACTGGAATTCGCTCTAAAGCATTCTGAGCGGAAACTCGCGTTGTTTGCGAGTTGTAGTCGAAGAATGCGGATCAGGCGAGAAATCCAGTCGGTTGGCACCAGCCGCATCCTTCGGCTTCGTGCCACACACTGCATGTGGAACTCCGCTCAGGATGCTCCGCTCAGTGATGCTGACCGGTTAAACTCACAACAACACCAGATTGTTGCGATGGATCACTTCATCGCCGTAAGTATAGCCGAGGTTTGTTTCGATCTCAATCGATTGATGCCCGCGAATACGTGTCAGATCAGTGGAATTGTAGTTGGTCATGCCTCGCGCTATTTCGCGCCCGACCGCATTCAGCACCTGAATGGTATCCCCGCGTTCGAACGTTCCTTCAACGGCTGTCACGCCGACCGGCAATAGACTGCTGCCATGCCGCAAGGCGCGCGCTGCGCCCTCATCCACGCTGACAAAGCCGGAGGCGCGCCCACCCGCCAGGATATAGCGCTTCCGGCTCTCGATCGAGGTGACTACGGGCCGAAACCACGTCCCCAGTTTTTCGCCATTAACCAGGCGCGTCAACACGCCAGGCTCACTGCCACTGGCGATGACGACGGTTGTGCCAGAGCGGCGCGCGAGATCGGCGGCTTGCAGTTTGGTGATCATACCGCCGGTGCCCAATCCGCTGGATGTTCCACCCGCGGCCTGCCAGAGAGCAGGGGGAATATCCGGCTCGATCACATCGGTCACCAGTTGAGCCGTTGGGTCAAGACCAGGATCAGCCGTGTAGAGGCCCGCCTGATCGGTCAGCAGCACCAGCAGATCAGCATCGATCAAGTTGGCGACGAGCGCGGAGAGATTATCGTTATCGCCCACGCGGATCTCTTCGGTCGCCACGGTGTCGTTTTCGTTGACGATTGGAATGATGCCGTGCTCTAACAACGCCGTGAGCGTGTTGCGCGAATTCAGATAGCGGCGGCGATCGGCCAGATCGGCGCGCGTCAAGAGCACCTGCGCGATCGTGAGGCCATACAGTCCAAAGATTTGCTCGTAGAGCGCCATGAGGCGTGGCTGCCCGATGGCCGACAACATTTGCTTAACGGGTAAGTCTTTGGGCAGCTGCGTTAAACTCAATCGTTCGCGTCCAGCGACTACCGCGCCGGAGGTCACCACGATCATTTCTGTTTCAGCAGAATGAAGGTGGGCCAGTTGTTGCGCTAGCTCTACCAGGCGGGGCGGGGCGAGGCGCGCTGTGCCAGCCGTGAGCGTGGATGTGCCGCATTTAACGACAAGACGATGAAAGGTCATGCTTGAACATTCTCCGAATTTGCAGTCCGGGCGGAAGTCTACCACTCGGTCGAGAAGTTTACCACGGATGTTTGTAATGCTAGAGTCGGTTGCTGTCTTGACGAAAGCCTGCCACTGCTGGTGATCCATGCCGATTCAACGAGGTTACCCTTACATGAAAACGCAACGGGCGTGAGTGATTGCTCACGCCCGTTACCTTGCTTGACTTGCCTCGCGCTGATTTCAGCGCCACGGTCAATTCGCCATCTTGATGATGGCGACCTTCTCCACGTTGCGCACATCTTTGGCGCTGCGCACCTCAAATCTTACACCGCGACCCTCGGCATACCTCGGCGCGTTGTCGATCACCTTCAGCACTTCGGCGGGCAAAGCACTTTCATGCGCGGCCTTCACGGCTTTTTCGCCCAGGGCAAAGGAGGCTAAGAAATAGCCCTGACACGGCGTCATATAAAGCACGGTGCGCTTTTCTTGCTTCAGCCGCAAGCCCCAGCCGGTGGACTTGCTGGCGTAGCCCCAGTCGATGGACAGCGGGGCAAACCGCGCTGCGCTGCGGCTCTGCAAATCATTCCACAGGCCAAACTTCTTGCCCAGCACGGCGGTCAGTTCATCCTCGTGGGGCGGGCGTGTTTTATCGCCAAAAGCGCTCAAGGCCATGCTTTACCCCTTTAATCGTTCCTGTTCGTAGCGTTGTTCGCGGGCCTCATTATAACTGGCGGATAAATCGCGCAAGCGCTGATTGCTCTCGTTGAGATCGACCAACAGTCGATCGGCGGCGATGTCGTCGTGCGCCAGTTGCACCTTCACCAGTGAAATCGAAATGGAGGACAGCACCTCGACCGAGTGCTGCATCTCGCCCCGCAGTTGATTCGTCATCTGTTCCAGTTCTTGATGTTTGAGTCCCAACTCATCGTAGCGTTGATCGATCGATCCGGCGATGCGCCGCAGGCGCGCCAACTTCCACAGGGCCTTCACCAGATTATCGGGCACCTCGCCGGCTTGCAGTTGAAACGACGATCGCTTCTGCGGCGATAGCGGACTCTCTTTGACGGCGTCGCGGATTTCATACGCCAGCCGATTGGCATGTTCCACCATATCGCGTTCATCCGCATCGATGCCGTGATCGGGAATGAGCCATAGCGGCGATTGGCCGTACGTTTTCCGCACGGGATTCAATAGCGCCAGATGGGCCGCGGGCACGCCGCCGGGCTTGGCCTTCCGCACGTAATGCCCGCGCCGCCACAACGCATCGGCGAGGACGATCCCGGCGACGATGGCGATCGCATCGAGGACGAGCAGCCACGGCGCGGGCGCCAGAAATCCGATCAGCGCGGCGATCACCATGAGACTGCCCGCAATCGCGGCGCGCGGCGATGAGGCGAACAATTTGCTGATCGAG
This sequence comes from Thermoflexales bacterium, assembly GCA_041738395.1. Classification (GTDB taxonomy): domain Bacteria; phylum Chloroflexota; class Anaerolineae; order Fen-1058; family Fen-1058; genus Fen-1058. The sequence goes on from JBGSPW010000222.1 coordinate 2,813, forward strand.
AACGCGACGACGAAGACCACCGCACCGATGATGAGACCGAGGATGATTTCAGGCATGGTAACCTCTGGAGAACTTTTACTGGCGTGAACCGCGTCCTTCGACTGTGGCCTGCAAACAACGCCGGCCTTCGCTCAGAATGCTTGCGTGATGTGCTGAGTATAAGCCAATCTACACATTCCGGCCTGACCCCTCACTGACCGCTGGCGGCTAGTGGCTGACCGTTCTGCGCCGTTTCTCGATCTCCAATTGCCCTGGTTAAGTTCGGTCGATCATTGAAGCGGCAGCTTCTGCGCTGGGCGTTTACGCACTACGGCCAGCACCACAGCGGCTAAGACGAGTCCGGTGGCAATCCAGGCGGCGGTTGAGACGAGTGGTGTACCCGCTTGCTTGACGGCGATACCGGCAAAGGCCCAGGCCAGCACCAGCAGATAGGCCACATCGCCGCGGCGCAGCGCCATCAGATAGGCCAGCGCCACAGCTACTGCCAACATGATCACGGTCCAGATTTCGGGCGCGAGTCCGAAACCGTTCCATCCCAGGTACCACAATAGATCGGTGATGTTGGCGATTGTTGCCACGCTGATCCAACCCAGATAGATGCTAAACGGCACATGCACTAGCCAGCGCTCGCCCTTTGAAACCTTAACTTGATTCACGCCCAGTCTTAGATACACCATGATCAGGCTTGCCAGCAAGATCAGCATGGCAACCACCGTCAGCACAAAGACACCGTAATGCCAGAAAAACAGCCAGGCAATGTTGGCGAGGCTGCCGACGACAAACGGTGCGGCCGCGCGGCGCAGGCGGGGATTCTCGCGCTGTGCGGGCAGGGCCTGATAGATTCCGTAGGCCAACAACCCGATGTAGATCAGACCCCAGATGGCAAACACGTAACCGGCCGGAACAAAGAGAACTTTGAAACTGTCCGAAATTTTGGCCGTGCTAATGCCGTTGAGCGGCAAAGCATTGGCCAGCACGTTCATGACAATCAGCGCTACGATGGTGAGCATCGTGATCCATTGGCGGACAACATCTCGATTCATGCGATTTTCTCCTGGTGGAAGTATGGAAACTGTCACTTCAAAATGATCGATGATCCGGTCAGCTTATCCTGCTGCCTACTACCGACCCACTCTCTGCAGCCCTTCATACAACGGCTTCAACCGTGCGTACATCTTTTGATAGACATTCTGATACAACTCTTCATACACGGCCTGCGCCTGCGGATTCGGTTCGAAGGTGTTGCCCAGTCGCGTCATCTCTTTGATGGCGGTGTCGAAATCGGGATGCAGCTTCAGACCTACGGCTGCATCGATCGCCGCACCTAGCCCCGACGCTTCGTAGAGATGTGGACGCGACGCGGGCAGGCCAAACACATCTGCCGTGATCTGCATCGCCTGATTGCTCTGACTGCCGCCGCCGGCCACGCGCAACTCCGTGATTGGCGTGCCGCTGCGCTTCGTCGAGCGTTCTGCGCCGTCGCGCAAGGCGTACGCCAGTCCTTCTAAAATCGCTCGATACACATGCGCGCGCGTGTGCCCTCCGCTAAACCCGATAATGGCTCCGCGCGCTTCAGGGCCGGGCAGCTTCAGACCGGGCGACCAGTAGGGTTGCAGCACCAGTCCATCGGAACCGGGCGGCATCGTGCGTACCAATTCGTCGAACAGTTCTTCCGGCGTAATGCCGCGCTCTTCGGCTACGCGCTGCTCGTGATGACCAAATTCGCTCTTGAACCAGCTCACCATCCAGTAGCCGCGAAAAATCTGAATCTCTAAACTGTATGCCTTTGGCACCGCCGCCGGATAGGGGGGGATCAGCGGAATCGCTTCGATGTATTTGTGTTGCGTGGTGTTGATGGTGGCCGAACTACCGTAACTCAAACAACCGATGTGCGGATCGAGCGCGCCGGAGCCGATTACTTCGCAGGCTTTATCGGCGGCCGCGGCGATCAGCGGCAACCCGATCGGAATGCCGGTGGCCTCAGCGGCCGATCGGCTGATCTGGCCCAACGGCTGCGCCGGCGCGATAAGTTCGGGCAGCCACGTTTTATCGAGTGGCACGGCCTGCCATTTCCAATCGTTCGGCTTCCCCCACTGCTGGCGTTTATAATCGAACGGCAGATAGCCCACCTGACAGCCGATCGAGTCGACGTAGCGATCGGTGAGGCGATAGGTGAGATAGCCCGACAACAGTAGATACTTGTGCGTGGCGCTCCACACTTTGGGTTGTTGCGTGCGGATCCAATTCGCTTCGGCTTCAGACTGCAAATACGCCACTGTTTGCGTCATGCCAGAGAGAACAAAGGCCAGTCCCCACAGACCACTAACTGGTTTGAGGTTGTCCGTGTGGCGTTGATCGAGCCATACTATGGCGGGACGCAGCGGCTGGCCATTCTGATCGAGGTTGATTACCGTGCCGCGCTGTGTGGTGAGGGCGACACCTGCGAGGCTGTCTTTGTCCACCCCCGGCATCTGCCAGAGCTGTTGACAGGCATCACACACGGCTTGCCAGAAGACTTCCGGGTGCTGTTCGGCGTAACCAGGTTGCGTGGAGAAATATGCCTCGATGGGCACGCGACTCTTCGCCAGCAGATTGCCGCGCGGATCGAAGAGCAGGGCGCGCACGCTCTGCGTGCCGTTGTCGATGGCGAGGATGCGGTCGCGGGTCATAGTGCTCTCCTTGGCTGGCAGAACTATCAGGACGCTGATGCACGCTGATCTTTGCCGATTTGTTTCAATCTGCGTTTGTCTGCGTTGATCAGCGTCTCATTTCAGATTACACTATAACATCGATTCCACAAGGAAGCGTACTCACTCACTTCCTTCGACCAGCGTTCATCGTTCCACCCCAGTTCGGGTTGTGCGATGGCGCGGATACGATCCATGAAGGCGAGTCCACCCTGAGGTAATAGCAAACCTAACCGCACGCGCCGCAATAGCAGATCATCCAGATGCACCACGCCTTCGTCACGCGCCGCCCAGCGCAGCTCGGCCCACAATGCCGGCGAGGTATCGATCGGTTCGAGTTCGTCGGCGTGCGCGGCTTGCAGGAGTTCGGGTGTATCTGCGCCATAGCGTCCGAACAAGCGCAGCGCTACCGCCGGATCGAGATCGGCCATCAACGGTGTCTCGATCTCGTCCAGCATGCGCTGCTTGGTCGCAAAGCGTGGATGACTGGGCAAGCGGCTGCGCACCGCCCGCAGCGCTTTATGGGCCATCAAGCGGAACGTCGTCAGTTTACCGCCCGTGATGGTGAGCAATCCGTTTTCATCCCACAACACGGCTTCGCGCGACTCTTTCGACGGATTGGCGCGACCGGTATCGACCACAGGACGGATACCGGAGAACGTCGCCTGCACATCGCGCAGGTGCAAGCCTGCCGGCCGGAAGGCATACAACGCCCCCATCATCAAATAATCGAATTCTTGCTCGGTAAGATGCGGATCGGTCTGCACATTGTCGTCGTGATCCATATCCGTCGTGCCGACGAGGGTGACGCCCTCCCACGGAAACGCAAACACCGGGCGATTGTCGAGCGGATGCAGGATGTTCACCGCTTGGGTGAGTGGCAGCTTCTGCCACGGGAGGATCAGGTGACTGCCGCGCAGCGGGCGCAGGCGCGGTCGAGCCTTGAGATGTGCGCGCAGTTGATCGGCCCACGCGCCGGTCGCGCTGATCACGACCGGCGCGGTCACTTCTTTCGTCTGCCCGGTCACTTGATTGCGCAGCTGCACGCCACGGACCTGTTCCGCTCGATCGCGCAGCAGCCCTGCGACGCCGACGTAGTTAATGGCCGTGCCGCCACTGCGAACGGCTTCGCGGATGACGCGCAGGACTAGCCGCGCATCATCCGTCTGGGCGTCGTAGTATTGATAGCCGCCGATCAAATCGCGCGGGGTGATCAGCGGACACAGCTCTTGTAAACGCAGCGCGTTGTAACGGCGATGCGCCCACTTGTGGCCCAGCACATCGTAGACCATCAAGCCGACGCCAAAGACCCACGCCGGTGGTCGATCGCCAAAATAGCCCGCGATGATAAAGTCTAGCGGTTCGACCAGACCGCACCCTTCGCGCATCAGCCGCTCGCGCTCGTGCACAGAATCGACGGTGAGTTTGACTTGCGCATTGCGAAGATAACGCAAGCCGCCGTGCACCATTTTCGATGAACGGCTTGACGTGCCCGAAGCGAAGTCGTGTCCTTCGACGAGCAAAGCCCTCAAGCCCGCGCGGCTGGCTTCGCGCAAAATACCCGCGCCCGTAATGCCACCGCCGATGATGATCGCATCCCACGGTTGATCGAGATCGTCCCAGATCTGTTCACGCCAGTTTTTGTTCCACATGATTAACCTCAGGAAATAAGGAAACAAGGAAGCAAGGATGTTTCCTTGCCCACTTATCTACTTGTTTACTCTATTAGCTTGCCAGGATTGAGTATTCGGTCGGGATCAAGCTGGTTGCGCACAGCCTCGATCATTTGCAACCCGATCGTTCCTTTCTCGGCTTCGAGATAAGGTCGGTGATCAATACCCACCCCGTGTTGATGACTGATCGTGCCGCCCGCCGCGATGATCACTTGGCTGGCCGCGTCTTTCATCGCGTGCCACTGCGCCAGTGTTTGATCGGGATCGGGCGAGCGTCGCCATAGATAGGTGGTGTAGATGCTCGCGCCATCGGCGTAGACGTGCGACAAATGCGCGAAGACCAGCACGCGTTCTTTGAAGGCTTGCAGTGCCTCGCGAATGGAGGCTTGAATGGCCAACGCGGTGGATTCGATCTTGCTCCACGGCAGTGCGGTTTCCACCGTGTCGAGCGCATAGCCTTGCTCCCACAATGTGTTGCGCAGGTAAGGCGACAGGAAGCGGCTCTTGCGCCATAGATGTCCAATGGCGGTTCCGACCGCGAAGCCGCCGTGCTTGCGCGCAATGGCAGTGGCTTCGTGCCGGGCAAAGTGCGTGAGGGCCTTGTCGCCGGTGACGCCGAAGATCAACAACGCGCGATCTTCGTCATACTTGAAGAGCCGCAAGCCCCGATCGGCCAGCCCCACCAGTTGATCTTTGCCGGACAGCGCCAGCGTCACTTCGGTTTCCAGCGCGTTGCTCAAGCGCAGCATCGAAACAGGGATGCCGTTCTGCGCCATCTCGCGCACGGCGTTCGCGCCCGAGGTCCAATCGTGAAAGAAGATCGCGTGGAAGTCCTCGTCTTCCGGCAAACGCTGCACGCGCACGATGGCGCGCGTGATGATGCCATAGCGACCTTCCGAGCCTAGTAAGAGGTGGCGTAGATCCGGGCCGGCGGCACTGGCCGGTAACGGCGGAAGATCGATCGGGCCTTGCGGGGTTTCCGTGTGCCCGCCCGCAAACAAATCTTCGATGCGGCCATAGTGATAGGACTGCTGCCCGCTCGATCGCGTCGCAATCCAACCGCCGAGCGTGGACAGTTCCCACGATTGCGGAAAATGCCCCAGCGTATAACCGCGTTCGTTAAGCTGTCGTTCCAAATCGGGGCCGCAGACACCCGCTTCGAAAGTCGCCAGCTGACTGGTTTCGTCGAATTCGATCAAGCGCTGCATATGGCCGAGATCGATTGTGAGGGTGGGGGCATCGATCGGGCGTGGGTTGATGTGTCCCACCACACTGGTGCCGCCGCCGAACGGAATCAGCCGCACCCTCGATCGTTTGGCGTAGACGAACAGATCGTGCACGTCTTCATCCGAAGTGGGATAGGCCACGCCGTCGGGATAGGCAGCGATGCGGCCATGCCGCAGCGCCACCCAGTCGGGCAGACTTTGCCCGCGGGCGTGATACAACCGATCGGCGGGATCGAGTGAGAGGCGCGTGAAAGGCGTCAAACGCGAGGGTGGCACGGCGACCATCGCACGTTCGAAAGTCATATCGGGGAGGCTCGATCCTGTCCCGACTTTCGATTCCAGAAATTGTCCGGCGGATTCAGACAGGTGATAGGTGATCGCTTCGTCGCCCCAACCGTTCCAGCGTCGCATATTTTTCCTCCAACTTTTAGCGATTGATCGCTTTCCATAGTTCGCTGCTCTGCTGCATCACTATGCGCGTAATCTCTTCAGCGGCAGCGGCGTCCCGCGCTTGCGCGGCGGCCCATAGGTCCGCATAGAATTTGCGCGAGCGAGTGCGCGCCTTGGGCGGTGTGAAATAGACACTCCCCATCAGCGGGTACAGCTCTTTGAAACCGTTGAGGATCAAGGTGAAGACGGCATTGCCTGATTCGATCGTGAGAAACCGGTGCAATTCCCAATCGGCTTGCGCAAACGTATCCGGCTTGTCCGATAAGTCTTGATAGCTTTCCAGAAATTTGGCGACAGCTTTGGCCGAACGTTTGACCGCCAGTCGGGCATAAGCGGGCGCTAATAGTTCACGCACTTGCAGCAGGTTGGGCACAAATTCGGGAGGCAGGTGATCCTGATAACGGGCAATCGTACCCAGGACAGCCAGGTTGCCTTCGTGCCAGTAGTCGCGCACGCGCGTTGACTTGCCGTGGCGAATCTCGATCCAGCCGTCGCGGGCCAGACGTTGCAAGGCTTCGCGCAAGGTCGGGCGGGTGACGCCCAGCTGCTGCGCTAAGTCGCGTTCCGGTGGCAGATTCGAGTTGACGGGAAACTCGCCATCGACGATGGCGTTGATTAAGCGGTTTTCGATCAGTTCGGCGGGACGGAGTGAAAGTTCCCAGTTCATGCGCGGTTATCCTATGGTAAGAGGTCTGACCAGTTGGAAAAAGTATAAAATAACTTGACGGGTTTGTCCAGTCGTAATTTTGCGGATGTCCCATTTGAACTTGTCACCTGTTTTAGGGTAGAATGACCTGACTCCGCTGAAAAAACTGCTCACGTCGTACCCGGCGCGATGCGCCGGCGACGCGCTGGGCGAAGCCC
>JBGSPW010000266.1:0-4688 GCA_041738395.1 Thermoflexales bacterium
TCGCGGTGGCGGAGGCTAATCTGGCGCAGGCGCAGGCCGGACTAGAGCGCGCACGCGCCCTGCGCCAACAGGCGGAGCTCGTCGCGCCGTTCGATGGTATCGTCGGGGATGTGCTCATTCGCGCAGGACAATACGTGAATGCCGGTACACCGATCGTATTGATCGCCGATCCCACGGGTCTGCACATCGAGACCACCGATCTCAACGAAAAGGACATCGCCGAAGTGAAGGTCGGTAACAAAGTCGATGTGGCCTTCGACGCCCTGCCCGGTGTTATCGTCGAAGGCACCGTGACGGAAATCGCGCCCAAGTCGACCAAGTCAGCGGGCGTGAATTACACGGTGACGATCGATCTGGCGCAGGTGCCGGAGAAGTTGCGCTGGGGCATGACCGCGTTGGTCGGAATGCGACCGTAGGCGGTGCGGCGGCAGCGCGACCACCATTAAAGTTCACGCGGCTTGGCCCACTGGCATCATCGCCCGATCTCGGCGTTTTGCGAGATCGGGCGGTTTTATTTTCGCCCGCGTTCAATCGATGCTATACTACTCGCAACAATTGGAGAAGCAATTCGGCGAGTCGGCCCGTCTGGAACAAGCAATTCGTGAGAATCTGCGGAGATTAAGCCATGAACGTTGACGAGTTGGTGAAGGAAAAACGCACTGATATTCTGCGAATTGTGGCGCAGCACGGCGCGCGCAACGTGCGCTTGTTCGGCTCGGTGGCGCGCGGCGAGGCCGGCGCCGAGAGCGATATTGATCTGCTGGTTGACCTGGGGCCGAACCGCTCGCCATTTTTTCCGGCAGGCTTGAAGATCGATCTGGAAGAGCTGCTGGGCCGCAAGGTCGATGTCCTGACGGAAAACGCGCTGCACTGGTATATTCGCGAGCGTGTGCTGAAAGAAGCGGTGCCACTATGAAAGAGGGCCTGGGTTAATCCTCACTTCAACCGACAGCCTGGCGGCAGCGCGCTGACCACCGCCGAATGGCCTGACGGAATCGAAAGACCTGGCAGGTTTTCAGCCGATCATCTGGCCGAGCCGTCCAACCTGATTTGCTCACCGTGAACGAGTGCTGATAGTCGTTGGCAAACCTGCTTGAATGCCTTTGCCCACCTGGGCGATCCTAACTATTTGCGCAGCAGGCAGCATGCCGATCACTGGGAACTCTTGTCAGATGAAGGAGCCATGCGTATTCGAACTCGTATAGATTCCATTCTTCTCGATCGACGAAAGTCGTAGTCTTTTCTACAACCTACGTTGAAAGAGCGGATGGCGTTGGTGGAATGAACGCGTCAGGCTTTGCGGGCGCTGCTGCGGCAAGCGTTTGCGAGGGAACCGTAGAGGCGTCAGGGTAATCGGTGGGTTGGGTTAATATGCTGCAAAACGCCGCACCGCAGGAATGCGGTCAAAGTGAGGATCATTGCTGGCGAGGTCAAAACAGCCGATGCGCTGCATCGCGGCCCAGTGCAGCGCGTCGCGCGGACGAAGTTGGTAGCGCAGCATGCCCGCGCTCATCAGCGCAACATCGTCGGCTAAAACGTCCAACACGATGAGGTGTGGCAGCAGTCGAAATTGATCCAGCAGCGCGGCCACCGGCGGTGCAAACTCAGCCAGCAACCGCGCTTCAGCGGCACGCAGCTGATCGAGGGGTGAACCGCCATAGCGATCTTTGATCAGCGCCAACACCAGGCGATAGGCCAATTCATCAAACACCAGAACTGAGGTGTACGCGGTCAACTCGCCCCGTTCGATGCGCTGAAAAAACGACTTGACGGCCGGGTCGATGCCGCGCAGCAAGTCATAGGGCAGCATCGTATCCAGGTAGATCGCCAGGCCGGAGTAGGCGTCAAGTGGCGCGCTCATTCGGCGAAGCGGCTCCAATCGAGGTAGGGATCACTTTCGGCGCGCGACCCTGTACCAGCCGCGCCATACAAACGATCGACGAGGCCGGCCGCGAGCGGCGCGGCCTGGGCTGCAGGCGCGGTGAGTTGGCGACGTAATCCTTCCAGCTCATGGATGATGGTGTCGAGCTGGGCTACCACTTGCTGTAGTTCAGGGGTAACGGGTGTTACGGACATCTTGACCTCCTGCTCTAGTTCAATTATAACATGGCACGCCCCGTGATCAATCGGTAAGGAGAACCATCAGCATGGCGCGAACGCGCACGAATAGCAAGACCAACGGAAACGGCAAGACCTTCGCGACACAGCAAGCGCTGGATGCCTACATGGGGTGAAGGTTGCACCACGGCCCGATCTCGCGCAGCGCCGAGGTTGGGCGGTTTTATTTTCGCCCGCGTCGCGTTTCCCTTCGCGCCACGCTCGATGCTATAATCGCTGCAGTGCTCATTTCACTGAGGTCTTCACCATGCCCATCATCGACCACCAACAATCCATCCTTGATTTACTGGAAAATCTGCGCGGCCTTGATCCGCTCAAGCAGTTGTTCTGGTCACAGTTGAACTATGAGAGGGTAAACCGCGCTCTGTCCCGGCGTTCTTGGACCGAAACCACCAGCAAGGCCCTGGTAGCAGACCCAGTTCTTTTTGCCACAGGCGGCGATGACAATGAATTTCACGTTATCTATGCTCAACTGAATTCCGACAGCCTATTGTTGGGGCTGGAGCGCCCCGTCGTTGCACGTTTATTGCAGGATCATCCATACGCCCTTTTTGTCTTCTCTAATAAGGCGCAAGACTGCTGGCATTTTCTTAACGTCAAATACGATGAGAAAACGGATAAGCGCCGGTTGTTTCGGCGTATTACGGTAGGGCCAAACGAACGCTTGCGGACATCTGTTGAGCGGTTGGCACTACTCGACCTTGAATCAATGGGGCGTGCTTCACCCTTGGCAATTCAAGAGCGGCATGACGAAGCGTTTGATGTCGAAGCCGTTACCCGAAAATTCTTTGCAGCCTTCGCTGACCTGTATCATGCTGTGGCCGCTGACATTGCCGCCGTGAAGGGCCTGCAGGCCGACGCGGGCAAACTTGCGCAGCAATTGCTTGATCGAATGCTTTTTCTGTATTTTATCCAGAAAAAAGGTTGGCTCAATAACCAACCGGATTACCTGTATAGCCGCTTTCAATCTTACGCGCGGAGGCCGAACGAATCGAGTTATTACGCCGAAGTGCTTTATCCTTTGTTTCTTTGTTTATCTGATGCCGACACCAGGATCGACACAGTCGGTCATGTGCCGTTCTTGAATGGCGGCTTGTTTGAAGAAAATGCCACGCAGCCGCAGGCCAAGCAACTGGCCCAAGCGCGCTTAACTGTGAAGAATAAAACCTTTGCGGCAATCTTTGATAACTTGCTGGAGAAATTCAACTTCACGATTAGCGAGGACACACCGCTTGATGTTGAAGTCGCTATCGATCCCGAGATGCTGGGGAAGATTTTTGAAAGCCTGATCCTTGAGCTTGAAAAAGACCCCGACAAGGATATGCGCCGGTTGACCGGCTCGTACTACACGCCGCGTCCCATTGTCCACTTCATGTGCCAGGAAGCGTTGCAAGAATATCTGGTGACACAGCTGGCAGGTGAAGATGCCAGCAAGGCAGATTCAGCCCGTGCGCGAGTAAGAACGCTGCTCGATATGCCGACCGCTGATCAATTAGATGACGAGCAAGTGCAGTGGCTGACTCAAGCGTTTACTGCTTCAGAAGCCAGGCTGGTGCGCCAGGCAGTATTAGATTGCCGTGTGTGTGATCCGGCAGTGGGCTCTGGCGCGTTTCCATTGGGGATGCTGCAAGAGATGGTAGGTGTGATCGCGCGGCTAGATGTGCGCTTGAATGGCCGCAAAGTATTGGAAACCCGTAACTATGATTACGACCTCAAGAAACAAATCATTGAGTCGTGCCTGTACGGAGTAGATATTCAAGAACAGGCCGTGCGCCTGTGCGAATTGCGTTTGTGGTTGTCACTGGTGGTTGATTACCAGCTCGACCCCGCCAAATCCTTTGCGCTGGCAATCCGCGAGGTGCCCAGCCTGCCTAACCTGTCGTACCGCATTGTGCGTGGTGACAGCCTGCTAGAGCGCCTGTTTGGCCACGTGATTCAACTAGACAAGATGGCGCAAGACGCCAAGGCAAAACAACTGATCGAATCGATTCAAGCGGATAAGCAAGCTTACTTCCGTGAAGGCCGCACCGCTGAAAAACGCCGCCTTGAACTAAAGATTTTGGCCAAACAGGCTGACTTGGCTGAACGGTTGATTGCCGCTAAACAACAAGCCGTTACTGGCTATCAACCCGATCTCTTGGGAGCAGAATTTACAACGGCTAAAGCCCGAAAACAACAGGCGACGTTTGACGAACAAGCAGCAGAGTTGGCCGACCTTAAACAAAAAGTAATAGCTGCCAAGATACAGTTAGAAGCGCTGTCAACACAGAAAGGCAGAGTGAGCACAGCCGATTTAGAAACGTTACGGCGGCAATACTTTCAAAGCAGTTTCATTTGGCGGGTCGATTTTGCAGAGGTGTTTCAAAGGGGAACTGGGTTCAATATCATTATCGTGAATCCACCTTACCTCGGCGAAAAAGGGCATAAGGACGTTGTGTTAAGCTGAAAGGTGTCGCTTTTCAGAGTCCTATTTGGAAAGCGTGTTAGGGTAAGAATTGCTGCGGCACTAGCCTCAGTAGGCGGTGTGGATAAGTGGGCAGCGCTGTTGGCTGTCCACTTATCCACACCGC
>JBGSPW010000011.1:0-15762 GCA_041738395.1 Thermoflexales bacterium
CTGTTCGCGTTCGTCCACAGGTAGCATCTCCTTGTTCCTCCGTTAGCGTTGTCGCCCAACGATAGCAGAGGTGTGAGGTGGCCCTGTTTTCGACCATCAAAATTCCGACAGGTGGCCTACTTTTAGAATATCAAAAACAGATCGCCCTAAAGTTAAAACCTGCTCCTGTGCGGCAGGCGCAATCGAGAAACAGCCCCGTTAGAAACAGTACTGATCTGAAAACGCTCCATTCCCATCTGCGAGGAACGCCCTCGGGACGAGGGCTGTGAGCATTTTCAGATCAGGATTGCCGTTAGAAAGCGTTATCGTTACATTCGCCGGCGTCGCGCACGAACCACAAGCAGGGCACTCCCCGCGAGCCCGAGAACCGTTACCCAGGTGGTGGGGCCGATACCGCCGCCCGTGGCTTGTACGCGGAAGGTTCTGACCGCTATCGCATTCGGACCGGCAAGAGTAGTCACGGGTTCTGGACTTGAGTATTTACGGATGCGGATGTCGTCCACGTAGTAAGTTGAAGGCACCGCTCCCTCGCCTTCGAGGTCGATGTGTGTAGCAGCGTTGAACTGCCCATTCAGGCTACCAACCTGCTGACCATCTATGTAGAATGTAACGCTGGAAGTAGATCTCAGCAAAACGCTGAACTTGTGCCAACCCAACGTACGTGTAATCGTCGTCGGGATGTAATAGTAATCGTACGTATGATAAACGTAATGGTCAGTCGAGCTGCCCGTCCACACCCCGACGCCCACACTTCTCCCCTCCGTTGCCACACGGACTCCTTTGAAACCTGTGGTATCGAGATCATCATACATATCCCACTCTTGATAGAAGTCAGCCGAAACGGGCTGTGGTTTGCTGACCAGCATATCCACACCGGAATTCTGGACCAGCCGGCCTGAATAGGTGCCGCGCCTGACCGGGATCGTCGACGGCGACCAATCGCCGTTTCCCTGTTCAATCGTCCAGCCGCCCCCATCCGGCGAGGATAAAGCCCCCAGGAATTGCGTGTAGTTCCGTTCGGTGTAACCTTGATGCCAGATCGGAATCCCACCCACCCAGTTGTTGGCGGAATACCATACCCGTAATAAATCATTGGTTTCATCGTAGAGCAGCGTCGAACGATAGATCTGCGCTCCATCCCAGGTTGAGCCCCAGCCTGGGCTAAGAGCCACGCGATTGTAGGTATTCCAATTAAGGCCATCACTGCTTCTGGCAAAGAACAGATCGGTATTATCGCAGGCGCTGCCACTAGGGTAGGCAGCCATTAATGCCCAGAACTCATTCTTGGACGGGACGTGGATCACTTCCACATGCCACGGTATATAGCCCGACTGTGCAAAAGTGGCCGCAACGGGTGCACTCCACACGGTCCCAGTGATTGAGGTTCGATACTCCAGCACGTTATTTTGAGAAGTACACCCGCCATCCGTACGTACCGACCACATCCGGTATTGACCACCCACGTACAGGACGGCGGGCGAAAGGAGTTCGAAGTCCGGAACGCCAAAGAGTCGATCTTCATCGGTAGGAACGCCCCAATTGATTCCATCAGCGGACACTTTGCGAACAAGATAGGTGGTGCCGGCCACCGATTGGTGTGGGTAGTACACCCACAACTGATTGGAGGCCGCGTCATACATCAGATCGGCGTCAGCCAGATAACTAACCGTCGGCAGTGCAATCGGATTGGTGATGCCAGGCGGCGGAGCCCAGGTAACGCCATCATGCGACACGAGAATCGAGGGGTTTTCATAGGCAGCATTCCCATTTGGATAGGGTGTCATAACGAGCCAATACTCGTAGCCATGCCACCCGCCTGGAAAATATACGATTCCGGGATGAACGACCTGCCCGGAGCCGTCATAGGTGGGTGTCGTCTGTGGGATGGAAGCATTGCTCAGCGGCCTACCGAACGGAGCCTCAAAATCATCAAAGAAGTCAAACACAGCTGCACCACTAGAAGCACTCGCAGCGATGGAATTGCCGAAGTAAAGATACAGGGTGGTGTTGCCGCCGGACGCTAATGAAGGTAGTCTGACCCACACACTGGCGCTAACGCCCGGCATCCAGCTTTCAATCCAAAATGGAAGCAAGGTCGTCCCATCGGAAGCCGTCACTCGTAAGTCTGAACCATCAGACTTAGCCAAACTGAATCTAAACTGAGAATCCAGCGGGATGTGCAATTGATAATCGGTAACGGCCGGGCCGGGATTAGTAATGAGCACGGACATGCGCTCGGTCCAATCTGGATCAAACCAGGCAGCACTCTGCGCAGCAGGAGCAGCCTGGATGCTTACCGGCTGAGTGCTGAAGAGCAAAGTAGCTAAGCACGCGACAATCACCACTTGAGTAACGCGGCTAAAATGAATTGGTGTTCCCATAAGTCGGCCCCCGTTGTATAGTCCACTTAAGAGTCTGCGAAAACAGCTTACCTGAAAAAAACACGCCGTGCAATAGTGTTGCGGGGGTTTGCACGGATTTCTTACCGGTTCTATACCGCGCGCAGCTGGTCTCGCCCAAAATTCGCCACTTTGCAGAGGCCCAGTTTGTGCCAGGTTTGATTGTAGGCTTCGCTGGAGTGACATTGACACCATCCCCTTATTGACAACTCACCCCAAAAGACTGCATAATGGATTCAACTTACTCAAACAAATCGCAGCTCGTCATGCCAAACACACTTGCGCGCTTTGCTCTGGTAAGACATGCCTTCGATTGAGGGAGAGACACCTATGCCTGAGATAACACGTCGCAAGTTTTTGTGGGGTATGGCAGCAACAGGCACAAGCGTGCTGCTAAAACCATGGCGGCCAGATTCAGTGCTGGCAGGAGAGGCAACACCGGCGGCACTCCCGGCCCACCGCGTGGTGCATACCCATAGCACGGAAGCAACGTATTGGGATTACGGCACAGGCTGGTATGGAGATTACGTCCGACAGCCCGTGGTGGATACCCTAACCGATCGGGGGGTAATGGCCCTGACGAACACCGCGACACTCGCCGCCGCCTGGCAGGCGCTGTTGCCCGCTTATGCGGTGGGGCAAAAGATCGCCATCAAGATCAATCTGAATAATGCCGCCGGGTGCGATGATGACGGGCAAGTGATCGACGCCCTGCCCCAGCCAATCACCGCCGTGATCAGAGGATTGAAGACAATTGGTGTAGCAGAGAACGACATCTGGGTCTATGACACGACCCGCGGCTGGCATGAGGGGCAAATGCCGACCCGCTTGATACAACCGATGACGGCGCACTATCCCGGTGTGCAGTTTCATGCGGCGGCGAACGACTGCGCCACGGCGCTCGGCTTTAGCAGTAGTCAGAAAATCCATTTCGATGTTCCCGCGGGCAAGCCGCCGATCAGCGACCGGCCCATCTGCAACACCCTGGTCAATGCTACATATCTCATTAACATGCCCATCATGAAAAAACATGGCATGGCCGGCGTCACCCTCGGGTTCAAGAACCACTTCGGATCGTTCGAGCAGTGCGAGCTCGCCCACTGGGCGGTGACCCTGGATGACGGGAACTATGTCTCAACCTATAACGGCCTGGTCGATATCTACGCCAATCCGCACATCAAGAACAAGACAATCCTGACGGTGGGCGATGGGTTGTATGCGGCCCGCATCAACAACTACAACGAGGTTCCCAGCCGCTGGGCGAGTTTTGGTAATCGCTCTCCCAACAGCCTGTTCTTCTCGACCGACCCCGTCGCGATTGACTGTGTCATGTATGACATCCTTGAAGCAGAGAATGGCGTACCGGCCGGCTCGGACGATTATCTCAAGCTCGCCAGCACCGGCGGCTTGGGCACGTTTGAACACTGGGACGTGAACCATCAGTATCACACCATTGACTATCAGCGCATCGAGGTTAGTGAGCTGAATCAACACGTTTTCTTGCCGCTGGTGCGAAAGTGACCACTAACGAGAGGTTACTCTGAGTGAATAGCAGGCCATCTCGCCTGTCACGGTTCTCCTGGCAAAACAGGTGTAAAATATCCCCTAATCGCAATACTGTTTAGTTAGCGGGCTGGGCTCCCATGCCCGGCGGCGTGGGAGCCACCTCTGCTGACTTATCTAAACAGTATTGCCCCTAATCGGGATTTGTAACTGGAAGAACAACCATGCGATTCGATCAGGAGGTCAACACATGATCACACAGCATCACCTTCGTTATGCAGCGGTTCTTGTCATCGCCCTGGGCTTTCTTCTGTTAACGTGGAGCTGGGTCAACGCCGGCGATAATGGCGGTAATGCCCTTAACTTCGGAGGCGACTCACACGTTGTCATCGCTGAAGGGGCTGGCATCCAAAATCTAGGGCTGGGCAGTTTTACACTTGAAGCCTGGGTGTATCCGACCGACAACAGCACGATATTGTCAATCATTCGCAATAACCACGACTACAATCTGATCATCAACGTAGGACAGCTTCGAGCGGAGGTCTTTCCCGGAGGCGACAGCGGTAATGGCGATTTTACTACCGCACAGTCCAATTCTTCACTAACCATCAACCAGTGGTATCATGTTGCCGCAGTCTGGAATGGGTCCTCTATCCAACTATACGTCAATGGAAATCAAGAAACCTCGTCGTCCGGGAGTGGAAATTTTGGTACAGCAGAAACGCTATGGATTGGTTATGACCAAACTTTTTCGGGCCAGGGTTTCCGAGGGGCTATCGACGAAGTGCGGATTTATACAACGTCCCTAACGTCAGACGAAATTCGAGCGACGATGTTTCAGACAGTGGCTGTGACCACGACCAATTTGGCCGCTTACTGGCCGTTCGACGAGGGTAGTGGCACTTCTACCGCGGACGCCACCGGGCATGGTTATGACGGCACACTCGGCAGTTCTCCAAACAATCCGACTTGGATTTCCTCCACCGCGCCACTCGGCAGCTTGAACTCAGCCTATCAGAACGACATAGCCGGTATGTGGTCGAGTATTACCACGACGATGGCAAATGGTGGCCTGAATATTGCAGATGTAGATTTTCTGCAAGACACCGGCGATGACATCATCTTCGGGCACAACGGCTCGGAATTCCATTCGGGGGTCACCACCAACCTGTCGCCGACCCTCAATGCTAAAAAACGCTGGGCACGACTGTGGCAGTTGGATGTAAACGATGTGGGAACCACCGGCGGAAACGTTGATCTGACCTTCGATATTTCCGAGGCCGGTGGCTCGGGTAGCTTCAGCCAGACGCTCGGAAATTACTACTTGCTCCGCCGGCCCACGAGTAGTGCCGATGATTTTGCCGAAGCGACTGTCGTCAGCAGCAGTGTTACGGGCGATCAGTTGACCTTCCGTGTTGCTGTAACCGAACTGGGTTCAGAATTCACCGTGGGCGCCGATAACACTTCGCCTTCCGCTGTTGCCATGCAGGACCTGGCCGCACGTTCGCTCACCGACGCGCCGGACATCAAGCTGGTCGGGCTGGTACTAGCGATCGGTCTGGGTGTCGTCGCTTTGGCTTATCGACGGCACCGTCCTCACATTACTTCCTGAAACACTCGCCTTCGGCTCACGCGCGCCCAGAGTGGGAGAAACTCCGGGCGCGTGTTTTTGTATCGAACCGCCGGCACAAGTCAAAAAATCTGGTTGCGCAACAAGGCGGCTTGGGGGCGTTTGAATATCGAAATATGAACCATTAGTACCCCATCTATCGACTATCAATGTAACATTGTTGTGGCAAGGCAAGTGTATTTTCATCTACAACGACCGGGCTACGCAGCCGGAAAACAATTATGCGATTTGATCGGGAGGTCAATACATGATTTCAAAGCGTCATCTCCGATATACAGCCGTTCTTGTCATCGCCCTGGGTTTTCTCCTGTTAACCTGGAGCTCGGTCAACGCCGGCGATAATGGCGGTAATGCCCTTAACTTCGGAGGCGCGTCGCACGTTGTCATCACTGAAGGGCTTAGCATCGATAGCTTGGGAACGGGCAGTTTTACACTGGAGGCCTGGGCGTACGCGAGGCCGCGCACGGGTGTCTTATCGATCATTCGCGATATCCACGATTACAGTTTGTACGTGGACAACGAAGGAAACCTTGTCGCCATGGTCTTTCCCCTGGGTGACCGCGCTTCTGACGATGGGTTTATTCGAACAATATCCACGGTCTCGCTCTCTGACGATCAGTGGCATCACGTGGCCGCCGTCTGGAATGAGCCCACAATGCAGCTCTATGTGGATGGCAATCCAGTCGCCTCGACGGTAGAATCTGGCGGTTTTGGCCTCACATTTCCAATGTGGATTGGCAATGACGCAGCTGCTCCCACGCAAGGGTTCGATGGCTATATCGACGAGGTGCGGATCTGGAACACGGCCCGGACAACCGCCGACGTTCGATCGACGATGTTTCAGACAGTGACTGTGACCACACCCAATCTGGTCGGCTACTGGCCGTTCAACGAGGGCAGCGGCCAGTCCACCGCCGATGTCACCGGTAATGGTAATGACGGCACACTCGGTAGCGATCCAGCTGCCGCAGATTCAGAAGATCCGACCTGGACTGCCTCCACTGCGCCGCTCGGCAGTTTGGACGCAGCCTACCAAAACGACATAGCCGCGATGTGGGTGAGTCAATCCAACACAGTGATAGATAGTTTTGCCAGCGGCCTGGATATCGCCGATGTGAGTTTTCTGAACGCGACCGGCGATGACATCATCTTCGGGAATAACGGGGCGGAATTCCACTCGGGGATCACCACCAACCTGTCGCCGACCCTCAATGCCAAGAAACGCTGGGCACGACTGTGGCAGTTGGATGTAAACGATGTGGGAACCACCGGCGGGAATGTCGATCTGATCTTCGATATTTCCGAGGCCGGCGGCACGGGCAGCTTCAGTGTCACCGGAAATTACTACTTGCTCCGGCGACCCACGAATAGTGCCGTGGATTTTGAGGAAGCAACCGTCATCAGCAGCAGTGTTACAGGCGATCGGTTGACCTTCCGTGTTGCTATAACCGAACTGGGTTCAGAATTCACCGTGGGCGCCGATGACGCTTCGCCTTCCGCTGTTGCCATGCAGAACCTTGCCGCGCGTTCGCTGACAGACACGCCGGACATCAAGCTGGTTGGGCTGGTACTAACGATCGGCCTAGGTGTCGTCGCTTTGGCTTATCGACGGCGCCGTCTGCGAACCACACCCTGACAACACCCGCGCACATCTCACGCCGACCGGAGTTTTTCCCATTCCGGTCGCGTGTCTTTCGCATCGAGCTGTTGGCGCAAGTCAAAGATCTGATCGCGCAGTAACGCGGCCTTTTCAAATTCCAGATCTTTCGCCGCCTGCTTCATGTCCCTCTCCAACTCTTTGATCAGGCGTGCCAGTTCATCCTTGGGCATCTTACCCGCCACGGTATAAGCCTCGCGGGATTCGGCCACCGCGTGCTCTTCCTTGCTGATCAACGCCCGCACCGCCTTGACCACACTCGCCGGGACGATGCCATGCTCGTCGTTGTACTGCACCTGGATCTTGCGGCGGCGATTGGTCTCATCGATGGCGCGCTGCATCGAAGCGGTGATCTTGTCGGCGTACATGATGACCTTGCCCTGCACGTGGCGCGCGGCGCGCCCGATGGTCTGAATCAGCGAAGTTTCACTCCGCAGGAAACCTTCCTTGTCGGCATCAAGAATCGCCACCAGCGAAACTTCCGGCAAGTCCAGCCCTTCGCGCAGCAGGTTGATGCCGACGACAACATCATAGTAACCCAAACGCAGATCGCGCAGAATCTCTATGCGCTCGAACGTTTCTACTTCGCTATGAAGATAGTGCACCTTGATGCCGATCTCTTTCAAGTAGTCGGCCAGGTCCTCAGACATACGCTTGGTTAACGTCGTGACGAGTACCCGTTCGCCACGCCCGACACGTTCACGAATCTGCCCGATGAGATCGTCCACCTGCCCCTTCACCGGCTTGATCTCCACTTCGGGATCGATCAAGCCCGTCGGGCGGATGATCTGCTGCACGATGCTGGCCGAATGCTCCAATTCGTACGCGCCAGGCGTCGCGGTCGTGAAGATGGCCTGATTGAGTCGCGCTTCGAACTCTTCAAATTTCAGCGGACGATTATCCACGGCGCTGGGCAAGCGGAAACCGTACTTGACCAGTTCCTCCTTGCGGCTCCGATCGCCGAGATGCATGCCTCGAATTTGAGGTAACGTCATGTGGCTCTCGTCGGCAACCAATAGGAAATCATCCGGGAAGTAATCGACTAACGTCCACGGCGGTTCACCGGCCGATCGGCCGTCGAAGTGTCGCGAATAATTCTCGATGCCGGAACAGTAACCCACCTCGCGCAGCATTTCCAGATCGTACTTGGTGCGCTGCTCGATGCGCTGGGCTTCCAGGAACATATCGTTGTCCTTGAAGTATTTGAGGCGTTCCTGCAATTCTGCCTCAATCGACGCCTGCGCCTGCTGCAATTTTTCTTCCGACGTGATGAACTGCTTGGCCGGATAGATCTCCACACTCGCCTGCTCGGCCAGAATCTCACCCGTCAACGGATGGATCTCGGTGAGGCGTTCCACGGTGTCACCCCAGAACTCGATGCGGTAGGCAGTCTCGGCGTAGGCAGGCTGCACTTCCAACGTATCACCGCGCACGCGGAATTTGCCGCGTCCAAAGGCGATGTCATTGCGCTCGTATTGCAGATCGACGAGATGGCGCAGCAACACATCCCGGCGGCGATTTTCACCCACCGCCAGTTTGATCATCACCTTGCCCCAATCCTGCGGGTTGCCGATGCCGTAAATGCACGACACCGAGGCCACGATAATCACATCGCGCCGCGCAAACAATGAAGACGTCGCGGCTAAGCGCAGCCGATCGAGCTCTTCATTGATCGCGGTATCTTTCTCGATGTAGGTGTCTGTCCGCGCGATGTAAGCTTCCGGCTGGTAATAGTCGTAGTACGAAACGAAGTAGTTGACGGCGTTCTTCGGAAAGAATTCCTTGAATTCAGAATACAGCTGCGCCGCCAGGGTTTTGTTGTGCGCCATGATGAGCGCGGGCCGCTGGGTGCGCTCGATGATTTGCGCGACGGTGTAGGTTTTTCCCGTGCCTGTCGCGCCCAGCAAGGTTTGATAGCGCTGCCCACGCTTCAGGCCATCGACCAATTCTTCAATCGCCTGGGGCTGATCGCCCATCGGCTGGAAGTCGGAAACCAGTTCGAATTTCTGAGACATGCGAAAGTCCTTCCTGTTGAAATCAATCCAGCGTGAAGATTATACCCGATTGCCAGCCAGGTTTTGGAATGCAAACCCGCACCATTCCACACACACCCAGCCCGCCGCTTGTCGCTCCACCACGATCGTTCCGGTGTTGGGAATCGAACGCGGCTCAGCGAACACCTCTCCGGCATTCGTCAGCATAGCTGACAGCATGGTGATGAGCAGCACGCCGTGACTGATCAACAACAGTTGATCTGCTGTGCGGCCATGCTCGGCCAACAACCGATCGATGAACGGCACGAAGCGCGCGCGCAGATCGTTGAAACTTTCGCCGCCCTCGATGCGATAGTCGTAACGCTGCTCTTCCAGCCAGGCGATCCAGGCCTGCCGATGTTCCGCCCAGGCCGCCTCATCCGATCGGCCTTCCGCCATCCCGCAATCGGGTTCGCGTAACGCATCGGCAATCTCAAACGGCAGGTTCAGCGCTGCCGACACGATCTCGGCCGTTTGCCGCGCGCGCAGCAACGGGCTGGCGTAGATTTTCGCAATGGGTACGGCAGCCAGGGATTGCGCCAACTGCGCGGCCTGTTGCCTGCCCAATTCCGTGAGCGGATGAACCAAGCCGCGATTAGAGATCACCTTGAGGACGTTGGCTTCGCTCTGACCATGCCGCACGAAATAAAGCTTCATCGATCACCTCACCGGATTTTGATAGACCACCACTTCACCCGATCGAAAGGCCACCGGCCACGTCTCGATATCTTTCAACATCTCCGTCGTACCGGCGACATTGGGCCGTGCCCAGTTATGCCACAGCTTATCGACGACGACAAAGCGCGCTTGCTGATAAGCGGGATCGAACGCCCAGCGCTCCGCGGGCACATCGGCGGGAAGATGCGGCGTAGCGCGACCGGCATACGCCAGCGGCATCTGCATGTCGGCGACGTTCGCGTTGAGGGCCCACGCCAGCGTCGGCGACGCGATGACGACGTCATCGATCTGCACCTGTCGATTGATGTATTGCGCGGCCTGCGTGGCATCAGCGGGATTCAACAAGAAGGCGTCGATGTCAGTGTGAAATCCAGCGCGCACTTGATCGACCAACGTCAGCGTTGAAACAGACAAGACCGCGGTAATGAGCATGGCGGCAAACACCACCACCCAATCGGCTTGTGGCGGCTTTAGCGCGCGGCTAACAACCCAAGGCACTCCATAGCGGATCAAGCTTGCCACACCCAACGCGATAAAGGGCAACAAGGGAATGAGGTAATAGAAACTCAAGCTGAATAGAGCCGTCGTGCGGCCGAGCAGCCCGATCGGGATGGCGAAAAACGCGAGGGCGATCCCGCGCAACCGCGCAGGCCGCAGCACCACCAATCCGATCAAGCCCAGCCACATCCACGCATCCTGTCGCGTCAGAACGATCGCATTCTGCGCCAATGTCGCCAGTTGTTGATCGAGCGGAAACTGGTTTAGTCGGGACAGAACAAAACGCGCATCGAACCAGAAGGCCGACGGCGCGACAACCAACATGATTGCCACGTAGAAGCCAAAGGGCAGCACAGCCAACGGGATGCTCCACACCAGATCATGCAAATGATGGATGAGCACAATCAACACGAATGGCGCAAGCATGACAAACATCCATAGGTCGCAGAGGGTGCCCAGGCCGATCGAGATGGAGGCAACCGCCAGCCAGAGCTTTGATCGAGATGATGTGTATTCCCCCATCGCCAGCAACACGATCAACACCAGTGGCGCGAGCAAGTTGTAACTGAAACCAAAGCGACTGTACAACACGGCCGGTGGATAGATCGCCAACAGCAGTGCGGCCAGCAAAGGCAGCCAACGCTCTCGTCCCGATTGAATGCGCCGCAGCACGCCATACAAGATCGCTACGGTAACGACGCCGAGGCTTCCCGTGAATATGCGCAGCGTCTCCATGCTTACACCGTTGAGGCGCGTCAGCGCAGCCAGCAGCACTTCAAACAAGGGCAGACGCGACAACAACAGCCACGATTGATTGATGGCCAGATATTGCACCCGCCCTTGCAACAGCTGGCGAGCGATGTCGAGGTGCGTGCCTTCATCGGTGTACCAGGCGGGATTGGTGGCGACATTCGCCAATCGGAGATAGGCCGCGAGACTCAAAATGAGAAACAGTGCCGCGAGTTCAAAGGGGCGTTGCCAGGTTATCATTAGGCCCGATTAAACCACGAAACACCAACCGCCAGCGATCAGGGGGACGCGCTATTTACCCCAGACGGCCTTGATCAATTCCGGCAAAATCTGGCCTGATGCGCCGCGTAGCATAAATGTGGCGGAGATCGTCAACGGTGTGATGGTGGCATTCACTTCCACCACTTTCGCGCCGCGCTGCAACGCCATGCGTGCCAGCGAGGCGGCAGGTTCGACGAGGCCCGACGTGCCGATCGAGAAAAAGACGTCGCAGTCCGTCGCGGCCTGCGCCGCAGTTTCTAAAGCGCCGCGCGGCAGAACTTCGCCAAACCACACCACAGCGGGCCGCAGATAAGCGCCACAGCGCGGACAACGTGGCGGAGTTTCGCCCGTGTCCTCCCACCGATCGACGACCTCATCCTCACGCGAGCACTTCAAGCGCGCGAGATTACCGTGCAGTTCGATCACGCCGGTGCTGCCCGCCAGTTGATGAAAGCCGTCGACATTCTGCGTGATCAGCGTGAAATGCGGAACGTACTGCTGCAACTGCGCCAATGCGTAATGACCGGGGTTAGGTCGCGAACGCTCGACCAGCTCGCGCCGCCATGCGTACCAATCCCACACCAATTTCGGATTACGCTCAAACGCTTCCGGGGTCGCCAGATCTTCCGGTCGATACTGCGCCCACAAGCCCGTCTGCGCATCACGAAAAGTGGGGATACCGCTCTCGGCCGACACGCCCGCACCTGTCAGGGCCACCACATACCGAGCGGAACGCAGGGAGTTGATGAGATCGGTTGAGAAATTCATCGCTTGCTTTCGAAACCAAACACGGAGCACACAGAGTGACTCAGCCGCTCTGCGTGCTCCGTGTGACTGCGATCAAACTCGGTTACTTGGACGGCACGCGCCCGTACACCGTATTGAACTCCAACAGCTTATCACGCAACTCATCGCTCAATTGATCGGGCAGCACGCGCCACGACCAGTTACCCCCCAGCTTGCCGGGAAAGTTCATGCGGGCCTCGGTGCCCAAGCTAAGCAAATCCTGCATCGGCGCGACGACCGTGTTCGCCACCGAAGTCCACAGCGTGCGAATCATGGCCCACGGGAAATTGCGCGCGGTGGCATTCAGATATTTGCGCGCCAGTTCTTGCTCGGCTTTCGGCGCCGTCTTGTACCAACCCAGCGCCGTGTCGTTGTCGTGCGTGCCGGTGTAGGCCACGCAGTTGCGCACGTAGTTGTGCGGCAAAAATGGATCCTGCGGGTTGCTAAATCCGAATTGGAGGATTTTCATGCCGGGCAGTTTGAAAATATCGCGCAGTTCGATCACATCCGGTGTGATCAGACCCAAGTCCTCGGCGATGATCGGCAGATCGCCCAACGCCTGCTTCAACGCCCACAGAAAATGCTGACCGGGGCCGGGCTGCCATTCGCCCACCTCGGCGGTGGGATTGCCATACGGCACCGCCCAATAAGCGGCAAAACCACGAAAGTGATCGAGCCGGATGATGTCGACCTGGTTCAATGTCGCGCGCATGCGTTCGATCCACCACGCGTAACCCGATTGAACATGCGCCTCCCAGCGGTACAGTGGATTGCCCCACAGCTGCCCCGTAGGCGAAAAATAATCAGGCGGGACGCCGGCCACGCTGGTCGGCTGGCGTTCTTCGTCCAGATAAAACAATTCGGGATGCGACCACGCATCGGCACTGTCAAATGCCACAAAAATCGGAATATCGCCGATGATCGTGATGCCGCGCGCATGAGCATACTCACGCACCGCGTTCCACTGTCTGAAAAACAGGAACTGCCGGAAAGCATGGCGCTGCACCGCGTCAGACCGGCGCGCTTCAAGCAAGGCTTGTGAATCGCGCTTGCGCAGCGGTTCCGGCCAATGTTCCCACGCCACACCGCCGTTCGCTTCTTTAATCGACATGAACAACGCAAAGTCGTTGAGCCAGGCGTATTCCTGCACCTGAAACGCTTCGAACTGAACCCGCAGCAGCGCGGGAGCGGCCAAGTAATGCTCAAACGCCCGATCGAGCAGTTTCAACTTCCAGTGAATGACCGGGCCAAAGTCCACCTGTTCGGCGGGAAATTCAGGCCGATCGGTCAGATCATCGCCCGTCAACAGCCCGTCCTGCAACAACAACTCAGGACTAACCAAAAACGGATTGCCGGCAAACGCCGAGAAACATTGATAGGGTGAATCGCCATAGCCGGTAGGCCCCAACGGCAGCACTTGCCACAACGTGCAACCTGTCGCCGCCAACCAGTCGATCCAGCGATAAGCCTGCGGGCCGAGATCGCCGACGCCATCGGGGCCGGGTAAGCTAGTCGGATGCAGCAGGATACCCGCAGAACGTTGAAATGCCATGATACTCTCTCCTGATCGATTTCAGCGCGTTGAATTTCGGTTAGCCCGATCGGCTTACGCGTCCCGCGCGACCGTCACGGTTTGGGCCAGCGTCTCGAAAATCATTTCACGCACATGTTGATTGATAAAATAGCGGCTGAGGGTATCGACCGACAGATACTTGGCGCCCGCCACCAGCCGCACACATTGCGGCGCGCCGCACAGACAGATGAAAGGCCGATCCATTTCCCACTCGGTGGACGGATAAAAGAAATTCAATTCTTCACCCGCGGCGATGTCGCGCACGGCGACCACTTCCATGCGCGTGACATCGATCAACGTGTTGGGCTGGCACGAGTGATTGAGATACGCGATCACGCCCAGCTCTTCGATATGCTGGTTGCGTCCCACCTGAATCGTCTGATAAGTCGGCTGCTCCGTGAAACGATGCCCCTCGATGCGATAAATGAGATCGCCGCGTCGAAAGGCTTGATCGGTGATCAACCGTGCGCCATAGGCGCTGCCACCGCTGATAATCTTAAGCATGGATCTTGCCTCCGCTGTGTGAACCAAAGTTAGCCGGATAAAATTTCCGAGTGAGAATACACCAACGCGGCGATGTTGTCAAAGGTTAATCGCAAAATTCGTAGCGCAGCACACGCAATCTGTTTGCGCACCTCGCGCTGCCTCTCTCATCCTGCCACCGCTCGATACTTCTTCCAATAGCGCTGCATGCCCGTCGCCGACATCCACGACGGATTGGCGGCTTCATATGGCGCGAATTCTTCCTCGGTTAAACCCTGCTGCTTCGAGCGATCGGCCGTCCAGGCCTCGAAGCGATCGTTGATCTCATTCACTGGTGGATCGGACGGCATGACAGTCTGCATGAACTCTTCCACTTCATCCAGTCCGCGATTCAGCATTTGCCAATGGTGTTCGGCATCCGCATAAATTCCGAAATGTGTCGGTGCGACTCGCTTGCATCCTGCCTCTTGCAACTTGCTGACACTCGCCCGCCACTTTTCGAGGTGAAACTCCGGTGGCGGCATGGGCACGCGCAAATGCGGCGGCCCTGGCAAGCGGACGCCGCCCACATCGCCTGTGAAACAAACGTCTTCAAACAGATACGCGAAGTGATGATCGGCATGCCCCGGGGTATCGAGCGCGCAGAAGCGCAATTCGCCGATCACGACTTCTTGCTGATCCTGCAACACAGTCAAATGATCTTCGGGCACGGCTAAGAATTCGCCCCACAGCGTATCCATCATCGCGCCATAGATGCGCGTGGCGCTGTTGATCAACTTCTCAGGATTCAACATGTGCCCTGCGCCGTTAGGATGCACGTAGATCTGTGCCCCCTGCCCCTTATTGCCGTTCCGCGCGAGCCAACCTGCCGCCCCCGCGTGATCGAGATGGATATGCGTCAGCAGCACATCCGTCACATCGTCTACCGTTAGGTCATGCGCGGCGAGTGCGGTCTTCAACCCTGCGATGGTCGAACCCGGCCCGCTCTCGATGAGCACCGCGCCCGTGCTGTGCTTGATCAGATACGACGCGATGACATGCGGGATACTCATAAAATGAAGGTCGAGGGTGTGAACTTGGGTCATGCAAACTCCTGACAAGGGATGCGTATTGCGTATTCCGTAAAATCTTACCACATTACGCACCACGTATGGCGAAGTCCACCACATCCAGTCCAATCTTCAGCTCGTCGAGGAAGATGATCTACGGTTCGTGCAGCAGCGCCCCGGCCAGATCGGCGCGCATGCGCTGACCCAACGACAGCGAACGCACCGGCGTGTGGCGGGATTCGCCGAGGGCCAATAGACTGCCGTCCACGGGGCGACCAAAAAAGCAGCGGGCGTCTTCTTCTGCGTCTTTTCGCCCCAACCGTCAGCAATTCTCAATTTGACTTTTCAAAAAGCGCGGGCTGTGTTAAGTTGGGCCATCTTCTGCCCGAATTGAGTCCGCCATGCCTGAACGCTTCACGATTGGCACCCTGTTGCGCGCCTTCGAGCCGGTCTTTAATCAAC